>NZ_JBFBAJ010000021.1:0-116771 GCF_040682215.1 Actinoplanes sp. NPDC051346 | reverse complement strand
CATCCCGAACAGGTCGCGACCCGCCTGGCCAACCTGCGCGAACTCGGCGCACGGGTATCGGTCGACGACTTCGGCACCGGCTACACCTCACTCGCCCTGCTGCCCGAACTACCCATCGACGAACTGAAAATCGACCGCAGCTTCGTATCCCGCATGGTCGGCTCCGCCCCACACGCCGCCATCGTGCGTACCGTCACCGACCTCGCCAAATCATTGGGCGTGACCGTCGTCGCCGAAGGCATCGAAGACGAACCCACCGCCGACGCCCTACGCGCGCTCGGCGTCGATCTGCTACAGGGCTACTACTTCGCCCGCCCGCAAAGCCCCGACCTGCTGCAATTCCACCCACCGGCAGCGGCCGCCGCGGGAACACGCTGACACCCTCGGTCGACGGCCGGAACCGGCTACCGACGGTTGATCGGGTTCATCCGTAGGCGGCTGCCGTCCACCCCCGGGTGGCCCGCTTTTGGGTGACGCGCGCAAGGGTGTGACCGCACTTCGTCGCACAAGGGCTGGCGATATCCTGTACACCAGCGACGCCGCGCTCGGCACCGCCACCGCGGTCATCATGCGCTACGACCCCACCACCCACCAGCTGACGTGGGCTCAGGCCGGCCACCCTGCCCCGCTGCACACCCGCGCGGGCCCCACGACTGAACTGTCCCGGCCTCACGGGCCGCTTCTCGGCGCACTGCGCCAGCCTGCCTAGGCCACCGCCACCCTCGGACCCGACGACGTCCTGGTTCTCTACACCCACGGGCTCATCGAACACCGCTCGCGCACATCTGCGCCGCCCGAAACCCGCAGCTCCTCGAAGATCTGCTCGCCGACCTACGCACCGCAACTCCGACGACGACACCTGCATCCTCGCGGCCCGGCGACTTGCGGCACAAGCCGGGGCCGCCGAGGGGCACGGAAACCGGCACCCATGCCTTTTGTGCCGCCACTGGCCAGCCGCGCCCAACCGCCCACGCCGGGCCATACACCCCACAGCAGCCGAGGACGGCACTGCCGACCCAGCCGAGATCTGACGCCGCCACCGACCGCGCCTGAACCGGCGCGACCGTGCTGGAGCCCCCTTCGCCACGCAAGGCAATGACCGACTATGACCGGGAGCTGCGCGATGAGCGTGGTGCCGCTGCTGACGGGAGTGAAGCTCGTGTCCGGGCCAAGCCGTTGCGAGATTGGAGCGGTCGTTGCGAGCGGGTAGCCATCCGGCGACGACGCGCCAGATCTACCTGCTCGCTGCCGCGCGATTGGCGGACTATCTGGCTGTCGAAGACCCGGACTCGCAGGGAGCACACGATCCAGCGTCGGTGACCAAACGGCAGGTGGTGAGCTTTCAGGCCGCTCTTCGCCGAAATGCCGTCCTCAGACACTCCCGGCATCGGCCGAATAGCTGGGAACGGATATCGGACCGGGAGTGGTGTTGCGCATGGGTGGCTGGCAGCGTCGACGAGGCCGGATCAAGGACAGGCTGACCGGTGTTGTCGGAATCACCGCTGTGGTGCTCCTGTTGGCCGGGCTGGGTGGGGTCACACTAATCCGGATGAGCTGGGCGAACGCCGAGGTGGTCGAGCTCGACAGCCGTAACGTGGCGCGTCTGGCCCTGCTCGGAGAGATCCGTGGCCAGCAGGCCCGGATCAACGACGGCGTGGAGACCCTGGTCGTGCCGGATGCCGACACCGCGCAGGTGGCCAGCGCAAGGTTGCGCACCGCCCGGGCACTCGAGGACATGGACCAGCTGATGCGGCAGTACCGGCAGCTGGTGGACGGCACCGACGCATCGGCCGGCTTCGACGACCTGTTCGGCAAGTGGCAGGCGTTTGACAACGGCGTCCACGTCCATCTCCTCGGCGAGCCGGCGGTGCCCGGGCTGCCGCTGGTCGCCGGTCAGGACCTGGGCACCATGACGCTCGCGATCACCTACGCGCTCGAAGCCCGGGCCGAGTCGGAGAGCGCCGCGGCGGTGGCCGCGGTCAGCACGAGACGGCAGGCCTACCAAGAGTCCCAGATGCAGCTGACCATCGGGTTGTCCACCGCGCTGCTGATCGCCGCGGGCATCGGGATCGTGGCGGCGCGCTCCCATTCCGCACGACGGCGGGCGGCCTCGCGTTTCGGGGCGCTTGTGCAGGCGTCGTCCGACGTGATCGCCGTGGTGGACGCCGACGGGCGCCACCGGTATCTGAGCCCGTCGACCGAGACAGTGATGGGCTACCGTCCCGACGACCTCGTGGACACGCACTTCGACCAGTTGCTGCACCCCGACGACGCGGCGCAGGCGTACGCGATGTACGCCGAGCTGCTCGCCGATACCGACCAGCGGGAGCACCGCTTCGAAATGCGCGTACGGCACGCCGACGGCGGCTGGCGCTGGCACGAAGTGGTCGCGCGGAGCCTGCTGAACAACCCAGCGGTCGACGGCATCGTGGTCAACCACCGCGACATCACCGAGCGCCGCCACTTCCAGGACCGACTGGCCTACGAGGCGTCCCACGACGCGCTCACCGGCCTGGCGAACCGCACCGCCTTCCTCGCCGACCTCGACCGTGCGGTCGCCAGCGACCGTGAGCACGGGGGGCAGTCAGCCGTGATGTTCATCGACCTGAACGGTTTCAAGCAGATCAACGACACCTGGGGGCACGACGCCGGCGACGCCCTGCTGGTGGGGTTCGCCGAGGCGCTGCGGGCCAACACCCTCGGCGCGGACACGGCGGCCCGGCTGGGCGGTGACGAGTTCGGCGTCGTCCTATGCAAGATCGGCAGCCCGGAGAACGCCGAGGCGGTCGCCCGACGGATCATCGCCGCGCTCGCCGAACCGATCGACGTGGGTGGCCAGCGCCTGCACGCCCGGGCCAGCATCGGCATCGCCCTGTCCGATGGGGGGTGCCCGGCCGAGGAAGTGCTGCGCCGAGCCGACCTCGCCATGTACCACGTCAAGCGACAGAAGATCAACGGCTGGCGCTGCTACGACCCAAGCGTGGAAACCGACCGCACCGTCGTGATACCCACCGCGGAGGAGCTGTGCACCGCCATCCACGACGACCAGCTACACCTGGTATACCAGCCGATCGTGGCACTGCACGACGGTGCCGTGCTCGGCGTCGAGGCCCTGGTCCGCTGGCAGCACCCGACTCTGGGGCTGCTGGGTCCGCAGGAGTTCATCCCCCTGGCCGAGGCCGGCGGACTCATCGCGCCGCTCGGCGAATGGGTGCTGCGCGGCGCCTGCGCCCAGGTCGCCGCCTGGCGGCAGCGGGGCGGACCCGCTGCGAACCTGGCGCTGAGCGTCAACCTCTCGCCGCGGCAACTCGACGAGCCAACTTTGACCGAGCGGGTCCTCGCCATCCTGGCCGACACCGGGTTCACCGCGGGCGACCTCATCCTCGAGATCACCGAGAACGCGCTCGTCAACGAGGGACTGGCCATACCCGTGCTCCGGGAGCTGCACGACCACGGCATCCGGATCGCGCTTGACGACTTCGGCACCGGGTATTCGTCGCTGCGCTACCTGACAAACCTGCCGGTCGACATCCTGAAGCTCGACAAGTGCTTCGTGGCCGAGCTCGACGGCACGCCCACCGGCTCTGCCGTCGCCGAGGCCGTGATCCGGCTCAGCCGCTCCCTCAACATCGACACGATCGCCGAGGGGGTCGAGGACGCGGCCCAGGCCAACGAACTCACCCTGCTGGGCTCCCGGCTGGCGCAGGGCTACCACTTCGCCAAACCGCTCGAACCGGCCGCCTTCACCGCCTTGCTCGACGCTACCCACACTCCACCCACACGGGAACCGGCACCGGCGACCGGGCTGTCTATGACGCCGTACTGATCGCAGCGGCGTTCCGCGGGGACGGGCTCGCACGCTGAACCCAGAGAATCCCCTCCGCGCCGCCGACGGCGAGGAGACACTCGGGGAAGTCGGGTCGGCGAAGGTCGGCGGACAAGCGCGCCGTAGCCATACGAACCTAGAGGGGAAAAGCACTATGAGCACTGGGAAGCGACGCAGGCCCCCTTCGATGTGGCTCGGTGCAGCCACGGCGGTGCTCGTCCTGACCGTGTCCGGCTGCTCGGGCAGCGGCTCCGACAGCAGTGGCTCCGGCGGCAGCAAGACCATCACGATGGGCATGATCCCGGGCTGGACCGATGGGCTGAGTACGACGTACCTGCTCGAGAACATACTGGAAAGCAAGGGCTATACGGTAAAGATCACGAAGCTCAGCGACAACGACCCGATGTACGCGGCGCTCGCGAACGGGGACATCGACATTTTCTCCTCCGCGTGGTCGGAGCGCACGCAGAAGTCGTACATGGACCAATATGGCGCGAAGATCGAGGACCTCGGCAAGTATTACGCCGACGCGGGGCTGTTCCTCGCGGCGCCCACGTACTCCGATATCAAATCCATCGCCGATCTGCCGAGCTACGCCCAGGAGCTCGACGGAAAGATCATCGGGATCGAGCCTGGCGCCGGCTTGACGAAGGCGACGAAGGACGACGTCTTCCCCGCCTACGGACTCGACCCCGACTTCGAGCTGGTGCTCTCCTCGACGAACGCGATGCTGACCGCGCTGAAGAAGGCCACGGCGGCGAAGCAGCCCATCGTGGCGACGCTGTGGAAGCCGTTCTGGGCCAACCAGGCCTTCCCCGTCCGGCCCCTCGAAGACCCGAAGGGGGCGTTCGGCCAACCGGAGAGTCTGCACAGTCTCGCTCACAGCGGATTCTCCAAGGACTTCCCTGAGATCGCAAACATGATCAAGAACTTCAAGCTGGACGACGCCCAGTACGGCAGCCTCGAGGACACCGTGGTCAACAAATTCGGCGAGGGCCAGGAGGCGGAGGCCGTCAAGGCGTGGCTCCAGCAGAACCCTGACTACGCCCCGGCCCTCGCGAAGTACCTGACGCCCAGCTGACGCGACCGCCCGGCACAGCGCTTCCGCAGCCCGTACGCGTGGTTGCCGAGCGCCGGCACTCCATCGCGACCCGCGCGGCGCTGGGCCGAGGGGGCAAATCGCGAACGCCGAACTCACCGAGCTGGTCGAGACCACCGCAGCGCCCTGCAGGACCTCACCGGTATCGGTCCGTCCGGTGCTGCTCGGCTGCTCGGCGAAATCGGTGTCATCAACCCCAGCCGCGCGCACTTCGCGTCGTGGAATGGCACCGCACCGATCGACGCGCCCTCGAGCGACCAGAACCGGCACCGGCTATCCGGGGCCGGGAACCGGCGCATCAACCGGGTTCTGCACATCGTGGCCGTGGTCCAACTCCGCCGTGACACCGAAGGCCGCCGCTACTACCGACGCAAACTCGCCGCCGGCAAGACCCCGACGGAAGCCATGCGTGCGATGAAACGACGCCTGTCCGACATCGTCTACCGGCGCATGGCCGCCGACGCCAAACCACTCGGGACGGGCCCGGGAGGACACCGGGGGGCGACTCTGCAATCCAGCGCGGCCGACCCAAACCCCAAGATCGACACTTCGGAGAAATCACTTCCCGGACTCCTTCCCTGACTTTGATCCAGTACGTTGGTCGTCGGCTGAGGCAAGACGCCTTTCCCGCATTGACTTGAGCTGATGACTGCCTGTTTCCATCAGCATGCCGGCCACCAGTGTCGTGATCGCTGCCTTAATCGTTTCCTTCAACATCGACTCGCCGACAACGGCTGCACTCAGCGGCGCCGCCCCGGTCGCCACCAGCACCGCCATCCCGACGATCACTGCCATCCCCACAAAGGATTCCGGGTCGAGCCAGCCCGGAAGTGAGGAGTCACGGTCGCATGCCGTCTGGACTTCCCTGAGCGGTTCGGCGATCTTGTCCGGGACGTGACCGTCAACCGTGGTGACGGCGCTATGCAAGACCTCGGCCGCAGCCTTAACCCGCCACCGCTGAAGGTCGGCCTTCTCCCGGCCTTCCGCTTGGCGAATGAGACCGTCATACCTACTCAGCTTTGCCATGGCCCGTTCGAGCGGCTCCGTGCGTGTCGGCGCAGACCCGGTGGTCGGGCCTTCGTCCGACTTGCTCTCCAACGCCTCGATGCGCTCCTTGAGCTGCTCGATCGACTGTCTTGTCCGCTCATCGACGGCGGGCCGCTCGCCGACGTACGGCCCGCTTGTGGCCGGTGCAAGGCTGGTGGGCTTCTTAGATGTACCAGTTGGCAGGAAGGGGCCTCGGAGAAGCGACTCCGTCCCCGCTGTCCAGGCGTCCTCGCTTGCATCGGGGCTGAACTTTTGGGCGCCCGCGTGGTCAGACTGTTGACCGAAGGCGTCTTCGCTCGACTGTGAACTGCGGTACGTACGTCGGCTTTCGGAGTTCGATCCTGGAGACATCTATTCTCCTTGCGCTTCATAAGCTGGATCAGCGGCCTAGCCATCGAGCTTTCTCACTTTACTCGTCACGATGAGTGAGGGGCGCGGCGTTGGTCGTCGATCAGACAGAGGCGTAACTGCCAAGATCGGTGCAGTGCGGCGACCGGGCATCGGCGCGAAGGAACACCGCCCCGTCAGGGCGTCGACCAGAGTCCGGCGCAGGGTTCGCGAAGGGCACCACGTGGATCGCCTTATCGGCAGTCGGCAGTCGGCAGTCGGCAGTCGGCAGTCGGCAGTCGGCAGTCGGCAGTCGGCAAAGGTTGACAGGTGTTGACAGAGATGTGGTCCCACAAACAGGGTTCGCGGTAGCCGAACACTGGCCGAAGACCTGCGGATGCTCGGCGTGAGTCGCAGCAGGGTTCGGCCTCCAGGCCGCCCCGAGGCCCGCTCAGCCAGGCCTGCGCGATCGGGAGTCGACCCCTATACCGCGGGACCCGCTCTCAGCACGGCCACGCTGCTTCGTCGTGCAGCGCCGAGTCCATCAGTTCGGCGGCCTTCCGCTCGCTCTCCGGCAGAACGTGGGTGTAGACCTCGCGGGTGGTCCGGCTGTCGGCGTGGCCGGGCCCCGTCCGGCTGGTCCAGGTGGAGCGCCCCACCGGACGAACGACCTGGACCAGCTGGACGCGGTCTGGTTGCCTCCGGTGCGCGATGGGACGCGGCAGGTGCGCGGGCATCCCAGAGCAGCCGCGGGGTTCGGGCGAGCCCCGGCCGCCGAAGGCCGCTCCGGGTTGTAGGGCCGGAGGCCCTGCCCGCCGGACGCAGGGGCTGATCGGAACAGCCACCGCTAAAGCGATGATCGGAAACGTGCCTTCGTGCGTCACCATTAATACACGGTTTCGGTCACGAGATAGCCCCTACCAAGCGACAGGCCGAGGAGTGCAGTGGAGAAGACGAAGCCCGCCTGGACCAACGCCAAGATGTACTTACTCGTCATGACATTCGTTATCGCCGTACTGCTCTCACCTCTCGCGTTCCTCGGACTAGCCCAAGTGGGCGACGCCGACCTGTCGAGGATGAGCAACATCGGCCAAGCCTACGGCTTCGCGTCAGCGTTGATCTCGGCTGCAGCGCTATTCACAGTGGCCAGAACATTCGCCACCCAGGCTAGGCAAAGCCGTGCTGCTGAGATCCAAGCGTTACGGCCCATGCAGGTGGAAATCGCTCGGCTCTCATTCGAATATCCGCACATATGCGCACCCGCATTTGGCCGCGACCCCAGCGATCATGAGTACATGCGCGACGTGTGGCGCACGCTGCAACTCCAGTACATCGTGGCTGGAGTGGAGGTCGGTGAAGTCACCGAGAGCGACGTAAGAAACGAAGCCGCCGCAGGACTCCTGGCGACGGCAGCTGGACGAGCGTGGTGGAGTCAACCACGAACCAAAGAAGGCAGGCGTCCGGCCTGGACTCTTGTATCGCGGATCTTCGATGAAGAGCTGCAACGGATCGATTCGGGTGCCGAGCAACCTGCGGCACCCGGAGTCGCAGAAGAGGGCACCGATACCGAACCTGGTTGATCGTCGGCACGTATGAAAAGGGCCCCGGATATTCGTTAGTCAATGAAGATCCGGGGCTTCGTCGTGTCCGCCGGTTGCCGCAAAACCGCTGCCGGCTCGCGCCGGGAGCGAAGCGGCAAGGCGGGACCGGCCGGCGAGGATGGTCGGGCGCGCGGCCCGGAGGGCCGTCTTGAAAGACGTATAGAAGTTCTCACCGCAGATCTTGTGCAACCGACGGTGATCGTTTATGCCTGGGTCCTGGAATTCCGCTTAAGCCGTTCGTAGGGGGTTTGGCCGCCGAGGCCGCCGTGGGGCCGATGGTAGTTGTAGTACTCCTCCCACTCGCGGAGCTTGTCGTTGAAGCACGCCGTCGAGCATCCGGTAGAACTCCTCGGCGTCGATGCGGTACGAGCGCTCGACCTTGCCGTTGGGCCGCGGGGTGCGGGGCTTGATGTACTTGTGGGCGATGCCCTTGTCCAGTACGTGCCAGGTTGATTGCGAGCTTGAAGCCGGACACGATGGTCCACACGGATCCCATGGGCAGCAGGGAACCGGAACCGATTGGGGGGTCCGCTGGTCGCTGACCGCATCGGAGATCAAGGAGATCAAAATCTGTCCGGTCGCGCTGCCGGAGCCGGATGATCGAGGCAATGAGATCGTATGCCTGTTGTTCGCGGAGCACCCTGGCCGGCATTCCTTCGAGATCGAGTCCGGGTAGTCCACGATTGCCAGGCTCCCATCCGCAGCTCGAACAAAGATCAGGGACGGCTGGGGTTCACGGTGTCCGGGTGGGAGTTGGGTCGATGCTGCTCGATCCAGGACTCAACGTCATCTCGTCGCCATACTTTTCCCTGGATCAGCTCATCGTAGGGTGCTGGCCAGTCCGGTCGCTGCGTGAGTTGGTAGACGCGCTGACGACTGATGCCTCCGAGCCTCCGGCGCACTTCGGCCGTCCCCATCAGATATCTGGGCATGTGACTACCTTACAAGCGACAACCGTGGCGAGTGTTCATCCGATAGATGGACTTCTGCATGCGGCCCGGCTCGACGCTGCTGCACAGCACCTGACGCCACCGAACGCGGCCGTAGCGGATCCACTCGCCCCGTCTGACCTGGAGCGGAACCAAGTCCGACTGGATCGCCGGGAATCCCTCGGTCGCGGGTTCGCTTCCCGCCCGCCCCACTGATAGAGAGACAGGATGAAGTCGCCTTTGGTCGACGACTGCCGGCCTGTCGCCGCGGCTGTCATCGTCGATGACGGTCGAGTCCTGTTGGTGCGGCGACGGGTGAAGGAAGGCCGGCTTTCGTGGCAGTTCCCCGCCGGAAAGGTAGAGCCCGGCGAGTCCGCTGACGGGGCGGCAGTCCGAGAGGCTTTAGAGGAGGCCGGAGTTGCCGTATGCGCGGTCCGTGGCCTGGGCCAACGAGTGCACCGCGAGAGTGGCCGAACGATGGTCTACATTGCCTCCCACTTTGTTGGAGGATCGGCGCACGCGGCGGATGGAGAAGAGATCGCCGAGGTGGCCTGGTGTGACCGTGCTGCAGTTGCCACTTACGTCCCGTACCCGCTCTATGGCCCTGTGCAGGAGTATTTGGACGACAACCTGTAGGGCGAGCCTCTGGCAAGTGGGAGGACCCACTGGGTGACAACGAGTCGTACAACCATGGACGGTCACGGACGTTGGCGGATTGCCTTGCCTGCTCAGGAGCGTTGGCAGAACTGGTGAGGCCGCCAAGATCGTTCCTTGACACGGAAGGCTCGCCTAGCGCCTCGACGACTGCGCCTGCAGCACTGGTCTTCTATGCACCAGGACGTGCAAAGGTCAACAAGGGCACGTCGTAGAGATCTGGGTTGACTGGACGGATCATAGCGAGGTGGCTGATGTAGCCAGTCGCGGAGCGGGCCTTTTCGCCAAGTGTGGTGCGGGCTGTACAAAAATCGCTCATGTAAAGCATGAGGCTTCTTTCGCCCAGGCGCTACCAGTCGTGTCGTCCACTACCGTCCTCGGGAGCCTTGGCGTAGACGCTGCTCAGGGCCTGAAGCCCCTCCAGCCGAGGGTTGAGGGTGGCCCACTTCGGGTTCGAGTCGAAATACATCAGTGCCTCAATGAGGGGCTGGCCGTCCGACTCCATGCGTTCGACCGCGCCGGACACGCCGGCGAGCCACGCGGCCTGGCTTCCGAGGGATGCGGCGGTGCCGTACTCGGCAAATGATGATTGATTTGCAGTGCTCGCCCGCAGCCGCCCACAGCGGCGGCCAGCAGCACCGCAACAACGGCGTACCCCGCACCACGCACCGCTTCTCCTCGCCGACCGTTACCAACCGCCCAGGCACGCCCACCGAAATCAGCGGCACCAGCACTCGCGATCCCCTATCACCCGGGCATCATCACGCGAGTCGGCGCCGCGCACCCGCGCCTTCGACACTTCGGGTAAGCGTGGCGCCGGGGACGGCGGTCATCCCCCCAGCGGGCCGACGGGCAGCGCCAGCTCGACGACGCGCGCGCCGCCCCATGGACTCGCTCTCATCATCATGGCCTTCGAGATCGGCAATCGCGTCCTGGCTCTGCTGGCGCTTCTCGTCGCGGGTCTCGGAGTGCGGTGCGGAATGGCGGCATTGGCGCTCGCACGCGAGGGGAAGGAAAATCTTTCCCTTTCGCTTATCGTCGCCGCATTCTTGCTAGTGATCATCGCTTTCGCGGGAGCGCTCAGCATTCCGACGCGTGGAGAATAGGTCGGCTTTGCTATTCATGCGAGGTGCCGATCTGCCGCTGAGCACGCGCGCCAGCGTCGCATCACACCGTCACGCTAGGTGTCACTGTCTGCTATCCGTGCGCGCACTCGTGCCGAGACAGTGCGTCGATACGATGCCGTGGCTAGCGTGGCCTGAGCGGGTTCTCTTCGCTTTCCACGCCTTCCAGTATGGGAAGTTCGAAGCCCTGCGACCGGCCCGCGGCTATGAGATCGAACTGCCGAACAACCGGTCCGAATGTAGAACTCGGCCGGAGACAGAGTTGATGTCGACTCGACCAAGACAGCGGAGAGGCATGCGACCTCTCCGCTGCTGAGGGTGAGGATCACCTGGTGAAGGTCCCCGTCTACCGGCATTAGCACCTCCGATGGCGTCGGACTGAACCAGCCCGTACGGATTATGACCAAGTCGGGAGTTCGACGGGCGGGATGCGCCGGATCTGCCGCCGAGCGCGCATACCAGACTTGGATGGCCGTCGCGCAGCGTCCCGCCCCGACACCGGCAGCCTGCGCCCGCTCGTGCCGAATTTAGTGCGTCAAGATGCGCCGATGCGAAAGCACCGTATGGTCGCGGCTCCTCGGCATGACTCAAGCGGAAGCGGAGGATAAGAGGAATGCTCGCCGAGTGCGCTGGAAGTACGACCAGCCAGCGACCGGGAGCGCCACCGTCCATGCCAATAAGATGGGCAGGCCGATCAGCGCTCCGGTGATAGTGAACGGATCTGCGGGGCTCGCATCGGCAATGGCCCGGGGGATCTGGACGGGAAGCGTGAGTGTATAGCCAACCATGAGAGCGGAGCCGAGCATTGTCGGTGTGAGCGGGAACCATACCGGGACCCGGCGCCCGCCCAGCAATGGTATCCAGAGTGGATAGACCAGCCCCCACGGCCTTATGAGGCCGAGCGAGAGTACTCCGCCGAGGATGGCGAGCAGCGTCAGCACCACGAGGTAGAACGCTCCTGCGGGTATACCCATGATGCCGCCCGGAAGGCTTTCCGTGCCGTTACTGCGGCCGTGGTACCACGCCTCGAAGCTCTCCGCGTGGGCGAGGAAGGGGATGCCGAAGATCCAGGGTAGATGGAGGGGCACGAAGCCGAGGATGGGCGCCATCCATCCCACCGTTCCAGCGATCCGCGCCCATCGGGGAGGCTCGGCAACTTCGATGGTATCCATGGACCGAAGTCTTCGCTTTGTCAGCTGTGAACAGCCTGAGGAATGGCGTTCGCGGAATGTGACCTGCAGCAGGCGTTATGCTGAGTGTCGCCTCAGCTGGTGCACAGACCTGTTCGGGGTGCTTTTTGGCGAGCCTTTGGTAGCCGGCGTCGACCAGAATCTTCACCTTCCGCAAGCGGATACCCCCGGGAGCGCACATCCCCGCCCGGCCAGCAACGGCCGGACCTGCCCGATCGCGCGGGTCACCGTCGAGCGGTCCACCCCGAACGCCTCCGCGAGGGCTTCGTGCGGCATCCCGAGACGCAGATGCGCCAACGTCACCACCAGCCGGTCGGTGAACCGCAACCGCGGCCGGCGCCCGCAGCCCGCCGTCGGTGAGCGCCACGACGGGCATGCAAACGGCCCTCACGAGCGGCCGACCACGCCGGGCGAAGCTCGACCACCAGCAGGTGCAGATGCCGCCGAGAGATCCCGGTGAACGCATAGTGGCTGAACACCCGAGGAGCCCCACCGCACCGACACCCACAGGTGTAGTACCAGACCCTGTTGCCACGACCCTCGGCCGCCGGATCCAGCATAGAAACCAGCTCGATCTGGTCTCCATCTCACCGACCTTCGTGGTCTAGTCGGACATCGAGACCACAGTGGCGTGCGCATCGTTCGGGCATAGGAAGTCGACGGTATAGACCCGGTCGTCGTGGAGCGGGTCGGTGTGGCGTACCCCGGACCGAGAGAGTGTCGGCAGCGGCCTTCTGCGGCGACTCGGTGACCAACTGCGGCCCGACGACTATGAAGAGCACCGCAACGGAGGCCACGACCATGCCCGCGATCAGCCACACCTGCCGGTTGCGGCCGACGTCGAGCAGGTGGCGCCGGCCGGCAGTCGGTGGGGTCGGAGCAGTACCGGTGCAGGGTTGAGCCGCTGGCGTCAGCCGCCGCCCGAGCGAGTCGTAACTGGCGCCGGAACGGCCCTTCAGCGCCTGCAGCTCATCCGCCAGCTGCCGACCGTTCGCCCCATCTCATCCACTCCCCTGTTGACCGATCTCCGGCGAGTGCAGGAGATGAGTAACGGTGCCGGCCCTGGGCGGGGCCAGCACCGGGAGGGCTGTCACCTAGGGATCGGGTCATATCCGGGGTAGGTCGCGCACGTCGGCACGCCGGGAATCGGATCCTCGTTGCCACCGTACGAGACCGCCGTGGCAGGCAGCCAGCCCCACCCGTTGGTCGGCCCGCCGTAGCTTTGGTCCGCCTGGGTGTAGAGCCACCAGTGATTCGAGTTGCCACCGTACGGGGGATTCGAGCCACCCCGCGTCTGGCAGACGACCCAGTTGTTGTTCGCGTACATCCGGCCGACCGCGCCGGCCCCCTCGCCGATCTGGTACGTGTGGTTGAGCAGATCCGCGGTGGTCCAGGTGGGGCAGACCCGGGTGTTGAACGTCCGCCCCTGGTGGTCGGTGGCCTGCGGACCGCCCCAGCAACTGCCCGAAGCCGCCTGTGCGGGCGTCGCGGTGACGCCGGCCAGCCCGAGCGGCGCCACGACCGCCGCGACGGCGGCGGCCATCCGCAGCATCGAGGCACCCTGTCGCTTCAGAGAAATCATCGGAAGTCCTTCCTGTCTCCGGCGCCGTTCCCGACCCCGGCCGGCGAGTCAGCCGGCGCCAGCGAGTCTTGGGCCGGCGCCGTGTACGGCACAACGGCTGCGACGCGGGACGGGACATCCCGGGATGGAGCGGCGTCCCATCCCATCCCGGCCGCAATTGCCTGCGAAGTGGCAACGCGGAAACCCTAACCGGTCGATCACAGGCGCACTACCTATAGGCTTCCAGGGTCGCCGAATCGCGATTCCAGAAGATACCCGACTAACATGTGTTCACCCCAGGGCAAAGAGCAATAGCAAGCGCTCAATTGTCCGTTGGCGAGGAGAACTGGAACGCGGGAAGGAAGAAACGTGCGCTTGATGAAGAACGTGACGAGCAAACTGGCGGTCGTCGGCGCTGGCGTGGCGATTGTCGTGGCCGCAGGGGGAACCCCGGCTCAAGCCGCACCAACGGCATGCCCGGTCGGGGCTGCCTGTCTCTACACCACCGCCGGCAACCCGGCAGACGGGAATGTAGGCCTGCGCACCCACGTGTGGTGGCAAGGCGTCTACAACCTCTCGGACGTCTATGGCGCCCGGCACCTCCACAACAACCAGACCGACGGATGGGTCGTGGATCTGTGCTACGGCTACAACGGCACGAACTGTGGGCCCGCCATTAACCCAGGCTGGATCCAGAACGACTTCACCCCCATCAACTCGGTTCGCCTACGCCCTGCCTGAGCACGTCCACTCTCAGCATGATGATCGATCGTTGGGTGTGGTGGGGCTGGTGATCTGACTGATGAGGAGTGGGACCGATTGGCGGTCTTGCTGCCGAGCACAGGGCAACAAGAGAATCTTCGCCGGGCGAAGAGCTGGCCCATTCGTGCGATTGCCGTGTCTTGTCTGATGATTCGGACGGTGATGCCTTGCCGTCGTGGGTCCGGGCCAGCGCATACAGCTCGTCGTTTGGACGAAGCCCGTCGGCGCACCGGACAGCCCGTACGCCCGGACCGCGAGCGCTTGGATCTGCTTTGCCCGTTCAGCCTTACACCGGGCCCGGTAGGCGCGCGCCACGCACGCCGTGAGCAGTACCTCTGCCAGGCACCGACGCCACGCGCGAGCGTGGCATGGTCGCCGCGCGGCCCCAGGCTCACGGCGACCGGGGCGACATCACGGTCCGCTGTCCGCTGCTCAACGCCGGGGCAGATCCGCGAACCTCTGCCCGGGACGAGGGGTGAGGCGTCGTGAGAACGACCGTGACCAGCACACCTAAGCGGAGGCGTCCCCTCGCCACCGGGCCTGGCTCAGCGCGCAACGCTGCCCTCGAGAAGCTGGTCAGCGGCAAGACCCGGTTCCGAGTTCCCGCTCTACCAGCGGCCCTACAGCTGGACCAGGCGGACTGGTCGCCGCTGTGGGACGCCATCCTGGAGCAGGCGGAGGCGCTGGAGGCCGGTGATGCCGATTGGTGGTGACGTCGCAGGCATCATGACGCGGTGGGCGGTGGGAGGCAAGACCGGACCGCGGACAGGTCATGTCTCGGGTCGGGGGTCACGGGGGCGCCTCGGCTCCGAGACATGCCGCCCGATGACGTTCGGATGCGGCACGCCGGACTCCGCCCTGCGACAATGGCGGGGTGACACGCGATGGAGCCGGCGAGGGTCCGTCTTTTCTGGCGGCCCCGGTCGCCGGCGACCGGGTGGACTGGCGAGGCATCGTCATCCAGGGCGGCGACGAGCCGTGCACGATCGTGAACCTCGCGCCCGGTAGCAGCGCGACGTTCGGCCGGGGCACCGTCGAGCGGCCGGTCGATCTGCCGCTGCCCGACGCTGGGGTCTCCCGCCTCGCAGGCACCATCACCGCGGTCGAGGATCACTGGCTGATCAGCAACCTCAGCCGGCACAACACTTACGTGATCAGAAACCCTGAAGGCGGTGGCGAGTTCGTGAAGCTTGCCCCGCGGCGCCTCGACATGCCGGTGCCGTTCGAATTCTCACAGGTGGTCCTACCCGGCCTCGAGGATTCATGCTCCTTCTATGTCTTCGCGTCGCAGCATCTCTACGCCGACCACCACGAGCGCCTCGACGGGACGGCGGATGCCACCCGCATGGCGTTCCCCCTCGACGAGACCGCGAAGTACTTCCTGGTGTTGGTGGCCCTCTGCGAACCGCGGTTACGCGACCCCTCGTCCCCGGTGATCCGCAGCGTCCCGGAGATCATCGACCGAATCGGAGGCGCGGCCGACCTCACCCGATCGGCGGTGAACTTCCACATCGACTACCTTGCCCGATCCAAGTTGCGGGTGAAGACGCCGAAACCCGTCTCCGGCGCAGGAGGAACGGCACCGAAGGCCGACTGGCAACGTGCGGCGTTGATCTCGCTGGCACTCCAGTTCGATTTGGTACGCGAGGAGCACCTCAGCCTCCTGCCCCGCCCCTGACGCGGACGCCTTGCCGCGCCGGTGTGCCGATCAGGATGTTGCCGTCGGACGATATGCCTCGAGGTTGGCGCGTAGCCTCGGCATGTACTCCCGCAGGGCGGGCCGGTCGGGCACCCCGTTGGCCCTGCGCACCACGTCGGCGGAGGTACGCCAGGCCGCTACCAGATTGAGCGTCGGATCGCCCGGGACGCCTTGCAGCTCAGGCGCGAACCTGCAAAGGAAATCACCCAGGGGCGGAATGGACACCTCCGGCGACATTTCCTCTGGTTTCGGCTCTCTGTTCTTCTGTTCCTCCGGCAAATAGTATTGCAGGACGCTGGGCGTCCACCGGGCGATGCCGTACTCATCCTTTTGGAAATCTCTCAAGGTGTGGTCGAAGTTGCTCTCAGTCTTGAGGACGGCCGCCACCAGATGGGGCGTCACGACGGGTTGGTTCGGGCACTTCGTTCCCGCCTTGACAATGAGATCGTAATAGCGGGGCGGGATATCGGAGTCGGTGCGGAAGTACCGCTGATAACCCTCTTGCTTGCCCGCGTCGGCGCTTCCTCCCCAGGGTGCCCATAACGCCAGTGCGGCGACGCAGGAGGCCATCGCGATGGACCCCGCGGTGGCGACCGCTCGCCGGCTGGCGAAGAAACCTCCTCGGGCATCCGCCGCAGCGCCCGTCCCTGCCGCGGCAGCGGCCCTCGACCGCAATTCCGCGGCGGTGTGCGACGCACGACCGGCATGGTCGGGAGCCAGACAGTCGGCGATGAAGCGCCTCCACTGCGGAGAAAGCGCTTCCGGCAACGTGAGCTCGACACGACCCTCTGCGTATGCCGAAGCCGCCGCCATGCGCGCGCGAGACGTCACGCCGGGAAACGGCAGGCGGCCGGTGAGGAGCTGACACGCGGTGACGCCGAGCGCCCAGATGTCCGCCGATTGGCGGACGACGGTGCCGTCTGCGGTGATGCCCTCCCCCCATCGTTCCGGCGGCATGTGATCGGCGGACCCGCCCGGCGGCAGATAGGCGTGGGTGCCGTCCAACTCGGCGGAGAGCCCGAAATCGGCCAACCGGACCGAACCATCGGCCATCAACAAGATATTGCTCGGCTTCAGGTCGCCATGCACCCACCCGGACTCATGCAGGCCGGCGAGGCCGGCGCAGATCTCCTCGATGAGCCGCGGCGCCTCCGGCAATCCGCCCCCGCCGGCGTCGCGCAGAGCTGCAGCCGCCGAGCGTTCGGCCAACTCCATGGCGATAACGGTGGCGCCGTCGAGATCGGGGTGTCCCCGGTCGTCGACGACATAGGTGCCGAGCACCGCGATCACGTGAGGATGGCGGAGCTGCCGGTGCACGGCGAGCTCGCGGTCCGTCATGGCGGCCAGATGGGAGAGCTGGCGTGGCGTCAGTGTGCCGGTCGGCAGGAACTTCAGCGCCGCACGCGTCGACTCCCCCGTCGTCCCCTCGTGCACCGCCGCATAGACGCTGCTCCAACTGCCGCTGGCCAGGCCCTGTGTGACCTGCCAGGGACCGACGCGGTAGCCCTCATCGACGCGTACGGTCCAGTGCTTCTCGTTCATGGCCCCCTCCACGGCTGGAGAGCATGGCAGTCAAGCTCGACAATGTCCAAAAGCGTGGTCCGATCGGAGCCTTATGCGCTTGATACGGCGGTGATGCCCGTTCCGCGCATCCCCGGCTCGACCGTCCCTCCC
The DNA here is from genome assembly GCF_040682215.1 of Actinoplanes sp. NPDC051346. Classification (NCBI taxonomy): domain Bacteria; kingdom Bacillati; phylum Actinomycetota; class Actinomycetes; order Micromonosporales; family Micromonosporaceae; genus Actinoplanes; species Actinoplanes sp. NPDC051346. The sequence continues at coordinate 99,278 of NZ_JBFBAJ010000021.1, read as the reverse complement.
GATGCCCGCCCTGGCTCCGACTGCGGTCGATGGGCAAACGTACGGATCGGCGAGGTCCTCGCGGTAACGAGGCGTTGCCCTTGATGCTGGTACCCGACAGAGCGACGGCAGCGGCGTTCTTTCTCCCAGAGGCAGCGGTTTGCGCCGAGAGCGTCCCGTACGCCAGCAGCCCCACCCCCCGGGACGCGCCTCGGGTCTTGTGGGCACACTCGGGGTGCCACCGCGGATGTCGTCCTCAGCGAACGCCCCGCCGATGCCGCGGACCGCGCGGTCCCGGGGCACTTTTGCTGTAGCCTGCGCTCAGGCCGGGGTCCGGCAATCGAGCATCGGGAACTCCAGGTGGTGTCGCCAGCGGTGGCCGTCGCTGACGAACAGACTGACGGACGAGATCGTTGCTGTGACGGGTAGCTGGTCGGCCAGTTCTGCCTCCAGCTCATCGAAAATTCGAGGCTGCTGGCCATGGGCGACGGTCAGATGCGGGATGACTTCGGTGAACTGCCCTTCGTAGGGCGGCGCCTCCGGCCATCGCTTCGCTATCTCTTCGGTAAGAGCGCGGAACGGCTGGTCCGGCGTGGGGGCGAGGTAGAGCACGTCTGGGAAGCGGCGACATTCCTCGAATCGGACCGTGAAGGGTGCGCGTGCGCCGATCAGGGTCCGGAGGTCACCCACGACCGTGCTGGTGATGCGGTCGATGTCGAGGAACGGGAAGAGCACCGTGACGTGGGCGGGAACCCCGGCCGATGCAGACGGATCGAAGCGGCGACGCCACTGCCCGACCAGCGGCTCGGCCGCTGGCGCGGTTGCCAGCAAGGCGGTCTGGGCTACTCGGTAGCGTTCTGATTCGTCGTCATGGGACACCGCTGGATGATCTCCGACAAGTCGTCGCTACGCCATGGGTCGAAATCGCCCCGCGACCAAACTATTGTGGATCTATTCCGTCGCGGCTTCGCCGCGTAGTCCGGTAGGGGTTGGAGCGTAGCATCCCGCTCCGGTGACTCCGCACCGTGCCGCCAGGTTTCGGCGGGCGCCGCCGGCTCGCCAGCATCACCCGCCGAAACCGGCAAGGACTACCTCGCCCCGTCCAGCGCGCGCACACTTCGGGGCCGCAGATCCGTCCAGGCCTTGTCGATGTACTCAAGACACGCTGCCCGATCCGCAGGTTCGCCGACGGCGGTCCAGCCAGCGGGTAGGGGACGGTCGGCTGCCCAAATGGAGTACTGGTCCTCGTCGTTGCGGACGACGACGAACTCGGGGTCGTTGACGGGGTGGGTGCCATCGGCCATGTCGAACTCCTCTTCTGAACCAAGCGAGACGCGCAATGCGCATCGGTCCACCTTGCCCGCTGCGGTCATCGGCAGGCCAGGCAACCGGTTGAGTTTGCCAGGGATCATGTAGGGCGGCAGCCGCAGCGACAGAAACTCTCGCAGCTCCGCATCGTCGGATTCGCCTCCGACAACCCATCCGACCAGCTGGCCTTGGTGGGCGAGGTACTCGACCGCTGCTTGCCGGACGCCCGGCGCCTCGAGCAGTGCGGATTCGATCTCCGCGGGCTCCACGCGGTTCCCCCGGATCTTCAGCTGCCTGTCCAACCGGCCAAGAAATTCCAACTGGCCGTCGTGTCGCCAGCGGACGAGGTCACCGGTGCGATACATCCGCTCACCGACGCGGCCAGCGAACGGGTCGGGCTGGAAGCGTTCCGCCGTCGCTGCCGGCCGGTGGAGGTACCCGCGCGCCAGCCCCGGCCCGCTCACCGCCAGTTCGCCGGGAACTCCGTCCGGCAAGAGGTCACCAGCCGAGTCGATGATGTATGCCCGGTGGTTCGCGATGGGCAGCCCGATCGGCAAGCGGCTGCCCAGTTCCTCCCGGCACTCCGCCACGACCACGGCGACAGTCGTCTCGGTGGGACCGTATCCGTTGATGAACCTCCGTCCGCCGGCCGCCCACGGTCCGACCAACGCAGCGGGAGGCGCGTCGCCGCCGGTCGACACCAGTCGCAGCATGGGCAGGGGCAGCCGGGTGAGGTCCCCTCGCTTCACCGGAGTCTTCTGATCATGGTCTGATGGCCATGGGGAGGACGTTCTGTGGCAGCACCGAAGAAGTACCCCGATGAGCTGCGCGCCCGTGCGGTGCGGCTGTATCGCGAGTCGGAGCCCAGGCCGGTGATCCGCAAGCTGGCCGAGCAGTTGGGCGTGCATCACGAGGCGTTGCAGAACTGGATCCGGCAGGACAAGGCCGACCGCGGGCAGCGCGATGACCGACCGACGACGGAGATGAACGAGGAGAACCGCCGGCTGCGGCGGGAGAACGCGGAGCTGCGCCGGATCAACGAGGTCCTCAAGGCCGCGTCGGCGTTTTCGCCGCGGAGCGCGACCCGACCCGGCGTCGGTCGTGAGGTTCGTCGACGAACCTCATGGCCGCTACGCGGTCGCACTCCTGCTACGGGTCCTGGGCATCAGCGAGTCGACCTACTACGACTGGGTCCGCCAGGCCGAGCAGCCGTGTGACCGCGACGAGGTCGACCGCGGCCTGCTGAGCAACATCCGCGACATCTGGACCGCCTCGGGCGGCACCTACGGCGCCGACCGGGTGCACCAGCAGCTACGCCGCGACGGCATCGGTGTCGGACGCAACGCGTCGAGCGGCTGATGGCCGGCCAGGGCTGGCAGGGCGCCTTCCTGCGCCGCGGATGGGCGCGGCGGGTCCACCCGCCGCGATCCCCACGCGGCGCTCGCGCCGGACCTTGTCAACCGGCAGTTCGCCGCGGCCGCGCCGAACCGGTTGTGGGGTCGCTGACGCTACCCGCATCCCCTGCGGCGAGGGGTGTCCTGACTGGCCGCCGTCCGCGACGTGTTCTGCCGACGCATCGTCGGCTGGAAGACCTCCGACCGCTGCGACACCGACCTCGTGTTGGGTGCCCTGGAGTACGGCATCTTCTCCCGCGACGTGCGCGCCGGCGAGTTGATCCATCACAGCGACCAGGGATCGACCTATACCGCGTTCCGCTTCACCACCCGGCTGGCCGACCACGGCATCGCCGCCTCGATGGGCTCGGTCGGCGACAGCTACGCCTGCTCGGTGAGCGGACATCAGGGTTCCTGATTCTCGTAGTAAGTCACGCCGTCCTGCCGGCAGATGTCCGGCGCGGCTGGTCCGAGATTGAATTCAAGCGGCCAGACATCTCAGAATGCTCCGATGGGTCGTCGTTCCACTGATGGGCGGCCTCCGTCAGCTCCTCGCGGTATCGCGATGTCTGCCGGGGGGGGCTACCGCTACCGTCGCAGGGCCTCGACCGGTTGTATTCGGGCAGCTCTGATGGCCGGGTAGGCTCCCGCGAGGACTCCGACGATGCCTCCGAGTATGGGGGCCGCAGCGGCGGTCCAGATGGGCATGACGGGGGTCCAGTTCTTCGCCACGGCGACGAGGACCACGGTGAGGACGCCGAGGCTGGTACCGACGAGGCCCCCGAGCAGTCCGACCACGCCGCTTTCGCTGAGGAACTGTGCGGCGATGTGGCGGCGTCGCGCGCCGAGGGCGCGGCGGATGCCGATCTCGGAGGTTCGCTCCAGGACCGCCACCATAGTGGTGTTGGCGATGCCGACGGCTCCCACGATCAGGCAGAGGCCGGCGAGGATCAGGAACAGGGTGTTCAGGTCGGAGTCGACCTGATCGCGTAGCTGGCGGGGGTCGGGCGGGGGGATGACCTTGAAACGGTCGGCCGCTTCGGGGCGTAGCGCGATTGCGACCTGTCGTGCTACGACCTGGGCGGCTCCGGCCCGCGTCTCGACCAGCATCTTGGCTTGGCCGGCTTTCGCGGGTTCGCCCCAGAACTCCTCCACGGTGCGGCGCGGCACCATGACGGAGCTCAGCAGTTCCGGCTGGCGTGCTACGTCCTCGATGACTCCGATCACGGTGAAGGGGATGTCGTCGATGAACACCGCCGGTCTCATCTGCAGATCGCGGACGCCGAGTTGCCGCGCGGCTCCGGCACCGAGAACCACGACGCGGGCGCCAGTCGAGTCGTGGCCCTCGTCGTAGAGACGACCGCTGAGCATCCTCGGCCGAACTGCTTCGAGGAATCCGGCTGTCGTGGCATAGACGGACAGGCCCTTTGGGCTGCTCACACCGGGAAGGGATACGCCGGTCACCGGTAAGGGGGGCGTGTGCTCGACCTGCCACCATACGCCGGCGTGGCTCACGCCGTTGATCCGGCGCACGCGGCGGTCGGCGTCCGGTGGAAAGGCCGGTTCGGTGAATGCGTCCGCGGTTCCGGTGTCCTCGATCATGACTTCGGTGGCGACCTGCGCGGTGAAGCGGTCGCTGATTTGGCCTTGGGCGCTGGCGGTGAGGCCGAGGACGGCCACGAATGCGCCGATGCCCAGGACGGTGCCCAGGGCGGTCAAGACGGCACGTCCGGGTCGTTGCAGAATGCCGGCCGTGACTTCGGTGGACAGGTCCACCAGGCGTATCCGTGAGCGGCGGATCACCATTGCCTGATCATCGTGGGCCATCAGATCACCGCGGCGGGGCGGTCGACGACTCGTGGGTCGATCAGTCGCCCGTCCACGATCCGCACGGTGTGGTCACCACGGCTTGCCACGCTCTCGTCGTGGGTGATCATGAGGACTGTGAGGCCGTCCTTGCGGAGCTCGTCGATGAGATGCAGCACCAGGTCGGCGGACTCGGTGTCCAGGTTGCCGGTGGGTTCGTCGCACAGCAGCAGGGATGGTTGAGCCGCCAATGCCCGTGCGATCGCGACCCGCTGGCGTTCGCCGCCTGACATCTGCGTCGGCAGGGCGTCACGGCGATGCCCGAGTCCTACCTTTTCCAGGGCGTCGTGGGCGGCGCGCAACCGGGCGGCGCCTCTCGCGCCGGTGTAGAGCATCGCCAGGCTGACGTTCTCCACGGCCGTGCGGTGCGGCATCAGGTGGAATGCTTGGAAGACGAAGCCGATTCGGCGCGCGCGCAGGGCCGCCATCTGCCAGTCTCCGAGCAGGCCGGTGTCGATGCCGTCGAGTCGGTATGTGCCCGTCGTCGGTCGGTCGAGCAGTCCGATGATGTTCAACAGGGTCGACTTGCCTGATCCGGATCGGCCCACGATCGTCACGTACTCGCCTCGGTGGACCGAGAACGTCGCCGACCGTAGCGCGGCGACAGGCAGTGGACCGGGATAGGTCAGGGACACCTCGGTGAACTCGAGAACCGGACCATCGGTCACCCTGGTAGAGGCAGGCGGCTCGGGCGCCGGCCGCCGCCACAGCCTCACTTGGCTGCCTCGCCGAGGATGACCTGATCGCCGTTCTCCAAGCCGCCGTTCACCGGTTTGATCGCGGTGTATCCGCCGCCGCTGACCCCCACGGTCACGATCACCCGTTCGGACGTGCCGTCCGGCCGTTGCTTCTGCACCGCCGTCTGCCCGTCCGCGCTTGCGAAAATCGCCGACACCGGGACGACGAGCACTTCGTCGTCGGTGGATGCCGCTTCCACGGTCAGGCGGACGTCGGCACCGGCCATCGCCGCAGGCAGCGGCTTCTTGGTCTTGACCACCAGCTGGTGGTTGCGGGCGCCGGTGTCGTCCTGCCGTAACGCGCCGATGGACGAAACGCTGCCCATGAAGCTGTCGCCGGTGAGTTCCGAGTTGACGGCGACGGTCATCCCGACGTCCAGCAGGGTGCGTTGTGCGGGATTGAGCTTGGCCTGCACCACGAGCTCCCCGCCCGACAAAGTGATTAGCGGTGCCTTCACGTCCTGGCCGACGGCTCCGTTGAGCTTTTCCACCCGCGCGGGGAACGACGGCAGGAACACCACCTCCGACATCGGCAGCATCGGGCCCGACCGTCGCTCCAAGGCGGCGAGGTTCGCCTGCAATTCGGCGAGATCTTCACGGGCGTACCGCACTGCTCGGTCCGCTTCGCGCAGCGCCTCTGCGGAGGACGTACGTTTCCCGGCCGCGCGGAGGCGGTCGCGTTCGTCGACGGCCTCGGACAGGGTTCGCTTCGCCTTTCGCACCCCGCTGGCAGCGTCTGCGACCGCTCGGGCGTCGTCCTCACCCGTTGTCGCCGCGTCGTATCCAAGGTCGCGGTAGAACGCTTCCAGCGCCGTCTTGGTGCCGTTGCCGAAGACGCCGCTGTTGTCCGGCGAGGGCCGCCCCAGTGCACGCAACGCCCGCTGTAGCTGCGCTACGTCCTTGCCCTCGGCGCCGGGACGCAGGTCACGATAGACCGGAATACGGCCGGGAAGCGCGATCAGCGGCCGGCCCGCCACCTCCAACAGCACGGTGCCGGAGGCGATGCCGGCACCCGCTTTCGTGCGTACGCCGGTCAAGACGGCACGACCGCCGTCTCGGGCGGTCGGCGTCACCTCTATGGTGCCGCCGGCGCCGACCTGCCCCCGCACGATGACAGTGTCCTTGAGGACGCGGTACTCGACCGGTGCGGTGAGCACGGTCAACGCCGGCGGGGCCGCCTCTGCGCGCCGTTGCTGAGGCGAGCGGATCCAGCCCGTGGCAAGCAGGCTGGTCACGGTGACGAGCACCGCGACCAACACGATCAGCTGCAGGGCACGACGCTTGCGCCGCACGTTTGGCGCAGCATCGCCGCTGCCCTCAGTGCCGACTTCGGCTGCAGTCTGACTGCCCGCCTCAGAATTCACTGGGCGTGGGCCGGGCACGAATCTCCTCCACACAGTCATCGAAGGCCAGCACGCGTTGAGGATCGTCGCCCAGGACGAACACCGGCTCGTCCTCGGCCGGCAACGCCGTCGCCTTGCCGGACAGGCAGCTGCGCACCTGCGTGACGAAGCGATAGCCGTCCTCGTCGGGAATCTTGTGATCCACGCCGGTGATCGTCTGCTGGTGAGCCTTGCGCTCCGAAGAACAGTCACCGTTCGCGCTGGTCACCGCAGGGTCGGACTTGGTCACCACGTACATACCGACAAGGCGGTCCACCGTGACGCCGGACTTCCTGAGGCAGGCGGCGTATGCCTCCAGCGTCGGCGGAGGCGTCGGGACCCAGCCGGCGAAGGGCCGTCCGTTCGGCGGCGGCGCTTCTTGCGCGCAGGCGCCGAGGGCGGTGACCAGGCCCACCGCTGCGGTGCACAGGGCGAGGCGAATCCATCGACTGCTCGTCATCATCATCCTTCACGCCTTACCGAGTTGGGCGGCCTTCGCGAGTTGGGCTTGCAGGTTCTTGCTGATGCCGTCCAAGGCGCTCTTGTGCCGCTCGATGTGCCGCTGCTGGTAAGCGGTCTCCACGCTCGCCCAGATGTTCACCAGATTCGTGCGCTGCTTGCATTTGACGTCCGCGACGGCGACGGCGAACTCTTTCTCGGTCGGCTTGGGCGTGCTGAAGGCCCGGTCGTTGTTCGCATCCATAGGTCCGCTGTAGTCGTACCCGGACTCCTTCATGCAGGCGCTCCACTCCGCGAACACCTTGCGGACGCGGCTGTCCTGCTCAGTACGGTTGCGCGCGTCCTGATCCAACTGATTGACCAGCTCCGGGTCCGCTGCTTGTGGCGCTCCTTCCGCCAACTTGCGCCGGGCCTCGGCGATGCAGCCACCCTCGGGCACCTTTTGCCCGGCCAGGGTGTCCTGGCCCTCTCCGGTCACCACAGCCTGCGCTTCCAGCGACAGTTCGGGCTCCTTCGGGCGCTCGCGTTGCTCCACCTCAGGCTCGCGATAGCCGTACTGCGCTGCCCGGTTCGGGTCGGTGATGCCGTACCGCTTCTGGTTCTCGCCGAGCACCTCGGGGGTCAGCCGTGGTGGTTCCACCTCGAAGCCGAAGCGAGCCAGGCAGTCGGAGAGCAGGCGGTTGCGCGCCTGGTCCAACGCGAGGTCCTGTTCGCCGATCGCCTTGTAGGCGTCCAGCGGAAGGGCGAACTTCTTGATGTCCTGGATGGACAGCATCGTGTCGACGGCGGGTTCTCCCGAGTCGGACGCCGAGTCGGATCCGCTGCAGCCGCTGACACAGAGTGCAGCTGCGACGGCGACGGCTGCGAGCTTCCAGGGCAGAGCGGAAGTCACCGGTCTGTTCAGCATGAGTCTTCCTCGCGTTCTGGGTCACGACGTCGATCGGTCGACGGACCAGCGTGCAGGACGGTCGAGTGCGCGGTGAGCCTGCATGATATGTCACCGTTGCGGTACGCCCTGTCACGTAACGGCGTGATGTTCTTCTGACGTTGTCGCTCGGAAAGCGGCATGACACAGGGTCATGAAGTGTCATCTTCCTCACGACACCTCGTGCACTGAGGACGGAAGCGCCTGCGATGTTGACACAACGCAGGCGCTCCTCGTCAGCTACGGATCGCTGGGCTGCCAGAACGCCGTGAGGTCGGCTTCTCTAGGCAAGCCTCACCAACGGTGAGAACTGCCCTTGTTCGACAGCGCGCCCAGGGTGGACCGCGAGGTGTTCGGGTTGAATTCCAGTTTGGCGCCGGCGTAGTTAGCCGCCTCGTGCAGGTGAACATCCCAGTAGGACGACATGTTCTTGGCTGACGCCGAGTTGTCGTTCAAGTTGTAACTCGTACCCCAGAACGCGTAGCCGCTGTAGTTGGAGATGTCGCCGCCGAAGTCGGCGAGTCCGCCATTCCAATTCGTGTTGTAGTAGAGGCAGAACTCGGTATGACCGCAGTGGCCGTCGTACGCAGCCGCTGCCGGACTTGCGGTACCGAACAGAGCCCCGCCGGCGAGCGCGACAGCAGCGGCGCCCGCCGCGAACCGAGCACGAAGCTTCGTCATGAGCATCTCCTGTCGAGGGAATCGGCCAACCGACGGCAGGCCGGAATATTGAGGACCAGTGGCGAAGGATCACCACTTGTGAGAGCTGCCCCTGTTGGCCATCGCCCCGAGGGTATTGCGCTTGACTCCGACGTTGAACTCCAGGTTGGCGCCGCTGTAGTTCGCGGCCTCGTGCAGGTGGACATCCTGCCAATTGCCGTTGTTGTGTGCGGAAGCGGCGTTGTCGTTCAGGCCGCCACCGGTGCCCCAGAAGTTGTAGCCGGCGTAATTAGAGATGTTGTTACTGAAGTCGGCTACCCCGCCTGAAAGGTTGGTGTTGTAGTAGAGGCAGAACTCGCCGTTTCCACAGTGGCCGTCGAAGGCTGCGGACGCCGGGCTGGCTGTCACGCCGAGGCCGACGACGGCCAGGAAGCTAGCGGTGATGCTTGCCAGGATCCTTGTGGCGATGCGATTAGAACCCATGGAACCTCCCCATTGTGAGCAAACACGGCCGCACCCGATGTTGTCGGCAATGTTTGTTTGCTTACGTTGTCGACGACACTGGCATTCCCGATACTCAATCTTTGAGGGAACGTCTCCCCATCCAGCAGGAGCGCGGTGGAGAGTCGACCTGGAGATTCGGAAAAGGCCGACTATCGGGCGCCATTCCACGAGCAGAGATCAGCTCTAGCCCAAGGTTCGCAAACTGACTGGTCGAACATGTCGGACGTGCCCCCGTTCCCCGTTGCCGCGAGCCGTGATCCGATTTCGCGGCGCTGACACGCTCCGCAACCGGAAGCGCCGACGACAGGTGATCGACGCACCATGGCTTTCAAGCAACTGAGATCATATAGGCCGTCGCCTATCGCCGTGTCCCCGATGGGCCTGCGGGCACATCTACCAAGATCGTTTGGCGTCGCGCATGGTGCTGAGTTGGCGCAGTCGTTCGAGGTTTCCCTGCTGAGAGACCTAATAGGACATTGCGCGCCGTGAACATCACAGAGTGGTCACGATCCGTTGGGATCGCGTTAGCCGCTCGACGCGCCGCCAGGAACGGGCTCGACATCCGCCGGCTGACTCGACGGTCTGCCGGGCACTCTCAGCGATCTCAAGTACTTACAGTTGCATGACACGAAAGGCAGGTCGGCGACTAACAGCGCAGCGACGTACGCCTACACGCCCTTCATCGTGCGGCCGACCTGCTGGGAGCCGTGGCGAATGTCCTTGGCTGGCGCGGATCACTGGGGGTAGAGGGCGTTGGTGAGCAGTGTGGCCAGGGCGCAGTAGCCGCTGAACACCGCGGAGGCTTCAGCGGCGAGCACCAGAAAACCGCGGCTCCGGCGCCACCTCAGCATCGCGGCCCCGGCCACGGCGAGGAGGGAAACGGGACTGGACAGTACGCCGGCGACAGCGGCCACCAGTACGGTCCCGGCGGCTACGGTCGTCCGTCGATCCGGCACCGCGACCGTTACCGAGTTCCCGCCCTGCTCGGACGGATCGCGGATCGGCTCCGTCGCCGCCCCTGGACCGGTCTCCGATGTAGCAGCCACCGTCCCTGGCACGGCTGGCGACAAGGCCTGACGGGCCGAAACGGCCTCGTGCCACCACCATCTCACGGGGGGAGCCAGTCCCCATGGGCCGAAAGCCGCGTATCCCTGGCATGGTTGGGCCAACACAGCGGTCAGCCGTACCTGCGCTCGGCGGAGCCGGGCGGCACGGCGGGCGGCTTCTGCGCCATGCATGCGGCGGATCCGCCGGCCCGAGTCCTGTCGCGTTCGTATTCCGGCAAGTGTCCGCACTTCTTCGGGGTGTATCGCGTCTGGGGCCAGCGCAGCGGCCCGGGCCAACAACATCCGAGCGTCCGAGCGGCGCAGCCGGTGCAACCACCACAGTGCGGGTAGCGCCGCCACGGTGACGACCAGCAGATAACCGGCCATCGCGCTGGCGCCGGGAATGGCGGCCAGCAGTTCAGTGGCGCCGAATGCCCACGGTGAGTTGACCACGGCATGCATCAGAGCAGCAACGGTTGCGCTGGCAACCAAGACGCTGAGCCGGTGCGGGCGGGACCGGTCGCGGCGCAACCACGCGTACGCGATTCCGGCGCCAGCCGTCGCGGTGAACAGCGGATGGCCGACCAACCCTGGCACGGCCATCCGCAGCACCAGGCTGGACACCGCCGCTGCGGCATCGTCGGGCAGTACCTCATCGGCTGCTGTGAGGGCATAGCTGATGTCCTCGACCAGCGTGAAGCCAACGCCTACTACAGCGCCGTACAACGCGCCGGACCATACGGTGATCATGTATGGCCGTGCCACGAGTAGGACCATGACGACGCCGGAGCCTTTGCCGATCTCCTCCGCGTACGGTGCGGCGATCGCGGCTCCCCAGTGCGCGGCGAACGTCGGCGTCATGACTTTGGACACGAGCAGGTCTACGACATAGCCGCCGGCCGCGCCCGCCGCTATCGCGACCGAGCCACCCCAGGCCAGCGCGGATGACACCAGCCACGCCGGCCGGCGTTCGACCGGATCGGCCAGCACGAGCAACGCCACCAGCCAGAGCGCTGCGGCCACCAGCGCCAAGGGCACCGCGACCGCCGCCGCCCGAGGGGTGGTGATCGCCGCCAGAACTGTCAACGCGGCCACTCCCAGCGCGGACAATCCACCGGCTACTCCGAGCAGCCAGAACGCGGGGGCAGCGCCCAGGGACCACCGTCGCCCGTACGCGCGGTCCGCGGCCGGCGGTGGCGGGCCCGGATGACTCCCCGGCGGCACCGGCCACGGTGCGATCGGCGGGTCCGGAGTCATAGCTGTTTCTCCGCCTCGAATGTCATGCTGGCGACGGCGGTCCAGATCTCCGCCGGCACCGCCGTACACCCGGCGACCGGTGAGAACACCACCACGGCGCCTATCCCCTCAGAGACCGCCGCACCGTAACAGCCGGGTTCACCGGCGGTCGCTCCATCGCCGGCGAACAGGTCCGCGCGCTCACCCGTCACCCCACTGCCCAGGTGCCACGGTTGGGCGGGGCCTGGCGTCTGCCCCTCGTCGCGGACGAACTTGCGACGGGTGTGCGCGATGAAATCCTCCGGCCGCTCAGGTACCGGTATGGCCGACACAGTGACAGTCGTCGAACCCGTCCGGAACGTGACGCCGCCGCCACCGGGCCGGGAGTCACCCAGGTGTAGCCGCGCCCCGTGCGGCACGGTCAGGGCGACGCCGTAACCGACCTCGAGGCGACCGGCAGGCAACGCCGGGCCCTCATCCGGCAGCAGGACGGCCGGTACCGCCGGCACCGCCACCATGGCACCGAGACCGACCAGCAGGCCCACCGCGGCCAGGGCATTACGTCCCGGGCCCATCCGCCCACTCTCCTGGTTGTGTTCGGTGCCTTCGGCGCATTCACGGGCATCATACGCACCCGCGGCCTCGCCACGGGACCGTCCACAACCGAGGTCGACGCGGAGCCTGTGGCTCGGCGCGATGCTGGAGAGCACAACCCCTAGTTCGGCAGCGGTCAATGAACCTCGGTGGGTGAGAACCCGTCGCGCCAACCGTGGCGTGCTTCGTCATCATGACCGTCGGCAGATCGAGATCATGCCGCGTCGGCCTTCGGGATCAACCGCCGCCGGCGCCCGTCGTCGTGGTCAGGCCCGGCCCGGTCTGGCCTCGCGGTAATGCCGGCTGCACTTGCGACGATGACGGCTGCGCCGTCCAGCCCCATGTCCCACCGGGAAAGGCCACAGAGCTGTGAGGCAGGGCCAGCCGGAGGTGACGGCTCCAGGTCAGCCGAACCACTTCGACCTTGGTCGGACAGTCGGATGTCTGACCTTGAAGTCGGGCACTGGAATTTTCGCTGGTATCACCGTCCGTGGTCTTACGGGCAACGGTCCTGGTGGCAACCGCGTCGACCGCTCACGTTGCGTGCTTGATTGACCGCCGTGCGTTCTCGTGCCTAAGGTTCCGCCGCCATAGATCCTGAGGCAGCGCTGCCCGGTCAGGAGCCGTCCAGCGCGGTGTTGGAGCGGGCGGATGAGGCGGCGGCGTTGGTGACGGCGCGGTTGACCGGCAAGTGGGTACGTATCGCGTCGATGACGTCGGAGACGTCGGAGTTCTTCGCTTTGCCTGAAGGGCGGGTGGAGGCCACTGTCGCGGCTGGTGTGGTGCGTGTCCGCCGCGACGCAACGTGGGTGCCCGTCGATCTGACGCTGCGGAGGGCCTCCGATGGTTCGGTGGAACCGGTGGCGCATCCGGATGGTTTGAAGCTGTCTGGGGCTCATGGCGCGGATTCCTGGGAACTCGCATCTGTGGGTGCGGGCGCCGACCGGATCAGCATGAGCTGGCCGGGTGCGTTGCCGGAGCCCGTGCTGGAGGTGGTACGGCCACGGCGAAGTTGACGCCGGGCTCGGATGGCCCGCACACGGTGTTCGTGCGCTCGGTTGACCGGGCGGGCACCCAAGGTCGCCCGGCCGGTCCCGATGGTGGCGGATCCGTGGCCCGGCGTACCGATCCGGGGTCGCGGCGCGGCGAGCCGGGCGGACGCATGCTGGCTGCCGATCGCACCGGGCATGACGCCGCACGGACTACGGCACACGTACAAGACGCTGATGGTGGAACTCGGCACACCGTCGACCGTGATGGACGATCAGATGGGGCACTCCGACGGGTCCGTCCAGGCGCGCTACGTGCACGCCACCGCCGACATGATCCGGCGGCTCCTCGACGGTCTGACCGTGGTGTGGGAGAAGGCGTTGGTGACCCGCCTGCAGCTCTCCCCCGGCTCCCCGGTGCCGATCCTCGACCATCTGATCCGGGAGAAGATCATCTCCCAGAATTCTCCCCAGCAAGCCCAAGAAACGGAAAAGGCCGGTCCGCAATTTCGCGGAACCGGCCCTGACCTGCGGTTCTTTGGTCGGGCTGACAGGATTTGAACCTGCGACCCCTTGACCCCAGTCAGTTAACCAGCACAAGCGTGATAATCGCCTGGTTAAGGTGGGTGGTGTCCATGAGTCTGGGATGGGTTCCGGCGGTCTATTCTACAAGATCGTCTCCCAGATTTCTCCCAGGCGAGAGGGTCGCCTACCTGAGCGGGCATCCCGTCGTGCAGGCATCGCCCTGCCGGGCCGCGCCGACCTGGTCCAGGTGGAACACCCTACGTCTGACCGACCTGGACCAGGTCGGCGCGGTCTGGCTGCCTGTCGGTGTGCGATGGGTACCCGCTGGGCTCGGGCATCCCAGAGCCGCCGGGTCCAGGGCGGCAGCCCGGCCGCCGGAGGCACGCTCCGGGTGCAGGGTCGGAGATCCTGCCCGCCGGAGGCACGGGTTCATTCGCAGAATGGCGCCGAGCGTAATCAGTCGGCTGTCTCAACCGGATCGCTATCGATGTGGCGGAGGGCGTCTTCTAGTTCTGCCTCAACAGCGGCGATCCCTAGTTCCTCCCGGGCAGCTCGTACGAAATTGACCTCGGCGTGTCTGCATGCAGCCACTAGCCGATCCGGCAGTGAGCCCGCAGGGTACTTGGCGCGACTCTCGGCGAGGGCAATCTGCGACCTAGTCACTTCCCTAGCCTGCCGGATGATCGCAGGTTGTCCGAGCAGCGCGATCTCGGACCGCAGCCCTAGCGTTCGCACCGCGGCGATGCCTCCATCCGCGTGTTCGGACCTGGATACTGCAGAACCCTTGACCAACTTGGTGTCAGGATGCTGCGTGGTAGCACGCCACTCGCGCGCCGCGGTCAGAAAGTCGGCGAAGAGCCGGCGGCGCTCATCTCGCGATCGCGCTGCATGTTCGCGCCTCCACGCTTGCCCTTGGTGGAAAGCCGTAAGCAGGGCGCCGGTTACGACACCGGCCAGCACACCGACAGCCCCGATCAGCGCAGCCCAGACCTGAGGTGGCATCGTCGCGACGCTCCGATCATTGATCGACTGCAACAAGGGTACTTAGCGACGGCCTACCGTTGAGCCCCGGACACTCTTTCGTGGAGCTGCCGGGGCTTCGTCGTGTGGAGGCTGAGGTGTCCATCGGCGCGGCCGGGGTCGGCGCCGGAGCCGAAGGCGGCAGGCGCCGTGCCCCGAGCCGCGCCTTGAAGAGGAAAGAAAGTTCTCACGGGGATGATGTTGATGGTGTGTCTGACTCCGCTTGATGCGTTACGCCGTGGCTTCAGTTGATGCGTGACACTCCGCCGAGTGATGCGGCGACGAACGTGATGGCACAGCCTGTCTGATGCACGCCCCGTTGACACCGCATTCGGTCGTCGTCCGGAAAGGCGGCGGGTGCTCTAGAGGAAGCCCAGTTGACGGGCAGTCTCCTGCTGAACTGAAACGAGCTCGGTAAGCCGGATTGGTCTACGGGACACCACCGAGAGATCCTTCCCCTCCTTGGTCCACGGCGGCGGCCACGCGCTGATTCCCTCGTCCAGAGCAACGCCAGCCACCTCGATTTCCCACCCCGGCCAGCGCAGACCTGCATAGAACTGCGGCACCGCGCCAGCGAGCATCGCATCCAACCAATCGCCGTACCCGAGCTCGAGATCCTGCCACTCCAGGTCCTCTGGGCCGAAGTAATGCACCGTACGTCTCGCGCCTGGCTCTGCCGGCAACCATGCGAACTGTCCGCCCATCACGTCGAAGGCAACGACCAGGCGGCCATCATCGCCAGCCACCTCCGGCAGCCCGTCATGCCCACCACCGAGTACCCGAAGCCAACCATGATCGATCACCAGGCCGCCGCTGTTGGCCACCACGGCGCCGAGCCATGACCTGGTGGTGACTCCCAAGGCCGTTAAGCAGGCCGCCGCCCGTTCAGGGTCGGTCAACAGCAGTTGCACCGGGTATGGAGCTGCTGCTGCCAGCGCCGTGACCTCAGACCACGCAGACTCTTCCACTCCCTGAGCCTCTCAGCGGCATCAACCGCGCAACCATGAGGGTGCCTACGACACGGTAAGCAAGATCGTCTAGTGCCGTGACCACGAACGTTTGAGGTGTTGGGGTCACGCTGCCCGGATGGTGGGTTGGCCCCAGCGTCATTGGCGTTCGCTGCGGATGCGGGCGCGTTCGCGGCGCTGGGCGGCCAGGACGTCGGGGTGGCGGGCGTTGGCATTGCGCCAACGTAAATATTTGTACGGGTGGCGGGTTGGCGCGCCGTGGTTCGGGTGGCTGGAGCCGGCGATCACGAAGGTGCGTAGCGGCCCGAACTGGGCCTCGATCGGGTTGACCCAGGAGCCGTAGGTCGGTGTGAAGCACAACTCGACCTTGTTGCGTCCCGCCCAGGCGCGGATCTTCTTGCTCTTGTGCGCGGACAGCTTGTCCAGGATCACGTAGATCGGTGCCCCATCCGGGCGGGCTCGGCGGATGGACTTGAGTGCGCCGAGGGTGTTCGCGGCGCTTTTACGGCGGTGCACGACGCCCCAGAGTTGGTCGTCGCCGACCGAGTAGCAGCCGTGGAACTGCCGCACGCTGTGCAGCTTGTGATAGTTGGCGGGCATTTCAGATCGCGCAGCACCGAGGCCAATGCCCGCACGGCATCGGACCTTCCCATCATCTCCCCCGTACGACGGCTGCCCACAGCCTAGAGGGCGGCGTCCCGGCGTCCCGCCCCGCCGGGAAACCCCTGATGGGCCCGGCGTTTCATCCCTTCCCGTCCCAGCGCCTTCCATCGACGACGGTGGCATCTCAAGCTGTTCCTGGCTCTGGCCGGAGCCGTCGTGGCTTCCGGCGATACCCTGTCACCAGTGGAGGAATCCGTGCCTGTAGGCACTTTCCCGCGGCGAGCGATCACCGCATTCGGACTGACGCTCGCCGCCGTCGCGGCGACGTTGACGGCACCCGTAACCGTTCACGCCGCGGGTCCCCGCCCCCTGTTCCAACTGCCGTTCACCTGCGGGCAGCAATGGACGGCGAGCACCCGGGCGGACCACAAGCCGAACCCCAGCAGCCTCGACCTGATGAAGGTGGGCGGCGGCAGCAACAACCAGCCCATCCTCGCGGCGGCCGGTGGCCGCGTGGTCAAGGCGGGCTACGACGACGGCGGTGGGTGGCACGTCCGCATCGACCACGGCGACGGCTGGCAGACGCGCTACCTGCACATGATCTCGCAGCCGCCGGTCTCGGTGAACCAGACGGTCGCCCAGGGCCAGCTCATCGGCCGGGTGGGCAGCACCGGCGACAGCGGCGCGCCCCACCTGCACTTCGAGCAGATGCAGGACGGCACCACGGTCCGCTCTGCGTTCGACGGCCAGCTCGTCACGGTCGAGATCGGGCGGACGCAGACCCTCACGAGCCACAACTGCGGCGCCCCGGCGGACGAGCAGTCCCCGATGACGCAGGCGTCGGTGGTGCACAATCCCGCGAACGGCAATCTGCAGATCTATTACAACTCCGGCGGACGGCTGATCGAGCAGTACTGGAATGCCACCGCCGGGTGGTCCGGCCGCCACGAGCTGGGCGACGCGATCACCGGCGCCCCGGCGGCCGTCCACAACCCGCACAACGGCAACATCGAGGTGTACTACAACTCCGGCGGGCGGCTCCACGAAAAGTACTGGAGCCCGGCGGCCGGCTGGTCCGGGGTGAACGATCTGGGCGGCACCGTCAGCGGACATCCGGTGGCCATCGTGAACCCGCACAACCGTTACGTGCAGGTGCACTACAACGCGGGCGGGCAGCTGGGGGAGAACTACTGGGATCCGGCGGCGGGGTGGTCGGGTCACCACGTCCTGGGTGGCAGCGTCTCGGGAAGTCCGGCGGTCGTCGTGAACCCGCACAATGACAACGTGCAGGTGTACTACAACGCCGGTGGCCGGCTGGCCGAGCGGTACTGGAATCCGGCGGCGGGCTGGTCCGGTCAGCACGATCTGGGTGGCTCGATCAGCGGTG
Source organism: Actinoplanes sp. NPDC051346 (assembly GCF_040682215.1). Taxonomy (NCBI): domain Bacteria; kingdom Bacillati; phylum Actinomycetota; class Actinomycetes; order Micromonosporales; family Micromonosporaceae; genus Actinoplanes; species Actinoplanes sp. NPDC051346. The sequence goes on along the minus strand of NZ_JBFBAJ010000021.1, from coordinate 81,696 downwards.
ACCCCGCGGTGATCGTGAACCCGCACAACCGCAACGTGCAGGTGCACTACGCCTCGGCGGGACAGCTGGCGGAGAACTACTGGAACCCGGCGGCGGGGTGGTCGGGTCACCACGTCCTGGGTGGCAGCGTCTCGGGAAGTCCGGCGGTCGTCGTGAACCCGCACAATGACAACGTGCAGGTGTACTACAACGCCGGTGGCCGGCTGGCCGAGCGGTACTGGAATCCGGCGGCGGGCTGGTCCGGTCAGCACGATCTGGGTGGCTCGATCAGCGGTGACCCCGCGGTGATCGTGAACCCGCACAACCGCAACGTGCAGGTGCACTACGCCTCGGCGGGACAGCTGGCGGAGAACTACTGGAACCCGGCGGGCGGCTGGTCCGGTCACCACACGGTCGGCTGAGGACGGCACCGGAGGGCCCCGCCGGCCATCGGGGTGGCGGGGCCCTCCGGTGCATTAGATTCTCGGGTGGGTGACATGACATCGGCACACGCGAGCAGGAAAACGGCGGGGGCAGCAGCGCAGCTTCGTGAGGACTTTCAGGTCTTGAGGGTGGCCTTGGCCCGCTCGCCACGGGCGCGGATCCGGGCATGCGCACGGTTGACGGCCTTCTGCCGGCGGGAGAGCTTCGGCCGGAAGCGGTGGCGTTTGAACGGTGTCCAGACGCTGCCGCGGGCACCCTCATACGCCTTGTCGGCGAAGGTCGTCATGTTCGCGCGGGTCAACTCGGTGCGCCGCCGAAGGTACCCGGCAAGCTGCATAGCGGCGAGTTCGGTGTCCGAGATCGCGGGTAGCTCATGCACGTACCAGCAGTGGACCGGCACGAACGCGAGCCGGTAGCGGGCCACTGCTTGAACGGCATAACGCCGCCCAGCCGTCAGGCTGGACGGCGTGTCACCCAACACCGCGAACGTTCGTGGTCTCGGCACTAGCCGAAGCTGTCACGGATCATCTGACCTTGATCCGTTACGCATCAACTGGAGCCCGACAATGATGTTGATGGTGATCTCGACGGTCGGGTCTGACCGAGTTCTCACCGGCTGTGTGCCTTCAGGTAGACCCGTCGACCCGACCGTCGAGATCGCCTCTCTCGCTGCTGGCACCGGATGGCGTAGTGACCTGATCAGGAGCCTGGGCTCGTCCCTCATCCCCGTGCTGTCCAACGTTCAGCCGGTGCCCGCGATCGAGAACCTGTCCGACGCGGCGAAGTAGAAACGATGGGCGATCAAACGACAGTGGTAGTTGGCGTGGGCACCCACTCCGCGCCCTGCGGGTCACCCGACGCGGCGTTCGCCGTCGCAGTCGGCTTCGCCATGACCGCCGACAACGAAGTCCGCTGGATCAGCGTGGGCCTACGCTGTCTCACGGACGACACACTCTGGGCGTCTACACCGACTGGAAAATCGACTACACCCCCACCGCACACCTGTTCGCTACCGCTTGAGATCGCCCCTTGCGGGAAATAGGAGCGTCACCAAAGCGGCCTCGACATGTGCCTGCCGCCGTGTGCCTGCCGCCGTGTCGTCCGTCGACTGGTGTGCGACACATCTCCGCCACGTGATGCGCGCCAGCGTGATGAACCTGGGGGCACCTCAGCGGGCGTCGGGACGTGCGGAGTAGCCAATGAGCGTGCGGATCAGACGGCCAGGATCAGAGTTCGCCGTCAACCGGCTGGTACGCGTCGTTCTCGCCATAGTGGATTACGGCCAACGTCGCTTCCTCCGGAGTCGGCGTCGCGCCGTCCCGCCAGGCGCTCCACACCTCAACGGCCTCGATGGCCAGGTCCACCTCCAACAGGTATTGGTGACCGGATTCGGTTGCGACTCCGTCAGGGACCTCGTCGTCGCGCAGTATTACTGCGTCGGCCTGCGGCGTCCATGGCAGCCGGGCGTAGATGGTCGGACCGGGAGAGAAGCCGTCACCGGGACGGACGTCATCAAGATGAGCGATCACTTCGAGCAGACTGGGCACGCCCATGATCGTAGGCAGCTCGGACCGCCCACACGCCGTCACGCGACTCCTACCTGGCGAATCCGGGTGTCGCGATCAGCGCGCGAAAGTGTCGCAGATCAGTTGGCGGACAGGTGTCGCACATCAGTCGACGGAGGACATGTGCCTGCCGCCGATGTAGTTCAAAGTTTCTGTACTTCTTCAAGGCGGCCCGAAACGGCCGCTCACGCCGCCGCCAGGGCGCGTGCCCGGCCGCCGCTGTCGCTTGGCCCGAGCACGCAGGCAGCCCGCCGGCTGGCGTGGGGAAGCAGACCGGGCCGCAGCGACAACAGGGGCGGCGCACGGCTGCGGTACGGCCGGCGACCGGCCGGTGCGGCGTGGGCCACGCGGCCAACCTGCCGCGCCAGACTGCGTGGCGATTCACGGCCGTCGGCGCCGGGTCCGGCGGCGCGCAGTGTGACGGGCCGCCCCTCCGAGCTCAAGGGCGCTTCGCGTCGCAAGCGACGGCCCTGCGGGCCGCCCTTGACCTCGGAGCCTCTGCGACCCTCGGGCAGGTTGTCACGAGGGCAGGCCGGTGGCCTGCCCTCATCAGGCCGCGCGCCGGACTCATTCCGAGAGGAGATCACCGACCTCCGGCCCGCGCGGCGACGGGCGCACAGCGGCGACTGCGTTCTCAAAGCTGCGTTACAGTGCCGGAGTGATCATGCCATGGGCGGCTGGTGAGCGCGGGTGGCGGCGTCCTGTGATCGTCGGGACGGCGGTGGCCATGATCGCTGCTGTGGCCGTGATCGTGATGCGCTCCCCCGTTCGGCTCCTCTGCGGTGTCGGCGCCGGGGCATGCAGCCGAAGAGGTGTCTTTCGGGCTCAGCTGCGATACCGCTGCTGATCACTGCGAACGCGTGTTGGTTGACCTGGGACGGCGCGCTGCCCTGACCAATGCGCAGCGCTCGGCCGCCGAAAACGAGTCTGACCGGGCCACCCAGGTCCTCGTCGCCTCAGCGGCCGGGCAGTCATGCCCGCCGTCGGACGATGACTGCCTGGCCGCGCCGGTGCCGCCGACCGCGGACACGGTTCGGCGGGCGCTGGTCGACGAGGGTTTTCACGAGTCAGTGGCGCGCACGGCCCGCGTGGACGACCCGACGCCGGCCGGCAGCGTGTTGGCCGCGCTCTCGGTCGGTCCGGTTTGTGTTCTGCTGGTCTACGACCGCAACGGGCAGCACGGCTACATTGCCGGTCGTTTGCCTGGCGGCGGCTGCCTGGCTCCGTAAGGACGTGCCCTCAGCCGCTCGAAATGGTGGAGAGTGAAATGCCGGTCGATGTGTTGTTGGACCGTGTGGTGGAGGTCGACTACGGCCAGTTCTACATCGAGTCCGGCGAAGCGGACGAAGTCGGCGCCGAGCTTGCCTTCCGCGGTCAGCGCAACGGACTCTGTGGCGCCGCGGTCCCGGGGGCACTGTTCCTGGTAACGGGTCTGCGTAACGGTCCGGTGGCCTGCACCGTACGCCGGCACTCGACGGAGCCGCCGCTCGAGCAGCGGTGGGAGGACGTGGTCGAGGTTTCGTTCCGTGCCGAGTCCGGCGGAGTGAGTCTGCGGGAGTGGGACGGCGTCCGCTACAGGCTCGATCTGCCGCCGGGCGATTACCGGGTCCGGTACTGCGCACGGGGGATGCAACAAGGCTGGGATGTGGAGTCGCTGGACGACGACCAGCCGGTCGACCACTACCTGCTGGAATTCTGGGCAGGTGAACCCACCGAAGACCGAATCGTGCGGCAGACCAGCGAGGTCGCGGCGTACTGGCATCGCGAGCACGCCGGTGCTATCTCCGCACCGGCGGCTGTTGAGCAGGCACAACGGGGTCAGGCCGGCGACCGGGTGTCCAACGACCGGTTGCGGGCGGTACGGCTCTACCTCGGTGATATCAAGGCTCTGGACGAGAATTTGATGTACGCGCTTGCCGAGGCGGACGACGACACGCACCGCGTGGTCGCCCGCTGGAGCGCATTGCAGGCGTTGTCGGCCGCGGGCGTGTTGGATCTGCCGGCGGTTGCCCCGGCGGTCGCGGCGCTGCGTCGCAGCGAGCAGGTTCCGGCGCCCTTCGATGATGAGTTCGACGCGCAGGACGCCGTCGAAGAGACGCTGCCGCAGGGGACCGTCGCGCGGATCGCCGCGTTGGGCGGCGTCGTCGAGGACGACCAGGAGCCGGTGAGCGCGTGGAACGCTGTGCTGGCGGTGGTGGCTACGGCGCGACCGGATTCGCTCGAGGCGGCGCTGGACGCCGTGGTGCTGGCCGCCATCAGCCACGGCGATACCGCCTATGAACAGTTTTTGGAAGATTTGCACCGGCGGTTCGACCTGTGAAGGCGATCCCAGCACACGACATGTGCCGGGACCGCCGTCGTAGCGCTATCGGTCAGGAAATTCCGACGTAGAAGCCGTCACCATCGAGGATGCGCATTCCTCCCGAGCCGGTGCCGTAGAAACGGCCGACCCATCGGCCTCCGGCCGAGTTCTGCTTACCGTTGATGAAGCACTGACTGTAGCCGTGCACACCGGTCTTGGAGGTGCGTGGCAGATGGCAGAAGCTGAACGTCCGCGGCAGGTTGTTCTGTTTGTCCACCGTGTAGGCGCCCTGATTCGTCGACCGGAATGGGTATTCGTCGCAGGTGGTACTCGCTGGTCCCCCGGCTCTGGCGCGGAAACCGCTGGGGCAGGCGCGCGACCCGTTCTTCTTGCGCAGACTCTTGTCGTATAGCCGGGTCAACTTCCCGCTGGAGCCGGGCTGATCGGAGAACATTCCACCGGGCTTGCCGGGCAGCTTCGGCTTCTGCGCCGCGTAGATGTGGTTCGCGAGGCCCGGGTACCGGCCCCGGCGGCGGTGTCGGAGTCCTCGAGGTCGGCGGCGGCGCTCGCCCTCACGGCAACATGCCGAGCCGGACGCCGCTGCGGCGTGACCTCGCCATTCCTGACAGCTACCGCATTGCCGCGCCGCCGGTGGGGGCATGGACGTAGGTAGTATCGTCGCTTCGATGTCAGTGATGCGGCCGAAGCGGGGATGACCAGGTGAGAGGCCCGTTACTGCCGAACGACCCGCGCCGGCTCGGCGGCTACCACCTGCGGAGCCGCCTCGGTCAGGGTGGCATGGGCACCGTTTACCTCGCAGAGACCAGCGACCACCGCCCGGTAGCGATCAAGGTAGTCAAGCCCGAGTACGCGCACGAGGAGCACTTCCGCGCCCGTTTCCGCAGCGAGGTCAACCGGGCCCGCGAGGTGCCGCCGTTCTGCACCGCCGAGGTCCTCGACGCAGATGCCGATCACGAGCCCCCGTACCTGGTCGTCGAGTACGTTGACGGACCCAGCCTGGCCGACATCGTCACCAGCCAGGGCCCGCTCAGCGGCGGCAATCTGTACAGCGTCGCCGTCGGCGTCGCCACCGCCCTCGCGGCGATTCACGGCGCTGGCGTGATCCACCGCGACCTCAAACCCCGTAACGTGCTGTTCGCCCTCGGCACACCGAAGGTCATCGACTTCGGCATCGCCCGCGCGTTCGAGGCCACGAGCCAGCACACCGGCACCGACCAGCTGGTCGGCACAGTCGCCTACATGGCCCCCGAGCGCTTCGACACCGACGCCGCCCACACGGTGGGGCCGGCCGCGGACGTGTTCGCCTGGGGAGTCGTGGTGGCGTATGCCGGCACCGGCCGTACCCCGTTCGACGGCGACTCGGCGGCCGCAACAGCCGCGGCCATCCTCACCCGGCCCCCCGTTCTGACCGGCCTCCCCGGGCCCCTGCGCGACCTGGTCGCCCTCACCCTGGACAAGGATCCCGCCCGCCGTCCCTCCACGGTTGACCTGCTCGATCGGCTGGTCGCCACAGGCGGGCAGGACCCTGGAGGCACATCCGGCACGTCGGAGCTCACCCGGGCCGTCCAAGCCGTACAACGATCCGGACAGCGGCACAATGGCGGGCGAGGCAGCAATGAACAAGCCGACACCGGCAAGAGGCCAGGTCGGATGCCCCGTGCCGTTGCCCTCCTCCTGCAGCTGATCCTCGGCTTCGCGCTGATCGTCGGCCTCTTCGCGCAGATCGTCGTCATTCCCACGGCCGCCGCCGCCGAGGTCGCCGCCTACGCGCCATACGCGCCGCTGGAGATGCCCCTGGTGACCGCCGCTATCAGCTTCATCGCCTGTGTTCAGGTAGGACTCGTCGCGCTAATCGTCCTGCTCAGACGGACGGGTGCCGGCACCCTGTTCCAACGCCCCACCTTGACCTGGGCCCACATCAGCGTCGGCGCTGCCGCGGCGGTCACCGCGGTCACCACTGGGCTCTTTCTATACGTCACCTTCACCGACATCCCCTCCCCGGCCGACGGCATGGACGCCGTCGGCCTCTGGATAGGAGCAGCCGGCGGCGTCGGCGCAGCAGTCGTGCTGCTCCTGCTCACCCTCATCGGCCGGCACCTGCTACTCAAGGCGATCACGCTACGCAGCGAGCTCGACAAAGTGAACTGAGCCATCATCGTTGATACGAGACGGCGGGTCTGACCGGGCGGACAGGACGACGGACAGGCCGGGTACTACCTTCGCCGAAGGGGGCGTGCCTCAAAGCTGGGCGACGCTTACCGAGCGTTCTCGCCCAAGGTAAGGGTACGTGCCGGGCCTGGATGCACTTACTGTAACTCGGCTACTTCGGCGGCCAGGTCAGCAGCAACCCGCTGGTCTCGGTCGGTATCGGGCTGCTGCTGTCGTTCGGGCTTAGTCTGCTGGTAGCCGCGGTGCGGCGGGCGCGGAGCGGTCGGCCGGGCTGTCCGACGACCGTCCGGCCGAAGCGGGCGGCTCAGCCTCGTGCGAACCGGACGCGGGTTCCGGTCGCCCGCCCGACCCGTGCCCTTTGACCCGCCCGCGCCCTCTGACCCACCCGCGCGCGGCACGCAGCAAGGCCGGCGCGACCAGCACCAATGCCCCGGCCACCAGCAGCGGCCCAGCGATCGGCCGGCCCAGGAAGCCCGCCACGTTGCCGTCGAAGATCCGCATCGACTGGCGGAACGCGGTCTCCAGGATGCTGCCGAGCACGAACGCGAGCACCAGCGGGCCGGGCTCGAAGCCGGTCTTCTTCATCAGGTAGCCGATTACCCCGAAGACGATCACCACCAGCATGTCGAACGTACTGTTGTTGACCGTGTACACGCCGAGCATGATGATCATGACAACGATGGGGGCGAGCACGGTTTCCCGCACGCTCACCAGCCGGACGAACAGCCCGACCAGCGGCACGCTGAGGATCAGCAGGAAGATGTTGCCGACGTACATCGAGTCGACGACGCCCCAGAACACCTCCGGGTTGTCGGTGATCAGCCGCGGGCCGGGCGGGATGCCCTGCAGCAGCAGCGCGCCGAAGATCAGCGCCATCACCGGGTTGGTCGGGATGCCCAGCGTGAGCAGCGGGACGAACGTGGAGGTCGCCGCCGCGTTGTTGGCCGCCTCCGGCGCGGCGACGCCCTCGATCGCGCCGCGGCCGAAGCGCTCCGGGTGGCGGCTGCGCCGCTTCTCCAGCGCGTACGCCGCCATGGACGCCAGCACGCCACCGCCGCCGGGTAGCAGGCCGATCAGGAAGCCGACCACAGAGCCCCGGCCAATCGCGCCGCGGGAGGCCCGCCAGTCCTGCCGCGACGGCCACGCGTTGGCCACCGGCACCCGCCGTGACCGGCCCCGGGCCCGGCGCTCGAGGTGGTACAGCACCTCGCCGAGGCCGAACAGACCCATCGCCAAGGCGACGAAGTCGACCCCGTCGGCCAGCTGGACGCTGCCGAACGTGAACCGTGGCGTGGCGACCAGCGGGTCCGGCCCCATCGTGGCCAGCAGCAGGCCGAACGCGGCGGCGACGAGGCTCTTGGCGGTCGAGCTGGTGCCGAGCGAGGCGACCAGCACGATGCCGAGCGCGGCCAGCACCGCATACTCCGGCGGGCCGAAGCCGAGCGAGAACCGGGCCAGCAGCGGCGCCACGAGCGTCATCGCGACGATGCTGAAGGTCGCGCCGATGAACGAGCCGACCGCCGAGATGCCCAACGCGGAGCCGGCCCGGCCTTGTCGGGCCATCTGGTACCCGTCGATCGTGGTGACCACCGTCGCGGCCTCGCCGGGCAACCGCAGCAGCACCGAGGTGATCGTCCCGCCGTACATCGCGCCGTAGTAGATGCCGGCCAGCAGGATGACCGCCGACTCGGCCGGGATCTCGTAGGTGACCGGCAGCAGCAGCGCGATCGTGGCGACCGGGCCCAGCCCGGGCAGGACCCCGATGACCATGCCGATGACGACGCCGACCAGCACGTACAGCAGGTTCAGCGGGGCGAACACCACCGCGAAGCCGGACAGCATCGGGTCCAGGAAGTCCACTCAGAACGCCAATCTCGGCAGCGGCACACCCAGCAGGACGACCAACACGAGCGAGAACACGGCGGTGGTCAGCAGGCTCACCAGCGCGGTCACCCGCCATGGCTCGCGGCCCAGCACGCGCAGCCAGAACGCCAGCACCAGCAGCGTCGGGATCTCGAACCCGACCAGCGGGACCAGCAGCGCGTGCGCCACCAGGCTGGCCAGGCCCAGGGCGATGTCGAGCGCGCCGCGACTGAACCGCTCGACGTCGCGCACCCGGCGCCCGGCCACGAGCGCCCACAGCCCGGCGCCGACGAGCACCACGCTGACGGCGGCCGGCCACAGCCCGGGCCCGGCGTCGACCGGGATGCCGAGCCGCAGTGTCAGCGCGTACGCGAGGCCGCCGGCGCCGACCAGTACCGGCACGACGCAGGCAGCGAGGTGGCCGGCCCCGCCAGCACGCGCCGCCGCCTCCTCCTCGGCAACGTCTTCGTCGACGCCTGGCGAGCTCACTTCGGCTGCAGCCCGAACCGGTCGATCAGCGCCTTGTACCGCTCGGCGTCGCTCCGGATCTTCGCCTGCACGGTGACGCCGTCGGTCTCGAAGCGGTCGATGAAGTTCTTCTTCAGGAACGCGTCGTACTCCGTCGAGCGGACCGCCTGCCGGAACGCGTCGCGCAGCGTGCCGGCCGCCTCGTCGGGCAGGCCGGCCGGTCCAGCGATGAACCGAGCCTGGTCCACGGTGAGGTCGAAGCCCTTCTCCGTCACGGTCGGCACGTCGGGCAGCAGCGGGCTGCGCCGCTGGCTGAACAGCGCCAGCCAGCGCAACTCGCCGGACTGCACCAGCTTCATCGACTCCGCCAGATGCAAGGCGCCGACGTCCACCTGCCGGCCCAGCACGGCTGTCACCGCCGGCCCGCCGCCGCCGAACGGCACGTCGACCGCGTTGACCCCGGCCAGCTTGTAGAACGCGGCCTGGGCGAAGTAGGAGCCGGTACCGACGCCGGAGTGGCCGAACGTGATGCGCTTGCCGCCGTCCTTGAGCCGGATCAAGTCCTCGAGACTGCGGTACGGCGAGTCGCGGTGCGCGACGATCACGATGTTCTCCACGGTCAGCCCGGTGACGACGCGCAGCGCATCGAGCGCGGGCGCGTCGGCGTTCTTGACCAGCTGCGGGGTGAGCGTGAACAGCGAGCTCGGCGCAAACCCGATCTTGTATCCGTCGGCGGGCGCACCGATGACGTCCTTGGTGCCGACCGCCCCTGCGGCGCCCTCCCGGTTGACCACCACCATGGTCTGCCCGAGCGGCCGCTGGATCTCCTTGGCCAGCATCCGCGCCACCAGGTCGGTACTGCCACCGGGCGCGAACGGCACCACCAGCTCGACCGGCCGCCGCGGGAAGTCGGACCCGTCCTTGCCGTCGCCGCCGGTCTTCACCCCGCATCCGGCCAGCAGCGCACTGGCGCCGAACCCGAAACCCAGACCCAGCGCGTGCCGCCGGGTAAGTGCAGCCATCTCCGTCACCTGCATGCCTCCAAGATCTCAACAGGCGCCAACTACTAACAGGTGTTGGCAACTCGAGCCGGAGGGTCGATTGCGTTCGCCGAGCGGCAACTCGGGCGCGCCACACGCGGCCGGCCGGCCCTTGATTGCCGCAGCGGTCCAGGGCGGTCACGCAGAACCGCCCGCCGGGCATGCGGACGAGCCAGCGCCGCTCCTGGCCGCCCTCGCTCCGGCGGATCGGCACGAGCACCGCCGCGCCGCCGTCCACCCGATACACCGCGAAACGCCGTGCCCGGCCCGCGCCAGCTCACCACCACGCCGGCCACCTCGCGGCGCGCCTCGACCGTTTGCACTTTGGCCCACCAGGGCAGCAACTTTGGCCCACCAGGGCAACAGCTTGGCTTAGTACTGCAACGGCAGTTACCAGGCGAAACGAGTTCATGATCGGTTCGTTGGTCATGGTGTGACGGATGTCGATGTTGCGGTGTGGTCGGCGGAGTTGGATCGGTTGCATGCCCGGATCGCGGGCCGGTTCGCCCGGTCCGAGCCGCGGCAGCGGGCACGGCAGTATCTGTCTGGACTCGTCGCGGGCCTGGATCGCAAGAACGGCTGGACCCTTGCCGAGCAGGCCGGCGACGTTTCGCCGGACGGCATGCAACGGCTGCTGCGCTGGGCGGACTGGGACGTCGACGCCGTGCGTGACGATGTCCGTGACTACGTGCTTGAGCACCTCAGCGACCCGGGCGGCGTGCTGATCATCGATGACACCGGCTTCTTGAAGAAGGGTGTCAGGTCCGCCGGGGTGGCCCGGCAGTACTCCGGCACGGCCGGGCGGATCGAGAGCTGCCAGATCGGCGTGTTCATGGCCTACCGCTCGGCCAAGGGTCACGCGTTGATCGACCGACAGCTGTATTTACCGCAGGCCTGGACCGACGACCGTGCGCGCTGCCGGGCCGCGGGGATCCCCGACGAGGTCGGCTTCGCCACGAAGGTTGACATGGCTCGTGACATGCTCGCCCGGGCATTCGCCGCTGGCGTCGCCGCGGCCTGGGTGACGATGGACGAGGCCTACGGGCAGTCGAAGTCGCTGCGTGTCTGGATGGAGGAACACGACCAGGCGCATGTCGTCGCGACTCGCCGCAACGACGAGGTAGTCACCACTTCGATGGGCTTCGCCCGCGTCGACAAGCTGATCGCGGCGCTGCCCGGCCGGGCCTGGTCGCAGATCTCGGCCGGGCCGGGCGCTCACGGTCCGCGCGAATACTGGTGGGCGCGGATCCCGATCCGGATCTGCTGGCGGCCCGGACGCGGGCACTGGCTGCTCGCACGACGCAACATCAGCACGGGTGGGCTGGCCTACTACGTCTGCTACGGGCCGAGGAAGACCCGGTTGATGGACCTGGCCCGCATCGCCGGCTCCCGCTGGGCCGTCGAGGAATGCTTTCAGCAAGCCAAGAACACCACAGGCCTCGACGAGTACCAGGTTCGCGACTGGCGGGCCTGGTATGCCCACATCACGTTGTCGATGGCCGCGCACGCCTGGCTCGTCGCCGCCAAAACCCTGACAGCAAAAGGGGAACCACCGCCGCCGACGCCATGATGATCGGCTACGCGGTACCCGAGATACGACGCCTGATCGCCGCACTCATCGTGCGCCGCCCCCGCCCCCGCACGTCTGGTGGTGGTCACACTGGCGCCGCAAACGCCAGCACCAAGCCCGCCTCAGTCACTACAAACGCCGAGGCTACGCACTCATCTAACTGTCGTTGCAGTACTAGCGGACGGTGGTCCAGTTCTCGGCGGCGCGACGAAACTTCCGGCACGGCGCCTCGTCGCGCTTCGCCTTGCTGGTCACTACCGTTTCCGGCCGTACACCGTGCTGCCCGAACTTCGCCGACGCGGCGTCGGTCAGGTGCAGGAACGGTGAGTCCCAGCGCTCCTCCTGGCTGTTGCCGCCGGGGAACCACTTGAGCGTCACGTCGAAGTTCTCGGCGCCGCCCGACAGGTTGCCGTACCCCACCGTCTGACCGAGGGTGACGCTCGAGCCCGCCCGCAGCCCGGGCGCCGGATCGGTGTGGAAGAACAGCAGCATCCAGTTGGGGTGGCGCGCGCTGACGATGCCGAGCCGCTGGCCGCGCTGGTCGGGCTCCAGCATGCCCACCGTGCCGTCGAAGGGCGCCCGCACCGCCAGCTTCCCGGTCGAGCCGACGAGGGTGGGCCGCGCCTGCAGGTAGTGCTTCATCGACCGGGCGGACTCGGGTTTGCCCTGGATGTTACGGCCGCTGAAGTCGTGCCCCTCGCAGCTGCGGAACTTCGAGACCGCGGCGTACTGCCGGATGTCGACGAAGGCGCCCTCGATGACCTGGCCGCGGGGGTCGGGTGAAGCGACGGGAGGCGCCGCGGCGGAGCTGCCCCCGGTCGGCCGGTCCTGCGGCCGACCGGCCGGTCCGTTGGCCCGCTCGCCGCCCGAGTCGCAGGCCGCCGCGCCGGTCAGCAGGCCCGCGAGGGCACCCACCAGCAGGACCACGCGCGCCGCGCGCATGACACCACCTCCCGCGTGATCGTGACACGGACCGGTCGCGCCCGTACGCGGATCGGGCGACGACAGCGCGCGGCCCACCGAGGCTTCTCCATCCCTGCCGAGCTGGTCCTGGCCGTAGCACGACAGCGACCCGGCGAGTGGGCTATCCACAGCCGGGAGTTATCCACAAGGAAGAGAGGCGTCGGTGGACTGCGACACAGCGACGCCGGGAGCTCGAGATGCGTTGGCGAGAACACTCCCTCACGGCGCCGCCACGGCCACGGCAGGTGGGGCGCGGATGAGCAGCAGACCCCGTCAACGCCGGCGCGGCGGACAGGTATGTGGGGTGGGCTGTCCGCCGTGCACTGGCAGTGCCGTGGTTATCGCATGGCGGCGCGGCAACCACGACACGGCGATGGCACGACGGCAACGCTAGGGCACCGAGACAGCCCACCAGCCCTCGCTGTTTGGGTTGCCGCCGGGTCCATGCCGAAGTGCGGGCCGCAGTGCTGTGCACGCGCCGATGGGCCACGATGGTGCGGCTAGCGCGTGCGGCCCGTCGGCCGATCAATGGGGCAGCAGAACAGGTTCTGCCGAACGATCCGAGTGGCATGCGTAGCGCAGCAGCCCTTACACAGCCGGCTGAACTGCGAGATTTCACCTGGCGAGCGGCTGCCCGTGTGCTACCGTGTCCGAGTTGCCGGTTTGATTTCCATAGACGTTTTCGGCGCCTGTATGGGTTATCCAAGCCCTTACGGGCGCTTTTTCGTTGACGTGTCGGTTCCGGCATGGGTGATCAATGCGGCGACGTAAGAGTCCGCACAGTGCGGCCTCTACAACCTGCGAAAGAGCAGACATGACTACAGGTACCGTGAAGTGGTTCAACGCCGACAAGGGCTTCGGCTTCATCACCCCGGACGACGGTGGCGCCGACGTCTTCGCCCACTTCTCCGCGATCTCGACGAGCGGCTACCGCAGCCTCGACGAGAACCAGAAGGTCGAGTTCGACATCACCCAGGGCCAGAAGGGCCCGCAGGCGTCGAACATCCGCCCGCTCTGATCCAGACTCCGCGAACGGCGGCCCGACTGATTCAGCGGGCCGCCGTTCGGCGCTTCACCAGGCTTTCGGGGGGACCCGCTTTGGACATCGACCCGGCTACTCCGCGGGGTTCCTCGATGTTGCCGGCGAACTACAAGCGACCCGAGTGGCCTGGGGCTACACCTACAGCGCCCGCTCGATCCCTTGACCCCCGGATATCACCGACGCGGTCATCCTGCGTGAGATCCACGGTCCTGGGCTGGCTCCACCGTGGACGAGAACGCCGGCACCGACCGCTCCGCTCGCCACCCGCGGGAAGTGGTGGGACCCTTCGACGCCCGAGCGGAGCGGCACGGTCCCGGCACACGGGTCCAGACCGCCGGTCAGCCCGCGTGAACCTCGACGGTGCGCCCGTCGGGATCCCGCAACAGGTGGCGTCCGAGGTCGAGCGGCGGGTCGGTCCGGCCGGCGGTGACGGCCAGCCCGAGCCGCAGACTGCTCGGGGGTCGCCGCTCGCTGGCAGGGTAGAGCTCGAACACGGTGCCGTCGGGAAGCTCGGCCGCCCAATGCCGTGGTCCATCCCCGTGCTGCTCGGGCTCCAGGCGCAGCCCCAGACCGGCGTAGAACTCCCGGTTGGCGTGGAGGTCCTGGCAGTACAGCACGAGCAGGGTGATCCGTGGCTGCGACGACATGCACCAACGGTACGACCGGCGCACCAGCACGCCCGGCACGTGAGTTGGCCTCCGGCATCTACCGAGTGCCAGAAGAGGTTCGACGTCGGCCGCGACTCGCGTCGGCGTGTCCGGGATCCGCCGGCTCAACTCGGCGGCGAGCTACTCCTACCGCCGCGGTCAACTATCCCGGCCAACGAGGGCGTCCTCTCGCGTGGCAGCGCGCCTCGCTCAAGCCTCGACGACTCTGCACGAGCCAGCGATCCGCCAGCAGGCAACGTTGGTGGCTCAGGCCATCAGTGGGCCGGGAAGCGCGGCCCCGGCATGTCGCTCCCCCTGTGACGGTCGGGACGTCAGCGCGGGTCGGGGGGCTGCGACTGGCGGTGAGTGATGTCGGCCATCGTGGCGACCGCGTCCTGATGGGCACGGAACGAGTTCCCCGCCCACCAGGTGAGCGCGGCGACGCCGGCCATCGGGCAGCCGCAGGACGCGGCGACCAACGCATACATCGGCGACCCGTTCGGCAGCAACGCGACGACCACCGCGGCGACAAGCGACACCACCGCGATCCCCGCGAACAGCACCGCCATCGCCTTGAGCACGCGCCGACCCCACACAAACTGGTTCCCGGCCTGGTTCAGCAGCCGGTTCTGATGCCCCGCGAGCCGCGCCTGCTCCTCCGCGGTCATGTGCATCGGGCCGGGGTACGGCGGCGGATAAGGTTGCTGCTGCCCGGTATGCGGATCCTGGGGGTTCATGCGGCGCAGCATATTCACGACCGCCAAACGGGCGGCGATCGGGCCTTGCTCACGCCGCACGGATCAGGGGGTCCAGCCAGCAGGACCTGTGATGGCGGGCTCTGCATGATCTGTCAGGTCCACTGACCGATCGACATCCGACGTGACGCCGGTACGCGGCTCACTGGCGTTCGGCTGCCCGGCAATCGCGTTGACTTCCCGCCGGTGCCGAAACAAGCTGCCCGCCATGGCAAGCAGGCGCCCCGTACGGGCAAAGATCCGGAATTTCTTCATCGCCGGCAACTCGAGCGACAACCGCAACCCGTGGGCGATCGCGCCGGAGGCAGCGGACGACTTCAGCATCGTCGTCGAGCTGGAGATCAGCGCGAACGGGCGCACGGAGGCCGGCTGCTACCGGGTGATCGTGACGACGCCGAAGTACCTGGCCCATGAGGTTGCCGAAGAGGGGTCGCGGTTCGGCCGCCGATACCTGCTGGTCACGCAGTGGGACTGGTCGGCCATCATGGAGCTGCTGCGGGACGAGATCGAATCGATCGCCGACGCGACCTGGCAGGACGTACACGACAGGCTGCGGCGGGTCACCATGTGGGAGTACGAAGACTTCGGTATTCACGCCCAGCCGTAAGCGCCGCGGTCGTGCGGCGCCGACCACGCCACCACCTCCCCCGAAGGTTGTTCAGTCGGTGCAGCCTCACGCGGCCGCCTCAGCCGCCATCCACTCCCACGGGCTCGACGGGTCGTCGCAGTCGAGCACGCCGGAACGGCTTCTCGTCGTACCCGGCCCGGCGCCAGGCCGCAATCGCCGCCGACTCCGCGGGCCGCCCGCCGTTGAAGGCTGTAGCCAGGCTCGGCAGATCCATGCAGGCGCTGCCATCCGGATTCGCCAGCCGTCGGCGATCGTGCATGGTTACGCAGGTGAGCCGCAGTGCTCGGCGCGGGGTCAAGGATGGCGACCAGTCACGCTTGTCTCATGCCGGGCTCTGGCCACGGCGCTGTGTCGGAATCGTCCCAAGCCTCAGGCAAGGGCTCTCTGCATGGCGCCCTGTATCGGCACCCTTCAGAAGTTACGGTCTGCGTCTGGCCGGTCCGGCAAGGCGCCGCTGGGCGAGGTCGGCAAGTTCGGTCGCCAGGACACGAATGTGAGCAGGCGGCGGCGCATGCCCGCTGATGTCTTTGTTGCTCACGTACGGTGTTAACTCGGTAAGCAGCTCGAATGCCTTGTCGCCAGCTGCCTTGTCGCCGAACGCAGTCAGCCGAGCCGCAATTCGTGCCATCGTCACGGTGTATGGCCGCTCATGAGGGTCGGGCGACCCCATGATGAACCAGTGCTGCACCCACCCGGTCCATGCAATGACATCGATGTAGGTCTCCGCAGTCAGCTTCCACTGATTAAGCGCCAACTCCCGGCGCAAGCTCAGCTGATGGGTGACGACCACACCGACTAAGGCAACCGAAGCACCCATCACGGCACCGAGCCCGCCCGCGTACGGCCCCATCTCCATTCCAGGAGCTTGCCATACCGGGTGCGTTCTTAGAGCTCAGTTCAGAATGAGCGGACGCGGTGTGCGTCGATGGACGTGGTGGTCGGCTGAAGCTGTGGGTCGTGGATGAACGAGTCCTGACTGATCAGTTGTGGCAGCGCCATGAGCCGCTGATCCCCACCCCGCCGCGCCGCTACCGGTTCCCGGTGGCGCAGGTTGCCCGGCAAGGTGAACATCGGCCACCGGCCGGTGACGGGCATGACCGCATGAGCGGCCTCCCAGGCCCCGAGCAGCCGAGCAGAATCAACCTCACCGACGAGGAAGGTGTCACCGAGCCCTTCCTGCACGGGGTGGCCCTGTAGGGCGGTGCCCCGCAGAGCCGCCGCGAGATCCCTTGCTTACTGAGCTTTTGGGGTCAGGGTCAGGGTTGTGCCAGCCAGCTGGTGGCGAGGAATCCGAAGGCGAGGGTGGGCTGGTACTGCATCCGTTTGAGCCGGTTCTTGGCGATGCGGAGCAGGTCGTCGATCCGGCCGGGGGGCGAGGTTGGCCATGCCGCGTTTGAGGCTGGACCACATGTTCTCGACGGGGTTGAGTTCAGGAGCGTAGCCGGGCAGCCGGTAGACGCGCAGCCAAGGCCGGGCGGCGATCAGGGCGCGCATCTTGGCGGACTTGTGGGCGGGCAGTCCGTCCCAGACCAGCACGATCGGCGCGCCGAGGTGCTGGTGGGCGGCGTCGAGCAGATCGGCGAAGTGGTGCTCACCGAAGCCTTTCGGTTCGCCTTTACGGCCACGGTGGGCCATGGTGCGGTAGATGACGCGCGGCTGGTCTCCGATGCGGTAGGCGACGATCCCGGCGAGCGATAGTTTGCGGCCGCCGCGGCCGGCGACTTTCACGATCGGGGTGCTGCCACGCCGGGCCCAGGTGCGGGCCCGGGCTGGTCTCAGCGAGAGGCCGGACTCGTCGGCGAAGCAGATCCACGCACCCAGCCTGCGCGCGACTCTTTTACCGCGGGCCACTGATACCGCTTGAAGTGTTCGATGGCGGCTTCGTCGCGTTCCGCGGCGCGACCGATCGGCTGCTGCGGGGTGTAGCCGGCACGGCGCAGGGTCTCCCACACGGTGGCGATGCTGACGCTGATGTGAAACATCCGGCCGATCAGCGTGCGCACCCGGGCCAGGGTCCAGCGTTGATCCTCGTCCCAACCGGCGGCGCCCGGACCTTGCTCCAGCTTGCCGATCAGCTTCAGCACCTGGACCTCGGACAGCACCGGGTCGGGTCCGGGTGCTCCTCGCGAAGCCAGGGCCTGCTCCCCGCCGGCCTGCCACGCCCGCCGCCACGCGTACGCCGACTTCGTCTAGATCTCCAGTTCGGCGGCTACCTGCGGCGCACTCACCCCGGCCGCGAACATCCGTGCCGCCTGCCGTCGTACCTGTTCACGGCGGGCGCGTTGCCGCGGGCCCACCCCGCCGCCGTCCCCGTATCGCATGCCCTAACTAGACAGCACACGCGAACCAGCAGGAATCACCCCACGCGGTGATGCGGACACGAGAGTAACCTCGACTCCAGAAGCTCAGTAACCCATGGGGACAGCCATAGGAACACGCTAGTGGCGACCACCGACATTCCTCCTACGGCCGGGGAGGCTGGCGACGTATTAGGCGCCGTTCTTCGGCCAGAGTTCGATCGCTTACGCCTCGATGCCTCGCAGTGAGGAGTTCAGGGGCCTGCCCGTACCTGGTTCGTCGCGCTTCGAGGCTCAATCCTTCATCGATGCCCGACCCGCACCGCGTATCGACTTGGCCTCGATGCGCCCGCTGGGGGCGCTGATCATCGCGGGGGTGAGGTAGTTGGTGAGGGCACCACGGCGGCGTTGGTGATCACCCATCTGTTGTCGGCTTGCCGGGTGTGGATGACGAGGGTGCCCGCGTCGAGTTGGACGGTGAAGTCGACCTGTCCCGGATCGCTGCGGATCGGGGCGAGACGCCCCCGCAACGCTCTCCCGGTCCCCGGTTGCATGGTGTCGAACCGGTCGTGCTGTTCTGGCGTGGTGTATGTCTTGAGGACGTCGCGCCAGGCTTGTTCGGGGAGGTCGTCGCGGCGCCAGGTGTGTGCGAATCCGTCTGCCGTGTTGTACGCCCCGTGGTAGTCCGTGACGCCCGGCCCGGGTGAGCTTGCCGCTTCGTAGGTGAAGGTGATGCTCTCGGGGTCGGGTTCCGTTCCGGCGTCGGCGGGGGCGCAGGCCGTCATCAACGCGAGGACCACGGTTGCCGTCAGGGTCGCGTTTGCGGCGCGGCGATCATGCTCGCGGTGTGGTCGGTCAGTCGTCATCGGCGTCTTCGTCAAGTTCGGCGAGCGTGGCTGGCGAGAGGTTTCCGGTGCGCCTCATACGGATGAGGTACTGCTCGCGGCTGTGGGATCGCACCAACGGCGCCACCGAGCAGCAATGGGCTTGGTTCGGAGTGCCGGCGAACTGACGGTTGGCCTCACGGGATGGCCCCCGCGCGCCGAATGACAGCGCGCCGACGGCTCCGTCTGCTGCACGCACACGGCGACGTACGCGAGGTCACCTCCAGCGTCGGCAACCGCCGGCCCGACGCCGCCGCGGACAGCGTCGCCACCGAGTAGTTCACCCGCGCCGCCATCTGCCGGTAGCCCGGCTTACCCGCCTTCTCCCGCAACTGCCGAAGCTCAGCCGCCAGTTGCGCGACCGGGCCCTCCGGCTCGTCCAAGGGTCATTCCGGCCTCGGCATCCCCCGACCCCCCCACTCCACGACATCCATCGCTCACCGTCAATTGTCTCCGCGTTGTCCAGAGTTGTTGTCCGATGACCCTGAGCAGTGGCTAGACAACTCTCACGCCGCTAGACAGGGGTCTCGACGAAGCCGAGACGTCGGCGAAGACCGACTTCCGGCACCACATCCAGGTCGATCATCGATCGGCAGAGAGGCTTCACATGCTGAAGAACAAACGCCGGGTTGTATGTGGACAGGATCACGCAACACGTCTACGAAGCAGGGAAGAACAAAAGAGCTTCCCCAGGGCCTACCGGCGGATCGCGACTGTCGCGGCCGGGACCGTTCTTGTCCTGGTGACCTGGAGCTCCAGCGCCGCCGCTCACGAGGTCTCTGCCTGGCACGGCCTCGACATGGCATGGGTCGGTGCCAATCACGCCGGCGTCTACGTCAGTGATCATGAGTGCGACGGCCACGGCGTCTATGCGACCTACAACCTTTCAAGCGGCTCTTCGGGCGGCGTTCGTGACCCTGACGGGTGTGGCAGCGCCGTAGGCTACGTGCCCACCACCGTGGTCGTCTCCTTCGACGTTTGTGAAGACACGGTCGGGTGCAGCCCGCTGGTGAGGGTGACCTAATAGCGCCGGGTAGAACTCAGCAGCCCGCTCCCAGAGGGAGCGGGCTGCTGGCAGTGTCACCCTGATACTACAGAGTGCTCCCGGTCGGGGCGGGGGTGAGGTTATCTGGCTGGTTCTGGGCGTGCCAGGCGGTCTCGTATTCGTCCGGGCTGAGGTAGCCCAGCTCGCGTTGGATGCCGCAGGTGTTGTATCACGTTTCGATGTATCCGAAGATTGCGTTCTCGGCTTCGTCGCGGGTCCGCCAGCTCGTGCGGTAGACCAGTTCGATCTTCAGCGTGGACCAGAATCTCTCCATAAGCGCGTTGTCGTAGGTGTCGCCAACCGACCCCATCGACGGCCGGATTCCGTTGTCCTGCAAGCGTTGCGAGAACCGGAAGCTGGTGTAGTTCGATCCCCTGTCCGAGTGGTGGATCAACTGCCCGTCGCGGACATCACGCGGCGCGAGTGCGGTGAAGGCAAGCGCCGCAGTGGCGCGCCTGACAGTTCGTCGCATCATTGTCCCTTCCGAGAGCGGTCGATCCGTTGCTCGGAATCCGTTGTAGACGCCGAAAGGTCGTCTAGCTTCCGACCGGGCGCTTTGGACAAGGACCGCAGACAACTCTGGACAACGGGATGCGTCCCTACTAGCGGCCGACAAAGTTGACTTGATTCCTCCTGACCAGTTTGGACAATGGACCGGACGACTGCTGCTCAACTCACGGGGGTGGATGTGCCGCGGCCCGAGCGCGCGTTAGGTGACACCGGTGACCCGCTTGTCGAGTTCGCGGCCGGACTGCGAAAGCTGCGGGAGAAGGCGGGGAGTCCGTCATACCGGTCGTTGGCCGTCCTGGCGAACTTCTCCGCGGCGACGCTCGCAGCGGCCGCGGCCGGGCGTAAGCTGCCGACACTGCAGGTGGCCCGGGCGTATGTCCGGGCGTGCGGTGGTGACGTCACGGAGTGGGAGGATCGCTGGCGCGTGCTCGCGAGGGCGGGCCGTCCCGAGCCGGCTGAGCCCGAGTCGGGTGAGCCGGTCGACGGCACCCCACCGTACGTGGGGCTGGCGCCCTTCCAGCAGGACGACGCCGCGCTCTTCTTCGGGCGGGGGCTACTCGCCGGCGACCTCGTGCGACGGGTGTCGCAGCGCCGGCTGGTCGTGGTGTTCGGGCCGTCGGGCGTCGGCAAGTCCTCGCTGGTGCGGGCCGGGCTGATAGCGGCAACGTCCGGGCCGGCGGTGCTGATGGTTCCCGGGGAAAGTCCGCTGACCGACCTCTCGCTGCAGCTGGCCGTCCTGGCCCGGATCCCGGCCGGTGCGCTGCTCGACGACCTGACCAAGGATTCGTCACACGCCGAGCTGGTGGTGCGGCAGGCGTTGCTCGCGGAGACCGCCGAGTTGCTGCTGGTGGTTGACCAGTTCGAGAACGTCTTCTCGGCTTCTGTACGGGACTGCGAGCGGGCGGCCTTCATCGCCGCCCTGGTGGCTCTGTGCCGGGCGGACAGCAAGACACGCGTGGTCCTCGCGGTGCGCGCCGATCACTACCCGCGGTTCGTGGAGTTCCCGGACCTGCTCGCCGAGATGCAGGACGGGCAGCTGCTGGTGGGCGGGATGAGCCCGGCCGAGTTGCGCGAGGCCGTCGTGAAACCGGCCGACCACGTCGGGATGCGGGTCGAGGGCGCCCTGGTCTCCGCGATCGTGGCCGAGGTGGCAGGCCGGCCCGGGGCGCTTCCGCTGGCCTCGCACGCGTTGCTCGAGGCGTGGCGGCGGCGACGCGGCACCACGATCACGCTGGACGGTTACCAGACGGCGGGCGGGGTGGACGGCGCGGTCGCGGCGACCGCCGAGGGCGTCTACCGCGGCCTCGACGACCAGGAGCGCACGGCGGTTCGCCGGCTGCTGCTCCGGATGATCGACCTCGACGACCTGGCTGGGGTGCGGGGCCGGCGGGTGCTGCTCTCGCAGGTCAACTCGGCGGAACTGGTCGGCCGGCTGGTGGATGCGCGGTTGCTCACCACCGACCACGGCAGCGTTGAACTGGCGCACGAGTCGCTGATCCGGGCGTGGCCGCGGTTGCGCCTGTGGGTGGACGAAGACCGCGCGACGCTGCGCGCGCATCGGCACCTCGCGGATTCCGCAGTCGTTTGGCAGGAACTCGGGTACGACCAGGGCACTCTCTACCGAGGCAACCGGCTGGCACAGACCCGGCAGTGGACCACGTCGCCGTCGTGGCGGGCGGCGCTGAGCCCACTGGAACGCCGGTTCGTCGACGAGAGCATCCGCCACGAAGCGGCTGAGACGGAACGTCATGGCAGCCGCAGGTTTCGCCGACGCTGGCTGTCGTCGGTTCTTGTCGGCCTGCTGACGCTGGCCACTGTTCCCGGCAGCGCAACGATGATTGACCCGCTGCACTGCGAGCGAGAAGCCGTGGGGCTGCTCGAGGTGCGTACAGGTCTGCTGGTGGCCGCCGAAGACGGCTACCAGGGGCTGGACGCGGGAGTGTTGCGGGCCAGGACGCGTCCCGACACCTACGGAACCTGGGAACAGTTCCAGATGTGCCGCCTCCCGCGACAGCCGGACAGCTTCCTGCTGAGGGGGTTCGCCGCGCACAAGCGCTTCATGTCGACGCGGCCGCGGCGTCCGGGCGATGCGGTGCTGCGGCTGTCTGCGGCGAGCAAGGGACCATACGAATGGCTGACGGTCGTCCCGGCCGCCGAGGGCGAGGTCACACTGTTCTCGATCGGCCGCAACCGCTACCTGTCAGCCCGCCGCGACGGCCCGCCCCGATACACCGGCCTACTGGAGGCGACCGCCTCGTCAGCCGCGGACGCCGCCAGCTTCCGTTTCACTCCACTGCCATGAACCTCCATACCTTCACGCCATCGAGCGATAGACAGGCGAGCCAGCAGTCCTGACGCGACGACGACCAGCCCTCCGCCGTCGTCAAGCTCGAGGTCGTCGCCTGGCGTAACCACTCGCCGCCGACCAGGCCGACGCCGGGCTCGGGCGAGCGCCTATCCTGCTGGGTGGTGGTAAGACCGCCCGAGTCGATCAAGGAATGTCGGCTGCGATGCGTTCGGCGCGGCAGAGGCCGCAGGTCGCAGCGCGGTGGCCTCGATGGTCCGGACACATTTCCTCTGGCGTGCGCGGTGGTGTTACTGCCGGGTCCACCGCGGTTTGCACCCGCGTACCCTGAAATCCGGGACGCAGTTCGATGGTGGACTGTTCACGGCGCATCCAGTTGCGCCAGGCGGCCACCCAGTCGCTCTTCACACTGAGTGACAACCTAGGTGTGCACCGGCGGACGGCGACGGAGTTCGGTGGACTGTCCGTGCAGCTCAGCTCCAAGTTGCGCCAAGGTCATCGTGCCATGATCGTTTCTCGACACGGAAGTGGTCGCCGGGGCGGAGCTGTTGACGGCAACGGTGACAGCAACCGGCCCGGACGATCTCGGTCGAAGCGACGCACCAACGGACGACTCCCCCGAGGTCAGAGCCACGTACAGACAACGCCGGACGAGCCGCCTAGGACTTACAAGCGAAGGGGTCATGAGGGCCCACCGTCGGTGATGGTGGGGCTCGTCCGGGTCGCCGGGCCGGTCGGTGGGTTTATTACCCGCCGATCGCGGGCCGGCCAGGTCGGCCTCGCCGTCGCTTCGCGACTCTGCTGGCGGACAAGGCGTACAGCAGCGCGGCGTTCCGGCAGGCCTGCCGCGATCGGGGCACCGAACCGATCATCCCCAAGCCCAAGACAGCCGGCGTCAAAGGTTTGGGTAGGTTCCGTTACGTCGTCGAGCAGACGTTCGCGCTGTTGCACCAGTTCCGCCGCCTCGGCGGTGCGCTGGGAACGCCGCCTCGACATCCACGACGGTCTTGTCAGCCTCGCCTGCGTTCTGATCTGCTGGCGACGCCTGGTCCGCTGGACGAACGGCAGCTACGAAGCGGTGTAGATCTTTCGGTCGGTGCCGGCGTCAATCACCGACACCACCTCGTTGGTCCAGAACAGGTTCACGGCGGCGCCCTCGCGGCCGGGACTGATATTCGTCGTCACGTGAGCCCACTGGTCCCCGAGGTCGTATCCCCACGCGATGTCGAACACGACCAGGCGACGACCGTCCTGGAGCATCACCACGGTCTCCACGCCACCACGATCGTGAAGCAGCTTCACCAGATCCTTATCTAATGCCGGCGGCTGGGCCATGAGTACACGCTACCGAGACTCCCGGGCATGAATGAAAGACCAGCCCGGCCGTGGGACGGCGGCGGGTGAGCACATCATGGAGGGCTTCGTCGACCAGGTCGGTCTTGAGGTGGTCAGCGACGGCCCAGCCCACCACGCGGCGTGAGGCCAGATCGATGACGGTGGCCAGATACAGCCAGCCCTGCCACGTGTTGATGTAGGTGATGTCGCCGCACCAGCGGGTATCGACCTGGGCCGGGTCGGTGGTGAAGTCCCGGCGGATCAGATCTCGTCGGCTGGCGGCGGCCGGATCGGCGACGGTGGTCGTGCGCCACCGTCGAGGGCTTTTGCCGCGCACACCGGCACCGCGCATCAGCCGGGCTATGCGTTTACGGCCGTGCCGATGGCCGGCGCCCGCGAGCTCAGCGTGGATCCGGGGAGCGCCGTAGGTGCCTCTCGATTCCTCGTGAACCGCGATGATCTGGCCGGTCAGCTGCTCATCGACGCGTTCCCGTACCGACTGGTGGCCGCGGGCGTGCTGGTAGTAGGCGGACCTGGAGACCTCGAGTAGCTCACACGCACGCTTGACGTTGTGCTTGCCGGCTTGCTCCACCTCGATGAACGCGAACGCGTTCACCGGGTCTCCTTCGCGAAGAAAGCCGTGGCCCGTTTCAAAATGTCGACGTCCTCACGCAGCCGGCGGTTCTCCCGGCGTAGTTGCGCGAGCTCGGCCTTCTCGTCGCTGGTCAGTCCGTCGACGCGGTCACCCGCGTCCAGGTCGGCCTGCTTGACCCAATCACGAACCGCGGTCTCGGTCAGATCGAAGTCCTGGCTGACCTGCCGAACCGTGTGGTCCCCACGCCGACACAGCTCCACGATCTCAGCCTTGAACTCCGCCGTGAACGACCGGCGAGGCCGAGGCCACTTCTTACCCATGCTCTCCATGATGCTGGACATCCTTCCGGAGACCCCAGGTCCCCTGATCTCGGATGTCCGTCAAAACGGGGCAGGCCCACTCCGCGCCACGAGGATTCGCTGCTGAGCCCGGTTGACCCGCCGCGCCCAGTCAGCTGATTGCGGCAGATCCGGACGGTGGTGCCGAGCCCGTTCAGGCTGCGGGTGGAAGTCGTTAAGGCTCGCGCGATACCACGAGCCATTGATGATGGCGTGCAGCTCAGGGCCACGGCACGTCCAGCGCGCGTTTCGTACCTCCATGCCATCGGGTAGGACCAGGCGGGACTGGTCACCGGCCACCTGGACGCCCTGAGCGTCGATGGTGATGGGCGTGACAAGGTCGTAGTCGGCGCCGTAGCCTCCGATCAGTACTGCATGCTCGCCGTCCACGAGCAGTGCAGCGGTTCCGCCTTGTGGTGTCTTGCCGTGGTCAACGCCGTGCGAGCCGCGGACGCTGATGAGGTGATTGGCGTAGTACACCGACGCATAGGCGCTTTCCTCCTGGACGTTCAGAGCCTCGCAGTCGTCGATGCAGGGCAGGTCGGTGTTGAAGGGGTAACGCCACCGAGGCTGCATGTCGGGGCCGAAGCGCACCAGGCCGTGCCCGCCGAGGCCTCGACCGGATGCTGCGGCTTCGTCGAAGTAGCCGATCCAGAAGTCGCCGCTCGGTGTGGCCAGGACATGCTGGACAGCGTCACCGCAGTGCCCGCTGCGCACCCAGGTGCCTGCGGCGTCCCATACCTCGGCGCTCTCGGCTGTGCCCCGGGTGCGGGCGTCAACCAGGAGTACGTGGCCGTCAGGGAGCGGCTGAATGAAGTCAGCCGGGCGCGCACCGCCCAGGATCACCGCGGCATGGTCGTTAGCGCCTGCCCCATGGTGGGTCAGCAGGCGAGCGCTGGCGGCATGATGATCCCATAACGCGACTGCTTGATCATCAATGCCAATGCCGACCGCCCGCGGCTGGCGCCGCCAGCAGTGGTCTGCGGGAGGCGGGCTCAGGTATGCGTGGTGGCGCAGCGCGACCATCGGCAGGCCGATCACTGACCGGCGGCGATGCAGCTGCTCAAGCTGTCGCTGGCGCTCTCGCTCGTTCACGATCCCATCATCGCAACCGTCAGATCGAGGCGCTGTTCGAATGCCATGCACCGCATCCGTTCTTCGACACGAGCGTGTGCCCGGCACGCCGAGACGGCGACACGGAGCGTGACGCTACAGCGGAGCCGGCGCGCCCGATCGGCGGCAGATGAGCGCACCTGATCTTGTTGCTACACGGCGCGAGCGCCGCCAACAGGTGAGCCCCTGGAACGTACCGAAAGCGACGGCTCTGTCTTGCCGATCCATGCTCGCTGACGTGGCAGGCGCCATCCTGGTGCGGGATTCACTCGCCGACGGCGCGAGCATCGGCTCTTCGGCGGCAGCGGGCACCCCAAACCTTGTGGCTTTGTGCAGACGCGACGGACCCTGACAGCCCGCGCATCCGGCGGCAGCTTTGTGTATGCCCGACTTCGACTGATCAACCAGAGCCAGTGGTCCGCGATTGGATACATTCTTGATCGATCCCGTGCGGCGAGAATGGACGAGTGAGCGACTATCGACTGAGCGAAGACCCGGCTCACCTCGACCTGGACCGCGTCGTGCACTGGATCAGCACCGATGCCTACTGGGCCAAGGGCCGCACTCGCGAGGTCGTCGAGCGCTCGTTCGCCAACTCGGTCCCGGTGGGTCTCTACGGTCCCGACAGTCGACAGGTCGCGGTGGCCCGCATCGTGTCCGATCGCGCGACGTTCGCCTGGCTCTGTGATGTCTACGTCGACCCCGACCACCGTAGCCGCGGCCTCGGCACCATGATCGCCAACTGGACCGTCGACTGGGCCGCGCGCCATGGCATCAAGCGCGTGGTCTTGGCAACGCTCGACGCACACGAGGTATACGCGAAGGCCGGGTTCGCGCCGGTCGGACACCCCGAACGCTGGATGGAAATCGATACGCGGCCACCGTTTAGCTAGGGCTCGAATCGCGCACTCGCAGCACTTCGCTAGGTGACGAGGACGGTCGGTCGCGGCTGGTGGGAACCTCGTGGCCGGCAACGGGTTCGTCGTCGTCTCAGGCTTGCCGGCAGTGAAGCGGCGTACGCCGTCGGCGGTGATGCGGGAGCCGAGGATGGCTTCCATGTCGGCGAATGACCGACCCTGGGGCACCGCCAAGGCTGCAAGTCGGCACCGCGCCTTAACGGCGGCAGATCCGGATGCCCGAGGACCGGCACATGAGCGGCACAACCGTAGGGTGCCGCTATGACCGAATCCCACCCGGTCAGGCTCACTGGACTGTCCCGACCCGCAGCGGCTTGCCGACTTCTACCGAGGGCCGCTTGGAGGCCGCGAGTTGTGGGCGGAGGAGTCCAGTGTCGGAATCGAAGTACAGGGCAGGGATGGCGCTGATCAGGTGCAGCTCGCGGGATAGCGGGTCTTGCAGTAGGGCGGGCAAGCAGCCTACGCTCCATGATCACGGCTAGCCCAAAGCCGATCCGGCGCCGACAGCAGCTGACAACCGACCGTGACGGCTTCACATCGCCGGCAGAGCCTCATCGTCACCATGGCTCAGAACAGATGTTACTACTGGAGCACTAGGCGCCTTCAACGCATTGCAACTGGCAGAACGCGGAATGTAGCGATCGGTGGATGACTACATTCCGCGCGGTCGTCAGTTGCCGGCGCCTTCGCCGCCGCGCCCTGAATCAGTAGCCATGGTCTTTGTTTCCCTTGATGTCGTTATTACGCACGCAGTGGAATGTCCGTGCTTCCACCCGACTCCAACATACCCCAACGCGGCGCGGTTGAGAGCTAACCCACGATACCTGTCGCAGCCGACGGCTTGTCGGCCGGACCAGCACCCCAAGCCACCCGCAGGTCCCACTCGAATAGCGCGCTAGCGGCAATCTCCCCGGCTGACCAATAAACGTTCCAGTGCCCGTCATGATCCCGATGAGTGCTCGTTATCTCGCCTCTGTTGTTACGTTCCCGAACAAACACCGCATGGGCGAGCGAATCGATCACGAATTGAACCTCGAAGTGACGAATAGGTGCCGTTCTATTGTCATACCGGAAGACATCAAGGCCGACCCGGCGGAGCGGATCCCACAATCCGTCGGGAACGTCGTAACCCAATTCCCAGCAAAATTCCCCGCCGAACTGGGGCGGGCTGAAGACCACGACTCCCCTCCCCGGACCGTCGAGCGGGAGCCATTCCCCGCTGACACCGTCCGCTTCGACCGCCACCTGTGGCCTGATCTCGGCGAGCGCGCCGTCTTCGCCGCCCGCGGCGTAGGTGTGCACCAGCGTGAGCGAGCGATGTCCGATCGATTGGATCGGCCTGGTCACCCGCCGCTCGGTGATGCGATCGCGACCGTGATCGCTGCCGACCAGCACGGTGAGCGTTAGATCCTCGGTGTAGCCGGACGCGACATTCGACAGGTCCGACCCCTCGGAGATCAGCAGATCCTGGACCAGCGCCTTCGCCCTCGCGTTCTGTACGCCCAGGTCAACGGTGGAGCGTTCGACCCGGCTCAGCATGCGCCGCAGATGCAATACGAGCGCGACCAGACCGATCACGGTGGTGCCCGCCAGCGCGACGGCGAAGGCTACCGGGGGGAGCGCCACGGCGATGTTCGACATGAGACTGACAACCAGCAGCATGATCCAGAGCAGCGGGCCCGTCGTCAGCCATCGCCCCGCCCTCGTGTCGCGGCTCACGGCGCCCCTCCGCGCACCAGGCGTAAGTGGCAGGCCAGCTGGCGTTGTGCATCGCCGGCCTGCTGCAACGTGGCGGCGACATCGGTTATCACCAGCTTGTAGTCCACTGTCAGCCCGCCGTTCGCGGCATCAGACTGCCACGTCGCCCCTTGCGGAAGACCGGTGTATTCAAGCCTGCCCAGCGCTGTCGGCACTCGAAAGATCAGAGTCGCGGACGTGATCGGCGTTCGCCATCGTCCGCCGCCGAGGTCGATCCGCGGCGGCGCCCATTGGAACAACTGACCGTCACGTCTCAGTAGATCCCAGAAGCCCGGCGACCGGTACGTCGCATTCCAGGCGACTTTCTCCCACGGGGGCGCGAAGGCGATCACCGCGCGCGGCACCGCTGTGCCCTGCAGCTTGATCACGTACGCCGACGGCGCCTGGTTGTGGCCGTCCGGCCGCCTCGTCACGTTGAGGTCCATCATGGTCCAGTTGAGAACCTGGGCGGGACCACGGCTAAACGCCTCGAAGACGTACCACGAGAGCACCGGCCCATGGTCGACAACCGTCTCGGTCGTGTGGATCTCGTCCACCCGGTCCTGATCCGGCGCCTCACCGACATGGAAGACCACCGTCTGGTTGTCGTCGTATGGATACGACCGCCCGAACGTCTGATCGATTGCCGCCTGCGTATCACGCAGCTCACCCGCGAGCATCGCATTCTTCCCGTTGGCTGATTTCCCGCCCGCCACGTATACGAGACGGAAAAGCATCAGCAGAACGATGATTCCGAGCAGGGACAAACCGATGATCGACGGTTTGCCGGCGGTGATCACCTGGATGATATTGGCGAAGGCGCCGAGCACGCCGAGGAAGATCGACCCCGCCTTGATCCATTTCGAATGCCACCAGCGCGATGGCTGACCCATCATGAATATCTCTCGTATTGCTTCGCGGTATGAGCCCGACCATTGCCCACCCCACTCGTCCTCTGAGAAGAGATCGATTTCGACGAGATCGAGTCAACAGTATGGCAGTGACAGTTCTTACGGTCCATGCGAGCGACTCGGCCGATCGTCCGGAAGGTGACCAACGAGGACGATGGTCCCAGAAGAGTCCTGGTGAACCCAATTGATCACCGGCGCCCGGTCCCCCATACGGTCGACCCGGCAACGCATTTTCCCGCCTGCGGGGCAACACGGCCTCCGGATCGGCTTAACCCGAACGGCGACGGCGGCCAACAAGGTTCCTTCGGTCTCGGCGAGTCCGACACCGGGTAGGGGCCGTCCGCTCGACGACTCGTGCCCGCCGGGCATGAAGCATTCGCCTTAGCTACGCGCCCAGGTTCAGCTCAAGCTCACGAGAAGCGGCGACAAGGCCCCTGCGATGGTCCTACGTCTTCTTCGAGCAAGGCTCATCGTCGATAAGCGCGGTCAGATCGAACTTACTCATTTCGGCTACTTGTTTCATTGCCCTAGGACCGCGGCCCGGCCACGAGCGGGTGCTCAGCACGCCGAGGCGGCGACGCGGAGCGTGACGCTGCGGCGGAGCCGGCGCGCACGATCGGCGGCATGAGAGTGCAATCCTTCAGGACTATCGGCGACCGAGGTCGACGTCGAGGAATTCCTGGAGAAGAACGATCAGAGTTGCAACAGCGCGCGCATCATCCTCGCGCCCCAAGGCGTGCCATTGGTTCTCGTTCCATGACTTCAAGCCAGCCTCTCTCAGTACCAATACGGGCCATACGAGGTTCCACCCGCCCGCGTCCGATCTGTAGGCGATCCATTCACTGAAACCTTCCGAAAAATTCTTCCGGAGTCCCATATAGAAGCCTGAGATGAAGGCAGCGTACTCCCTGAACGAGCCATCGAGGCCCACCATCCCGGGTCGCAGGAAAGCGTTCCGGAGGACGGCGATTTCGTAGTTCTCCATGGCTCATTTTTGCAGAAGCATGGCGGCTAGGCCGGACGTCTGGGCGGTCAAGTCGGTATTGAGAGAGGCGCATCCGGCCGCCCGGCCTCAGACTTCCAGCCGCTAAGGCTCCGATTTTCCGGCAGCCGGCCCGTGCCAGGTGGGCGGTAGCGCCCGTGGCACGCGACTCGCGGCATGACAGTGCGTCGGTGCCGTGCCTTTCGGTAGTCGGCGGTGATTTCTTCGATGTTGACGGCATTGATGACGGCACGAGCCGCTGTCCAAGGCAGGGGGTATCGTCACTGCAGAGCGCCGTTCAGACGGCGTACGGCCGCCACGGGAAGCGAACGGAGATTGTGGGATCGCCTTGCAGCGCCGCGAAGGTCTTGCCCTTGGTGCTGTCGAGCAGCTTCTTCGTGTCGTCGTCGCCCATGATCGGAACGAGCTTCTGGGGAGTCTTCGGCTGCCTCACCCGCCCCATCGGCGATACGCCGAGTTCGCCTTCCTCCACCAGGTATCGGAAGAACCGCTGAAGTCCTTTGTGCTTGTTCAGCGCAGTCGACGCAGAGCGGGTTTCGATCATCCAGACCTGGAATAGCTCAACATGAGCCTTCGTCACAAGGGTCGGGCTCTTCGACGCTTCCGCGGTACGAGGATCCGGCGAATCGTAGACCAGGAATCTGGCAAGCTGAGCGACCGCCAAGAGGTAGTTGTACCGGGTTGTCTCCGGATGGTTCGCGGCCCGAAGACTGCGGTCCCAGTCCCGCAAGAATCCGGCCCAATCGCCGGTTCCCAAATCCGTGCATAGTCTGTCGAGATCGAGCAAGGTCATGGCCAGAACCCCCAGCCGCGTCGAGGGTTCCAACGAGCGGCGTGCTCGCACCATGGCACCGAACCGACCTGACGCATGCCCTCTGACCTGCGGAAATAACGCCCGTCTCCCTCAGGAGCAGCCGAGTCAAGGAGTCTGCGAACCAGCCCCACGCCCGCATTAGAGCCGTGTTGAGCTGGGAAAACAGGTCCAACTCCAGAACTTCACAGGCTTACGATCTTGGTGAGCAAAGGGCACCAAACCCCTAAAGCATCGATCAAGAGCAATAAAAAGAACGTCTCCGCAGGCTTCTGACCTGCGAAGACGTTCCAGAAAGTCGGGCTGACAGGATTTGAACCTGCGACCCCTTGACCCCCAGCGCAACGCAATGCGGCATCTTCGAGTGTTCAACGAGGCTGATCGGCTGCTGATGCTCCCTTGCGGATTCATCTGGTCTGGTCAGTTGCTGTACTCGGCTGCGGTACCTCCGCTCTCTGCGAGTGGCCGGCATGCCTTGTTCGGCTACCCTCGAAGCGCTACGCCAGCAGCGTGTCACGATGCTGGCATGGTGACATCCATCATCGCGACATACGCAGCCCTGGTCTCGACTGCGTCGCTAATCGTTGCGATCCTCGCCTGGCGCAGCGGTGGCGCCAGAGCCGAAGTCGAAGCTCACCTACTCCCCGTGGAGGTGGTAAGGGGGGGTGAAGGCGCAGTACTTTTGGTAACGGCGAAGAACAGACGAAGGGCTGAAATAACGCTCACGGACCTAACCGTCTGGACCAATATAGAGGTTCCGGGTCAAGCCTCGCTGACGCCGTGCGCGAATCGATTCGACCAGGATGACGGACCGGCACTCCCCCACCGCCTTCGCGCACATGACTCGGCCACGTGGCGAATGCTGTTTGGCGAAGACTTTGGGCGAGATCTCGGTGAATTGGCGCACATCGACGTTACTACGGTCCATGGAACCGTCTCGATCAAGGTTGTTCGAGACGATGTCGGGCGCGCTGCCATCTTCCCTAGGCCCCTCCGGCGATCGCTACGGAAAAATAAACCCAAGCGTGTGGGTTAACCATCTGACTTCGTTCGACATCTCATCCTCTCCCGCCATCCCGTCGGCCTTCGTCCACACACCGTGGAGCACACAGGGCCTGCCTGGTCCAGGTGGAGCACCCTACGTCTGAACGACCTGGACCAGGCAGGCCCTGTGTGCTCGGCTTCGCCTGGACGAAGGGTGACGGGATGGCACCCCCATCCCGGAGCGCCTGAGCGCCCCGCCGGAGGCGTCCGCAAGCCGTAAGCCCCGGATCTGCCGGCTATCTCGGCGGCCCGGGGCTTCTTCATGTTTCGCGCCTGCCGCAGGGCTGGAACCGACGACGCCGTGGACGCAGTCCTAAGGCGTCGGCGGCGGGCCTCCGGCCCGGCCCTGCTGGGCGGCGCGACCGGCCTGCGAAGCGGGCCGTTTAAACCCGTACAGAAACTCCTCACAAAAGCCCGGCAGCCTGGCACTCTGCCTGGCACTCTGCCGGTGTCCACCGTTCGGCTTAAGAGCGACAGTCGTCGCCACGTGATGTGCGACGGTGGAACGCGCCTTATCGGCGGCAAATCAGTGCACGCGACGCTGACGGGGGAGATCGGGAGCATCAGCAGCACACGCTGCAGGAGGCCGCCAGCCGAGCTGAGTGCGCATCCGCAGCTTTCGAGTTCGAAACCACCATAACCCCATCGGTAAGTCAGGCCGCGTGACTAGCCCTGTCACTACCGGTGCACCAAACCACCGTTCCACTTTGCCGTGCCCTCTGGATAATATTACGCTGCCCTAGGCGTCAGATTGATTGGTTGCGTCTCCTTGTTCCGACGCCAAGCAAATGTGAGGGATCCTTATGTCTGACGTCGATCTTGAGGCCGTGCCGACTGCCTTCATGCCAGCCAAAAGAATGTTGGAACGCCTCGCCGTTGCCCGCGAGGACTCGGACGGGACATACTTCTTCGAGCTCATGTATCTCGGAGAGATGCTCGTAAAAGTCCTTGTGATCGAACTGCTTGCAGGCATGGTTGACGACAGGGAGCATCATAGATATGCATTAGAGTATCGAATCGTTCGCGCAGACGGTATTGGCGAGTGGGCCAATGTGCTCGATGAGGCTGTGTCCGGCACCGCAAGCCAGCATCTGACTAGGCTGGTACAAGACTCCCAACGTGCCCTGACGGCCAATTTTGGTCCGGAAGACGCAGGTTGGCAGCGCGCCACGGTCGATAGTTTGCAGAGGGCTTGCTTGGAGATCGACTCGAAGGCTGATGATGTAAACGGCCGACGTGTGAATTTACGGATGTGGGTCCG
Source organism: Actinoplanes sp. NPDC051346 (assembly GCF_040682215.1). Classification (NCBI taxonomy): domain Bacteria; kingdom Bacillati; phylum Actinomycetota; class Actinomycetes; order Micromonosporales; family Micromonosporaceae; genus Actinoplanes; species Actinoplanes sp. NPDC051346. Next base: position 48,134 of record NZ_JBFBAJ010000021.1, on the reverse strand, counting down.
CAACTTCGTATGGCTTCGCAATCGGACTCGCGGTCACGGCGCCACGAAGGCTGACCGCCTCTCAGCTGCTTGCGTTGAGTTGCAAAAATCCGTGGCGCTTTTACTCTCCAACGCTCCTGCGTTTCAGCGTTCTTGGGCTTATCTGAAGAGGAACTTGTCGGGCAAGTACAGAGTTAGCGGCTTCGGCGGAGATCAAGAATTTTTCGCATATTTGAAGAAGGAGCGCGATCAGTCGCTCCCTGATGGAGCCTATGTTTTTATCGGGGACCCGCGTCTGACGTCGCTATTGTTTTCGGATCCTGACCTAACGGACTTCTTTCTGCCAAACGGCAACTTCCGAAACCAACTCTTCGAAAGTCTTTCTTACATAACAGATGAAAGGCAGGACCGGGATGGATCTTCTCACATCCTACCGGTTGAAGCGCTGCCGCCCAGCGAAACGGCGGCTGCTCCAGACCTCGATGTCGTCGGCAGCATCTTTTCGAACATGCCGCCCCGTCGCTACGGGTACGTCAAGCGAGCGGCTCTTGAGGCAGAGTTGCAAGCAAGGCTCACAGACGACCGGCATCCGGTTGTGACTTTGCAAGGGCGTGGTGGCATCGGCAAGACATCCCTAGCCCTCGAAGTTTTGCACCAGATGTCCGGAATCGACTCGATCTTTGCCATTGTTTGGTTCAGTGCTAGGGATATTGACCTGTTGGCGGATGGTCCGCGCGTGGTGAGAGCCGATGTTCTTAGCGTCGAAGATATCGCGCGGGACTTCAGCGCCATGATGAGACCAGGAGAAAAGTTTAAGTCCAAGGAGGCTCTGTCGTATCTTACCGACTGCCTCTCAGGCACTTCCATGGATGGTCCGTTTGTATTCGTAGTTGACAACTTCGAAACAATCCGTGGCCAAGCGGAGCTATACGCCTTTCTGAGTAATGCGGTCCGACTTCCAAACAAAGTTCTGATCACTACCCGAACTCGCGACTTCAAGGCAGACTACCCGATCGAGGTTAGGGGTATGGCGCGGGAGGAGTTCGCAGACCTCATCAGTGAGACCGCCATACGACTCGGCATAAGCAGTCTGCTGGACGAGTCCTACAGAGATGACCTTTTCGAAGAGTCCGGCGGACATCCTTACATCGCAAAAGTAATGCTCGGTGAGGTTGCCAACGCAGGTAAGAAGATCAGCGTGAAGAGAGTTGTTGCGTCCAAGGATGCTATGCTCGATGCCCTATTTGAGAGGTCGTATGCGGCATTGGCGCCCGTATCGCAGCGCATCTTTCTGACTCTCTGCAGCTGGCGCTCGCTAGTTCCAAGGATTGGCTTAGAGGCTGTTCTTCTTCGTCCGGCCAACGAAAAAATGGAATTCGAGCGCGGCCTAGCGGAGCTGGAACAGTCGTCGCTTGTCGAAAATATCTCGGACGAAACCGATGGCGGCGAGTTCTTGTCGGTTCCACTTGCCGCAGCACTCTTCGGCAAGAGGAAGCTGGTGACGAGTCCGCTTAAGATTGCGGTCGATGCAGACCTTGAACTCATCAAGGGCTTTGGCGCCATGACGAGTACAGATCTCAGTCAAGGCCTTGGGAGGCGAATGGAGCGACTTGCCCGAGCCATAGCTGAAAGGGCAGAGAAGGGTGATGACCTTACGCAAGAGATCGCGGTTATTGAATACATCGCTTCCGAGTATCCACCTGCATGGTTGACATTGGCCGAGCTCCAGAAAGAATATATGGGTTCAGTTTCCGACGCGATCGACTCTGTCAACCGATACCTGGAGTCCAGGCCAGATGACCAAGACGCATGGCGACGAGTAATCGCTTTACACCGCACCAACTCAGATTCACTAGCGGAGATGCATGCTCGACTTCAGCTTGCCGAGCTGGCTACTTCGCCGCTCGATGAGCTGAGCACAGCGGCCGCTCGACTCAATGGGCTACTCTCAAGAAAAGAAATCAGTCTGGATGCTGATGAAAAGCACTTAGCGGTAAGGAGGTTGCGGGCACTGTTGGAAGCACGCAGCGATGAGGCTGATGCCACGGATTTATCCCGACTCGCATGGCTGTGCATGTATGACCATGATGCCGCAGCCGCTAATAAGTGGGTCTCGGCCGGTCTAGCGCTAGAGCCCGAGAATGTTTATTGTCTAAAATTGAAAAGGCGATTTTCGTCTGATGTAGAGAGCTAGGACTTTCAGTCTGCTAAAACCAGCCGCATACGGAGCAGGCAAAGGATCTTCCAGTGCGTTCGGCGCGACACACGGAATTGCAGGGCGCGCTCTCGTCGGTAAATCAGGGTGTTCAGCACCGGCGATCTGCTGCCTAGTTGTAGCTAGTTGCCGATGAGGATCGCCTTGAGCAGCTTGCTGGCTTGGTCCTGTAGCGGCTCACCCAACGTGCAGTTGTTCACAAGTTGGTGAGGGACAGGCGGCCGGAAGTCGACGTCGATCGAGCCTGAGTATGCAGGCCAGTCCGCGAGTTTCGCGCTGTCTCTGACTGCTCCGCGACGGCGGATGTTCCCCTGCATCAATTCGACGTCGCAGCGGACCCACACGAAGGTGGTTTTGGCATCCAAGCTCTTGAGCGAGGCTTCGGTGCGGCGGATCCAGGACACGTTGTCGAACTCCCGCAAGAATTGCGCTGTCACGATGGCGCTATTGCCGCATCCGACGTTGTCCAGCAATGCGGCGAATAGCGCCTCGTATTCGCGAGGACGAATTAGGGTGTGATAGCCGTCGGACTCGCGGTCGTTAGGCGGCAAGCCGATTGTCTGTAGCGCAGCTTCTACTACGGGACGTGTCAGCGTGTCAATGTCGAGGAAGGGCCAACCGGTCAGACGGGCTAGCATGCGACCCAGTTCCGTTTTGCCGCTGCCGGCATAGCCTCCGATCAGCAGGACGTGTGGCTTAGGGGTGCGTATCTCCGACCGCCGTGTCTGATCGGGCGCGGAAACGACTCGCTTCGACCGAGGTTTGCTGATGACGACGCCCTCGTCAGCGAGCAGCTTCATCGCCTCGGTGATGGTGAAGACGCTGACCCCCCACTGCTCGGCAAGATCACGTGTCGAGGGGAGCACATTCCCGTCGCGCAACACGCCGGTTTCGATGTCGTTGCGGATGCTGCGCGCCACCTGAAGGTGTAGTGCCTCTGATCGGCTCAAGCGAGAGCCAGGCGAAGACATGTCGAAGAATCTATCAGTGACCTAGCAGTCACTCTAGCGCGAAGATGCAGGTCAAGAGGCGCGCACGTGTGGCTTTCCGCACGGAAGGGGGCTGACGGTAGGCTCCTTCTGTGAGTGCAGCTGATGTGACGGCGGAGTGGTGGACGACCTCCGACGTGGCTGCGTACCTCGGTGTGCAGGTGGCGACCGTGAGCGGCTATCGCAACCGCGGGCAGATGCCAGAACCGGACACGAAGCTCGGCAGGACTCATGGATGGAAGCCCTCCACCATCATCGAATGGCATGCCTCACGCCCCCGTCCCGGCGTTGGTGGCCGGCCTCCGACCAGGAACACGGAAAGCGACGACAACGAGGAGTAGGAGCGTCCGGATCTTGGCAACAGCGGCACCGTCCTTCGACAAGACCACTGCTGACGTCTCCCTGGCCGCTGCCGCCTCCCGGCTTGATCTCTGCCTCGATAATGCTGAGTTGATCCGCATCGGGTCCGCAGCGGTCTACTGGCTCAACAATCGGACCATCGTCGCGCGAGTCTCACGCTCGCTCGACCTGCTGCCCGTAGCCGTGAATGAGATCGCGGTCTCGAAGTGGCTCGCCGGTGCGGGGGTCCCCGCTGTCATCGCTCTTGAGGTGGCTCAGCCCGTTGTGGTCGGGGAGCACGTCGTCACTTTCTGGGAGTCGGTGTCAGATCGCGAGGCGTACGGGACGACTTCTGAGTTGGGCCAACTTCTTCGGGCGCTCCACGAACTGAGTGCACCCAGGAACATCACGCTTCCCGAGCTGAAGCCGTTCGACCGTCTCGAATCGCGGATCCGTGCAGCGGTAGCGCTGGACGAGGCGGATCGGGAGTTCCTGCTTCGGCGGGTCCTCGAACTCTCCACGGCGTACGAACGGCTGGAATTCCCGCTAGGCGTCGGGGTGGTACATGGGGACGCCAGCGTCGGTAACGTCCTGCGGACCTGGACCGATGACGTTGTGCTGTCGGACCTCGACGGGTTCGCTTACGGACCGCGAGAGTGGGACCTGCTGCTGACCGCGATGTTCTTCGAGCGTTACGGGTGGCACACGGACGGGGAGTACCGCGCATTTGTCGACACGTACGGCGTGGACGTCATGAGGTGGGACGGCTACAAGGTGCTGGCCGACACTCGTGAACTCTCGATGGTTACCTGGCTCTCGCAGAACGTGACATCAAGCGACTCGGCCCGGCAGGAGTTCACGAAGCGAATCGAAACGCTGCGTACGGATGGCAGTCGTCGGAGCTGGAAGCCGCTCTAACCCTGGGCTGACGAAACCCACATCTCGTTTTCGGCGAAGGACTCGATGAACTCCTTTGCCGCCGTGCAGTTCTCGAACGGGACGATGAGGGATCGGAAGTTGCGCAGGTAATCCAGACACCGGGCGGACTTCAACGACAGCCCGGCAGTCAATGCTTCGCCCGCCGCGCGGAAGGCCGATTCCGGGTCGCCTTGGCCCGCATGCCCAGCCGCGAGGACCATCGATACGAAGAAGTCACTTCGCGTCGACGTTCCGGCGGCTGTCAGCGATTCGCTCGCGTACATCGCGGCCTCTCGGTGACGGCCGAGGTCCCGCAGGCAGTGGCTGAACTCCGCGTTCAGCTCGGCCACGTCGAAGTACCCGATCCAAGCCGGGTCGTCCTCCGGTCGTCGCTGCTCGAACAGCCGAGACGCTTCGGAAAGTGCGGATAGGCTGCCTTTCGCATCGCCTCCGCATGCCAGGGCGCGAGCCTCCATAGCGTAGAAGTGGGCGTTCAAAGTGGCTGTCGCCTTGCCTTGGGTGCCCGTCCGCGCTGCGCGTGCGAGGTCGACCGCCTCTCGGTGCCGTCGCAGGAAGGTCGCTTGGTGGCTCATCGCGTCGAGCACGCTGCCAGCGAGCAAGGCATCACCGGCTCCCTGAGCAAGGCGGAGAGCCTGGATGAAGTAGCGCTGGGCAACGCCATGAACTCCTGCGTCATAGGCAGTCCAAGCGGCTAGAAGCGTGGCCTCGGAGACTGCCGCGTGGAGCTGGCGCCCGACCGGTTCGGAGTAGGCGCCTCTGAGCAGCGCCGTGCCTTCAGCGCCGAGGAACTGGACCAGTGCCTTTCGCGCCTGGCCGCCTCCGTAGGCGTTGTCGAGGTTCGAAAAGGCGCTGACGGTAGCTCGGAACGCCTCGATGTCAGGCAGTCCTACCCGTCGTCCCGCCGTCGTTGCTCGCGGACTAGCGGATTGACCTCGGACAAGCCAAGACAGTGCCGCTGCGATGCCCGCAGTCCCGTGTGCGGGCGCGCGGAGAATCTGCGGATCGTCCGCCACATCCGCGCGCCAAAGTTGAGCCAGGGTCTCTGTGGTGACGTCAACGGAGTCTTCGTAGGTCGTCCCAAAGTCGTCGGGTAACACTTCCGCAGAGGGGAAACCGATCTCTGCCAGTGTGACGCTTCGTGACAGGCGGACGCTCAACGCTTCGGCGATGTACATCGGGACTAGACCGCGCGGACGCATGCCGCTCAGCCAGCGACTCACCGAGGTGTGGCCGCATTTGAGCGGTTGTCCATGGCGGGCGGACGCCTCACGCACCGCCCGCGCAAACGCCTTGTGGGACATCGCGGCCTCTCTGAGGACCTGGGCTAGCTGCTCGTTGCGCTGTGGCAACGCGGCACCTCCCGTCACTGCAACTGCGTGTGCACGAGTGCGCCCCCAAGTGCGCCCTCCCCTGAGGAGTCGTTCGGCGGCAACCTGGGGTTGTGCAAGCGATCGTACTCAATGTCATCGACGTACGGAGCTTGCCAAGTACAAACCTAGTTTGTACTGTGATTCTGGGGCGACCGCCCTGCGACCCGGGCGCTGAGACCCGCGCCGTCACGAACAAGAGGAGTCAGTGATGAATCAGCCTCGTATCAGCACTCAGCCTCGTCTGATGCTGGACACCACCAACGTCATCTTTGAGATGGCGGACGAGATCATGCCGAAGCTCGACCCGGATGGTGTGCAGAAGCGGGACCGGGAGACCGGTCTGCCGATGTGGACGGCACCGATGTTCGGCCGTGGTCGCGCGATCGGCCGTAAGTGGTCCGGTCAGCTCAACGTCACGATCGTGTCGGCGGAGAAGCCGGCTGCGGAGGACGGCGACCAGGTTGTCCCGCATGACCTGGAGGCGTTGCCGTGGGTGTCGGAGCAGAACGGCAAAGCCCGCAACGGTGTCGCGTTCAAGGCCTCGGGCCTGGAAGTGGTGACCGCTCCGGCGTTCAAGGCCGCTTGATCCCCTGAACCTGTCTGGCTCCTAGAGCCCACTACTTCAGGACGCGGGGCCGCCAAAGATTGGCGTCCGAGTGCGGCCCCGCACCTGTGCGAACTCATCCAGCCCTTGTTGTAGGGAGGAATCGTCGTGTCCAAGTCTAACGGCCGGCGCCTGTTCGGCTCACACACTCGGGGGCAGGCCGTCACGGTCATCGAGGCCCCGACCCGCTACCACCAGCGCCGCAAGGCCATCATCGCGTTCTGGATCACCGCCGTCATCGTCGGCGTACTGGCCGGCACCGTCGCCGCCCACTCCATGCACCCGATCCTGGGCGGCCTGCTCGGCATCCTGCTCGGCGCCGTGTCCGGCGTCGCCGTGGCTGTGCTGATCATCATCTGGCCGGTGCTGCGGATGATCTGGCACTGGCTGCCCGAAATCCTGCTCGGCCTCTTCCTGGTCTACGGCTGGACGTGGCTAATGTCCGCCACCGCGATCTGGGCATCCCTGCTCATCCTCGCCGTCATCGTCGGCGGCCCATCCGCCTACGGTCCGACCCGCCGGGCCATCAAGTCCGGCTTCTGGTGCCTCACCGTCAGGCACCGGCTACGAATGTGCTTCGCCGCGTTCGTCGCCCACAACCGCCACGGCACGCTGCCGTTCATCCTGCTCGCCCGACCCACCCCGGCCGGCGAACGGGTCTGGCTGTGGTTGCGCCCCGGCCTGTCCCTCCACGACCTGGAACAGCCCGGCCAGGTAGCGAAACTCGCGGTCGCCTGCTGGGCGAAAGACGCCCGCGTCAGCCCCGCTTCCCGCAAGTACGCGGCGTTCATCCGGATCGACATCACCCGTCGCGAACCCCTGGTCCACACCGTCAAGTCCCGGCTGCCGGACCGTGTCCCGGCCACCATGCCGGCCACCACATCGGCATCCGCGATGGTCCCGCCGGCCGGCGTGAACCTCGCCGACGTCCCACCCCCGCGCAACGCCCGCGCCAGCGACGACAACACCGGACACCGGCCCCGCAACCCGCGGAACCCGAGCACCCCGAAGCCGCTGTTCACCGACGTCGACCCGTCCGACTACGCCTAACCCGCCCGCTGACACATACGTGTCAACCACCCCCAGCCGTGAGCTCCGGCGTGACCCCGACCCCAGGTCACCAGTGCCGCGCCGGACACCTTCCGATCGGAGCCACTGATGACCATCACTTCGCCTACGCGGTCTCTGTTCGCTGTCCACAACGACCCCGCCTTGCTGCTTGACCACCTCGCCGACGCCCGCCGCGACCGCGACCGCGCCGCCGAGCGAATCCGCCTCCTGCTGGCTTACGCCCGTGAGCACGTCCGACCCTGCCCCTACCGCCTGGCCGACCTCGCCGACGCTTCCGGCCTGTCGCTGTCCGGCGTGCGCACCCACTACGACCGCACCGACGTCGACATCGTCGCCGCCCTCATCGGCGCCGACCTCACCAGGACGGCGCGCACCGCGATGGTCGGCGCTGAGCAGTCGACTCAGTCCATCCCTTCGATCGGTTTCGCCTATTCGCCCGAGGAGCACCGATGAACACCGTCGCCACCACCGATTCGACCAGCCTGCGTGCCGCATCCACCATCCCGGTCGGCACGGGCATGTCCGTCTTCGACCCGACGTTTCTCGGCATCGACGAGTACGGCCACCCCGCCTACCTGTCGCTGATCTACCGCAACATCCTCATCGGCGGTGAACCCGGCGCCGGAAAGTCCAGCCTGCTCAACACCATCGTCGGCAGCGCCGCGCTCTGCGGCGACGTCAGCCTGTGCCTACTGGACGGCAAACAGGTCGAACTCGGCCTATGGGAAGACTGCGCCGACGTGTTCGTCGGCCCCGACCTCGACCTGGCCATCCTCACCCTCCAGCGGCTGCAAACCGTGATGGACAACCGGTACACGTTCCTCAAGTCCGTGCGCCGGCAGAAGATGCTGCCCGCCGACGTGTTCGGCGCCATCCTCATCGCCATCGACGAGATCGCGTTCTTCTCCGCCACCGCCGGCGACAAGAAGACCCAGGAACAGTTCTCCGCCCTACTGCGTGACCTGGTCGCCCGAGGACGAGCGGTCGGCATCATCGTCGCCGCCGCCACCCAACGCCCCAGCTCCGACATCATCCCGACCTCGCTGCGGGACCTGTTCGCCTGGCGCTTCGCCGGCCGCTGCACCACCGACGTCTCTAGCGACATCGTGCTGGGCCACGGCTGGGCCTCACGCGGCTACTCGTCCAACACCGTCGACCCGAACAACCAGGGCTGCGGCTACCTCATCGCCGAAGGCGGCATCCCCACCCTGATCAAGGCCGCGTACATGAGCAACGACGACATCATCCGCGTCGCCGACTACGCCGCCTGGACCCGCCGCACCGCCAAGACGACCGCCGCCACAGAACTGCGCGCGGCCGCCTGACAAGAGAGGCATCACCTGCACGACCCCATAGGAACAGCCGACGAACCGAGACCAGCCCTAGGAAAGCGAACTCGGCTCGTCGGCCACCACCGCCCACGAAAGGACGTGGCGCCATGAACCGTACCCAAAACCCGACCGGCACCGCCGCCGACACCGACAGCCCTGCCGCTGTCACCCCGGCTGACATCCTGCGCGGAGCCGCCGACTACCTCGAAACCCACGGCTGGATCCAAAAGGCCTACTACGGCCCGGACCTCGCCAACCCGTTCCCGTCGGCCTGCGCCGACGGCGCCCTCGGCATGGCCGCCTACGGCGAATGCGCCCTCATCCCGAGCGAGAACATCCGCCACCCGCAGTTCCGGGACTACCAGCTCGCCGCGGACTACCTGATCGGCTACCTCAACCAGACCACGGAACCGCTGAACGACGACTGGACCGACGAGTTCACCAGCGACCGCCCCGACCCGTTCGGCTGGAACGACGCCGAAGGCCAAACCGCCGAGCACGTCATCGCCACCCTGCGCGCCGCCGCCGACGAGTACGCCTGGCAGCACGCCAGCGAAGACGACATCGAAACCTACGACGACATCTGCGCCTGGCGCGAAGAGCACCCGACCCGTGAGGGCTTCCTGGCCTGGCTGTGTGCGCGATGACCGCGCCCACCGTGACCCGGCACGAGCAGCGCTGCGACCGCTGCCACCACATCCTCACCCCCGAGCCCGCCGACCTGGGCTTCGGCTACTGCCGCACACCCGACACCGATCTCCCCGACACCACGCCGGTGCCGGACGGCATCGAGCTCATCGCCCTGACCGGACGCGCCCCGCGAGGTACCCGATGACCCTCACCGCTGACCTGACACGTACGTGTCAACCGTTCTCCACCGCCGGCCTGCTGTCCGCCCTCGAAGACGCCTGGGCGGCGATCCGTACCCGGCATCCCGAAGTCCCCGACGCCGTCCTGATCGTCGGCTCCGGCTCGCCCGCCAAAGGCAGCCAATCGCTGAAGTGGGGCCACTTCGCCTCGCTGCGCTGGCAATCCGGCGACACCCAACTGCCCGAAGTCCTCGTCTCCGGCGAAGGACTCAAACGCCCCGCCGCCGAGGTGTTCACCACCTTGCTGCACGAGGCCACCCACGGCCTCGCCGACACCCGCAACATCCAAGACACCTCCCGCCAAGGACGGTGGCACAACAAGAAGTTCGCCACCCTCGCCGCCGAACTCGGCCTCACCGCCGAAAAGGACGACAAGCTCGGCTACTCGCCCTGCACCCTCACCGACACGGCTGCCGCCGACTACGCGGCCACCATCACCACGCTCGGCGCGGCGCTACGCGCCTTCCGTCACCCCGAACCCACCGGCGACGGCAAGCAACGCACGAACAACAACAACGGCGTCAGCGCTGAATGCGCGTGCCCGCGCAAAATCCGGCTCTCCCTCACCGCCTTCCAGGACGGTGGCCCGATCGTCTGCGCCGACTGCAACACCGCATTCCTGCCCGAGTACGTCGACCGCGACACCTACGCGCACCCCACGTTCGGCCCGGCCTGCACCCACGGCGACACCCTGGCCGACCCCGCGCCGGCCGACTCCGATCTGGAGGACCCGATGGTGTTCTACGACCCCACCGGCGAGCGCTACGGCATCCCCACCTACCCGTACCGGTTCGCCCCCGACGGGCTCGCCACCCGGCGCCAGCTCCACGCCCAGAATCTGCGCCCCGGCGGTCAATCCGTTGTGGCGCAACTGATGTGGCGTCGCGGCAAGCGCGTCGCCTACCTGTACCGCATCGACCTCGCCGTGCCGAAACGCACCGCCACCCCGGCCCAACTCGCCGCCCTGGAGCGCGCGAACCGCGCCAAGCGGGTCTGCCCCGCCTGCACCCAGCTCAAGCCCTACCAAATCCCGCGCCGGACCGGCGCCTGCCTCGACTGCACCCCCGGAGGTGCCTCATGACCGACCCGACCCCCACCCCAGCCCCGACCACGCCGTGCCTCTGCGGCGACTCCTCCTGCACCGACCTCATGCCCAAAGACCAGGACCGCTCCCAGTGCTGCATGCACTGCGGCTACTACGACTGCGACGTCTGCGGCTGGTCCGACCCGAACCCCGTCGTCTCCCTCGACTTTCCCGGAGGTCTGCTGTGACCACCACCCCCGACACCACTGCCTCGATCCCTGCCCTGACCGAAGCTTTGTGCGACGTCAACGCCCAGATGGGCCGCGTCGACACCAAAGCCTCCATGCTCCTGGCCGGAGCGCTGACCACCGTCGGTGTCGGCGTCGCCGTCATCGCCAAAACCCGCTTCACGACCCCGGTCACCACCGGCGCCGTCATCACGGTCGCGTTCATCGCGGCCGCCGTCGTCCTCCTCATCACCGCCGTGCGCCCCGCGCTGCGCGGCAACCACGGTTTCATCCGCTGGGCCAACACACCCACCACCACCGCTCTGCTCACCGACCTTGCCAAAACTGACCGCGAACACGCGGCCTACCACGCCCTCCGACTGCTGTCGCTCTCGCGGTCCCTGCGCCGCAAGTACCTGCTCGTGCGCCTCGCTACCGACTTCATGCGCGCCGCTCTCGCCACCGCCGCCATCACCGCCGCCCTCGCGGCCTTCCTCTGACCCGAAAGGACCCCGCCATGCCTCGCTACTACGTCTCCTTCAGCTTCGCCGGCGTGTCCGGCTTCGCCGTCGGCTCCGCCGACATCACCACCCCGGACCCCATCGCCAGCTCCGATGACCTCAAGTCGCTCTACGGCTTCCTCGCCCAGCAGGGCTTCCGCGACAATGTCAAAATTCTCGGCTTCTCCCTCTACGCCACCCCCACCCACCCGGCTGCCACACCGCAGCCCATCCCGGCTCCCCAGCCGCACCACCCAACCCCGAAGCCGCAACACCACTCGGCGTCGCAGCCCCCGCGTCGCCGGCCCTCGCCCCGACCAGGGCGGCCCTCATGACCCACCCACCCACATCCACCACCCCGACGCTCACCCGCGTCGACCGTCTGCAAGACGTCACCCTGCTTCTCATCGTGCTGCTCGTCGGCCTCATGGCCGGCGCCGCGTCCTTCCACCACGTCCACGACTTCACCATCGCCAACTCGCCGGCCGGAACCGCGGACTGGTTCGGCTGGGCCAACGCTGTCATCAGCGAACTCATCCCGACCGCTTCGCTCATCGAGATCGGCCGTCGCCGCCGCCTGCACCCGTCGGCGTCCGTGCGGTACCCGATGCTGCTCCTCGTTGCCGCGATCGGTGTCTCGCTCACCGCGCAGCTCGCCGTGGCCAAGCCCGGCGTGTTCGGCTGGATGGTCTCCGCGTTGCCCGCGCTGGCCTTCTTCGCCCTGTCCAAGCTCGTTTTCGCCGCCACCGCACCACCTCGGCCCATCCGCAACCCGGTCACGGCGCACACGCCGGCCACCTCGCCCGCCTCGTCTGCTGACATTCCGCGCGCAGAGGTCCGCCCGGCCGCCGCACTTCGAAAGACCAGGGCCACGACACCCGACAAGAACGCGTCGGCGGCACGCAAGACGACACGGACATTGGCCAAGAAGACCCGCACACCAGCAGCCACGGAGCCTGCCCCGGCCGTACCCGCCCCGGCTACCGCTACGGCACCCGCTGCCCCGGTCGAGCGGTTCCCGGCGCCGTTGCTGGCTAACGCGCGCACCATCGCCGTCTCGCACCGCGCCACCCACGGCGAAGACATCAAGGCCAACCAACTCGCTGTGCGACTGCGGGTCCCGACCCCGATCGCGACCGACATCCTGACCCAACTCACCAACGCGCCCACGGCGGCCACCACGAAGCCGCACAACGGCAGCACCGTCGACGTTTCCGCATGACCAGCTCGACGCTGCCTCTCGCACCCACAGCCTCTGCTGTGGGTCCGGGGGAGAACGCCGAGACCGCCACCCCGCCACCAGTGGAAGGAGACCCGCCGATGACGACCTACCTGGTCGACGTGCACCACCGCACCCACACCTGCCCGGCCAACCCCGAGCCCCACCCCTACGACACCCGCCGAACGATCGTCGCCGTTCTTCCCCGACAGCCGTGCCGGTCACCGATCACCGTGCGCAGCGGCGCGACCACTGCCGTCATCGACTGCGGACGCCACGAACCCGCCGCGCGGCAGTGCGACGCCTGCCGCAACACGATCATCAAGCGACGGACCACCGCCACCTATACCGGCGCCGTCGGCGCCACCGCCGGAGCGGCGGCATGACCCACTCGACGCTGCCTCTCACACCCACCACCACTGTTGTGGGTGCGGGAGAGAACGCCGAGAACTGGCCCTGGACCACCCCCACCACCCCGGCCACGCACCCGGACGCGGCCCTCGGCTTCAACCCCGCCCAAGTCATCACCGCCCGACAGCGGGTGCGCTCCGGCGACTTCCCCGAATGGCTCAGCCACGTCAGCGCGGCCGCCGCGTGCACCCGCCCGATCCGGCTCACGGGCGCGATCGACGTGAACAACCCCGACGGCACGCTCATGCACACCATCGACACCGACACCATGCCCGACGGCGCGATCTACACCCCGTGCGGCAACCGCCGCGCCTCCGTCTGCCCGTCGTGTGCCGAGGTGTACCGGCGCGACACCTACCAGATCATCCGCGCCGGACTCGAAGGCGGCCGCTACGGCCTACCCCCACTCGACCAACACCTGGCCGTCTTCCTCACCGCCACCGCACCCTCCTTCGGCCCCGTACACCACCGGGTCGTGAAGACCCACGCCAAGGACTGCCGCAGCAAGGACCGGTGCACCTGCCGCGCCAACCTGTGCCGACCCTTCGGCAAGACCTGCCCGCACGGCGTCGAGATCCGCTGCACCAACCGGCACAAGACCACCGACGCGCTGTTGGGGACGCCGCTGTGCCTGGACTGCTACGACCACCACGCCCAAGTCGTCTGGAACCACGAAGCCCCCGAACTGTGGCGACGCACCATCCAGGAAGCCGACCGCGAACTCCAACGCCTCGGCCGCAGGCTTGGTGTCACCCTGCGCCGCCGCTACGTCAAGGTCCACGAATTCCAGGCCCGAGGCGTCATCCACTACCACGCGATCATCCGCCTCGACGGCTACCACCCCGACTGCCCCAACGCGATCGTGCCCGCCGGCCGGTCCGTCACCCGCACCATGTTCGCCAACGTCCTGGAAACCGCGTTCCGCAAAACCTCCTACACCAGCGCCGGCCACCCCGCCCACGGCGGCAACGGCTGGCGCATCGCCTGGGGTCACAAAGGCCTCGACCTGACACCCATCAACGCCCCCGGCGGCGACGCGAACATGGCCAAACTCACCGCCTACCTCGCCAAGTACGTCACCAAAAGCACCGAAGCCACCGGGCAGATCTACCGCCGCATCGACGACCTCACCATCGAGCTGCACGCTACCCCGGACACCCACCTCGGCCGCCTCATCCAAGCCTGCTGGGACCTCGGCAGCGCCGACGGCTGGCACCGGCTGCGCCGCTACGCCCACCAATACGGCCACGGCGGCCACGTCACCACCAAAAGCCGAGGCTTCTCCGTCACCTACGCCTTCAAACGCCTGGAACGCACCATCTGGCGCCGCACTCAAGGCTTCCCCCACCTGTGGGACGACCAACAAGCCGACCTGATCGTCTGCCGCCTCGGCTACGAAGCCACAGGCTGGATCACCACCGGCGACGCCCTGCTCGCCAACTCCGCCGCCGACGCCGCCCGCGCCCGAGCCCACGCCCGCGACTACGCCGACGACCACCACCCGGGCGATACTGCCCGTCGCCGCCTGACACGTACGTGTCAAATCAACCGTTCCTTGATAACTCCACAGCGCTTCTGAGGAACCACCTCGACGGCCCCGTGCCGGCGCGCCATCAACCTACGAATCGTGAAGGAGGAATCATGGTCCGACAGAACAGCGACTTCACCCCGAAGTGGCACTCCCCTGCCGAAGTTGCAGCAATCCTCGGCTTCGGTCTGTCCAAGGTGAAGATGAAGATCGCCACCGGTGAACTGCGGTCGATCAAGGACGGCAAGTACCGCCGTGTTCTCCCGCAGTGGATCGACGAATACGTGCAGGCTCAGGTCGACCGTCAGGAGGCCGCCTGATGCCGGCCAAGAAGCGCGACAACGGTGAAGGCTCGATCTACCCCTACCGCAACGGCTACGCCGCATACGTCTGGGTCGACAAACCCGACGGCACCCGCACTCGAAAGTACGTCTACGGCAAGACCCGCGACATCGTCCACGACAAGTGGATCGATCTCCACCAGCTCGCGAAACAAGGTCCCGTCGTCACGAAAGCACCCACGGTGGCGTCCTACAACGCCTACTGGCTCGCCGAGATCGTGGAACCGAACCTCGCGCCGTTGACTTACGCCACCTACGAAACGTTGTCCCGGCTCTACATCGTTCCCGGGCTCGGCACCAAGAAGATCGACGGGAAACTTTCTATCCGAGAGACACAGACGTGGATCAACAAGGTCGCGAAGACCTGCCAGTGCTGCGAACAAGGGAAAGACCAACGTCGGGCTCCCCCCAAACAGCGCTGTTGTGCCCGAGGCCGGTGCTGCCGAGCGATCCCGTCCCAGCGCACCGTCAAGGGCATCCGCGCCGTCCTGCGGTCGATGATGTCGCAGGCAGTCATCGAGGAAATCGTGACGAAGAATGTCGCCGCTCACCTCAAGTTGCCACCGTTGCGCAAACGCAAAGGTGGCACCTGGGCCAGCGAGGAAGCACGCACCTTCCTAGAAAGCGCCCGCGCCGATGCGGATCCGCTCTATGCGGCCTTCGTGATGGTCCTGGTACTCGGCCTCCGCAAGGGTGAAGTCCTCGGACTCACTTGGGAGCACATCCAATGGGATGGCTGGGACAAGCCTTGCACCCCGCACGGAACCACATACTGCGTGCAATGCCGGGACGACCACAACATCGTCATCACCATCGACAAGCAACTTCAACGAGTACGCGGAAAGCTGCTACATCGGGCAACGAAGACCGAAGAATCAGACGCCCCGCTCCCCCTGCCGGCTATCTGCGTAACCGCGCTTCGCCTCCGCCAGATCCAGCAGGAAGCCGCCCGGAAGAAGGCCGGCGACGCCTGGCACGACACCGGAATGGTCTTCACCACCCGATACGGCCTTCCCGTCGAGCCGCGCAATTTCAACCGCTCTTACGATGGGCGAATAACCCGAACAGGACTCAAGAGGATCACCGTGCACGACGCTCGGCGCACCTGCGGCTCGTTGCTAGTCGACCTGGACGTGCATCCCCGGATCGCCATGGCGATCCTGCGCCACGCCGACTTCTCGATCACCATGGAGATCTACAGCCAGGTGTCCCCCGCCGCCACCCGCGAGGCACTGCGCAGGCTGGGAGAGCGCCTTGATCAATAAGCCGTTGCGGTACTTTGCTGCTGTACAAGATCAGAAAAGGCCACCCGGGAGATCCCGAATGGCCTTCCATCTGCGTCGGGCTGACAGGATTTGAACCTGCGACCCCTTGACCCCCAGTCAAGTGCGCTACCAAGCTGCGCTACAGCCCGATCCCACGCCCCGGAAACCCAGCGCGCGGCAACACCACTACCCTACCCCAGCCCCTCAACCCGGTTTGCACCGGCATGCCGGACGGCCCAGGCCCAGCAGCAACCAGGAAGGGACAAGCCAAACCCCCAGATCAGCCGTGCGCCTTGCCGCGCCCACCGGGCCCGAGCTTCTTCCTAGGCCGCACCGACACCTCGACCGGGCTCCCCTCGAACCCGAACTCCTCACGAAGCTTCCGCTCGATGAACCGCTGATATCCCGCGTCGAACGGCCCCGTAGTGAACAGCACGAACCGGGGCGGCGCCACTCCCGCCTGGGTCGCGAACAGGACGCGGGGGGCTCGGCCTCCCCGCACCGGGTGGGGCGTGGCCTGGGTCAGGGCCGTCAGCCACTGGTTGAGCGCGCCTGTCGGGATGCGCTTTTCCCAGCTGGCCAGGGCGCGGCGGAGTGCTGGGGCGAGTTTGTCGACCGCTCGGCCCGTTTTGGCGGAGATGTTGACTCGGATCGCCCAGGGGATGCGCTTGAGTTCGCGGTCGATTTCCTTGTCGAGGTAGAACCGGCGGTCCTCGTCGACCAGGTCCCACTTGTTGAAGGCGATGACCAGTGCCCGGCCCGCGTCGACGACCTGGGTCAACACCCGCTGGTCCTGCTCGCTGATGACCTCGGCGGCGTCGAGGAGGACGACGGCGACCTCGGCCGCTTCGACGGCGCCGGCGGTGCGCAGGGATGCGTAGTATTCGGTGCCGGATGCCTGGTTGACGCGTTTGCGCAGGCCGGCGGTGTCGACGAACTGCCAGGTTTCGCCGTCCATCTGCACCAGGCTGTCGACGGGGTCGACGGTGGTGCCGGCTACCGAGTCGACGACCGCGCGTTCTTCGCGGGCGACGCGGTTGAGCAGGGACGACTTGCCCACGTTGGGGCGGCCGACCAGCGCGACGCGGCGGGGGCCCCGGGGTCCGCCCTCGATGATCGGTGGGGCGGGCGGCATGGCGTTGAGGATGGCGTCCAGCAGGTCGCCGGAGCCGCGGCCGTGCAGGGCCGAGATCGGGTGCGGCTCGCCGAGGCCGAGCGACCACAGCGACGTGGCTTCGAGCTCGACGGCCTGGTTGTCGGCCTTGTTCGCCACGAGGATGACCGGCTTGGCGCTGCGGCGCAGCATCCTTACCGCCTTCTCGTCCATGTCGGTGGAGCCGATGGTGGCGTCGACCACGAAGACCACGACGTCGGCGGTCTGGACGGCGATCTCGGCCTGGGCGGCGATCGCGGCGGCGCGGTCGCGGGCGTCCGGTTCCCAGCCGCCGGTGTCGACCACCGTGAAGCGGCGGCCGTTCCACTGGGCGTCGTAGGGAACGCGGTCGCGGGTGACGCCGGGCACGTCCTCGACGACCGCCTGGCGACGGCCGATGATGCGGTTGACCAGGGTGGATTTGCCGACGTTGGGCCGGCCGACGACCGCCACGACGGGCTGGGGGCCGACGGGTTCGTCAGGGTCCGCGGACGAGCCGTCGGAGAAGGTCACGTCGTCGAACTCGGAGAGGTCGACGGGAAAGTCGTTCACGAACTCACCTTGCTGTTGAGCATGTCGAGGAGCCGGTTCACGACGTCGTCGATCCCCATGCCGGTGGTGTCGAGTTCCGTCGCGTCGGCGGCCTGCCGCAGCGGGTCGGTGGCCCGGGAGGAGTCGAGCTTGTCGCGGCGGGCCAGGTCGGCCTCGGTCGCCGCGACTTCCGTGGCGTCCTCGGCACTGCGGCGCTGGGCGCGCGCGGCCGCCGACGCGGTCAGGTAGACCTTGAGGTCGGCGTCGGGTGCCACAACGGAGGCGATGTCCCGGCCCTCGACAACGATGCGGGGCGCGGCCGAGATGATGTCCTGCTGGAATTGCACGAGCATGACCCGTACCTCCGGGATCGCGGCGACGGCCGAGACCGCGCCGGTGACCTCGGGCCCGCGGATGGCCGCGTCGACGTCGACGCCGTTAGCCTCGAAGTGCGGCGCGAGCGGATCCGTGCCGATGGCGAGGTCGGTCTCCTGCGCCACCTTGATCACGGAGTCGGTGTCGGCGAGATCGACGCCCGACTGGAGCACGGACCAGGTGATCGCCCGGTACATCGCGCCGGTGTCGAGGTAGACCCCGTCGATCGCCGCGGCGAGACGCCGGGAAACGGTGGATTTGCCCGACCCCGACGGGCCGTCGACGGCCACCACGCATCGCTCGGGCCGTACTACTTGCGCCACCGTTACCTCCAACGTCGGGGGAAGACAACCTTCCCCATTGTGCCCGGTGCCTCCGACAGGATCGCGTCCGACGTCGGCCGGGAGAAAACAAGCGCTTCTTGAAAGTACGGCGCCAGGCGCACCCCACCGCAAACCGAGTGGCCGGCAGCGTCACCCGCACCCACCGCGGCCGAGTGGCAGCCCGACCACGCCGCGCCCCACCGACTACCTCAGGTGCCCCCGCACACAGCCCAGCGATCAACCGAGCGCGACCACGATCACACTGTGCCGGTCACCACACACCCCACCCGCAACCCCGAGCACGACCCCAATCCGGCCCACCGGGTGATCAAAGCCGACTCGGCACGATCACCGCCAGCCCAGCGAACGCGGCCACGCGATCGATCAGGGCAGCGGCCCCGCCGAGCCGGAGGCGCCGCCCGAACCGGCCGCCGGGTCCCGCGCCGAGCCGGAGGCGCCGCCCGAACCGGAGGCGCCGCCCGAACCGGAGGCGCCGCCCGAGCCGGAGCCGCCCGAGCCGGAGGCGCCGCCCGAGCCGGAGCCGCCCGAGCCGGAGGCGCCGCCCGAGCGGGAGCCGCCCGAACCAGCCGCCGACTAGTCTCCGACGGCCTTGAACAGGGCGCCGACCTCGGCGTTCGACAGGTGCCGGAAGCCACCGGGCCGCATGTCGCCGAGCCGGATCGGACCGACCGCCGTACGGATCAGTCGCGACACCGGATGCCCGACCTCTTCCATCATCCGCCGCACGATGTGCTTGCGCCCCTCGTGCAGCGTGAGCTCCACCTGCGCGGTCTTGCCCACCGCGTCGACCAGCTTGAACGCGTCAAGTTTCGCCGGCCCGTCCTCGAGCTCGATTCCCCCGAGCAACCGGCGGCCGACGTTGCGCGGCAGCGGGCCGGCGACCTCGGCCAGATAGGTCTTGGCCACCCCGTACGACGGGTGCATGAGCTTGTGCGCGAGCGCCCCGTCGTTGGTGAGCAGGAGCAGGCCCTCGCTGTCCGCGTCGAGCCGGCCGACGTGGAAGATGCGCTGTTCGAACGTGCCGAGGAAGTCGGCGAGCTCGTTGCGCCCCTTCTCGTCGTCCATGCTGGAGACGACGCCCCGCGGCTTGTTCATGGCCAGGTAGACGAGCTTGGTGTTGGTGACGATCCGCGCCCCGTCGACGTGGATCTCCGAGGTCGCCGGGTCGACCTTGTCGCCGAGCTTGGCCACCCGGCCGTCGACGGTCACGCGCCGGCGAAAGATCAGGTCTTCGCAGGCACGCCGGGATCCGACTCCGGCGGTCGCGAGGACCTTCTGCAGCCGGACGGAGTTTTCCGGGTCAGCCTGAGGCATCGAGCACTTCTTCCACATCGTCGGGCAGGAACGGAGCCAGCGGCGGCAGCTGGTCGACCGAGTTGAGGCCGAGCTTCTCGAGGAACAGCGCCGTGGTCCGATACAGGAATGCCCCGGTCTCGCCCTCGGTGCCGCATTCCTCGATGAGGCCGCGCGTCACCAGGGTACGCATCACGCCATCACAGTTCACACCGCGGATAGCCGAGATGCGCGACCGCGTTACAGGCTGCTTATACGCGACTACAGCCAGCGTTTCCAGGGCCGCCTGTGTGAGCCGCACGGACTGCCCATCGAGCACGAACCGCTCCACGTACGGTGCATACTCCGGCCGCGTGTAAAGCCGCCACCCACCCGCCGCCCGCCGCAGATCAAACCCGTGCCCCGCCGCCGTGTAACGCGCCGAAATATCCTCCAGCATGCCGGCGACCCGCTCCGTAGGCTGCTCCACGATCTGCGCCAGCTGCATCTCCGCGACCGGCTCGTCGACCACGAGCAAGATCGCCTCAAGGGCCGCCCGCAACTCACCGTCATCGAGCGGCTTGAGCTCTACTTCTTCTTCGGTACGGGGTGACTCCTCCCCAGAAGCAGCACCCCCTCGCCGACCACGCCGGCCCTGAGCGGGAATCCCAGAACTCGGCGCGCTGACGCCCACCGGCTCCCCATCCGCCTCGGCCCCCACCCCACCGTCGATCAGCTCCGGCCCCGCAACCTCCGCACCCACCCCAGCGTCAGTCAGCTCCGACCCAACCCCCGCGTCGACCGGCTGCGGCACGGCCTCAGCATCGACCACCTGCGACGCGGCGTCAGAACCGACCGGCCGCGACGCAGCATCAGAACCGACCAGTTGCGGCACGGCCTCAACATCGACCACCTGCGACGCGGCGTCAGAATCGACCGGCGCCAGAGAAGCCTCGCCGAGCATCTCGTGGGACGTATCGACGATCGCCGGTCCTGGATCCTCGCCCTCCGCCGCCAGCACCGCCTCGGACGTCTGCTCGTCATCCTCCGACAGCAACGGCACAGGCGGCTGCCCGCCGCCATCCTCCGCGGGGTCAGCTGCGGAAAACTCCTCGCCGTCCCCCTCCGCGAGGTCAGCTGCGGACAACCGCTCGCCGTCGCCCTCCGAGAGGTCGGCCGCGGACAACTCCTCGCCACCATCCTCCGCGCGGTCAGCCGTGGATAACTCCTCGCCGTCCCCCTCCGCGAGGTCGGTCGCGGACAACTCATCGTCCGGGCCGTCCTCACCGCGATGGGCGGCGGCATAGGCGGGGTCCGGCGGGCGCGGCGCGCGTTCCCAGGGCGGAACCCACGAGGCCGCCTGCGCGGCGAGGGAGTCGGGGCGCTCGTCCGTCATTGCTTGTCCTCTTCCGATGGAGCTTCCGGCCCGGCTTCCGCCCCCGGACCGTCCTGGTCACCGTCTTCGTCAAGGAAGTCACCGTCGCCCGCGGCCACCCGGGCGTCACCGTCGTCCGCAGCCACCGGGGAGTCACCGTCGCCCGCGACCGCCCAGGCGTCACCGTCGTCCACGGCCGCCGAGGCGTCACCGTCGCCCGCGACCGCCCAGGCGTCACCGTCGTCCGCAGCCACCGGGGAGTCACCGTCGCCCGCGACCGCCCAGGCGTCACCGTCGTCCGCAGCCACCGGGGAGTCACCGTCGCCCGCGACCGCCCAGGCGTCACCGTCGTCCACGGCCGCCGAGGCGTCACCGTCGTCCACGGCCACCCGGGCGTCAGTGTCGGGCTCGGTCGCGGCGGTGTCCGGCTCGGGAGGGGTGCCTTCGTAGTCGTCGATGTCGAGCTCGCCCTCGGCGTCGGAGCCGCCGATCCATCTGATCGTCAGCTCGTCGAGGGAGACCGGCTGCTCGAAGTCGACCAGGCCTTCGCGGTAGAGCTCGAGCAACGCCAGGAATCTGGCCACCACTTCCAGGGTGTTCTCGCAGTCGGCGACGAGCAGGCTGAAGGTCGACAAGCCGGCGCGGCGCAGGCGATCGCGGATCAGGTTGGCGTGCTCGCGCACGCTGACGCGCACCTGGTGGATGTGGGCGATCGAGACCTCGGGCGGCCCCGGCTTGGGCGTGAACTGCTTCAGCGCCAGCTTGAACATGCGTTCCGGGCCGATGCCGAGCACCAACTCGGGCAGGGCCTCGGAGTAGCGCAGCTCCAGGGAGACCGCGCGCGGCCAGCGTCGCGCTCCGGTGCTTTCCAGCTCGGCGAGGTGGGCGGCGGCCTCTTTGAAGGCCTTGTACTGCAGGAGCCGCGAGAAGAGCAGGTCGCGGGCCTCGAGCAGGGCGAGGTCCTCCTCGTCCTCGACCTCGGCGGCGGGCAGCAGCCGGGCTGCCTTGAGGTCGAGGAGGGTGGCCGCGATCAGGAGGAACTCGCTGGCCTCGCCGAGGTCCCAGTCGTCGCCCATCGCCCTGATGTAGGCGATGAAGTCGTCGGTCACCTGGTGCAGCGCCACCTCGGTGACGTCGAGCTTGTGCTTGCCGATGAGCTGCAGCAACAGGTCGAACGGTCCGGTGAAGTTCGTCAGCCGCACGGTGAACTTGCCGGTGTCGGCCTCCCCCGCGGCAGCCGCCGAAGCGTCCACGGTCGAAGACCCAGCCGCCGAAGCATCCCCGTCGAAAGGCACGACCGCCGAACCATCCACGGCCGAAGAACCGGCCGTCAGAGCGTCCACGGCCGAAGAACCGGCCGTCAGAGCGTCCACGGCCGAAGAGCCGGCCGAAACGTCCACGGTCGGAGAGCCGGTCGACGCCGGACCGGGGCCGCCCGGTTCGCCGGGCGTGGAGAGAGCAGGCTCTTCAGGCACGTGCTGACCGTAGACCACGGGTCCGACAAGCTGTTCCCGGCTCACTGCACGACCCCCATAACCTTCGCGAACAGCCTCTTGTGGGTCAAACGCCACGGCGACCAACCGGTAACTGATCAAGCCCACGCGGATCGTCGGACAAATGGCGTCAAGATATGGTCGATGGATCGCCGGAGGGAAGGACGGAGGTGGAGTGGTGCGTCTGCACGTCGGGTGCGCGATGTGGAGCCTGAAGTCCTGGCAGGGTCGCTTTCTGCCGCATCCGCAGCCTTCCCACGAGCGCCTACGTTCCTACTCCGGCTGGTGTGACGCGGTCGAGGGCAACACGACCTTCTACGCGACGCCGGCCCGGGACACCGTCGCCGGTTGGGCCCAGCAGACCGGTCCCGATTTCCGCTTCGTCGTCAAGCTGCCCCGCGTCATCACCCACGACCGCCGGCTCAGCGGCGCCGACGAGGAGCTGCGCGCCTTCCTGCAGGCGATCGAGCCGCTCGGCCCCCGCGCGCACGCCCTGTGGATTCAACTTCCGGGCTCGTTCTCCCCGGACGATCTGCCGGTGCTGTCCGGCTTTCTGCGCCGACTTCCCGCTTCCCATCGGTACGCCGTGGAGGTGCGTCACCGTGCGTTCTTCGACGCACCGCGCGCGCTCGAGGAGGCGCTCGGCACCGTGGACGCCGAGTGGATTCCGTTCGACACCACCGCGTTCTTCGGCGGCCCGCCGACCAGCGACGCCGAACGCGACGCCTGGACGAAGAAGCCGCGGATGCCACTGCGGACGGTCGCGCTCACCGACCGCCCGATCGTGCGCTATCTGGGCCGCGACGCCACCGACCGTACGGTCGAGGGGTGGCGGCGGTGGGTCGACATCGTCGCCGAATGGCTGCTGGAGGGTCGGTCGCCGACCGTTTTCGTCCATACCCCGGACAACGCCGACGCGCCCGCGCTCGCACGCCGGTTCCATGACGAGGTGCGGGCTCGGGTTCCGGGGTTGGCGGCGCTGCCGCGGCCCACACCCGTGGAGCCGTTGACCCTGTTCTGAGGGTGCTGCCGCTCAGCCCCAGAGCCGCAGGAAGAGCACGCCCAACAGGTCGAGCAGGCCCAGCAGCAGGGGATAACTGAACGGGAAGAAGCAGCAGACCAGCAGCAGGAGGACGCCGATGTTCTTGTCCTCGAACCACAGTCGGATCCACTGCAGGCCGGGGCCCGCGTGTTTCGGGATGGACCACATCACCCCGAAACCGTCCAGCGGCGGCAGGGGGATCAGCGCGAGCAGGCCGAAGGTCAGCAGGCCGGTGCCCAGGCACAGCAGCACCTGCTCGCCGAAGGGTAGGGCCACGCCGCCGCGCAGCAGGTACGACGGGTGGAGGATGCCGAGCAGGTTTTCCGGCGTGCTGTAGGCGTACGCGGCGAAGAAGAGCTGGGCCACGACGATGCAGAGCAGTGGGCCGGAGAGGAAGACCGCGGCGGCGCGGCCACGGCCGCGCCAGCGCGGGATCTCGTCGACGCTGGCGATCTTGCCCCAGCCCATGCCGCCGATGGCCGCCGCGACCGCGCCGAAGGGGTCGATGTCGTCGCGGGGGCGCGGGCCGATCGGTTCGCCGCGTTCGGTGAGACCGAGCATTCGGGCGGTGAGCCGGATCGCGAAGGCGCGCAGCAGGAGCGCGAGCAGGAAGGCGACGACCAGCGCGGCGAAGGCCACCGGTTCGCCGAGGGCGAAGAGCAATCTAGCCTCGTTCCGCCTTGGCGGCGATGACCTCGCGAGCGAGCTGGCGATAGTTGCGCGCGCCCGACGACGCGGGGTCCAGGGTGGTGATCGGCGCACCGGCGACGGTGGACTCGGGGAACTTCACCGTCTTGGTGATCACCGTCTGGTAGACCTTGTCGCCGAAGGCCTCCACGACCCGCTGCAGCACCTGGCGGCAGTGGGTGGTGCGGCTGTCGTACATGGTCGCGAGGATGCCCTCGAGTTCGAGGTCGAAGTTGAGCCGCTCGCGGACCTTGTCGATGGTGTCGAGCAGCAGGGCGACGCCGCGCAGGCTGAAGAACTCGCACTCGAGCGGGATCAGCACGCCGTGGGCGATGGTCAGCGCGTTGATCGCGAGCAGGCCCAGCGAGGGCTGGCAGTCGATGAGGATGAAGTCGTATTCCTTGCGCACGCTGCGCAGCACCCGGGCGAGGGCCATCTCGCGGGCGACCTCGTTGACCAGCTGGATCTCGGCCGCGGAGAGGTCGATGTTGGCGGGCAGCAGGTGCAGTCCGGCCACGTCGGACTTGATGATCACGTCCTCGGCGGTCACGTCGTCCTGCATCAGCAGGTTGTAGACGCTCAGGTCGAGGTTGTGCGGGTTGACGCCCAGGCCGACCGAGCAGGCGCCCTGCGGGTCGAAGTCGACGAGCAGGACCTTGCGGCCGTACTCGGCGAGGGCGGCACCGAGGTTGATCGTCGTCGTGGTCTTGCCGACGCCGCCCTTCTGGTTGGCGAGGGCGATGATCCGCGCCGGGCCGTGCCGGTCGGTCGGCATCGGCTCGGGGATGGGGCGACGCATGGTGTAGGCCGTCGGGTCGGCCGGACCGAGGTCGGCGCCCAGGTCGAGGGAACCCTGCTGTTCCCGCAGGGCCGAGGTCCAAGCCTCTGCGCGTTCGCCGTTTCCCGCCATGCCCCTGTAGCCCCCTCTCGACCCGCAGCCGGAGCCGATGCCCGACTGTACGCCACGGAGGCCGTCGATCCGGGGTCACCCGCACGGCGTGTCGTCCACTGGTGGCCCAACGCCTAACGAGCGCGCGGGTGTGCGGTGGCGTACACCTCGCGCAATCGGTCCACTGTCACCAGGGTGTAGACCTGCGTGGTGGTCACCGAGGCGTGTCCGAGCAGCTCCTGGACGACTCTGACGTCCGCGCCGCCGTCGAGCAGGTGGGTGGCGTACGAGTGGCGCAGGGTGTGCGGCGACACGGCGTGCGCGCCCTCCACCGGCAGCCCGGCGGCGGCCGCCGCGCGGCGCAGGATCGCCCAGGCGCTCTGCCGCGACAGCACTCCCCCACGGGCGTTGAGGAACACCGCCGGGGTTCCCTTGCCCGCGGCGATGAGGGTCGGGCGCCCGCGCACGAGATAGGCGTCGAGCGCCGCGCGCGCATAGGACCCGAGCGGCACGAGCCGGGTGCGACCACCTTTGCCGTGCAACGTGACCACCGAGGGGCCAACATCGTCCACGGCCAGGCTGACGGCTTCGGAAATGCGAGCGCCGGTGCCATAGAGGAATTCCAGGAGGGCCCGGTCGCGCAGGGCTAGCGGTTCGTCGCCGGTGACCGCGTCGAGAAGCCGGGTCACCTGGTCGACGTCGAGGGCTTTCGGCAGCCGCTTCGGCGGGGCGGGCGGCTTCACGTCCCGGCTCACGTCGTGCGGGGCGAGGCCCTCGCGGGCGGCGAAGCGGTGCAGGCCGCGGACGGCGCTGACCGCCCGGGCCGCGGAGGACGCCGACAGCGCCGGGTGTTCCTCGGTCCCCTCGCGCAGCAGCAGCAGGTGCCGGGTGAGGTCGGCGGGAGTGACCGCGGCCAGCTCGGTGATGCCGGCCGCGGTCAGCGACTCCAGATAGCGGTCCAGATCCCGCCGGTAGGAGGCGAGGGTGTTGCGGGACAGGCCGCGCTCGACCGTGAGGTGGTCGAGGTAGGTCCGCACGGCCTGCCCTAGGGCGGGTGAGCTCAGCTCAGCGCCTCGGTCAGGGACAGCGCCTGCATGCCGTGGGCGTCGGCGACCGGGCCGTAGGTGACGTGCCCGGCGTGGGTGTTGAGGCCCAGAGCCAGTGCCGGGTCGGCCTTGACGGCGTCGCGCCAGCCCCGGTTGGCCAGCTCCAGCGCGTACGGCAGAGTGACGTTGGTCAGCGCGTACGTGCTGGTGTGCGGCACCGCGCCGGGCATGTTCGCCACGCAGTAGAACATCGACTCGTGCACCTTGTAGACCGGGTCGGCGTGCGTGGTGGGACGCGAGTCCTCGAAGCAGCCGCCCTGGTCGATGGCGATGTCGACGAGCACGCTGCCCGGCTTCATCCGCGAGACGAGGTCGTTGGAGATCAGGTTCGGGGCCTTGGCGCCGGGGACCAGCACCGCACCGATCACCAGGTCGGCGTCGATGACGGCCTTCTCGATCTCGTACGCGTTCGAGGCGATCGTCTGCAGGTGACCGCGGTAGTCGGCGTCGGCGGCGCGCAGGCGGGCGATGTTCTTGTCCAGCACCAGCACCTCGGCCTGCATGCCGAGAGCGATCGCCGCCGCGTTCATGCCCGAGACGCCGGCGCCGATGACCACGACCTTGGCCTGGTAGACGCCCGGAACGCCGCCCATGAGCACGCCACGGCCGCCGCCGGAGCGCATGAGGTGGTAGGAGCCGACCTGCGGCGCGAGCCGACCGGCGACCTCCGACATCGGCGCCAGCAGCGGCAGCGAGCGGTCGGGCAGCTCGACGGTCTCGTACGCGATACCGGTGACCTTGCGGTCGAGGAGCGCGTCGGTGCACTCCTTCGAGGCCGCCAGGTGCAGGTAGGTGAAGAGCACCTGCCCCTCGCGCATGCGCGAGTATTCCTCGGCGATCGGCTCCTTGACCTTGAGAACGAGGTCGGCCGTGCCCCACACGTCGTCGGCGGTGGCCAGGATCGTGGCACCGGCGGCGACGAAATCGTCGTCGGCGATCGAGGATCCGGCGCCCGCGCCGGCCTGCACGAAGACCTGGTGGCCCGCGCGGGTGAACTCGAAGACACCCGCCGGGGTGATCGCCACCCGGAACTCGTTGTTCTTTACTTCGCTCGGAATGCCGACCTTCACGAGTCGACACCGTCCTTTCCGCAGGGAGAGACATCGATGGCTCATACCCGAGACGGGCTGCTCTCGCAGACTACCGTCCCACCAAACGGAAGATACTGCCGATTCGCAGCTCGAAGATCAAGAAGAGGTTTTACATAGTGGTCAGCGAGGCGTAGAGCAGCGCGGCTGAGGCCAGTCCCGCCGCGAGGAGGACGGCTGCGCCGGCAACGGCCGCCGCGGTCACACCCGTCACCCGCCGCACGACCAGATATGTCACGACGGCGGCGAGGAACGCGCCGACGACCAGGTAGATGATCGCGAAAAAGCCCAGACCGACGACCAGGCCGGTGCCGACGCTGATCGTCACCGCCCGGCCGGGGCGAAAGTCGGGGCGCACGACGAGGAAGGTCACCGCTCCGGAGCCGAGGGCGAGGACCGTGGCGATCAAGATCAGAATATCCACGCCGTGCATGGTGGCAGCCGCCGGCTCGGGGCACCGCCTCCCCCGACGGAACCTGCCCGGTTCCTCCACAGGACCTTCACGAACGGACCGCCCGGGCTCGGACGGCCCGTTCGTGTGGGGTCAGGGCAGGGGCGGGGTCTCGGCCGGGCGCAGCGTGGCCCAGCCGTCGTCGCGGGCACGGGCCGCGCTGAGCAGGCCGCCCACCGCCGCGGCGTTGGTGATCTCACCGCGCAGCACCATGGCGACCGCCTCGTCGAGATCCACCCAGCAGATCTCGATGTCGGCCTCCTCGTCCTTGCGGGCGTGGCGCTCCTCTTCCGGCACGGGCGACAACTCCCGGGCCAGGAAGATCCGGATCGTCTCCGCGCTGAAGCCCGGCGAGGTGTGCAGGTCGACGAGCAGGTCGAAGCGGGCGGCCGTGATGTCGGCCTCCTCGGCGAGCTCGCGCCCGGCCGTGACCGCCAGGTCCTCGCCCGCGACGTCACGCAGGCCCGCCGGAAGCTCCCAGAGCTTCTCGCCGACCGGGTGCCGGTACTGCTTGATCAGCACCACCCGGCCGACCTCGTCGAGCGCGACCACACCGACCGCGTTCTTGTTGACCACCACGTCCCGGTGGGCGGTGCCGCCGCCCGACATGGTCACCTCGTCGGTGTAGACCGAGAAGATCGGCCCCGAATACCGCTCGACCCGCGACTTCGTCTCGTGGGCGAAGGCGCTCACGAGGATGCCATCGCCGTCTTGTCGCCGTCCGGCTCGACCGACGCCGCCACCTCGACCGGCAGTTCGTCGGCGGCCGCGTACTCGACGGCGGCCTTGACGAACGCCGCGAACAGCGGGTGCGCCCGCGTCGGGCGGCTCTTGAGCTCGGGGTGGGCCTGGGTGGCCACGAAGAACGGGTGCGTCTCGCGGTCGAGCTCGATGAACTCGACCAGCCGGCCGTCCGGCGAGGTGCCGGAGAACCGCAGCCCCGCCTTGGAGAGCCGGTCACGGTACGCGTTGTTGACCTCGTACCGGTGGCGGTGCCGCTCGGAGATCTCGGTGCTGGCGTACGCCTCGGCCACGACCGAGCCCTCCGTCAGCGCCGCAGGGTAGGCACCCAGCCGCATGGTGCCGCCCAGGTCGCCCTTGCCCGCGACGATGTCCTCCTGGTCCGCCATGGTGGAGATCACCGGGTGCTTCGCGCCCTCGTCGAACTCGAGCGAGTTGGCGCCCGCGAGGCCGGCAAGGTTGCGGGCGGCGTCGATGGTCATGCACTGCAGCCCCAGGCAGAGGCCGAGGATCGGGATGCCGTTCTCCCGCGCGTACCGGGAAGTATTGATCTTTCCCTCGATGCCGCGGATGCCGAAGCCGCCGGGGATGCAGATGCCGTCGACGCCCTTGAGGGCGGAGGCGGCGCCGGCCATGGTGTCGCAGTCGTCGCTGGGGACCCAGCGCAGCTGCACCTTGGCCGTGTTGGCGAAGCCCGCCGCGCGGATCGCCTCGCTCACTGACAGGTACGCGTCCGGCAGGTCGACGTACTTGCCGACCAGCGCCACGGTGATGGTGCGCCGCGGGTGGTGCACCCGCTCCAGCAGGTCGTCCCAGGTGGACCAGTCGACGTCGCGGAACGACAGGCCCAGGCGGCGCACCACGTACGCGTCGAGGCCCTCGCGGTGCAGCACCTTGGGAATGTCGTAGATGCTCGGCGCGTCCGGTGCGGCGACGACGGCCTCGCGGTCGACGTCGCAGTACAGCGAGAGCTTGTGCTTGAGCTTGTCGGGGATCTCCCGGTCGCTGCGGCAGACCAGCGCGTCGGGCTGGATACCGATGTTGCGCAGCGTGGCGACCGAGTGCTGGGTCGGCTTGGTCTTCAGCTCGCCCGACGGCGCGAGGTACGGCACCAACGAAACGTGCAGGTAGAAGACATGGTCGCGGCCGATCTCGTGGCGCACCTGGCGGATCGCCTCGAGGAACGGCAGCGACTCCATGTCGCCGACTGTGCCGCCGACCTCGGTGATGACGACGTCCGGGATGCGGCCGAACTCGTCGGGCGCGGCCATCGCGAAGATGCGCTCCTTGATCTCGTTGGTCACGTGCGGGATGACCTGCACGGTGTCGCCGAGATATTCGCCGCGGCGCTCCTTGGCGATGACGGCCGAGTAGATCTGGCCGGTGGTGACGTTCGCCTTCGCGGACAGCGCCCGGTCCAGGAACCGCTCGTAGTGGCCGACGTCCAGGTCGGTCTCGGCCCCGTCCTCGGTCACGAAGACCTCGCCGTGCTGGAACGGGTTCATCGTGCCGGGGTCGACGTTGAGGTAGGGGTCCAGCTTCTGCATGACGACCCGCAGGCCGCGCGCGGTCAGCAGATTACCGAGGCTGGAGGCGGTGAGGCCCTTGCCCAGCGAGGAGGCGACGCCCCCGGTGACGAAGATGTGCCGCGTCTCGCGCACTGTTGGTGCCAAGGCCTGCTCCCGTGGTCGGTCAGTTCGGTCGTGCAGACCGGCTCGATCGTCCTCGACGATCGCGCCATCCACGGGATTTCACAGTAACACCTACCTCGGCGCTCGCACGTTCGGGCTGCTCGGCGCGCGTGTCAGGGTACGGTCGCGCCCTCAGTGCCGGTTTTGTCCGCCCGGTCGCGGCGCATCGACAGTCCCGGTCCTCCGGGGCCGTCGGTCTCACCCTCCGGGCGGGTCCGGTCGGCGGCGTGCTCCAGCACCCGCAGCGTGGTGAGGACGAAGAGCGGGACGGCGACGGCGGCGGCCGCACCGGCGACCGCGAAGGCCGCACCCCCGAATATCCCGGCGAGCACGACGGTCACCGTGGTGCCGGCCAGCGCGGCCCGCAGCGCCGGATGCAGGCCGAAGACCCGGTTGAGCCCGCCCCACGGCGAGAACTGGCTGAAGGCCAGCATGAGGGCACCGACCAGGGCCAGGATCGTCAGCGGGCTGTCCAGGGCGTGGCCGCTGGACGTCGCCGCGCGCTGGATGGCCGGGCCGGCCGTGCCGTCGAGCAGCGCCGTCAGGAACTTCCCGAGGCTGCCCTGTTCCTGCGACGGGCGGCGCAGGTCGAGCACGGCGAAGCCGATGGTGACGGCGAGGCCGGCGACGGTCGCCCAGGCGAAGCGCGGAAAGGTGAGCCAGCCGCCGGTGCTGATCGCGGCCGCCACGCACACCCCGGCGGTCACGGCGATCGCACCGACCGGGTCCGCGCCGAGGTACGGGCTGCCCACCATGATCACGGTGACGCCGCCGACCAGCACGACGATCACGGGACGCCAGGGCCTGCGTACCCACTGGGCCGCGCAGGCGGCGACGGCCAGCGCGCCCGCCACGAACACGCCGAGCCCGACACTGCCGAGGCCCGCATAGCGGGCGCCCTCGATCGCCGAATAGCCGGCCACGCCGTTGAGCTGCAGCCGCGAGCCGGTCAGCAGGTCCACGCCGACGACCACCGCCGCCGACGCCGCGACCAGGCCCATCGGCCACAGCGTGCGCTGATATCGCGGGGCGAACCGCACGGCGGCCGTGCCGAGGGCCGTCACCACGCCAGTGAGCAGCGTGAACGCGATGCCGGGCCGCCCGGCCCGCCACCATGGGAGCGCGTCGGCCAGCAGCGCGGCCGGAATCACCAGCGCGGCGGCGATCAGCAGCACCTCCACCGCGAGCACCAGCATCCGCGGCGGCGACGCCGGGCCGGTCGGGCCGGCATGCCGCCGGGCCCGCATCATCAACGGCACCACCAGCAGGAAGATCGCGACCTGCACGGCGGCCAGCCCGGTAAAGAAGATGTCGGCGATGCCCGACTGGACGCCGGCCCGCCGGTTCGCGTCGTGGTCGCCGAGCATCGCGTCGTCCGGTGACGCCGGACGGCCCCACACCGTGGTCGCCGTACGCCCGTTGAACAGCTTCTCCGGCACCGGCCGGCCGAGCGCCGTGAGAATCGTGGGAGCCAGGTCGACGAGCTGCAGGTAGCCGTCGCGGCCGGTGCCGGCGGAGGTCAGCCAGCCGCCCTGCCAGCCGGGCCCCTCGGCGATGGCCACGTGCAGCCGCGAGGCGGTGTCGGTGTCCGAGACGCCCGCGATCACCAGCAGGGACCGTTGCGGGCGGGCGGCCACCACGCGGGCCAGGGTGGCGTCGGCGGCGGCGACCTGTTGCTCGCGCGCCGCGCCGGAACCCGTGATGGAGCCCAGGTCGACCATGCTCACCACGCACTGGGTGAACAGGCCCCGCGGGTCGTCGGGCAGCTCCGCGGCGTACCGGTCGACGCGGCCGTACGGGCGGGCGGCGGCGACCGCCGCGCCGGGGCCGACGGCGACAGTGCAGCGCACCGACTCGGCGAGCGCGCCGGGCACCGCGCCGTACGGCTGGCGTTCGGCGTTGGCCCGCACCACACCGCCGAGTTCGGGCAGGTTGGCGCCGATGCCGTCGGGCTGCTCCAATGTGGGCGCCACGGTCGGGCACTGGCCAGCGACGCGCCGCGCGTTCCAGACCGCGTAGTTGCCCGCGCCCAGGGTCAGCCAGCCGTCGGAGGGGCAGGTGGCGTGGTGCGCCGAGCGTACGGACAGCCAGCCGACGGATCCCTGGGTCGCCTCCCGCCACAGCGTCGGTGTCCGCCGCGGGTCGAGGTCGTCCCAGCGCAGTCCCGCCGCCCCGGCGACGATCACGTAGTCGGCGGTGTCTCCGGGCGCCCCGGCCCGGGGGCCCACGGTCAGCCCGGCCAGGCTCGCCGCCGCCGCCAGCACCACCAGCAGGTACGGCACCCAGGCCCGCCCGCGCCGTGACCGCGACGGGGGCGCCGAGTCCGGTCGGCCGCCTCGGCGCACCGCGGCGAGCAGACGGCGCAGCACTCTCACCCCTGGCCCGCCGGAACTCCGGTGACCGCCGCGTACGCCCGGAGCACGTCGACGACGGTGTCCTGCTCCGTCGGCCAGCTGGCGGCCTGTCGACGCGCGCGCTCGGCGTAGTCGGCCCGTTTCGCCGGATCGGCGAGCATCTCCCGCACGGCCCGGTCGAGCGCGTCCACGTCGCCGGGCGCGATGAGCTCGGCGGCGTCGCCGACCAGGCCGGGCAGTCCTCCCACCGCGGTGGTGACCAGGGGCAGGCCCGCGTGCAGTGCCTCCTGGGCGAACAGCTGCCGGGCCTCCCAGTCGCTGGTGATCACCGCGAGGTCGGCGGCGCCGAGCAGGTCGGGCACGTCGGTGCGGTGCCCGAGCAGGTGAACCTTGACGCGCAGCTCGGAGGCGCGCTGGGCGAGCAGCATGTAGCTGGGGCCGCTGCCGGCGATCACGGTCACCGGGGCGGGATCGAGCTCACGCCAGCGGGCGGCGGCCTCTAGCAGCAGGTCGTAGCGCTTCTGCGGATGCAGCCGGCCCACGGAGACGATCAGCGGCACGTCGGGGGCGACGCGGAACTCGGCGCGGACCGCGGCGCGGCTGCGCTTGGGCGCGCCCATCGTCGGGGCGGCGACCGCGCCCAGCCGGGCGGGGCGCGCGCCGAGCGACTCCGCGCGCGCGACCAGATCCTCCGACGCGCCCAAAGTCAGGGCGGCGGAACGGGCGACGATCCGCTCGACCAGGGCGGAGGCGCTGCCACGCAGGCCGCGGGCCAGAACGGCGTTGTGCCAGGTGACGACCAGCGGGGCCGTCGGGCGGGCCAGGGCGGCGACGAAGGCGGCCCGCAGGCCGTGCGCGTGCACGACGCCGACCTCGCGGCCGGTCAACGCCCGACGCAGCGCGCGGATCGCGCCGGAATCCTGCGGACCCGGGTTCGCCGGGATCTCGACCTGGACGAACTCGGCCCCGGCCGCGGCGAAGCCGAAATGCTCGTCGGTGGCGGCGGGTCCGCAGACCAGAACCTGACAACCGTTCGCGAGCAGCCCGCGCACGAGCGAGGAGACGTGCTGGCCGACCCCGCCGGTGCTGGAGCCCAGCACCAGCGCGACCGTGCCCTGCCACGGTGACGCCTGCGCCGCGTCCGTCACGTGCGATCCCTCCCGGTGAATTTCGAGACCAGCGATCGGAGGTCGCGGCGGTCGAGCGGATAGACCACCGCGGCGAACACGACCGCGACCACGACCCCGCCCAGCATGCCCTGCAGGATGCTGCCCCACACTGCCGGGGTGCCGCCGAGCGCGTGTCGCACACCCTCGGTGGCGCCCCATCCGGCGAAGCCGGCGACGACCGCCGCCACGATACCCACCGCGCTCACGCGGGGCAGTCCGGAAAGCGCCTGTCGGCCGGCGTGGCGGCGGACGCCCAGCACCAGCAGCAGTCCGATGACGGACATGCCGGCGGCGTTGGCGGCGCCGAGGCCGGCGAGCTGCCACCGGGGTTCGAGGACGGCGGAGAGCGCGACCACGGCGACGGCGGCGAGGCCCCATCCGGCGGCGGTGGCCCCGGCGGCGGCGCGTGTCGCGCCGCGGGCGTACAGCGCTCGGGAGAGTATGGCGAACAGGGCATAGCCGAGCAGGCCCGGCGCGAACGCGACGATGCCGGTCGCGGCACCCGGCGCGCGGATGAGGTGGGCGGCCGGCCAGGCCAGGGCACCCAGCGCGGCCGCGCCGAGGCAGGCGAGCAGGACCACCGAGCGCGTGGCCGGCGCCAGCGCCGCGGCGTAGGCGTCCTCGTCCCGGCGGGCGAAGGCCGTGACCAGGCGCGTGTAGACGGCGGTGGCCAGCGGCACGGCCAGCACCGCCCACGGCAGCAGGAACACGGTCTGCGCGGCCATGAACGTGGTCAGCGGCCCCTTGGTGGCGACCGCGAGCACCGCCAGCACCATGAGCTGCTGGGAGCCGACGGTGACCGCCCCGGCCCAGCCGAGCCGGATCGCCTGCCGCCCCTCATTCCCGGGGAAACCGTAGGTGGGCCGCAGCCGCAACCGCAGTCGGCGCAGGGGAATGAGCAGGCACGAGGCGAGCACGACGACGCCCAGGGTGGTGCCGCCGGCGAGGATCAGCTCACCGGTCGGGCTCAGCCCGCCGGTGCCGCTGCGCGGCCCGTCGACGAGGGCATAGCTGAGGTACGCGACCATCACGGTGACGCTCGACAGCAGCGGCGCGATGACCGGCCAGGCGAAGCGGTGGTGCGCCTGGAGCACGCCGGTGAGCACGATGCCGATGCCGTAGAGCGGCAGCTGCGGCGCGAAGATCCGCAGCATCCGGGCGGCGATGACCTGGTCGCCGGCGGGGATGTCGAGCAGCCCCGCGATCGGGCCGGCGCACAGCGCGATCACGACCGCCAGTGGCACCATCAGGGTCAGGACCCAGGTGAGCAGCGCGGAGGCGATGGCACCGACCCGCTCGCGGTCACCGGCGTCGGCCGCGGCGGCGACCAGCGGCACCACCAACCCGGCCAGGGCGCCGCCCGCGACGAGCTCGAAGACGATGTTGGGAATGGTGTTGGCGGCGTTGTAGACGTTCGCCAGCCCGTCCGTGCCGACCGCCTGCAGGAAGACGAGGGTCCGCCCGAAGCCCGCGATCCGCGAGGCGATCGTCAGGACGGTGATGAGGGCGGCGGCGCCGGCCACCCCCGCGCGGACGCGGGACGAGGTCACGAAGCCGGACGGCGGCCGAGCGCGTCGAACTCGCGCAGCCCCGGCGTGTCCTGGATGACCCGGGTGAAGCTGACCTTCTCGCTGGCCGCGGTCAGCGCGGCGAGCACGGCGAGGGCCAGTGCGCGACCGGCCGGTCCGGTCCGGGTGGCCAGCGCCACACCGAGCAGGGCGCCGAGGGCGTTCGCGCCCGCGTCTCCAAGCATGATCTCCTCGCCGAGGTCGGCGGGCAGCAGCGCCGCGCTCGCGCCGAGCGTGCCGGCGGTCAGGGCTCCGCCGCGCCCGGCCACCAGCGGCGTGCCGATGACGGTGGCGGCCTTGATCGCCCGGCCGGGGCGCAGGTCGAGCAGGTTGAGCAGGTTCGCCGTGCCCGCGACGACCCCGGCGCCCAGCAGCACGTCGGCCGTCCGGCGCACCGCCCCGGCACGCCGGCGGGCCGGATGGGCGCGCACGCCTGGGTCACGGGCGAGCAGGGCGGCGGCGGCCAGCCCGGCCGCGCCCACGCCGGCGATCTTGACGAGCCCGCTGGTGATCCGCCCCTCGCGCAGCGCGCCGAGGTGCCCCTGGAAGCCCTTCGCGGACTTCTGCTCGGGGCGGTTGCCGACGATGTCGTCGTAGAAGCCGACCGCTCCGCCGGTCACACCGGCGGTTATCGCGGCCGCGGCGGCGACCGCGCTCGGCGCGCCCGCCACGGCGCCGACGGTGGCCCCGGCCGCCAACGCCGGACCGCCGGCCAGGGAGACCGTGCGGCCGTGGAAGTTGGTGCGGTCCAGTTCGCCCGAGCGCGGATCGCGGCGGATCCAGGCCAGCGCGACCCGGGCGGCGAGCGCACCGAGGCCGGACGAGGTCATCCTGCTGGCCATGCGTCTGCTCTCCTGACTGGCGGGGCCGCGCCCACGGCGGCCGACCGCTGAGTCTAGGACTTGCCCGCCCGGAACCCGCCCGCGACTCGGCGGCGGGCCGTCAGCTCGCTGCCTTGGGGACCCGGGAGACGCCGTCCAGGCCGTACTGGCCGACCTTGCCGGCGGCGAGCCGCTCGACGACGGCCAGCGCGGTCGCCAGCTGGCCCTGCGCGGTGCTCGCGTTGTCCACCGTGGAGACCGTCTTGACCAGCGTCGCGTCGGCGCGCACCTCGGAGACGAGGTTGCCCTCCCCGATGTTGGTGCCGGCCACCACCAGCGGCCGGTTCTTGGAGAACTGGGTGGCCAGGGTGACCGCGTTCTTGTTCTTCTTGCCCGCGTCCCGGTCGACCGGCGGCGGGCCCGACACCACCACGGTGGCCTCCGCCCCCGGCACCAGGTCTTCTCCCGCACCCAGATAACCCGGAGTCGTGTACGCGGACAGCACCACCGTCAGATCCTGCTCGGCAACGGGGTCGGGAGTCTTCAGCAGCAGCGCCCGGGCGAGCAGGGCGCTGGAGGTCTCCACGCCGTCGACGTTGAGCGGCAGCCCGTCGATGGACACGGTCGGGCGGGACGCCTTCACGGCCAGGTCGGACAGCTCGAAGCCGTTCGCCGGGTCGAGGAACTTGTCCTGCACCGTCACCCGGCCGGTGATCGTCGCGCCGGCGACCGTCAGCATCTTGGTCACACCCTCGGCGTAGTCCTTGCCGCTGGGCAGCACCACGACGACGATCTTGCGGCCGGTGAGTTTGCCGGTGAGCAGCGCCGGAGCCAGCTCGGTGACGAACTCCTCGCTGCGGTTGAGCTCCTCCTGGAACGAGTTGGCCTTCGCGCGGTAGTTACTGTTGTCCTTGCTGAGCCCGTCGACCTGGTCCTGAAGCTTGTCGGCTATCGGCCCGTTCAGCGCGGCGGTGCCCACGACCACCCCGATGGCGAGCGCGAGGAAGACCGCGGTGAGCGACACCACGTGGTACCGGAAATTGATCACGCCAAAGCCTCTTGGTCCGTATCGCCGATCAGAGGATCACGAGAAGAGCTGCCCCAACTTGAAGACAAGATTGTCCCACCACTCGGCCATCACGGAGAGGTAGGCCTTGCCGACGGTCGATACCGCCACCGCCGAGGCCATCGCCGCGATCGCGGACAGCACGAGCAGCAGCAGCGACGAACCGGAGATGTTCTGCTTGTAGAGGCGGCTGACCCCCTTGGCGTCGACGAGCTTTCCGCCGACCTTGAGCCGGGTCAGGAAGGTCGAGGCCATGCCCCCGCGCCCCTTGTCGAGGAACTCGACGAGGTTGGCGTGCGTGCCGACGGCGACGATCAGCGAGGCGCCCTTCTCGTCGGCGAGCAGCATGGCGAGGTCCTCGCTGGTGGCCGCCGCCGGGAACGTGGTGGCCTGCACGCCGAGCCCGTGCACCCGGGCCAGGCCGGGCGCGCGCCCGTCCGGGTAGGCGTGCACGATGACCTCGGCGCCGCAGCGCAGCACGTCGTCGGTGACCGAGTCCATGTCACCGATGATCATGTCGGGGGTGTAGCCGGACTCGACCAGCGCGTCGGCGCCGCCGTCGACACCGATCAGAACCGGCTTGAATTCCCGAATGTACGGCCGCAGCACATCGAGGTCGGCCTTGTAGTCGTAGCCGCGCACGACAATGAGCACGTGCCGCCCGGCGATGAGGGTCTCGACGTCGGGCACCCCGACGCCGTCGAGCAGCAGGTCGCGCTCCTGCTTGAGGTATTCCATCGTGTT
The DNA here is from genome assembly GCF_040682215.1 of Actinoplanes sp. NPDC051346. NCBI lineage: Bacteria > Bacillati > Actinomycetota > Actinomycetes > Micromonosporales > Micromonosporaceae > Actinoplanes > Actinoplanes sp. NPDC051346. Next base: position 9,953 of record NZ_JBFBAJ010000021.1, on the reverse strand, counting down.
CGCCGCGAACGCCTCGAGCTGCACCGACAGACCCTCACGGGCGTCGGCCATCGCCTTGGCGACGGACTCGGCGTCCTGCCGCAGGCCGGTGGCCACCGCCTCGCCGCCCAGCAGCACCGTGTCGTTGTCGAGGCTGACCACGTCACCCTCGCTGATCCGGTCGAAGATCTCCTCGCCCAGGTTGTCGATGAGCACGATCCCGGCCTGGATCAGCACCTCGGGGCCCAGGTTCGGATAGCGCCCGGAGATCGACGGCTTGACGTTGAGCACGGCCGCGACGCCGACGGCCACGAGCGAATCGGCGGCGACCCGGTCGATGTCGACGTGGTCGATGATCGCGATGTCGCCGGGACGCAACCGGCCGACCAGACGCTTGGTCCGGCGGTCGAGACGAGCGGTGCCGGCTACAGCCCCGGGTTCGACGCTCCGGGTCCGGCGCAAGGTGGGAAGTCGCATCCCGGCCATCCTGACACGTCGGATCGACCGACCCGCACGCGACATGCACAAGGTCACCCCCGGAAAGGGGCAAATCACCCGCCGCGCTTCTCCTTATCGGCGACGGCCAACAGCTCCTCGGCATGCGCGATGCCCAGGTCGGAATCGGGCAGGCCGGCGAGCATCCGGGCGAGCTCGCGGGCCCGCTCGGTCTCCTCGACGATCCTGACGCCGCTGGTCGTGATCGCACCGCCGGTGTCCTTGGCGACGACCAGGTGCCGGTCGGCGAACGCGGCCACCTGCGGCAGGTGGGTGACCACCAGCACCTGGTGGGTGCGGGCGAGCCGGGCCAGCCTGCGCCCGATCTCCACGGCCGCCTGACCGCCCACGCCGGCGTCGACCTCGTCGAAGACCAGCGTCGGCGGGCCGCCCGCCCCGGCGAACACCACCTCGATCGCCAGCATGACCCGCGACAGCTCGCCGCCGGAGGCGCCCTTCTGCAGCGGCAGCGCCGGCGCGCCGGGATGCGCGATCAGGCGGAGCTCGATCTCGTCGGCACCGTCCGGCCCGGCCGCCAGGCCCTCGATGACGGGCTCGTCGCGCCCGGCGCCGCGCGGCAGCACCGCGATCTCCACCCGCGCGTGCGGCATCGCCAGCCCGGTGAGCTCGACGCTGACCTGTCCGGCGAACCGCCCGGCCGCCTCGGTCCGGGCGGCGGTCAGCCGGCCGGCGAGCTCGGCGACGTGCCCGGCGAGCCGCAGCCGCTCGCGGTCCAGCTCCTCGAGCAGGTCGTCGGAGGTGTCGAGCGCCGCCAGCCGGGAACGGGCGTGCTCGGCCCAGGCGATGACGCCGTCGACGTCGTCGGCGTATTTACGGGTGAGCCCCCGCAGCGCGGCCCGTCGCTCATAGATGGCCTCGAGCCGGGCCGGATCGGCGTCGAGCCGGCCGAGATAGGCGGACAGCTCGGCGGAGACGTCGTCGACCAGGGTGGCCGCCTCCTCCACCCGCGCCGCGAGCTCACCCAGCACCGGGTCCACCGAGGCCTGCGCCTCCAGCGTGCGCCGGGCGGTGCCCAGCAGTTGGACGGCGTCCGGCGTCTCATCGGCCGCCTCGACGCCACTGGCCAACGCCTGCGCGGCCAGGGCCGCGGCCGTGCGCAGCCCCTCGGCGTGCTCGAGGCGCTGCACCTCGGCGCGCAGCTCGTCGTCCTCACCCACCTGCGGGTCGACCCGGCTGATCTCGTCCAGGCCCAGCTTGAGCAGGTCGGCCTCCTGGCTGCGCTCGCGGGCGTTGCGCCGGCGGTCGGCCAGGTCGTCCACCACGCCCCGCCACTGCGTCCACGCCTGGCGGTAGGTCTCCAGCAGCTTCTCGTGCTCGGGGCCGGCGTAGCGGTCCAGGGCGGCGCGCTGCTCGGCCGGGCGCAGCAGACGCAGCTGGTCGGACTGGCCGTGCACCGCGACGACCTGCTCACCCACCTCGCCGAGCATCGACACCGGCATGCCGCGCCCGCCGACGTGCGCCCGGGAGCGGCCCTCGATCGTCACGGTGCGGCTCAGCAGCACCGAGCCGTCGTCGTCGACCTCCGCACCCGCTTCGACGATGCGCGCCTGCACCGCACCGGCCAGGCGCCCCTGAAGCCGCAGCCGGCCCTCGACGACCGCCCGGCCCGGGTCCGCGCGGACCCGCCCGGCGTCGGCCCGGCCGCCGAAGAGCAGCCCGAGCCCGGTCACCACCATCGTCTTGCCCGCGCCGGTCTCACCGGTGATGGCGTTCATGCCCGTGGTGAGCCTCAGCGTCGTGTCGTCGATGACGCCGAGGCCGGTGATCCGCAGTTCCTCCAGCACAGGCCGAACAGTATCGGTGCCCACCGACAATTGCCCAACGCGGTCTCGCTGATCAGCGTCGATTACCGCGCCAACCCTCCACAGGCAGGTGGAACTTGGCCACAAGAGTGTCCGTGAACGGTCGCGGCCGCAGCCGCGCCAGCCGCACCGGAAGCTGCCCCCGTTCCACCGTGACCTGCGCACCCGGAGGCAGATCCCAGGTACGCCGCCCGTCGCAGCACAGCACCGCGAACGACGTGTACGGATCCACGGTGATCACGAACGTCGAGGTGGGCGCGGTGACGATCGGCCGGCTGAACAGGGCGTGCGCACTGATCGGCACGAGCAGCAGCGCCTCCACCTCGGGCCACACCACCGGTCCCCCGGCGGAGAACGCATACGCGGTCGACCCGGTCGGTGTGGCACACACGACACCGTCGCAGCCGTACCGCGACAGCGGGCGCCCGTCGACGTCGACGAGCAGCTCGAGCATCTGCGCGCGCTGGCCCTTCTCGACACTCACCTCGTTGAGCGCCCAGGAGTCGGCGATCAGGCGGCCGTCGTACTCGGCGCGGACATCGAGGGTGAGCCGTTCGTCCACGGTGTAATCGCCGTCGACGATGTCCCGCACGGTCTGGTCGATGTTCTGCAGCTCGGCCTCGGCGAGAAAGCCCACCTTGCCCAGGTTGATGCCGAGCAGCGGCGCCTTCGCCGGGCGCGCCAACTCGGCGGCGCGCAGAAAGGTGCCGTCCCCGCCGAGGGCGAAGACGATCTCGACGCCCTCGGCCGCGGAGGGGTCGTCGACCGGCGTGACACCGGGCGGCAGCTCGAGGTCGTCCACCTCCTCGGCGATGACCCGCACCTCGAACCCGGCGGCGACAAGGTCCCGCGCGACGGCCTGGGCGTGCTGGGTGCTCTGCCGCCGGCCGGTGTGGGTCACCAGCAGTGCGGAGCGGCTCATGAGTCCTCCAACTCAGGCGATTCGGGCGCCGGCCCGCCGGAGGTTACCGCGCCGGCGGGGCCGGCAGCGACCACCGCGTGCACCCGGTCGGCATCCGCGGCCGGGGCGCCCCGACGGAACCACACGAAGAACTCCACATTGCCGCTCGGCCCCGGCAGCGGGCTGGCGGCCACGGACGCGACGCCCAGGCCCAGCTCGGCGGCGGCCGCGGCCACGTCGAGCACCGCCTCCGCCCGCAGCAGGGGATCGCGCACCACCCCGCCGGAACCGACCCGCTCCTTGCCGACCTCGAATTGCGGTTTGACCATCAACGCCAGATCGCCGTCAGCGGCGGTGCACGCGCTCAACGCGGGCAACACCAGCCGCAGCGAGATGAAGGACAGGTCGGCCACGGTCAGGGCCACCGGGCCGCCGAGCATCTCAGGGACCAACGTCCGGACGTTGGTCCGTTCCATCACCGTCACCCGGTCGTCGGTACGCAGCGGCCACGCGAGCTGGCCGTACCCGACGTCGACCGCGTAGACACGCGCGGCACCGGCACGCAGGAGCACGTCGGTGAACCCACCGGTGGAGGCGCCGGCGTCGAGGCAGCGACGGCCCCGCACCACCAGCTCCGGGAAAGCCTTCAGCGCCCCGGACAGCTTGTGGCTGCCCCGGGAGACGTACTCGTCGGCGGGATCCTCGCCGGTGACCACCACCGGATCCGCGGGATCGATCATCGTGGCGACCTTGGCCGCCACGCTGCCGCGGACCTGGACCCGCCCGGCCGCGACGAGCGCGGCGGCCTGCTCCCGGGACCGGGCCAGCTTGCGGCGAACGAGCTCAGCGTCGAGACGCGCGCGGCGGGCCATCAGCGCACAACCTTATGGGTACGGCTCATCAGCGGTCGATGCTCGCCAGCGTCTCCTGGAGCACCTGATGCGCGGCCTCGTACTCGGCGATCTGGTCGGCCGGAGCCAGCGCGGCGGCGTTGGCGAGCGACCGCAGCACCGCGTCGACGGCGGGGTGGCCGGTCGTCTCGGAGCCGTCGAGCATCCCCGGGGTCACCTCCACCCGCGGCGGCGGAGCCGCGTGCTGTCCCGGCGGCGGCGCCGGACGGAACCCGCCGGCGGCGGGCGGCGCGGGCCGGAATCCCCCGCCGGGCGGCGGCGCGGGCCGGAACCCGCCGGGCGGCGGGCCGGGGCGCGGGGGCTGCTGGTTGGGATACGTCACGGCATGACCTCCGGCGTCGCGGTGTCGGGGCCGGTCGTCTTCGGGGCCGGCGCGCTCTTCGCGGGAGTGGTCTTCGGGTTGGCCTTGACCGGGCTGGCCTTGGCGGTCCTCGAGGAGGAGGTCTTCGTCGCCGGGAGCACGGTCTCGGCCGCGGCGGCCTTCACCGAGGCGGTCGGTGCGGCGGCGGTCCCGGCCGGCTCGGTGGTGGGCGCGGTGGCCTTGGCGGCCTTACGCGCGGCCTTCGCCACCTTCGTCGCCTTGGCGGGCACGGCCTTTTCCGGAGCGACGGTCGCTGGCGTCGCCTTGACACCCTTGGTCGGCCCGGTCGCCGCCTTCGCGGGTCCGGCTGCCTTGGCGCCCTTCGTCGGCACTGCCGCCGCCGGGGCCGCCTTCTTCGCCGCCTTGCGCGCGGGGGCGACGGGACTCGCCGCGGCCGGCATCGCGTTCGGCGTGGCGGGTTTCGCCGTCTTCTTGGCGACTGCCTTCTTGGCGACCGCCTTCTTGACCACCGCCTTCTGCGCCGGCGGCACGACCGACAGCGGGCCGGGCTCGGCAAGGGTCACGTCGGCCTCGGGAGCACCGGCGCGCGCCCGGGCGGCCTTCAGCTGCTTCTCGAGGTCGCGTACCCGCGCGTGCAGGTCCGAGACCTCGTCGGCGGTGGCGAGGCCGACGAGCCCGAGGGCCCGGTCCACCTCGTAGCGCACGATGTTGGTCAGCGCCTCGCGGTTGGCCACACCCGTCGACAAGAGGTCCTCGACCAGGCCCTGCAACTGCCCCGCGGTCGCGCCACCCTTGCTCAGTAGCTCACCGGCGACCTTCTGAGCCTTCTTCCGCGGTGCCTCCGTCAAGCCGAGCGCCATCTCCAGATACGCCCGCCATGCGTCCTGCATGAGCCTCTCCCCTCGCGCTCGCGCCACGATCGTGCTGCTGTCACGCTACCGGGCATACCCGGTCCGGCCATCGGGTACCGTGCGGAACGACATCGGGTGTCGCGGAAGGAGGGCCGAAGTGGCCAGCGTGGACGACTGCCGTCAGGCGTTGCATCAGCTTGCGGCCCGGCTCGACGCCCACGCCGAAACCCGTGGCAAGCTCGATCTCGACCGCACCCTCGCGTGCCGGGTCCCGGATCTGGAGACGGCCTTCCACGGCCGCCTCACCGGCGGGCGCCTGATCGACATCGCCGACGGCGACGACCCCAAGGCCAAGATCGCCCTGACCGCCGCCAGCGACGACCTGATCGCCCTGGTGACCGGCAAGCTCGACGTCACCCGGGCGATCACCTCGCGGCAGGTGCAGGTCAAGGCCAACCCGTTCGACCTGCTCAAGCTCCGCAAGCTGCTGTAGCGCGCCGCGCGCCGCGCGCCGGCCTATCCCAGCCAGTCCCCGATCAGCTTGGCCGCCTCGTCGGAGCCGGCCCGCGGCTCGCCGCCGTTCCACACCGACCCGGCCAGCAGCCGCAGCGCGTCCACGGGCGAACCCGCGCCCTCCAGCCGCCCGTCCGCCAGCCGCCACCCGCCGGCTTCCCCACCGCCGGCGCCTGCGCCGTCGTGGGGAATGCGGGCGGCCTCCGCGGAACCGAACAGCCCGGAAAGGTCGGCGCACACATACGTCGGCCGACGCGACGCGGGCGCGGCGAGCAGGTCGGCCGGCCCACTCACCCCGGTGAGCACGAGCACGCTGTCCACCCCGGCGCGAACCGCACCCTCGATGTCGGTGTCGAGCCGGTCGCCGACGACCAGCGGACGCCGCGACCCCGCCAGCGACGCCGCGGTGTCGAAGAGGGCCGGAGCGGGCTTACCCACGACCACGTCCGGCTCCCTGTCCAGAGCCGTACGCAGCACCGACACCAGCGAACCGTTCCCGGGCAGCGGACCACGCGGGCTCGGCAGCGTCCGGTCGGTGTTGGTCGCCATCCACAGTGCCCCGGCACGGACGGCGAGCGACGCCTCGGCGAGGACCTTCCAGCCCACGTCGGGGCCGTAGCCCTGCACGACCGCCACCGGGCCCTCGTCGGCACGCTCGACCGGGACGAGCCCGGCGTCGCGCACCTCGGCGCGCAGCGCGTCGGCCCCCACGACCAACACCGGCGCGCCCGCCGGAAACCGAGCGGCCAGCATCGCCGCGGCGGCCCCGGCCGAGGTCAGCACCTCGTCGGCCACCGCCGGCACACCCATCCCGCTGAGCAACGCGGCGACATCGGCCGCCCGCCGCGACGCGTTGTTCGTCGCGTACGCGACCGGCGTCCCGGCGGCCCGCAACCGCTCGACGGCCTCCGCGGCGCCGGCGATCGGCTTGTCGATGAGGTAGACCACGCCGTCCAGATCGAAGACGACGAGGTCATACCCGTCAACGAGGGCAGCTGTCACGCCCGGTCACCCGTCACCCGCGACTCGCCGTCGTGGTCCTCGCGCGCCTCGCCGCCGCGCACGGGCTCGTCACCGTCAGCCACGTCCCCGCGCGCGCCGATCCCAGCGTCGGTCCCGGCGTCGGCGTCGGTCCCGGCGTCGGTCCCGGCCTCGGCACGGTCCGCGGGCTCGTCGTCGTCCTCATCGAGGTCGTCGAGCTGACCGGCCACCCCACCGTCACGGTCCCCGTCATCGGCACGGCCACCATCGCCCTCGCCGCGCCCGGCCTCAGCCCGATCGTCCGCGTCCTCGTCCTCGTCCTCGTCCTCGTCCTCGGCGTCATCCTCATCGTTGACGTCGTCCTCGGCGTCTTCGTCGTCGGCCTTGGCGTCAGCGGGAGACTCGTCGTCGTCGCTCTCGTCGTCCTCGTCACCCTCGATGGTGACGCCGTCGAGCTCCAACAAACGCTCCGCGGCGTCGGTCAGGTCGTCCTCGTCGGCGGTCGCTGCCCGCGAGAACCACTCCCGCGCCTCCTCGCGCCGTCCGGCCGCGAGCAACGCGTCGGCGTACGCATACCGCAGCCGCGCCGCCCACTCGGCGGTGTCGTCCGAAGTCAGCTCCTTGACCTGAAGCATCGCCACGGCGGCGTCATGCTGGCCAAGGTCGCCGCGCGCCCCGGCCGCCACAATGAGCAGCTCGATCGCGCCGGCCTTGTCGAGCGTCTCCCGGTCGGCGCCACGGAAGAGATCGATCGCCCGTTCCGGGCGCCCCAGGGCACGCTCACAGTCGGCCAGCTCGGCCAGGTGGGTCTGCCGCCCCGTCATTCGATGGTACGTCCGCAGCTCAGCGATCGCGGTCGTCCAATCCCCGGCGGCGTACGCGGCCAACCCCACGGCCTCCCGCACCACGGCGATCCGCGAGGCCATCCGCCGCGCGGCAACCGCGTGCTGCAGCGCCAGCTCGGAGTCCTCGTCAATGATCGTCCCCGCGGCGACAAGGTGCCGCGCGACCCGGTCAGCGGTATCCCGCGACAGGCTCAGCAGCTCGGCACGCACCTCCTTGTCGAGGTCGCTGGCCGCGATGTCCTCCGGGATGTCGGGCGCCTGGAACACGGGCTGCTCGTCCCGGCGGGGATCCTGGGAGGCCTGCTCGTCGCGCGGCCCCCGGTCGTAACGCGGCCCACGATCATCACGGAATCCGCGATCGTCGCGCGGCCCACGGTCATCGCGCGGCCCACGGTCGTCACGCGGTCCACGGTCGTCACGCGGCCCACGGTCATCGCGCGGCCCACGGTCGTAGCGCGGCGCGCGGTCATCACGGGGTCCACGATCGTCGCGGCGGAAGCCACCGTCGCGCGCGCCACGGTCGCTCTGCGGCCGGTCGCTCTGCGGCCGGTCGCTCTGCGGCCGGTCGCCGGAAGGCCGATCCCGATCGCTCCGGAAGCCGTCACTGCGGTTTCCGGGCCGGTCGCCACCGCGGAAGCCACCCCGGTCGCCGCCACCCTGGTAACCCGGACGGTCGCCGCCACGGAAGCCGCCACGGTCGCCGCCGCTCGGACGGTCGCCACCGCGGAATCCGCCCCGGTCGCCGCCACCTTGGTAACCCGGGCGGTCGCCGCCACGGAATCCGCCACGGTCGCCCTGCGAACCACGGTCGCGGTCACCACCGCGGAAGCCACCCCGGTCGCCGCCACCCTGGTAACCCGGGCGGTCACCACCGCGGAAGCCACCACGATCGCCGCCACCCGAACGGTCGCCACCCTGATATCCAGGCCGGTCGCCACCACGGAATCCACCGCGGTCGCCGCCACCCTGGTAACCCGGACGGTCGCCACCACGGAAGCCACCCCGGTCGCCGCCGCTCGGACGGTCGCCACCACGGAAACCACCGCGATCGCCGCCACCCTGGTAACCCGGGCGGTCGCCGCCACGGAAGCCACCACGGTCGCCACTCGGACGGTCGCCACCACGGAAACCACCACGGTCGCCACTCGGACGGTCGCCACCACGGAAACCACCCCGGTCGCCACCACTCGGACGGTCGCCACCACGGAAACCACCCCGGTCGCCACCACTCGGACGGTCGCCACCACGGAAACCACCCCGGTTGCCGCCACCCTGGTAACCCGGACGGTCACCGCCACGGAAGCCACCACGGTCGCCACTCGGACGGTCGCCACCACGGAAACCACCGCGATCGCCGCCACCCTGATATCCCGGGCGGTCGCCACCACGGAATCCGCCACGGTCGCCCTGCGAACCACGGTCGCGGTCACCGCCACGGAAACCACCGCGATCGCCGCCACCCTGGTAACCCGGGCGGTCGCCGCCACGGAATCCGCCACGGTCGCCCTGCGAACCACGGTCGCGGTCACCGCCACGGAAACCACCACGGTCGCCGCCACCCTGGTAACCCGGGCGGTCGCCGCCACGGAATCCGCCACGGTCGCCCTGCGAACCACGGTCGCGGTCGCCACCACGGAAACCACCACGGTCGCCGCCACCCTGGTAACCCGGACGGTCACCGCCACGGAAGCCACCACGGTCGCCACTCGGACGGTCGCCACCACGGAAGCCACCACGGTCGCCACTCGGACGGTCGCCACCACGGAAACCACCGCGATCGCCGCCACCCTGGTAACCGGGGCGGTCGCCGCCACGGAATCCGCCACGGTCGCGGTCGCCGCCACGGAAGCCGCCGCGGTCGCCGCCGCCCTGGTATCCGCCGCGGTCGCGGTTGCCGCCGTCGCTGCGGGGGGCGCCCCGGTCTCCTCGGTCACCGCGGGGGTAGCCGTCGGAGCCACCGTCGCGATCCCGGCGTGGCCGGCCCTCGTCGTCGCGGTTGCCGCCGTCCTGCGGTCCTGGGTTCACGGGTCAAATCCTTCCGAGTTCGGCGTTGCCGTCACACTGTGGGCGGCCGCCGGAGCACATCACATACAGGGGTACAAACGGGTACACGTCGGTCCGGGCACGGACCGCGACGCACAACGGCTGGTCGCGGGAGCGTCCGTACCACGCTACTAGGCACCGGACACGCAAAAGCAGTCGAGGGCCAACCCCCGTAGGGGAAGGCCCTCGACTGTACGTTAAGTCCGGCGGCGTCCTACTCTCCCACACCCTCCCGAGTGCAGTACCATCGGCGCTGGAGGGCTTAGCTTCCGGGTTCGGAATGAGACCG
>NZ_JBFBAJ010000020.1:0-120332 GCF_040682215.1 Actinoplanes sp. NPDC051346 | reverse complement strand
GAGGTCAGCCAGGCTTAGGGTCAGACCCAGCCCGAGGAGGACGCCCCCCATCCTCACTGTCAGGCTTGATCCCTGCGTGGGCCATCCCCTCCCCCCGAAGCCGTTGGGGTCGTTCTGAGCGAGCCGGTGGCGGGCGCGGGGAATCGGTTGATGGGTCAAGGCATAAGCTTCATCACGATGGCCTACCTGGATCACGCGGCGACCACGCCGATGCTCGCCGAGGCGCTCGACGCGTACGTCGCAGCGGCCCGGCAGGTCGGCAACCCGTCGTCCCTGCACGCTGCCGGCCGAAGTGCCCGCCGGCTGGTCGAAGAGTCCCGCGAGCGGATCGCCGCGGCGCTCGGGGCGCGACCCTCCGAGGTGATTTTCACCAGCGGTGGGACCGAAAGCGACAACCTGGCCGCCAAGGGCATCCACTGGGCACGCCACGGCACGGACCCGCGGCGCAACCGGGTCGTGGCGTCGGCTGTCGAGCACCACGCGGTCATGGACGCGGTGCAGTGGCTGGGGTGCCACGAGGGAGCGGCCGTCGACTGGCTCCCGGTGGACCGGGCCGGCCGCGTCGACCCGGCGTCGCTCGCGGCGGTCATCGAGGCCTACGGCGACCAGATCACCGTCATCAGCGTCCAATGGGCGAACAACGAAGTCGGCACCGTGCAGCCGCTCCCCGAGTTGGCGGCGCTGGCGACCCGCGCCGGCATTCCCTTCCACACCGACGCGGTCCAGGCGGTCGGCCAGATCCCGGTCGACTTCGCGGCCAGCGGCGCGGCGGCGATGACCGTCAGCGGCCACAAACTGGGCGGCCCGGTCGGCGTGGGCGCCCTCCTGCTCGGCCGCGACATCGCCGCGACGCCCCAACTGCACGGCGGAGGCCAGGAACGCGACGTACGCTCCGGCACCCTCGACACCCCCGGCGTGGTGGCGTTCGCTGTCGCGGTGGAGGCGGCGGTCAAGAGCCAGCAGGACTACGCGACACACGTCGCCACCCTCCGGGACGAATTGGTCGCGCGCGTACGCGCCGCCGTACCCGATGTGATCCTCAACGGTGACCCGACCGACCGGCTGCCGGCCAACGCGCACTTTTCCTTTCCCGGCTGTGAGGGTGACGCGCTGCTGCTGCTGCTGGACGCGCAGGGGATCGCGTGCTCGACGGGATCGGCATGCTCGGCCGGAGTGGCCCAGCCGTCCCACGTCCTGCTCGCCATGGGCGCCGACGACGACCGCGCGCGGTCGTCGCTGCGCTTCACCCTCGGACACACCTCGACGGCGGAGGATGTCGACGCGCTGATGGGAGCGCTGCCGGGTGCGGTCGAGCGGGCGCGCCGGGCCACGGCCTGGAAGACGCCGCGGCAGTCATAGCCGCTGCGGGTGGCCCTTTCGACTGCTTCGGACCCTCGGGTCCGTCCTCCGCCGGCGGGCGGTGGGGAAGTGTCGGTGGCGGCGGCTAGGCTTGCCGACGTGCGAGTGCTTGCAGCAATGTCCGGCGGTGTCGACTCCGCCGTCGCTGCCGCGCGCGCCCGGGATGCCGGCCATGACGTGACCGGTGTGCACCTGGCGCTGGCGCGGAATCCCCAGACCTACCGGACCGGGGCGCGCGGCTGCTGCACCCTCGAGGACTCCCGCGACGCCCGGCGGGCCGCCGACGTCATCGGCATCCCGTTCTACGTATGGGACATGGCCGACCAGTTCCACGAGAACGTCGTCGACGACTTCGTCGCCGAATATGCCGCCGGCCGCACGCCGAATCCCTGCCTGCGGTGCAACGAGAAGATCAAGTTCGCGGCGGTGCTGGACCGCGCGGTCGCCCTGGGCTTCGACGCCGTGGTGACCGGCCACCACGCCAGACTCGGCGCCGACGGCCTGCTGCGGCGCAGCGTCGACCTCCCCAAGGACCAGTCGTACGTGCTGGCCGTGCTCACCCGCGCCCAGCTCGACCGCGCGATCTTCCCGCTCGGCGACTCCACCAAGGCGCAGGTCCGCGAGGAGGCGGCCGCCCGCGGCCTCGCCGTCGCCGAGAAGCCCGACTCGCACGACATCTGCTTCATCGCCGACGGCGACACCCGCGGCTTCCTCGCCGGCCACCTGGGCGAGTCCCCCGGCAACATCGTCGACGGCCGCACGGGGGCGGTGCTGGGGCAGCACTCCGGTGCCTATGCCTACACGGTCGGTCAGCGCAAGGGCCTGGACCTACGCGTTCCGGCGCCCGACGGCCGTCCCCGCTACGTCCTGTCGATCACCCCGAAGACCAACACCGTCACGGTCGGCCCCCGAGAGGACCTCGCCGTCGACACGGTGACCGCCGAGCGCCCGATCTGGCACGGTGACAGCACCCCGGTGGAGTGCGACGTGCAGCTCCGCGCGCACGGTGAAGTGGTGCCGGCGGTGGTAGCCCTCGACGACGACGGGCTGACCGCACGGCTCCGGACCCCGGCGCGAGGGGTGGCCGCCGGTCAGGCGATCGTGGCCTACCGGCCGGATCCGGACGGCGACATCGTGCTCGGCTCGGCCACCATCACGGCGGGCGAGCGTGCCTCGGGCAGTGCGGCGGGTGACCTCGCCGTGGGCGCTGTGGCGGCGGGTGAGCGTGCCGCAGATGCCGTGGCGGCGGGTGAGCTCGCCGTGGGCGCTGTGGCGGCGGGTGAGCGTGCTGCAGATGCCGTGGCGGCGGGTGAGCTCGCCGTGGGCGCTGTGGCTGCGGGTGAGCGTGCTGCGGGCAACACGGCGGCGGGTGGGCGTGCCGCCGCCGGCGTCGCGGCCGGTGAGCGTGCCGTGGCCACTTCTTTCGATACGGTCAAGCCCGGTGCCTGACTTTCCCTGGGCGCGAGGGTCGGCGACGGCGATCGGGTCGTTGCCCGGCACCGACATCGCCGAAGCCCAGCGGCTGGTCGTCGGCGAGCTGCCCGAGCTGCCGCACCTCGCCGAGCTGCCCGCCCGCGGCCCCGGCGCCGATTTGATCGGGCGGGGCGCCGGTTTCCTCGTGGAGCTGCCGGTGCAGCTCTACGCCGGCCGGTGGCAGGTCGCGCCCCGGCCGGGAAGAGACATGCGGCGCACGGCCGATCTGCTGGAGCGGGACCTCGACCAGTTCACCGAGCAGGGCGACGGCTACACCGGCACCGTCAAGGTGCAGGCCGCCGGTCCGTGGACCCTCGCCGCGAGCCTCGAACTGCCCATCGGCGGCCGGATGTTGCGCGACCCGGGAGCTGTGCGCGACCTGACTCACTCGCTCGCCGAGGGGCTGCGCCGCCACGTCGCCGACGTGAGCAGACGCCTGCCCGGCGCCACCGTGCTGCTCCAGCTCGACGAACCGTCCCTGTCCGCGGTGCTCGCCGGTCAGGTGCCGACGGAGAGCGGCTTGGGCGCCTACAGGGTCGTCGACGGTCCCGACGCGGCGACTGCCTTGCGAACCGTCGTCGAGACCGTCGGTGTTCCGGTGGTCGTGCACAGCTGTGCTTCGGACGTACCGTTGCAGGTTCTGCGTGACTCCCAAGCCGCCGCCTTGGCGCTGGACCTGGCGCTGCTGAAAGATCTCGACCCCCTGGGCGAGGCGATCGAGGCCGGCGTCGGCCTCTTCGCCGGCGCCGTGCCGACGCGGCCACCGTCGGCGGGCGGCGCGCCGACGTCGGCCCAGGTCGCCGAGCGGGTACGGGGACTGTGGAGCAAACTCGGCTTCCCGGCCGCGCGGCTACCGGAGCAGGTAGTGGTAACGCCGGCCTGCGGACTCGCCGGGGCGACGCCGGAGTATGTCCGCGCGGTGCTCACGGCATGCCGTGAGGCGGGTCGTCGGCTAGCCGAGGCCTGACCTGGATCACCGGTCACGAGGAGGTTCTCGGGCCGCTGAAGCGCGGCGATCACAGCGCGGCGATCACCGAGTGCCGTGGGCCACGCTGTGGTGCCGACCGGCGTCTTGCTGCGCGGCCGGGGTTGAGCCGTGCTGTGGTCCGTCGGCGGGCGGAAGTCTGATGGTTCGGGTCTTTTTCGTCGGACCCGGCGTGCATCATGCGAGTCATGATTGGACGTCTAGACACCATCGTCATCGACTGCCCCGATCCTCGTGCCCTGGCCCGGTTCTACACCGAACTTCTCGGCATGCATGTCGTGCAGGACGAGGACGACTGGGTGCAACTCCGCACAGATTCCGACGCGCCCAGCCTCGCATTCCAGAAGGCGCCCGACCTGCTTCCTCCGCAGTGGCCCGACTCCGACCGTCCTCAGCAGTTCCACCTGGACGTTCGCGTGGACGACATCGACAAGGCCGAACGCCGAGCGCTCGCGGCCGGCGCCAAGCGGCTGGAAGGCGGCGGTGAGAGCTTCCGCGTCTACGCCGATCCGGTGGGTCATCCTTTCTGCCTGGTCTGGTGACGCCGAGGGGGTCGGGCGGCTCGCCGCACCTCCACAGCCGGAGTTTGTCAGTGGGGCCGGCTAACGTGCCTCCTGAAAGACGAACACGGAGGTCCCGGTGCCCGAGAAGCAGTATCCCCATGCCGAATCCCCGGCAGACGCCGCCGAGGCGGACAAGCTCGCCAGCGGTGCCCCGTCGGCGGGCAAGCTCGCCGGCGACGCCGCGTCGGCGGGCAAGCTTGCGGGCGCTGCGGCGTCGGTAGGCAAGCCCGCGGGCGGTGCCGCGTCGGCAGGCAAGCCCGCGGGCGGTGTCGCGTCGCCGGACAAGCTTGCTGGCGGTGTCGCGTCGCCGGACAAGCTTGCTGGCGGTGTCGCGTCGGCCGTCGACGCCGTCGACGCCGTCGACGCTGCGGAGGACGCCATGGTGGAGGCCTCCGCCGAGGGCGGGGAGCTTGTCGCCGGGCAACCTACCGCCGAGCAGGTCGCCGCCGCGGGGGCCGAGCCGACGCCCGATGCCAGCGCCCGTCACGCCGAGCTGAGCGATGAAATCCGCGGGCACCAGTATCGGTACTACGTGCTCGACGCGCCGACCGTTTCCGACGCCGAGTTCGACAAGCTCCTGCGCGAGTTGACGGCCCTCGAGGAGGAATTTCCGGCGCTGCGGACGCCGGATTCGCCCACGCAGAACGTCGGCGGGACCTTCTCCACTCAGTTCACTGCGGTGGAGCATGCCGAGCGGATGATGTCGCTCGACAACGTCTTCGACGATGCCGAGCTCGGTGCGTGGTCCGAGCGGACCGTGCGAGACGCCGGCGGTCCGGTCGAGTTCATCTGCGAGCTCAAGGTCGACGGTCTGGCCATCAACCTCACCTACGAGCGGGGCAAGCTCGTCCGCGGCGCGACGCGGGGCGACGGGCGTACGGGTGAGGACGTCACGCCCAACGTCCGCACGATCCGGGAGATCCCCGAGCGCCTGGCCGGGGAGGATCCCCCCGAGCTGCTCGAGGTGCGGGGTGAGATCTATTTTCCCGCTTCCGCCTTTGCCGATCTCAACGCCTCGCTGGTGGAGCAGGGCAAGGCGCCGTTCGCCAACCCTCGCAACGCCGCCGCCGGCAGCCTGCGGCAGAAGGATCCGCGGATCACCGCCACCCGGGGGCTGCGGATGGTCGTGCACGGGATCGGCGCCCGCAAGGGCTTCACTCCCACCTCGCAGTCCCATGCGTACGAGGCGCTGAAGGCTTGGGGCCTGCCGACCAGCGACCGGTGGAAGCTGGTCGACGGCATGGGCGGCGTGCGGGACTACATCGCCTACTACGCCGAGCATCGCCACGATGTCGAGCACGAGATCGACGGGGTGGTTATCAAGGTCGACTCCGTGGCCATCCAGGGCCGGCTCGGCTCCACCAGCAGGGCGCCCCGCTGGGCCATCGCCTTCAAGTACCCGCCCGAGGAGGTCACCACCAAGCTGCTCGACATCGACGTCAATGTCGGACGGACAGGGCGCGTGACGCCGTTCGCGGTGCTCGAGCCCGTACGCGTGGCCGGTTCGACCGTGGCCCTCGCGACCCTGCACAACGCGCAGGAAGTCGAGCGCAAGGGTGTCTGGATCGGTGACACCGTCGTGCTGCGCAAGGCCGGTGACGTCATCCCCGAGGTGCTCGGCCCGGTGATGGAGCTGCGTCCCGACGACGCGCGGCCGTTCGTGATGCCGACCGAGTGCCCGGCGTGCGGCACGACGCTCGCGCCCGCCAAGGAGAGCGACGTCGACATCCGCTGTCCCAACTCCCGGTCGTGCCCGTCGCAGCTGCGTGAGAGGTTGTTCCACCTGGGCAGCCGCAAGGCGTTCGACATCGAGGTGCTCGGTTACAAGTCGGGGCAGGCGCTGCTGGAATCGCAGATCGTCACCGACGAGGGCGACCTGTTCCACATCACCGCCGACGATCTGGGGCGGGCGCCCTTCTTCGTCAACAAGGACGGCAGCCTCGGCAGCAACGCGGTCAAGCTGTTGGAGAACCTCGAGGAGGCGAAGCAACGCCCGCTGTGGCGGGTGCTGGTCGCGCTCTCGATCCGGCATGTCGGCCCGACCGCCGCCGAGGCGTTGGCGCGGCATTTCGGCTCGTTGGAGGCCATCGAGGCGGCGCTGGCCGAGGACCGGGTCGAGGAGCTGTCCGCCGTGGAGGGTGTCGGGCCGACGATCGCCGAGAGCCTGCGAGAGTGGTTCGCCGTCGGCTGGCATCGCGACATCATCACCAAATGGCGCGAGGCCGGGGTGAAGATGGCCGATGAGCGTACGGACGAGGGGCCGCGTCCGCTGGAAGGGCTGACGGTGGTGGTGACCGGAACCCTCGCCTCGTATTCGCGCGACGCGGCAACCGAGGCGGTGACCTCCCGCGGTGGAAAGGTGAGCGGCTCGGTGTCGAAGAAGACCGGGTTCGTGGTGGTCGGGGACAACCCCGGCAGCAAATACGACAAGGCTCTCCAGCTGAAGGTTCCGGTGCTGGACGAGGAGGGATTCGCGGTGCTGCTGGCGCAGGGCCCGGACGCGGCCCGCTCGGTGGCGGAGATCGTGGAGGAACCGGCCAAGGAGAAATCCTGACCGACGGCCGGTTACGCCGCCTCGCTCCAATCGGGGGAAAGAGCGGCGATTTCCTGTTCTATCACTTATGCCAATTTGATAACGGCAAGTCTGTTTAGCGTAGTTTTGTCGATATGGACCTAGGGTGAGGAGGACTCGGTCGGTCGACGCCATCGTGGAGGTCGCATGGGTGCCGCACAGCAGCGCATCTCCATGCCGGGTGAGCGGCGGGCCCTCGTGGCGAGGCGCGGTGCCGTCGCCGCCGTCAGCGGCGCGGCGTTCGTCGACGCGGCCCTCGCGGTCTCCTTCTCCGGCACCTTCGGGTCCTTGCCGACCGCCTTCTGGGTAATGGCCGGCCTGGCTCTCGCTGTCGACGCCCGGCCCTATGTGGTGGCGAACCGGCGGGCCAGTTCGGTCATCCTGCCCTCGATCTGCTTCACCTTCGGCATCGCACTGGCCTGGGGATTTGTGCCGGCCGTCGCCGTGCAACTGGCCGCCATGGCCGTCGCCGGCGTGCGGATGGGGCAGTCGCCGCGGCGTGCCCTGCACCTGGCGGTGCAGCATGCGTGCGCGCTCGCCGCATGCGCCCTCGTCGCCTGGTTGGCCGGGCTGCGCCTCGACACCGAGCCGGACTGGCATGACGCCCTCGTCACGGTGGCCGCCGCGGCCGCCTGGATCGGCGCACGCTACGGCCTTGACGCCCTCGCCGCGCGGTTGCTCAGCGGCGGACGCAAGCGCCGACGGGCGCAGCGGTGGGGGCTCGAGCTGTTCGCCACGGCCGCACTGCTGCTGCTCGGTCCGATCGTGCTCGCCGCCGCCCAGGTCGGGCTCGCGCTCGTACCGTTGGTGCTGCTGGCCCTGCACGCCGTGCATCGGATGGTGCGGTCGGCGGGTGAGTTCGAGCGGGCCGCCCGGGTCGACGTGCTCACCGGCCTGCCGAACCGGCGGGCGTTGCAGGCCTCCGTCGCCGAACGGGGCAACGGCCGGGGCTCGCACCGCCCCGAGCGGCGCATCGCGTTGCTGCTGTTGGATCTCGACCGGTTCCGTACCGTCAACGACGCACTGGGACATACCCACGGTGACCGGCTGCTGGTCCAGGTGGCACAGCGCCTGGCCGCGGCCGTACCCCCGCATGATCTTGTGGTCCGGCTCGGGGGCGACGAATTCGCGGTGCTGGCCACCCGGGTCGACGGGCCGGCAGCGGCCCGGCGGATCGCCTCGCACCTGGCCGAAGCGCTCGGATCGCCTTTCGCTCTGGACGGCCTGGTCATCGACGTCAGCGCGTCGATCGGCATCGCGGTGCAGTCCGAGCGTGGCGGCGATTGCGCGGCGCTGCTGCGCCAGGCTGAGGCTGCGATGTATGACGCCAAGCAGCGCGGCGCGCAGATGGCGGTATATGCGCGCGACGCCGAGCATCACACGCCCGACCTGACCCTGCTCGCCGACCTGCGGCACGCCCTGAAACAGGAGCCGGCCGAGGGTCTGCTGCTCTATTACCAGCCGCAGATCGCCATCGCGAGCGGTGAGGTTGTCGGCGTGGAGGCGCTGCTGCGCTGGCGGCACCCTGTGCGCGGTGTCGTCGGCCCGGAGGAGCTGCTGCGCGTCGCCGAGCAGACGCCGGTGATGCGGCTGCTCACCAGCCGGGTGCTGCGCGAGGTCATCGGCCAGCTCGCGGCCTGGCGGGCCGGCGGTCGTCCGGTCCGGGCCTCCGTCAACGTCAGCGTCCGCGACCTGCACGCCACGGACATCGCCGAGGAGATCAAAGACCTCCTGCTCCGGTACGCCGTGCCGGCCGACCTGCTGCAGCTCGAGATCACCGAGAGCGCGCTGATGGCCGACCCGCACCGGGTCCTCGACACCATCACCCGGCTCGATCGGATGGGGGTGGCGATCTCGCTGGACGATTTCGGCACCGGTTATTCCTCCCTGCAGCATGTGCGCCGGCTGCCGTTGTCCGAGGTGAAGATCGACCGATCTTTCGTGCTGGGCATGGCCACCGACCCCGGCGACGCGGCGATCGTGCGGTCGGTCATCGCGCTGGCCGGCTCGCTGGGGCTGCGGGTCGTCGCCGAGGGCGTGGAGGACGAGCGCACCTGGCGCGTGCTCGCCGCTCATGGCTGCCACGCGGCTCAGGGCTGGTTTCACGCACGTCCGATGCCCGCCGCGGATTTCGTCGAGTGGCTGGCGCGGTATCGCCCGCTTCGGCCCGGTCGGGAACCGGGCGCTTTGGCTGCGACCTAGAAGCATTGCCCCAGTCTTCCGGCTCGTCGTCGGGCCGAGCGCGTTATCCACAGTCCGCTCGTTGTCCACAGACGGGGGAGCCGCCCGACAAACCGCTCGCCCGGGCAAATAGACTTTCCCGGTCAGCATCACCGACGGAAACCAGGGGGCACGATGGCCGCCATCTCCCGCGAAGAGGTCGCGCATCTCGCGCGCCTGTCGCGGCTCGCCGTGACCGAGGAGGAGCTGGACCAGTTCGCCGGTCAGCTCGATGTCATCCTCCAGTCCGTCGCCCGGATCGGTGACGTCGCGGCCGAGGACATCCCGCCCACTTCGCACTCCGTCCCGCTGACCAACGTCTACCGCGACGACGTCGTGCAGCCCTCCCTGACGCAGGAGGCCGTGCTGTCCGGCGCGCCGGACAGCGCCGAGGGCCGCTTCCGCGTGCCGCGCATCCTGAACGAGGAGGAGTGAGCGCCGTGAGCGACGTCACCCGGATGACCGCGGCGCAGATCGCCGGCCTCATCGCGAGCGGCGAGTCCTCCGCCGTCGAGGTCGCCACCGCGCACCTCGACCGGATCGCCGCCGTCGACGACCGCGTCCACGCGTTCCTGCACGTTGACCGCGAGGGTGCGCTTGCCGCCGCGGCCGACGTCGACGCGCGCCGCGGTCGAGGCGAGCAGCTCGGACCGCTGGCCGGTGTGCCAGTCGCGGTCAAGGACATCGTCACCACCAAGGGCGTGCCGACCACCGCCGCCTCGAAGATCCTCGAGGGCTGGAAGCCGCCCTACGACGCGACGCTCGTCGAGCGGCTCCGCGCCGCGGGCACCGTCATGCTGGGCAAAACCAACATGGACGAGTTCGCGATGGGTTCCTCCACGGAGTATTCCGCCTATGGACCCACGAACAACCCGTGGGACCTCGGGCGCATCCCCGGCGGTTCCGGCGGCGGCAGCGCGGCCTCGCTCGCCGCCTTCGAGGCGCCGCTCGCGATCGGCACCGACACCGGCGGATCGATCCGCCAGCCCGGCGCGGTCACCGGCACGGTCGGCGCCAAGCCGACGTACGGTGGCACGTCCCGTTACGGCCTCATCGCCTTCTCCTCCTCGCTGGACACGCCAGGCCCCTGCGCCCGGACAGTCGAGGACGCGGCGCTGCTGCACGCCGTCATCGGCGGCCACGACGTGCGCGACTCGACGTCGATCCCGCAGCCGGTGCCCGACGTCGTCGGCGCGGCCCGCCTCGGCGCGACCGGCGACCTGACCGGCGTCAAGCTCGGTGTGGTCAAGGAGTTCGCGGGAGAGGGAGCCGAGCCCGGCGTCGTCGCCGCGTTCCGTGAGTCGGTCGAGGCCCTGGTCAAGCTCGGTGCCGAGGTCGTCGAGGTCTCCTGTCCGCACTTCGAGTACGCGCTGCCGGCTTATTACCTCATCGCTCCGAGTGAGGCGTCGTCCAACCTGGCCCGTTTCGACGGCGTGCGCTACGGCCTGCGCTCGGGCGACGACGGCAACCGCTCGCTCGAGGAGGTCATGTCGCTGACCCGCGACGAGGGCTTCGGCCCGGAGGTCAAGCGGCGCATCATCCTCGGCACATATGCGCTCTCGAGCGGTTACTACGACGCGTACTACGGCCAGGCGCAGAAGGTTCGCACGCTGATCACGCGGGACTTCACCTCGGCGTTCGAGCGGGTTGATGTGCTGATCTCGCCGACCACGCCGTTCGTGGCGTTCCCGTTCGGGTCGCGCACCTCCGACCCGTACCAGATGTACCTCTCCGACCTTTACACGATCCCCTCCAACCTGTACGGCGGCCCGGCCATCTCGGTGCCGTGCGGGTTGTCCGAGGGGCTTCCGGTCGGCTTCCAGATCATGGCGCCGACGATGGCGGACGACCGGATGTACCGGGTGGCCGCGGCGCTCGAGTCCGCGGTCGGCACGCTCACCCCGCCCGAGCTGTGACATGCGGTGCTCCGGCCGGGTTCTCGGCTCTGCCGGAGCACCATCGGATCGTAAGAAAACCGGCGGGATTCCCGCCGCTCCCGCCCACTAGGCTTGGTTCCGTCAGGATGCCCCGCAGCCACCTGGAGTCTCCCGAATGAGTACGACTGTGCTTCCCTCGTACGAGGACGCGACCGCCCGCTACGAGCCGGTGATCGGCCTGGAGACGCACGTCGAGCTCGGCACGAACACGAAGATGTTCTGCGGCTGCCCGACCGAGTTCGGCGCGGAGCCCAACACCCAGGTCTGCCCCGTCTGTCTGGCCCTGCCGGGCGCGCTTCCGGTCGCCAACCGCGCCGGCATCGAGGCCACCATCCGGATCGGCCTGGCACTCAACTGCGACATCGCGAGCTGGTGCCGCATGGCCCGGAAGAACTACTTCTACCCGGACATGCCGAAGAACTTCCAGACCTCGCAGTATGACGAGCCGCTGTGCGTCGACGGCTACGTCGACGTCGAGATCGACGGCGAGACCGTGCGCATCGGCATCGAGCGGGTCCACCTCGAGGAGGACACCGGCAAGACGCTGCACGTCGGCGGCGCCACCGGACGCATCCACGGCGCCACCGAGTCGCTGGTGGACTACAACCGAGCCGGCATCCCGCTCGTCGAGATCGTCACCAAGCCGGTGCCGGGCCTTGGCGCCCGGGCTCCCGAGGTTGCCCGCGCCTACGTGACGGAGCTGCGCGACATCATCCGCTCGCTCGGCGTCTCCGACGTCCGTATGGAGCAGGGCTCGCTGCGGTGCGACGTCAACACCTCGCTGAACAAGCCGGGTGAGGAGTGGGGAACCCGCACGGAGACCAAGAACGTCAACTCGCTGCGTTCGGTCGAGCGGGCGGTCCGCTCCGAGGTCATCCGCCAGGCCGGGATCCTCGACGACGGCGGCAGGATCCTGCAGGAGACCCGCCACTTCCAGGAGGACACCGGCGACACCCGCCCGGGGCGCTCCAAGGAGACGGCTACGGACTACCGCTACTTCCCCGAGCCCGACCTCGTCCCGATCGCGCCGGACCCGGCCTGGGTGGCGGAGCTGAAGGCCGCTCTTCCCGAGCGTCCGAGCGCCAAGCGCGCCCGCCTCCGCGAGGACTGGGGCATCAGCGAGCTCGACATGCAGTCGGTCGCCAACGCCGGCGCCGTCGAGCTCATCGAGGAGACGATCGCCGCCGGCGCCAGCCCGGCCGGCGCCCGCAAGTGGTGGATGGGCGAGCTCGCCCGCCGCGCCAACGAGACCGGCATCGACCTGGCCCTGGTCGGCGCCAGCCCGGCCCAGGTCGCCCAGCTCCAGGCCCTGGTCGACGGCGGCAAGCTCAACGACAAGCTCGCCCGCACGGTCCTCGAGGGCGTCGTGGCCGGCGAGGGCGACCCCGCCGAGGTCATGAAGGCCCACGGCCTCGAGGTCGTCTCGGACACCGGCGCCCTGCAGACCGCGGTCGACGAGGCCATCGCCGCCAACCCCGACATCGCCGACAAGATCCGCGACGGAAAGGTAGCCGCGGCGGGCGCCCTGGTCGGCGCGGTCATGAAGACAACCCGCGGCCAGGCCGACGCGAAGACCGTCCGAGAGCTCATCCTCGCCCGCCTGAGCTGACCGGCCCGCTTCCCGAGCGCTCCGGCTCTGCTCCTCAGCGGGGCCGGCTCTCGGGGCGGCTTTGATTCGGGTCGGCCGGGCTCTCGGGACGGCGCTGATTCGGGTCGGCCGGGCTCTCGGGACGGCGCTGATTCGGGTGGGCCGGCTCTGGAGGCGGCGCTGATTCGGATCGGCCGGGCGCTGGTCCAGGCTCTCGGTGGTCTCCAGCCTCTCGGTGGTCCCAGCAAGGAGGGCGAGTATGCAGCGCACATTCCTGCAGCCGGACGACGTTCGAGACCTAGTGACGGACCAGTTCGGCGGCGGCCGTCGGCCCATCGCGCTGGATCGGCTGACCGGTGGCAGCAAGAAGGGGGTCTACCGACTCCGGCTCGACGACCACTCGACCGCGATCCTCTACGTGTGGTCGGCCGGCGAGAACTACTGGCCGCCCTCGCTGACCGTTCCCGACGATCCGTTCACCGATGCGTCCGGTGCGGAACTGTTCGCTGTCAGTCATGCGGCGCTTGTCGCCGCCGGTGTGGGCACTCCGCAGGTGCTGGCGCTTGTTCGGGGCAGCCGCTACTTCGATGCCGACGTCGCGCTTGTGGAGGATGCCGGCGTCGACACGCTTGAAGCAGTGATGGAACGCGACCCCGGTGCTGCCGTTGGGCCGCTGTCCGCGCTTGGTGATGGCTTGCGGCGTCTGCACACCACGGTTGGCGCCGAGTACGGCAAGCTTGCCGCGGTTGCCCGTGGGGAGGCGAGCCAACGCCGGCGGGTGGAGGATGTGATCGTGGACCGGGCGTTGGGCCAGCTTCGGGGAGCTGCGGCGCATGACGGACGGATTGCCGAGGCTCACGACCGGATCGCCGGGCATGTGCGTCATCTTCGCGGTGCGGTGGCGGAGCGGCGGGCGTACGGGCTGATCCACGGCGAACTCGGACCGGATCACGTGCTTGTCAGCCCCGCCGGCGAGCCCCTGATCATCGACATCGAAGGCCTGGCGTACTTCGACGTGGAATGGGAGCACGCCTGGCTCCAACTGCGGTTCGGCGACGCCTACCCGATGCTGCGACCGGTCGATCTCGATCCGCACAGGCTGCGGCTTTACCGGTACGCCCAGGTGCTGTCTCTCATCGAGGGTCCATTGCGGATCGCGGACACCGACTTTCCCGAGCGCCAATGGATGCTCGACCTCGCCGAAAGGAACATCGCCAAGGCTCTCGCCGCCGTTTGACCGATGGGAACAGCCGAGCGAAGACCGCGACGGCCCCCGAGCTCCCGGAACCGGAACCGGAACCGGAACCGGAACCGGAACCGGAAAGAACGATCCATTACCGTCGCATGATGGAAGCTCTGACTTGCCTAGGGTCGGGCCGCGACGCCGACGTTTTCGCCATCGACGCGCGGCGGGTGCTTCGGCGCTACCGCGACGGCGGCGACGTAGGGGCCGAGGCGACGCTCATGGCGTACGTGGCCGGTCATGGTTTCCCCACGCCGGCGGTCTACGAAGCTCGCGGTGCCGACCTCATCATGGAGCGGCTCTACGGGCACACGATGCTGTCAGCATTCGCGGCGGGTGAACTCGACGTCGCAGGCGCGGCATCCCTGCTGGCCGACCTGCATCACCGCCTGCACGCGCTGCCTCCCCGCCTGAACTCCCACGGTGGCGTCCGCGTCCTGCACCTGGATCTGCATCCCGAGAACGTCATCCTGACGCCACGAGGGCCTGTCGTCATCGACTGGCGTAACGCCGTCGAGGGGCGTCCGGACCTCGATGTCGCCATGACCGCGGTCATCCTGGCGGAGGTCGCCGTCGATGAGACCCAGCCCATGGCTCCGGCGGCCGCGTCGCTGGTGCGTGCCTTCCTGGACCGCGTCGGCGGAGATCCTCTGTCGGCCCTGGAAGAGGCGGTTGCGCGGCGGCGGGCAGACCCGGCACTTGCCGGCGGCGATGGGGAGCGACTCGACGCCACGGTCGCCCTGATCGCCGGCCTGGAAAAGACCTGACCGGATCCGCCTGATCAGGGCTGTGGTGACCGGTGCTGCTCGAGCTTGCCGAGGAAGCGTAGGAAATGCGGGTCGAATCGGGACGGGGCGGCCGCTGTGAGTTCGGCCGGCGTCCAGCATCGCACCCGGTGGAACTCGTTCCGATCGGGCCTGAGGGCTTGCCCGCGCCGGCAGCTGAGCGGGAACCACAAGCTCACGTCGGTGTGCCCCGCGTCCATTCCCACGGTCCGCGTGACCGTCAGGAACATCGGCTGCTCGTCGAGGGCCTGTTGTTCGGCGACGAGGCCGAGTTCCTCGTGTGCCTCACGCTGGGCGGTTCGCGTCGGATGCTCGTCCACCTCGACATGGCCGCCGGGCGGGAGCCACAAGCCGGCGTTGATGTGATCGACCAGCAGAATGCTGCCGTCCGTGGGATCGATCGGCACGACGTACGACACCAGGTGTTGCGGGGGGACGGCCGGCTTGATTCTCCGGAACACGTCAGGAGTCCCTCCCGACGGTGGGGCGCAGGTTTGGCAGGTCAGCCCGGATGCGGGCGGCACATGGCCGGGACGGCAGCGGGCTCGCCTGTGTTCCCTTGCGCCTTGCCGCGGCCGTACTATCGGCGGCTTGGGGTGATGCCTGGGGTGACGCCGTTGATGACCGAGGGGTGGGTGGTGGGTTCGGGGTCGACGCCGATGACGTTGCGCTGCATTTCGACGTTGGACTCGCCGGTGCCGCCCAGTTGGATGTCGTCGTAGGCCTTCAGCGTCTGGTTTTCGTCGAAGTACAGGACCGACATCTGTAGCGGTGTCGCCTCCTCCTTTTGCAGACCGCGCAGGCCGGCGCCGCCCGTGGAGCCCTCCACGAGCAGGCGGGTCGGCGAAGCGGGTGTCGCCGCCGACGGTGCGGGGGAGGGGGAGGCGCCGTCCTGCGGTGGGTTGGGGGGCGCGAGCATGCGCACTTCGCGTCGGTGGGTGTGGCCCGCCAGCACTACCGGCACCACGCCGGACAAGGGTGGTGCCATCGCCGGGTTGTGGACCAGGGCGACACCTACCTTGGTCTTCGACTGCCTGATCGTCGCGGCCAGCCGCTCGCCGCTGAGCGGGAAAACGTCGACCGCCGGGTTGTCCGCGGCCTCGGCGGGCGGGGTTTCACTCTTGTCCGGAGTGAATTGCGGGTCGCCGATGCCCGCGATGGTCAGGCCGTTGATCGTGGTGGTGGAGTTGTCCAGGACCGTTGCGTTGCTCTGGCGGGCCACCGCCGCCTGGATGGCCGCCGAATCGTGGTTGCCGCGCACGTAGATGTACGGCACGCCGATCTGGCTGATGCTGGACACATAGGTCGTCTCGGCGCTGCTGCCCCAGTCGACGATGTCGCCCGTGTCCACCACCGCGTCGATGTCCCAGGCCTTCACCACCGTCTTGATGACGTTCCAGACGGCCGGGTTCAGGTGCAGGTCGGAGACGTGCAGGATGCGGGTGGTGTTGCCGGACGGCTCCACCGGGAGGCTGGAGACCGTGGTGTAGATGCGACTGACGTTGCTCACCAGCTCCGCGAGCTGATCGGCGTAGCGGCCGTAGTTGTCCGCGATCCGGCGCGCGTCGCCGACCACGGCCGGGGCGTTGACCAGCAGGCCCTCGTACTTCGGCTCGCCGATCGAGTCCGGCCGGACGGTGCCCGCGGCCAGGCCCATGCTGCCGCCGGTCACGATCAGCGCGATCACCCCCGCCGAGGCCACCCGGCGGACGTTGCGGAAGACCAGCGCCGACAGGATCAGCGCACAGGCGATCGCCGCGCCCAACGCGCGCAGGCTCAGCTGCAGTACGCCGCGGGTCACGTCGTCGACCGCCGACTGGCCGACCACGCTGATCACGGTCGGGTCCTCGATCAGCGCCTCGGTGCGCTGCTGGTCCAGCGCGCCGAGGTTGACCTTCAGGTGGATCGGGCCGGCGTGGCTGTCGAGATGCAGTGAGCCCAGGGGCGGAATGTCGACCTCGGTGCCGCCCTTGATCGACGGGCTGATCGACATGTCCGCGCGGAACGGGCCCACCGGGATTTCCGACTGGGCCAGCAGCATCGTGCCGACGACGACGCCGGTGAGGCTCACGATGAGCACGGCCGCCCATACGCGGAGTCGGCGGGTCAAGGAATGCCGCCACGCTCGCACCGCGGCGGCGGTCAGCTGGAAAAGTTTTTTCTTCATGGTCAACGGCTCACCTGCCCCCGTGTGCCGGTCGTCAAACGGTAACGCCAGTCAGCTGCGGCCCGCGCCACCATCGGAGAAGACAAGTCGGATGATGCGGTCGTCATCCGGTTTCGGGTCGCCGCCGTCCTCCTGGTTCGACGTGGCGACCCACAGCGAACCGTCCGGCGCCGCGGTTACCGCGCGCAACCGGCCGAACTCGTTGGCGAGCAGCGCCGTGGGCTGGCCGAATACCGTGCCGTTGCCGGTCACGTCGACCATCCACAGCCGCTTGCCCTGCGGGCAGGCCGTGGCGATCATTCGCTCCAGCACCGCGACGCCGGCACAGGACGACTCCGCGATCGGCCAGTTCACCAGGGGATTCGTGAACTTGGCGTCGGTGCCGTTGCCGTCGACGGTCGGCCAGCCGTAGTTCCTGCCCTTCTGGATCACGTTCAGCTCGCCGGTCTTGCTCTGCTTGGACTCGCTCGCATACATCCGTTTGCCGGAGTCCCAGGCGATGCCCTGCACGTTGCGGTGGCCCGACGACCAGACCGGTGAATTCTTCACCGGGTTGCCCGGTGCGGGCTTACCCTCGGCGGTGATCCTCAGGATCTTGCCGCCCAGGTTCTTCGGGTTCTGCGCCTGGGCGCCGGTGCCGTCGGCGGTCGTCACATAGAGCCGGCCGTCCGGGCCGAACTCGAGCTGTCCGCCGTTGTCGTCGCGGGAGTGGGGGATGCCGGTGAGGATCGGCTGCGGCTTGCCTTTCAGCTTCAGCTTCGCGACCCGGTTGTCCTTCGCCGTCGAGTAATACACATAGACGGTCTGATCCGTCGCATAGCCGGGCGAGACGGCGATGCCGAGCAAGCCGCCGTCGCCACCCGCGGAGGCCTCCGAGAGCCGCTGCACCTCGGTGACCTTGAGGCCGCCGGCGTCCGACTCCGGACCGACCTTGAGGATGCGCGCGGTGTCGCGCTCGGTGACCAGCGCCGACCCGTCGGGCAGGAACGCCATGTCCCACGGCACCTCCAGCCCCTTGGCCAGCACGGTGACCGCCACCTCGCGCTCGCCGCCGCCCCGCGCGGCCGAGGAGGCCGACGGGGTGGGCAGGTTGGGTGGTGCGCCGGCCACGTCCGGATCCGGCGGACCGAAGCTGCACGCGGTGGTGAGGGTCAGCGCGAGGCCGAGCGTCACGGCACACGCGCGGACGCGGCGACTGCGCACGATCACACGACCTCCTCGTTCACCAGACCAGGGTAGCCGCGGGCGGGCCGGACGCTGCGGCCCTGACCGGTTTGGTGACGGGATGGTATGGATCGCCGAGCTGCCGGCCGGCGCGCCGCTGATCAGTCAGGTGCCGGAGGGCTGACCTCTTGGCCGCCGGCCTTGAGCACTGCTGCCAGGTTGCCCGTGGTGACCCCGGTGAGCGGCACCATCATGCCGTCGGTGAGCAGGGCCGAGACGCGTCCGCGCGGGTCCGGTGCGAGCTCGGCCACCCGCGACCACGGGACCGTGGTCGAGCCGATCAGCGCGCGCACCCGCAGTCCCTCGGTGTCCACGTCGGTGCCCGCCCGCCACGTCCAGATCGCGATCGCCAGCGGGATCAGCAGGAGCGGGACGAACTGCCAGCGGACGGTGGCGATGGGCACGGTGCCGACGAACGCGGTCAAGGCGGCCAGGAAGAGGGCGCCGGACCTGCGGACGGCTAGGACGGGCTTTCGACTCACGTTCGTCATCCTCCCACCCGGCGGACGGACGTTTTTTGTCGGACCCGGCGCTCATACTGCTACGCATGACCGAACTGCTCGCCATCGGCACCCAGAAAGGCCTGTTCCTGGCCGTCAGCGACGACGACCGGCAGAGCTGGCAGGTCAGCTCTGCGCACTTCGGAATGCAAGCCGTCTATTCCGTAGCCTTCGACACCCGAGGGCCGTCCCCACGCGTGCTGGCCGGGGTCGAAAGCTCCCACTTCGGCCCCAGCGTGGCCGTCAGCGACGACCTCGGCACCACCTGGCAGGAGCCTGACGCCGCCCCGCTCGCTTTCCCGTCCGACGCCGGCGCCGCGGTGGAGCGGGTGTGGCAGATCGTTCCCGCGGGTCCCGACCAGCCCGGCGTCGTCTACGCGGGCACCCAGCCGTCCGCGCTGTGGCGCTCCGAGGACGGCGGCCAGACCTACCAGCTGATCCGCGGCCTGTGGGACCACCCGCACCGCCCCGAGTGGGGTGCCGGCTTCGGCGGCCAGGCGATCCACACCATCCTTCCGCACCCCGCTGACCCGCGACGAATGCTGGTGGCGATGTCCACCGGCGGCGTCTATCGCACGGCCGACGGCGGGGAGACCTGGGCGCCCGCCAACGAGGGCATCAAGGCCTACTTCCTGCCCGACCCGTGGCCCGAGTTCGGCCAGTGCGTGCACAAGGTGGCCCGCGACGGCGCGAATCCCGACCACTTCTACGCCCAGAACCACCACGGGGTCTACCGCTCGACCGACGGCGGAGCCAGCTGGCAGTCCATCGCCGACACGCTGCCCGCCGACTTCGGTTTCGCGATGGTGGCCCACCCGTCGTCACCTGGCATCATCTGGAATTTCCCGCTGACCGCCGACGGCGAGCGCCACCCCGTCGACCTGATGTGCCGGGTCTTCCGCTCGACCGATGCCGGTGCGACCTGGGAGCCGCAGCACGACGGCCTGCCGGACGGCCGCTACTACCCGGTCGTGCTGCGTGACGCGATGTGCGTCGACAACGCCACCCCGGCCGGCGTCTATTTCGGCACGCGCGCGGGGGATGTGTTCGCCAGCCGTGACGAGGGCGAGAGCTGGTCGACGGTCGCTGCCCACCTGCCCGACGTGCTGTGTGTGCGGGCGGTGCGGGTCTGATGCCTACCCTGCTGGTGCCGGGTGTGCTGCGGACGGATTCCGGCGGTGCCGCCCGGTTGGACGTGGTCGCCGACGGGTCCCTTCGCGCGGTGCTCGACGAGGTGGCGCAGCGATGGCCGCGCCTGGAACGACGGGTCCGCGACGAGAGCGGCACCTTGCGGCGCTATGTGAACATCTATGTGGACGGTGAGGACTGCCGTCGCTCGGGTGGGCTGGAGACGCCGGTGCCGGCAACCGCGGAGATCCAGGTGCTTCCGTCGGTCGCCGGGGGATGACTGTCACGGCTCGTCGGGAGCGGCAGGTCCATACCCGACGATCTGACGGTGTGCGGGCAGACGCCCCGCACGTAACCTGTCCGAGGGACGATCGTTACCGATATGGGAGCGGCGTTCCCCGCGCCGAGCCCTGCCCTACCCACCCCACGATGTCCGTAGAGGATTCCGCCGACGTGGCAGTGCCACCCCTCGCACGCCCCGCCACCCGGGCCGGCGCCCGGGTGCCGTTCCTGCTCGCCCCGACTGTCGGCGCGCTCGTCCTGGTCGCCGGGGTGGCCGGGCTCGCGCCGCCTCTCATCGCCCTCGTCGTGGGTGTCGGGGTGGCCGCGCTCTTCACCACGGCGGTCCTGTGGCACACCGCGCTCGCCATTCACCACGAGGAGGGCGTCTACGCGGCGTGCCGCGGAGCCGGCTTCATCGGCATGGCATCGCTGGCCACGGCGATCACCTGCGGGCTGCTGCTGTGGAAACCGCCCGCGGTCGTCATCTGCGCGGCGCTCGTGCTCGCCACCGCCGCCGGGTTCTCCGTGCTGGGCACGATGCTGCTGCCCGGGGCCGCCGCCACGGTGGCGGTGCGACTACGGCGGGTTTTCGACGGGCTCGGGCTCGGCGTGAGCCTGGGCTTCGCCGCGTACCTCGTGACGCCGCTGCACCGGACCCCCTGGGCGGCCCTGGTCAACACGCTCATCGCCGCGGCCGGGGTCTCCATCGTCACGGTCATCGTGCTGCGCGCCCGGCTGCACCGCCCCGCCGCCCTGCGCTGCGGATTCGGTGTCATCGGCGTGCTGATCGCCCTCTGCACGATCGTCAACCTCGTGCTGAACGGCGGCCCCGCGGGTCGGCTCGTTCCGCTGTTCGGCCTGGTCATCGTGGCCGGCCTGACCCTGGCCGCCGACGGCGGATCCCGACGTAACCTGCCGGAGCGCCTCGAATCCCGGGAGACCGACCAGTATCTGTCGAGCTACCCCCTGCTCGCCGTGCCGGCCGCGGTCGGCGTCGTGGCCGCGCTGATCCATCTCCTCGTGGTCGGCACCTTCAACACCACGGCGATCGCCCTCGGCGTCTCGATGGTCGCCGTACTCACGATGCGCGAACTGCTGGTGGTCAGCGACATCCGGCGTTACACGGCCCAGCTGCGGGTGAAAGAGGCGCACTTCCGTTCACTGGTCGCCGGCGCCACCGATCTCACCCTCGTGCTCGACGAACGGCTGACCATCCGGTGGCAGTCGCCGGCCGCCGCGCGGCTGTTCGGGCTCGCCGACGCCGAGGTGGTCGGCCGAACGTTCCTCCAGCTCATCCACCCCGACGACGTCCCCGGTGCGCAGGCCGACATCGAGGCCCTGATCGCCGGCGAACATGCCGACGGGCCGCCCACCCTGATCAACGCCCGGCTGCTGGACGGTTACGGCATCTGGCGCGACACCGAGTCCACCGTCGCCGACCAGCGTTCGGTGCCCGAGGTGGCCGCGCTGGTCGTCCACGTCCGTGACGTCGGCGAACGCCGCCATCTCGAGCGCACCCTGCACCGCCTCTCCTACACCGACCAGCTCACCGGTCTCGCCAACCGCCGCGCCCTCATGCGCGATCTCCTCGAGTTCCGGCGTCGCCCGGGCCAGCAGGGCACGCTGCTCGTCATCGACCTGCACGGCCTGGCCGAGATCAACGACAGCCGCGGCCGGGAGACGGGCGACGCCATCCTGATCGAAGTCAGCCGGCGCATCCGCTGCCTGCTCGGCGAGGACGACGTGGCGGCCCGGCTCGGCGGCGACGAGTTCGCCGTCCTCACGCCGGACGGCGCGGTGCTCGCATACGCGCTGGCCACCCGCATCGTCACGTCGGTGATGGAGCCCTACGAGCTGCCCGGCATGATCGTCGAACTGCACACCAGCGTCGGCCTCGCCGAACTCGCCGGCGGCAAGGACTCCGAGGAGGTCCTGCGCCACGCCGACCTGGCCCGCAGCCGAGCCCGCCAGCTCGGCAAGGACCGCGTCGAGTGGTATGACACCGACGTCGAGATCCAGTTGCACCGCCGCATGGACCTCGAACGCGAGCTGCTCGGCGCCGCCGACCGCGGCGAGCTCGACCTCGTCTTCCAGCCGGTGGTGTCCCTCCGCGACGGCCAGCCCGTCGGCGTCGAAGCATTGCTGCGCTGGCGCCACCCAAAGCTCGGCACGGTTCTACCAGCGGAATTGCTCCCGATCGCCCGAGCTGTCGGCTGCGCGGCCGAGCTCGACGAATGGGTCCTCGACGAGGCATGCCGGCGCCTCACCGGCTGGACCGCCGGCGGCAGCGACTTCTGGCTGTCGGTGAACGTCGCCCCCCGCGAACTGCTCACCGCCCGCTTCCCCGAGCGCATCGCGGCGATCCTGGACCGCCACGACATCGCCCCGGAACGCCTCGTCGTCGAAGTGCAGGAAACCTGGATCGCCGAAGACGTCCCGGCCATCGTGGCCTCGCTCGCCGGCCTCCGCACGCTCGGCGTCCGCGCAGGCCTCGACGACTTCGGCGCCGGCCAGGCATCCCTGGCCCACCTGCGCCGACTCCCCGTCGACATGCTCAAACTCGACCAATCCCTGGTCAACCAGCCGAGCGAACACCCCACCACCCCAGCCGTCCTCGACGTCGTGGTGAGCCTCGGCCGGCGACTCGGCCTCGAGATCGTCGCCAAGGGCCTCGAATCCCAGGAGCAGATCGACCTCGCCCGGCAGGCGGGCTGCCACTACGGACAGGGCTTCGCGCTGGCCCGGCCCGCCCCCGCCGAGCGCATGGAGGCCTATCTGGACAGCCACCGAGCCTGAGATCTTTTGGCCCGCTCCCGCCTTCCACCAATCCACAACCGCTCAGACCGATCCAGAAACGCTTCGACCGATCAAGAACCTTCTTTCGGGTACGGACGCAGCCGTGGCCGAAAGCAACACCGGATGCACGCCACCAGGGCCGAAGCTCTTCATGGGACGTGCGGGTTCGGCCGGACAAGTACCGCCGGCTGCCGCGCCGGCGCCGCGTCACCCCGGTCATCGTCCGCCGCGGCGGGCTCTACGGCTCCGGACTCGGCCGGCTGCGCTGGGCCGTCGAGCGCACCTTCGCCTGGCTGCACGCCTTCAAACGCCTGCGCATCCGGTCCGAACGCCGCGCCGACATCCATCAAGCCATGCTCAGCCTTGCCTGCTCCGTCATCTGCCTTCGCAAGCTGATGACCTCATGCTGAGCTGATCCCAAAGGGGCGGTGGGACGGCGGCGCACCTGCGACTCCCGGCGGTCACAGAGGTCCCAGCACTGCGTGCGGATCGGCGTCCAGTGCCAGTGTCTCCAGGACGGTCAGCAGCTGACGTTCCTCGTACCTGAAGTGTGACTCCATGATCGCTGCCACACCCTCCAGATGCCGGTGCAGCTCGGCAGGCGCGGCGGCACGGGCTACGGCAGCCTGCATCCCGGCCAACAGGTGAGCGATCATCGAATGGTCCTGCCGTAGGTAGTGCAGCGTGTCGCGCAGCTGAGGGTACTGCTCGGCGATCGCGGGAAACAGGTGACGATCCTCGCCCTCGTGGTGTGCCGTGAGCGCGGTGCAGAACCCGTGACAGAACAGCAGTAGGTCCCGGGTAGCTGGCTCGACCGGCTCGCCGTCAGCGAGGGCCTGCTGGGTGACGGTCAGCGCTTGGCGCAGCCTGTCATGGACGCTGCGCAGCTCTCGACTCCAGGCAACCAGCCTGGTCTTCTCGCCCTCACTCACGAGTGAAGGGCGAAGGGACGACGATCATCATCGTCGTGCTCCCTTCGGTCCTGCGCCTCCATGCCTGACACGGTCTGCCACCGGCACGCGACGCTGTAGCCCACCCTAACGCCAAGCCTCCGTCCACGGGGGCAAGGGGTGGTGAGCTTGAACCGGGCATTCTGAACTGAGCTCTGGGGGCGCGCGGGCTTACCCGACTCGGGGTCGTGGTGCTCGTGGGATGTCCGGGCTTAGCCGGCGCGGGGGGCGTGTTCCGTGGGTGCGCTTTGGCTTTCGTGGGGCTAGCACCGGTGATCCGTGGCGAGGGAGCTCGCTAGCTTGCTTCCGTGTGCCGGCATGCGTATGACCCACATGGCGGGAACAGCGACGTAAGACCGCGGGGGTGGGGGCTTACGCTGCTCGCCATGTTTCCTCCAGTGAAGATCATCTCCGGTGCGTTGGAGATTCGTGAGTTTGGGTTGTGGGACGCCGACCAGGTGGCGGCGTTCTTGGCGGCCGAGGACCGGACGGCGCTGCCGCCGAGCTCCCCTGAGGTCGTTGGCGACGTGGACGAGTGGCTGGCGGAGCGGGTGCACCAGAAGCGCTTGGATGGTCAGGGTGTGAACCTGGCGATAGTGGAACAAGCTAGCGGCGAGATCGTCGGCAGTATCGGCTTGCGGGACGTCGACTGGGAGGCGGGACGCAGCGAAGTCGGATACGGCGTGCGGGCCGATCGGCGTGGTCGAGGCTATGCCACCGAGGCGGCCGGGGCGGTCGGACGATGGGCGCTCACCAGCGGCGGGATGCGCCGGGTCCAGTTGCGCGCCCGCGTCGACAACGTCGCTTCTCTGCGGGTCGCGGAAAAGGCCGGGTTTCAGCGGGAGGGCACGCTGCGGATGGCCGACTGGGACGACGGGGAGGCGCATGACCTGGCCGTCTTCTCAATGATCGCGACAGATCTCGAAACGGCCCAAGTCGCCCGCTGACCGATCTCGCAACGAACCAGCCCGAGCTGCGGGACCACCGGATTTGCCCGGCGGACGCGCGACCAGCCCGACCGCCCGCGGACCTCCGGGTGCGACCGGGCCGGCCGGTGCTGCTTCTGGCCAGCCGTGCGGGCGTACTGATAAAAGAAACCTATTCCGGCACCAACCGGTAAGCCCCGTCGCTGGCGCTCGTGGCCATCGAGGCGTAGGCCCGGAGGGCCGCCGAGACCGGGCGTTGGCGGTCGACCGGCGTGTACGGCTTCGGCCGGCGTTCCTGCTCGTGGCGGCGTTGCGCCAATTCCTCGTCCGGCACGTTGAGCGTGATCGAGCGGCCCGGGATGTCGATGATGATTTCGTCGCCGGTCTCGATCAGGGAGATCAGGCCGCCGGAGGCCGCCTCGGGGGAGATGTGGCCGATCGACAGGCCGGAGGTGCCGCCGGAGAATCTGCCGTCGGTGATCAGGGCGCAGGCTTTGCCGAGGCCGCGGCCCTTGAGGAACGACGTCGGGTAGAGCATTTCCTGCATGCCGGGGCCGCCTCGGGGGCCTTCGTAGCGGATCACCACCACGTCGCCTTCGATGACCTGTTTGCCGAGGATGCCGTCGACGGCGGCGTCCTGGCTTTCGTAGACGCGGGCCGGGCCGGTGAATTTCCAGAGTTCCTCGGCGACGCCGGCGGTTTTCACCACGCAGCCGTCGGGGGCGAGGTTGCCGAAG
Source organism: Actinoplanes sp. NPDC051346 (assembly GCF_040682215.1). Lineage (NCBI taxonomy): Bacteria > Bacillati > Actinomycetota > Actinomycetes > Micromonosporales > Micromonosporaceae > Actinoplanes > Actinoplanes sp. NPDC051346. The sequence continues at coordinate 94,897 of NZ_JBFBAJ010000020.1, read as the reverse complement.
AGGATGGCCAGGCCGCCGTCGACGGTGTAGGCGTGTTCCAGGGAGCGGATGCAGCCTCCGGCCGGGTCCGTGTCGAGGGTCGACCAGCGGTTGGTGGTGGAGAACGGCTGGGTGGTGCGGACGCCGCCCGGTGCGGCGTGGAAGAGTTCGAGTGCCTCGGGGAGGGGTGATTTACCGCGGATGTCCCAGTTGTCCAGCCAGGCGGTCAGGGTTGGGGCGTGGACCGCGCGGACCTTGTCGCGGAGGAGTCCGGCCCGGTGGAGTTCGCCGAGCAGGGCGGGGATGCCGCCGGCGCGGTGTACGTCCTCCATGTGGTACTTCGGGCTGTTCGGGGCAACCTTGGACAGGCAGGGCACGCGGCGGGAGATGCCGTCGATGTCCGCCACGCTGAAGTCGAGTCCGGCCTCGCGGGCCGCGGCCAGCAGGTGGAGCACCGTGTTGGTCGAGCCGCCCATCGCCACGTCCAGGGCGACCGCGTTCTCGAAGGCATCCCGTGAGGCGATCGCGCGCGGCAGGACCGAGGCGTCGTCGTTCTCGTAGTACTGCTTGGCGATCTCGACGATCAGCGAGCCGGCGCGCTCGAACAGAGCCTTGCGGGCGGCGTGCGTGGCCAGCGTCGAGCCGTTGCCCGGCAGGGCCAGGCCGATCGCCTCGGTGAGGCAGTTCATCGAGTTGGCGGTGAACATGCCGGAGCAGGAGCCGCAGGTGGGGCAGGCCGAGCGTTCGATGGTGTCGAGCTGGGCGTCGGTCACGTTCTCGTTGGCGCTGGCGCTCATCGCGTCGACCAGGTCGAGCTTCTCGTGCACCACGCCCTCGATGGCGACCGTCTTGCCGGCCTCCATCGGGCCGCCGGAGACGAACACGGTGGGGATGTTGAGCCGCAGGGCGGCGATCAGCATGCCCGGGGTGATCTTGTCGCAGTTCGAGATGCAGACCAGGGCGTCGGCGCAGTGCGCGTTGACCATGTATTCGACCGCGTCGGCGATCAGCTCGCGGCTGGGCAGCGAGTAGAGCATGCCGCCGTGACCCATCGCGATGCCGTCGTCGACCGCGATGGTGTTGAACTCGCGGCCCACCCCGCCCGCCGCGGCGATCGAGTCGGCGACCAGACCGCCCATGTCCTTCAGATGCACGTGCCCGGGTACGAACTGGGTGAAGCTGTTGGCAATCGCCACGATGGGCTTGCCGAAGTCGTCGTCGGTCATGCCGGTGGCGCGCCACAGGGCGCGCGCGCCGGCCATTGTCCGACCGTGGGTCGAGGTCCGGGAGCGCAGCTCAGGCATCACTACATACTGCCACCGTCGGTAAGGACCGAGGGTGAACCGGAGCCGCGCATGTCCATCCCTCGGGATAGAGAAATCGCTGCGCGTACGGCAGAGTGTTCGGAGTGCACTCACCGTCCGGCGTGGAGCTGGCCGGGCTGGCGAGCCTCCTGGTCGCGGTCCCGGCCGTCGCGCTGCTAGGAAACTCCGGCCGTCGGCATACCGGTGCCGCCCGGCGTGCTCACCTCCTGCTCGCCGCGGGTGGGGCCGTCGCCACGGGTGCGGCGCTCGCCGGGCTGGTCAGCGCCCTCTTCATGGCGCACGACGAGATGCGCGAGCACGTGCGGACCCTGGGTCAGGCCGTCGCGGTGGCGATGGCGCTGGGGACGCTGACCCTGCTGACCGGCACCCTGATGCTTCCGGGCGCCGCCGAGTGCCGCCGGGCCGCGCTGCGGCACCTGCTGGACGGGCTCGTCATCGCGGCCGCGCTCTGGTTCGTCGGCTGGACGCTCGTGTCGGATCCCACCCGCATCCTCGGCTCGCTGACGCCGGTGCGCTGCCTGTCGGTGCTGCTGGGCGCCGGGGTCGCCACGATCGCCACCGGGCTGACCACGATCCTGGCCGTGCACGCGCACCGGCCGCGGCATGTCACGGTCCGGGTCGCCGCGGGAGTGACGCTGGTCGCGATCTCGGCCACCGCGATTCCCGGAGGCATCTGCCAGGGCGGGCCCATCGTGGTCCTGCTCGGCGCGCTGCTGCTGCCGGCCGGGCTGGTCGTGGTGGCGCACGCGGTCAAGGTCGCGGACCGCCCGGTCACCGTCTCCGGTGACGTCCTCCATCGCGGCACCGGGTACGCGTTCGTCCCGATGGCCGCCATGGTGATCGCGGGCACGTGTCACATCCTGGCCGGCGGGGAGTTCGCCGGATTCGGCTTCCTCGGCGCCAGCGTCGAGGGCTTCGCGCTGGTCGGGCGGCAATATCTGGCGCTCGGCGACGTGCGCAGCTACACGCTTCAGCTGCGCCAGCGGGAGGCGCACTTCCGCGAGCTGGCGCACACCGACCCGCTGACGGGTCTGGCCAACCGCCGGGGCCTGGTCCGGGCGCTGCGCGAGCCGGCCGTGCCGGGTCGGCCCCGCACCCTGGTCGGGCTCGATCTCGACGGCTTCAAGAACGTCAACGACATGCGGGGGCACGACGTCGGCGACGCGGTCCTGGCCGAGGTCGGCGAGCGGCTGCGCGCCCACCTGGGCCACGGGGACGTGGCGGCGCGGCTGGGCGGCGACGAGTTCGCGGTGCTGATGCGGGCCACCCCCGACGAGGCGATGGCGGTGGGTCGGCGGCTGCTCGCGGTGCTCTGCGAACCGTACGAGACGGAGGACGGCTCGGTGTTCCTGTCGGCGAGCGTCGGCGTCGCGGGTTCCCTCACGCCCGGCGACACCGGCGAGCTGATGCGCGACGCCGATCTCGCCCTGCGCTACGCCAAGCAGCGCGGCAAGAACCGGGTCGAGCGCTATCAGAAGCGCTACGACGAACTGCTGCGCCGGCACAGCGTGCTGGAGAACGAGCTGCGTCACGCGATCGAGCGCGACCAGTTGCGGCTGGTCTTCCAGCCGGTGGTCGCGCTGCCCTCGGTGCGTCCGGTGGGCGCGGAGGCGTTGCTGCGCTGGCACCACCCCGACCTCGGCGCCGTGCGTCCCGACGAGTTCATCCCCGTCGCCGAGGAGTCCGGTCTCATCGGCATGCTCGGCGCCTGGGTGCTCGACCAGGCGTGCGGCCAGTTGGCCCAGTGGCTGACCGCCGGGCACGACGTGTGGGTCTCGGTGAACCTGTCGCCCAAGGAGCTGCACGCCGCCGACTACGCCGGCCAGGTGGCGGCGGTGCTGGACAAGTACGGCGTGCCGCCGCAGCGCCTGGTGCTCGAGGTCACCGAGCACGCCGTGGCGACGGACATGGACGAGTTGATCCGCCGCCTCGTCGAGCTGCGGTCCACCGGCGTCCGCATCGCGCTCGACGACTTCGGCGCCGGTTACTCGTCTCTCGGGCAGCTGCGCAACCTTCCGGTCGACATCCTGAAGATCGACCACGCGCTGGTCGCGGAGCCGGAGTCGCGGACCGGCACGGCGGCGCCGCTGGTCGACGTGGTGGTGCGGCTGGGGCACCGGCTCGGCCTCGAGGTGCTCGCCGAGGGCATCGGCACGCCCGCCCAGCGCGAGGTCGTCGAGGCGGCCGGGTGCCGGCTGGGCCAGGGTTCCCTCTTCGGCTGGGGAGTGCCGGCGGAGCACCTGGAGGCGCAGCTGCGCGCCGGACGGTCGTGCTCGCGGCCGGTGCCCGCGCCCCGGAACCGGCCGGCGGCGATCGCGCCGAGCGCCCCGGCCCGGAGCCAGATCGTCATGCTGGGCCCCGGAATGCGGCAGGTTCGGGCGGTGCTGCCGACCGACCCGGCCTTTTCGGGTGACCAGGATGTGAGATCAGTTGACGCACCTCGTGAGATGGGGCAGTCTTAGCCGCATGTGTTCGTCGTTTCTCGTAGTACTTAGTTGAGCGCGCTGCCCCCGATCCCTTTGGGCAGTGCGCCAGGTCCCGTGCTTAGCACGAGGACCTTTTTTGTTGCACTGATTCCAGTAAGCGAGAACGACGCCCGAACCCGAACGAAGGTCTGAATCGCCATGACGAGACCCACGCCCGAGACCCTCGCCCACCGTGCCACCCCGGCCACCGTCGCCGCCGCAGCCGGCGCGCCGGCCGCCACCGCGGTCTCGCCGACCCCCGTCACCGGGGCCGGCTCGCTCGTGCGATCGCTCGAGGCCCTCGGCGTCGACGTGGCGTTCGGCATTCCCGGCGGCGCCATCCTGCCGGCGTACGACCCGCTCTACGACTCCAAGGTGCGGCACATCCTGGTGCGCCACGAGCAGGGTGCGGGGCACGCCGCCACCGGCTACGCGCAGGCCACCGGCAAGGTCGGCGTCTGCGTCGCCACCTCCGGCCCGGGCGCGACCAACCTGGTCACCCCGATCGCCGACGCCTACATGGACTCGGTGCCGATGGTGGCCATCACCGGTCAGGTGCCGCGGCCCGCGATCGGCACGGACGCCTTCCAGGAGGCGGACATCCAGGGCATCACCCTGCCGATCACGAAGCACAACTTCCTGATCCAGACGGCCGAGGAGATTCCGCGGGTGATGGCCGAGGCCTTCCACCTGGCGTCGACCGGCCGGCCCGGCCCGGTGCTCGTCGACATCCCCAAGGACATCCTGCAGGCGCAGACCATCTTCTCCTGGCCGCCGACGCTGGACCTGCCCGGTTACCGGCCCACGCTGCACCCGCACGGCAAGCAGATCCGGGAGGCGGCCCGGCTGATCGCGGCGGCCAAGCGCCCGGTGCTGTACGTGGGCGGCGGCGTGCTCAAGGCCGGCGCCACCGACGGGCTGCGCAAGCTCGCCGAGCTGACCGGCATCCCGGTGGTCACCACGCTGATGGCGCTCGGCGCCTTCCCGGACTCGCACCCGCAGCACCTGGGCATGCCCGGCATGCACGGCACGGTGCCCGCCGTGTTCGCGTTGCAGAAGGCCGACCTGCTGGTCACCCTCGGGGCGCGCTTCGACGACCGGGTCACCGGCAAGCTGGACTCGTTCGCCCCGGACGCCAAGGTCGTGCACGCCGACATCGACCCGGCCGAGATCGGCAAGAACCGGCACGCCGACGTGCCGATCGTGGGCGACGCCCGGCACGTGATCGACGAGCTGATCGCCGCGGTCTCCGGCACGGCGGATGGCGCGTCCGCGTACGAGCCGTGGTGGGCGCAGCTCAACGACCTGCGCAAGCGTTACCCGCTGGGCTACGACGAGCCCACCGACGGCACCCTCGCCCCGCAGTACGTGATCGAGCGGATCGGCGAGCTGGTCGGCCCGGACGCGGTCTACGTGGCGGGCGTCGGCCAGCACCAGATGTGGGCGTCGCAGTTCATCAAGTATGAGAACCCGGCCACCTGGCTCAACTCGGGCGGCGCCGGCACCATGGGCTACGCGGTCCCGGCGGCGATGGGCGCGAAGGTCGGCAAGCCCGACCTGCAGGTCTGGGCGATCGACGGCGACGGCTGCTTCCAGATGACCAACCAGGAGCTGGCGACCTGCGCGCTCGAGGGCATCCCGATCAAGGTCGCGGTGATCAACAACGGCAACCTCGGCATGGTCCGGCAGTGGCAGACGCTGTTCTACGAGGGCCGCTACTCCAACACCGAGCTGGGCACCCACAAGCACCGCATCCCCGACTTCGTGAAGCTGGCCGAGGCGCTCGGCTGCGTCGGCCTGCGGTGCGAGACCAAGGCCGATGTGGACGCCACCATCAAGGCCGCCATGGAGATCGACGATCGCCCGGTGGTCATCGACTTCACCGTCGGCAAGGACGCGATGGTGTGGCCGATGGTGGCGGCCGGCACGAGCAACGACGAGATCATGTTCGCCCGGGACGTGCGCCCGGCCTTCGACGAGGACGACCTGTGACTATGAACAAGCACACGCTCTCCGTGCTGGTCGAGAACAAGCCCGGCGTGCTCGCCCGGGTGAGTGGCCTCTTCTCACGGCGGGGATTCAACATCGACTCTCTGGCGGTGGGCGAGACGGAGAACCCGGACGTCTCCCGCATCACGATCGTGGTCAACGCCGACTCCTCACCCCTGGAGCAGGTGACCAAGCAGCTCAACAAGCTGGTGAACGTCCTGAAGATCGTCGAGCTGGACCCGCAGCAGTCGGTCCAGCGCGAGCTTCTGCTCGTCAAGGTGCGCGCAGACCGCGCCATCCGCGGGCAGGTTCTCGAGACGGTCGAGCTGTTCAGGGCGAAGGTGATCGACGTCGCTCCGGACACCCTCACGATCGAGGCGACCGGCAATCCCGACAAACTCGACGCGCTGCTGCGTGACCTCGAGCCGTTCGGCATCAAGGAGATGGTGCAGTCCGGCCTCGTGGCCATCGGCCGCGGTTCCCGTTCCATCACCACCGGCCCGGCGCTGCGCGCCGCCTGACTTTGAGATTTCTTGTGAAAGGGAAAGCAATGACCGCCGAAACGTTCTACGACGACGACGCCGACCTGTCCATCATTCAGGGCCGCAAGGTCGCCGTCATCGGGTACGGCAGCCAGGGCCACGCCCACTCGCTGTCGCTGCGCGACTCGGGCGTCGACGTGGTGGTCGGCCTGCAGGAGGGCTCGAAGAGCCGGGCCAAGGCCGAGGAGCAGGGGCTGCGGGTGGCCACCCCGGCCGAGGCGTCCGCCTGGGCCGACGTGATCATGGTGCTGGCGCCGGACACCGCGCAGCGCAAGATCTACACCGAGTCGATCCAGCCGAACCTGACCGCCGGCAAGGCCCTCTTCTTCGGCCACGGCCTCAACATCCGCTTCGAGCTGATCAAGCCTCCGGCCGACGTGGACGTCGCGATGGTCGCCCCGAAGGGCCCCGGCCACCTGGTCCGCCGGCAGTACGTCGACGGCAAGGGCGTGCCGGCCCTGATCGCGGTGGAGCAGGACGCCACCGGTGGCGGGCAGGCGCTCGCCCTGTCGTATGCGAAGGCGATCGGCAGCACCCGCGCCGGGGTCATCAAGACCACGTTCAAGGAAGAGACCGAGACCGACCTCTTCGGCGAGCAGGCCGTGCTCTGCGGCGGCACGGCGGCGCTGGTGCAGACCGGCTTCGAGGTGCTCACCGAGGCCGGGTACGCGCCGGAGATCGCCTACTTCGAGTGCCTGCACGAGCTCAAGCTGATCGTGGACCTCATGTACGAGGGCGGCATCTCCCGCATGCGCTACAGCGTCTCCGACACCGCGGAGTTCGGCGACTATGTCAGCGGCCCGCGCGTGATCAACGCGTCGGTCAAGGAGGAGATGAAGAAGATCCTCGCCGAGATCCAGTCGGGTGAGTTCACCAAGACGCTGATCGCGGACGACGAGGCCGGAGGCCAGCGCCTGCAGCAGTTCCGCAAGGAGGGTGCCGAGCACCCGATCGAGATCACCGGCAAGAAGCTGCGCGGCATGATGAGCTGGGTGGACCGGCCGATCACCGAGACGGCCTGAGGCGGCCCGGGGCGGCCCGTTCGGCCGCCCCGGCTACTCCTCCCGCGCCTGGAGCAACTGGCGCAGCAGCTCGGCCCGCTGGAACGTGTGGCCCTGCACCCGCGTCTTGATCGCCTGGTAGTACGGCGTTTTCGTCATCTGGCCCGGGTGGATCAGATAGCGGTACACCGGCACGTCTTCGTACCAGCAGGGAAACAGCGCCTCGGCCGAGATGAACGGGTGCGTGTCGATCGACCGGGGCAGCGCGCCGTAGCCGCCGAAGGCGACCAGATGCGTACGCCGCCACAGCAACGCGCCGACATGCACCGCGAACCTGCCTGTTGCCTGAAACTGCGCGCCGATGGTGCCGGCGGGAATCAGGCCGGGCTCCGGCCATGACTTGAACACCTCGGCCGTCGCCGCGTCGGGCGGGACCGCCGAATCGTGCATCACATCGGTACGCCCCCACACCCCGAGGCACTTCCGCTGCTTCTCGGCCACCTCCAGCAGCGAGGCGATCGCACCGGGATAGAGCAGGTCGTCGTCGTCCACACAGAGCACGTAGGGCGCGGAACCGCGGATCAGGGCGAGATTGCGGGTGGTCCCGGAGCCGAGCGGCTTCGGATTGCGTTCCAGCTGCACCCGTGGGTCGTGGAGCCAGCCGTCGCGGTCGGCCTCGGACGGCTCCCAGCCGATCGCGTCGCCGTCCAGTTGCACGCACCACGTCCAGTCGAGGTCCTGCGCGCTGAGCGACTCGTGCAAGCCCCGGAGCAGCTCGGGCCGGGTGGCTCCGGTGAGGAAAGCGACGTCCGTCATCTAGTCCCATCCCAACGTGATCAGCAGCACTGTGGTCAGCACCAACGCGAAGAAGCCCCCGACCAGGATCAGCACCGCGACCATGCGCCTGCGGTAGGCCATCGCGCGCAGGGTCGAGAAGGTGGACAGCGCGCCGACGGCGGCGTACGCGGCCATGGCGACCAGCCCGAACGAGCCGTCCATGCCGGGCAGGCCCTTGACCTCCGCGCCGTAGAGGCTGAGCACCAGGCCGGGGACGAGCACCAGCGCGGCGACCAGACCGGCGGCGTTCTGGAAGCCCTGGGTCCGTTCCGAGGTCTCCCGGTCCAGTTGGAGCCGGGCGCCGCCGGCCGCGCTGGACAGCAGCGTCCACCCCTCGCGCAGACTGCCGTTGAGCTGATCCAGCCGGGACTCCACCCGGGTGGTCCGGCGCTGCACCTCGATTCGCAGCGACGTCACCGACTCCTCGATCGGGGCGGCCTCGGGCTGGGGCAGCCAGCCCAGCCGCCCGCGCCGGGCCATGTCCCGGTTGATCCGGCGCAGCATCCCCAGCAGTTGATGCGTCTCGTCGAGCGCCACGCCGAGATGGCGGGCGTCCAGATGGGCCTCGAAGGCGCCGTCCCGGGCGAGGGCGAAGAACTGCCGCTCCCAGCGCTCCACCCGCTGGGTCAGCTGCCATTCGGTCCAGTCGTGGTGCTGCATGATGTCCTGCACCAGGCGCCCTGCCTCGGCCGTGCCGTCGGTGCCGGCGATGGCGGTGAGCTGGCCGTGCCGCCGTCGGCATTCCGGCAACGGGACCAGATACCGCTTGCCGGGTGGCAGCGGCTCGTTCGGATTCCAGTTGTGGTCCTCCGCGATCGGGTGCCACACCATCAGCGTGCCGGCGCTGCCGTAGACCACGCGGACGGCCCGCAGGCACCACGGCGTGCGGTGCTCCATCATCTTGGGCGCGAGGGACGTGAGCAGCCACATGTCGGTGGCGTCCCAGCCGTGCTCCCGCAGCCGGTCGGACAGCGGCGGCCGGTCCGAGGAGTTGTCCGGCGTGGGCGCTTGCAACACCAGGTCGGTGAGGTCGGCCGCGTCCTCGCCCCAGGCCCACCGGGTGAGCATGCCGACGACGCGCCGCTGCTGTTCGGCCGTCCCGGGCAGGGTGCCGTGGCGCGGCCCGCGGTGCGGTTCGAGGTCGATCTCCACCCGGACCGGGCCGACGGTGGACAGTTGCGTGTCGTGCAGATCCTCGGTCTCCCCGAGGGTCGACAGCGTCCCGAGGGCGGGATGGTCGATGTCCGTCGCCCGGGTGAAGATCGTCTTCTCCATGTGCAGCCGCGAGCCGCACGTCCAGCGGAGTTCGGTGGGCTCGGTGACCTGGATGTCGAAGTGCAGGCAGGGGTCCCGCACGACGGATTCAGAGCGTGGGCGTGAAACCACCATCCGTACTTCCTACGCCAACGGATATCCGCTCCACAATGGTGAACGGGATCCCCAGCTGGCTCTCCCACATCGCGAGGATCTCTCGTTCCGGCTCCCGCTCCGCGTCGTCCAGATAGATGGAGAAGGAGGCGGCGAGCCGGTCCCGCAGAACCCGCACCGCCGGCTCGCGCACCAGAACGTCGGCTTGCTCGCCCGCCGGCGGGCCGTCCACCACCAGCAGGTCGATATTTTTCGGTACGGCGGCGCGCAACGTCTCGAGGTCGTACCACTCGCTGGGCGCGCGATGGCGTCCGGCCTGGACGCTCGCGGCGGGGATGGCCGTCAGCGGCACGTGCCGGACGGTGGCTCGATCGTCCAGGCCCGCGGCCCGCAACCGCCGGTTCATCGCCTCGGCGAAGCCGGCGTCGTGCTCGACGCTGACCAGCCGGCCCTCGGTCAGTCGCACCGCCCGGGCCAGCACCAGCGTGGACGAACCGGCGCCCAGCTCGACGACCGTGCGCCGTTCCCGCAGCACCAGGTCGTTGACCACGCTGGCCAACGCGGCGGGTCGCATCGACCAGGACGTCCACGGGATGTACTGCGAGATGAGCGGTTGCAGCGACTGGAGCGCCAACAGATCGCCCAGCGACCATTTCTCGGGCGTCGCACGGATGTCAGGCAACGGCGTCCCATCGATAGCGTTTGGTGCCTGCCATTCTCCCATCATGCGACGTAGAGATCGGCCATCGCCCTGATGGTGTTCCTCAGGTGCGCGACCAGGGTGGCCGGGGAGAGCACCCGTACGTCCGGGCCCAGCCGCAGCAGGGTCATGGCGGCGTGGGACACGCTCTCGAGCGGGATGGTGGCCTGCTGCCAGCCGTCCGGGTCGGCGGGAGTCAGAGTCCGAAGCGCCATCCGCGCCGCCTTCGGGCCGAGTACGTCGGGAAGGGCCGCGACGCCGCGGGCGGTCAGCCGCACGGTGGCGACCTCGGCGTTTCGCGCGCTCTCGTATTCCTCGACGTGTCGCTGCCAGTAGGTGGCGAGGTCGAAACCGTCCGGCCGCGTGACGGACTCCGGCAACGGCCGCACGTCCAGGATGGATGACACCCGGTAGGCGCGGGGTTGGCCACGCTCGCCGGTGGCGACGAGATACCAGGTGCCCGCCTTGAGAACGAGTCCCAGCGGGTGCAGCCGCCGCGTCACCTCGCCGGGCCGGGGCGCCCAGCGGCGGTAACGGACCTCGACGGCCTGGTCCCGCCAGAGCGCTTCGGCGACGGCGAGCAGGTGTGGCACCGGATCGGGTTCCCGAAACCAGCCGGGCGCGTCGAGGTGGAACCGGTGCCGGATGCGCGTCGACGCGTCCCGGTACGACGTCGGCAGCGCTGCCGTCAGTTTGAGCTCGGCGGCGGCCACCTGGGCGCCGAGGCCGAGTTCGGCGGCCGGTTGGGGCAGCCCGGTCAGGAACAGCGACTCGGCCTCGTCGGCGGTCAGCCCGGTCAGCCGGGTGCGGTAGCCGTCCATCAGCTCGTAGCCGCCGGTCGGTCCGTGCTCGGCGTAGATCGGCACGCCCGCCGCGGCGAGAGCCTCGACGTCACGGTAGATGGTCCGGGCGGTGACGCCCAGTTCCGTGGCGAGCCGCGAGGCGCTCAGCCGTCCCCGGTTCTGCAGTAACAACAGCAGGGACACCAGGCGGCTCGCTCGCATCGCGGAAGTCTGCCAGACCCCTGACACTGGATGTCAGGGGTATCCCACCAAGATCGACGTCATGAACGACTTCGACTTCCTCACCGGGTCCTGGACGGTCTCCAACCGCAGGCTCAAGACCCTCCTCGCCGGCGCCGACGACTGGGAGACCTTCCCCGGCTCGGCGACCTGCCGGCCGATCTTCGACGGTGGAGGCACCACCGAAGAGATCGTCTTTCCGACGCTTCCCAGCCGCGGCCTGAGCGTGCGCCTGTTCGACGTCGAACGTCAGCGGTGGTCGATCTACTGGTCGAGCAGCCGCACCGGGCTGCTGTACCCGCCGGTGCACGGCACCTTCGCGGGCGGCCGCGGCGACTTCTACGGTGACGACACCCATGACGGAAAGCCGATCAAGGCCCATTTCATCTGGTCCGAGATCACGCCCACCTCGGCCCGGTGGGAGCAGGAGTTCTCGGCCGACGGGGGCGAGACCTGGGAGACGAACTGGATCATGGAGTACGTCCGGGTGTGAGGCCGGTCACATAGATCGACATGACGGTGCGCCCGGCGTCCACATACGATCGCGGGAGGTCCGCGAGATGGAGACGCATGACTCCCGTCGTATTGATCGCTGAGGAACTCGCCCCCGCCGCCCTCGAGGTGCTCGCCCACGACTTCGACGTCCGGCGGGTCGACGGCACCGACCGGGCCGCCCTGCTCGCCGGGCTCGCCGACGCCGAGGCCGTCATCGTGCGCAGCGCGACGCGGATCGACGCCGAGGCCGTCGCCGCCGCGCCGCGGCTCAAAGTCGTCGCCCGCGCCGGGGTGGGCCTCGACAACGTCGATGTGCCCGCCGCCACCGCGCGCGGCGTCATGGTGGTCAACGCGCCGACCTCCAACATCGTTTCGGCCGCCGAGCAGGCGGTTGCGCTGCTGCTCGCCGTCGCGCGCCACACCGCCGCCGCCGGGGCGGCGCTCAAGCGGGGCGAGTGGCAGCGAGCCAGATATACCGGCGTCGAGGTGCACGGCAAGACCGTCGGGGTGGTGGGGCTGGGTCGCATCGGCGTGCTGTTCGCGCAGCGCATGGCCGCCTTCGACACGCGGCTGATCGCGTACGACCCGTATGTCCAGCCGGCACGGGCCGCCCAGCTCGGCGTGCACCTGGTCACGCTCGACGAGCTGCTGCGGGAGAGCGACTTCATCTCGGTGCACCTACCCCGCACTCCGGAGACCGTGGGTCTGATCGGCGAGAAGGAGCTGGCGCTCGTCAAGCCGGGCGTCCGCATCGTCAACGCCGCCCGGGGTGGACTGGTCGACGAGCGTGCCCTGGCCGATGCCCTGGCCGAGGGTCGGGTGGCGGGCGCCGGGCTCGACGTCTTCGCGACTGAGCCGACCACGTCCTCGCCGCTGTTCGCCTTCGACAACGTCGTGGTCACGCCGCACCTGGGCGCGTCGACGGCCGAGGCGCAGGACAAGGCGGGCCTGTCCGTGGCGCGCAGCGTCAAACTGGCGTTGCGGGGCGAGTTCGTGCCGGACGCCGTCAACGTGCAGGCGGGCGGCGTCGTCGACGAGGACGTGCGGCCGCTGCTCGGTCTGGCCGAGCGGCTCGGCAAGGTCTTCACCGCGGTGGCCGGTGGCGTGGCGGCGAGCGTGGCCGTCGAGGTGCGCGGCGAGATCGTGTCGCACGACGTCACGGTGCTCAAACTCGCCGCGACCAAGGGGCTCTTCGCGTCGGTCGTCGAGGAGCAGGTCACCTACGTCAACGCCCCGCAGCTCGCGGCGGACCGCGGCGTCGACGTCGAGCTGGTCGTGTCCGGCGAGGACCCCGAGCATCACAACCTCGTCACCGTACGCGGGGCGTTGCCCGACGGCCGTCTCGTGACCGTCTCGGGCACCCTGATCACGACCGGCGGCCGCGAGGCCCGCAAGCTGACCCGGGTCGACGAGTTCGACCTGGAGCTGGACGCCGGCGGGGTGCTGCTCTTCTTCCGCTACGCGGACCGCCCGGGCATCGTCGGCGCGATCGGCTCGATCCTCGGCGAGGCCGGAGTGAACATCGCGGCGATGCAGGTGGCACGCCGGGAGGTCGGCGGCGAGGCGCTGATGGCGCTGACGGTCGACTCGTCGGTCGACGCGGAGCTGCTGTCCACGGTGGCCGCCGCCATCGGGTCGTCCCGGGGCAGCATCGCGGATCTGCGGGACGAGGACTGAGTCCGGCCTCAGCGGGGCACGGCGGCGCGCGCCTTCACCGGCGGGGGGTAGACGGTGCCGTCCTGCAGGTCGAGCAGGTCGAGGTTGAGTTCGCCGGCGAGGCGTTCGATCCGTTCGAGGACCTCGTCCGGGCAGCTCTCGTCCAGGCGCATCTGTATATGGTCCGCGGCGGCGTGCAGCGGCGCGCTCGCCCACGGCGAGCCGTCCAGGGCCGCACGCGGGCCGCGGTCGGGATAATCGCTGGTCAGCGCGTCATAGAAGGCGACGACGCGGGGGTCGGCGGGGCGTAGCGGGTGCTCGCCGCGCGCACACCGCTCGTTGGCGGCACGCACGTCGTCCGGCATGTCCGCGTTGTCCATGGCCCACACCACGAGGTCGAAACTCACCGGCGCATGGTGCCATACCGGTGGGCGTTCGATCCCGTTGTCGGGGCGACACGCGGGGGATGCGTCTTGCGCGACATTAGTCCGCATCGCTAGCGTTGGTCCTTGCCGCGCGGGCGTCGCGGGCGTGTCTTCGGGTGACATGCCGGTGGCCGTTCCGCGCGGTTGTGCACCCCGGCGGGCGCGAGCCAGCGTTTTCGTCGTGACAGCCCCCGCGATCGTTGCCGCGATCGGCGGGGGCTGTTCGCGTCGTGCCACACCTCATCCACATCATGGGAGTTGCGTACCGGAGAACGGGACGGCCGGTTAGGCTCGGCCCCGGTTCGTCAAACGGATGAGGGAGTGGACGTGGCGGTGGCGCGGATCGCGGTGGTGGCCGGCGACGGCATCGGGACCGAGGTGACCGCGCAGGCCCGCACGGTGATCGAGGCCGTCCTCCCCGGCGTCGCCTACCAGGAATACGACCTCGGCGCCCGGCTATACCACCGCACCGGCGAGGTCCTCCCGTCGTCGGTGCGCGACGAGCTGGCCGGCCATGACGCCATCCTGCTCGGCGCGATCGGCGACCCGAGCGTGCCGCCGGGCGTGCTCGAGCGCGGCCTGCTGCTCAGGCTCCGATTCGACTTCGACCAGTACGTCAACCTGCGTCCCTCGCGGCTCTGGCCCGGCACCGTCAGCCCGCTCGCCGGCATCAAGGCCGGCGAGATCGACATGGTCGTCGTCCGCGAGGGCACCGAGGGCCTCTACGTCGGCGCCGGCGGGGTCCTGCACCGGGACACCCCCGCCGAGATCGCCACCGAGGAGAGCCTAAACACCCGGCACGGCGTCGAGCGGGTCATCCGGGACGCGTTCGCCCGGGCGCAGCGCCGCGAGCGCCGCCATCTCACGCTGGTGCACAAGACGAACGTGCTGACCCACGCCGGCGGCCTCTGGGCCCGCACCTTCCAGGCGGTCGCCGACGAGTTCCCCGGCGTCACGACGGAATACCAGCACATCGACGCCGCGAGCATGTTCATGGTGAGCAACCCGCAGCGTTACGACGTCATCGTGACCGACAACCTCTTCGGCGACATCCTCACCGACATCGCCGCCGCAGTGACCGGCGGGATCGGGATGGCCGCCAGCGGCTCGGTCAACCCGGAGCGGGCGTTCCCGTCGACGTTCGAGCCGGTGCACGGCTCCGCGCCCGACATCGCCGGCCAGGGCATCGCCGACCCCGCCGCCGCCATCCTCTCCGCCGCGCTGCTGCTGGAGCACCTCGGCCACGCGGAGGCGGCACGGCGGGTATCCGAGGCCGTCGCGGCCGAGGTCGCCGCCCGGACGCCGGGGGCGCCGCTGCGTACGGCCGAGGTCGGAGAGCGAGTTGCCGCGGCCGCGACCGCCTGAGTGGTCGGCTTTAACGAGCGTTCGAGGTATGTTCGCTGAAGCACTGGGGGGTCTCCCTCGGCTCATACCTTGTCGCTCGCGTAAGAAAGCAGGTCAGCCCCCATGGGTGGTGGTGACAACCTCGACTTCGAGATCCGTCCGAACCCGGCGCCCGTCAGCGACGCGGACCGCGCGACGTTGCTGGCCAACCCGGGTTTCGGTCGCATCTTCACCGACCACATGGTCACCGTGCGCTACGCGGAGGGCAAGGGGTGGTACGAGCCCCGCGTCGAGGCCCGCGCGCCGATCCCGATGGACCCGGCGTCGGCCGTGCTGCACTACGCGCAGGAGATCTTCGAGGGTCTGAAGGCGTACCCGACGTCGGACGGTGGCGTCACGATGTTCCGGCCGGACGCCAACGCCGCGCGGTTCGCCCAGTCGGCGCAGCGCATGGCGATGCCGCAGGTGCCGCAGGCCATGTTCCTCGAGTCGCTGCGGCAGATCATCGCTATCGACCAGAAGTGGATTCCGACCAGCGACGAGGGCAGCCTCTACCTGCGCCCCTTCGCGTACGCGAGCGAGGTCTTCCTGGGTGTGCGCCCGGCGATGGAATACCTCTTCCTCGTCATCGCCTCCCCGGTGGGCGCCTACTTCAGCGGCGGCGTCAAGCCGGTGACGGTGTGGGCCACGCCCGACTACACCCGGGCGGCCCCGGGTGGCACCGGCGCCGCGAAGTGCGGCGGAAACTACGCGGCGGGACTCTCCGCGCAGGCCGAGGCGATCGAGCACGGCTGCGACCAGGTCGTCTACCTCGACGCCGTCGAGCGTAAGTACGTCGACGAGCTCGGCGGCATGAACGTCATCTTCGTGATGGACGACGGCTCCCTGGTGACGCCGCCGCTGGGTGGCACGATCCTGCCCGGCATCACCCGCGACTCGGTGCTGAAGCTGGCCGCCCACTCCGGCCGCGCCGTGAGCGAGCGGCCGGTCAGCATCGACGAGTGGCGCGAGGGCGCCGCCTCCGGCCGCATCCGGGAGGTGTTCGCCTGCGGGACCGCCGCCGTGATCACGCCGATCGGCACCGTCCGGTCGCCGGAGGGCGAGTTCACCGTGGCCGACGGCGGCCCGGGCGAGGTCACGATGGCGCTGCGCCAGCAGCTCACGGACATCCAGCGCGGCCGCGCCGAGGACCCGTTCGGCTGGGTCCACAAGATTCTCTGACGCCTCAGGACGGCTCCAACAGGTGGTCGCGCATCGCGGCCACCTGTGCGGCGCTCAGGCCGATCTCGCGCACGTACTTCTCCACCGAGCCGTGCCGGTCCCGCAGGTCGTCGAGGAACATGTGCATGGCGTCCTGCGGGCAGTCGAACATGTGGTACTTGTCCTGGACCATGTCGGGCCTGGTCCGCCTCAGGTACTCGGTGAGCGACGCCATCGCCACCTCGGTGAGCGCATAGTCCTCCGCGATGACCGCGTCGGGGACGCCGAGCAGCGCCAGCGTCAGCGCGCAGACCACACCCGTGCGGTCCTTGCCCGCCATGCAGTGCACGACCACCGGCGCCGAGTCGGGGTCGGCGATCAAGCCGAGTGCCGAGGCCAGCCCCTCCCGGCCGTCCTCCGCGAAGTTCAGGTAGCGGTCGGCGAGCCAGCGGTCGTGCGCGGTGCCCGCCGGCTCCGGCACCGACTCCCAGTCGACGTGCTCGAGAATCAGGTTGTGGTAAGCGAGACCCTCCGCCTCCGGCACCCGGCCGTGCTCCTCGATCTCGAAGAGGCGGCGCAGGTCGATGACCGTCCGGACGCCGAGTTTGCCGAACGCCGCCAGGTCGTCGCCCTTGAGCCGGTGCAGGGAGTCGGAGCGGAACAGGCGCCGCCAGCGCACCGTTCTCCCGTCGAGACCGGCATACCCGCCGACGTCACGGAAGTTGTAGCTGGCGGAGAAGGACAAGGTCCGGGGGTACGGATCGACGGTCACCCCTCCAATTTACGTCACCCGCTGAGGCGACAACCGTCCCGGAATCTGGACTTCGGACCCGCGGGTGTGAGAATCGGTGGCATGCTTCCGTACGTGACCCACCTTCCCGTGCTGATTATTCGCACCTAGCGCGCCGGCTGACGCATCGCCGACGCGCAGACCTCCCGCATCCGCGGGGGGTCTTTTTGTTGGGTCGACCCGTCTTGTGCGAAAGGAAGCTCCCCATGACCTACCAGGTGTTCGACACGACACTGCGCGATGGCGGGCAGCGCGAGGGCATCAGCTACTCGGTCGCCGACAAGCTCGCCGTGGCGCGGCTGCTCGACGAGTTCGGGGTCGGTTTCATCGAGGGCGGCTGGCCCGGGGCGATGCCCAAGGACACGGAGTTCTTCCGCCGGGCGCGCACCGAGCTGGACCTGCGGCACGCGGTGCTGGTCGCGTTCGGCGCCACCCGCAAGGCCGGCGTGGACGTCGCCGAGGACCCGCAGGTGCGGGCCCTGCTCGACGCCGAGACCCCGGTGGTCTGCGTGGTCGCCAAGTCCGACCTGCGCCACGTCGAGCGGGCCCTGCGCACGACCGGCGAGGAGAACCTGGCGATGGTCCGCGACACCGTCGCCCACCTGGTCGCGAACGGCCGCCGCGCCTTCGTCGACTGCGAACACTTCTTCGACGGCTTCCGGCACGACCCGGCCTACACCGCTTCGGTGGTTCGCACGGCATTCGACGCCGGCGCCGAGCGGATCGTCATGTGTGACACCAACGGGGGCATGCTGCCATCGATGGTCACCGCCGCAGTCCAGGCCGTGGTCGAGCGCACCGGGGTGCCCGCCGACCGGCTCGGCATCCACTGCCAGAACGACACGGCCTGCGCGGTCGCCAACACCATCGCCGCCGTCGAGGCGGGCGTACGCCACTTCCAGTGCACCGCCAACGGCTACGGCGAGCGGCCCGGCAACGCCGACCTCTTCGCCGTCGTCAGCAACCTGCAACTCAAGCTCGGGCTGAAGGTCCTACCGGACGGATGCCTCGAGAAGGCGACGCGGGTCTCCACCGCGCTCGCCGAGATCGCCAACATCGCCCCCGACACCCACCAGGCCTACGTCGGGGCCGCGGCATTCGCCCACAAGGCGGGGCTGCACGCGAGCGCGATCAAGGTGGATCCGCTGCTCTACAACCACGTCGACCCGTCGGTGGTGGGCAACGACATGCGGATCCTGGTAACGGAGATGGCCGGCCGGGCCAGCATCGAGCTCAAGAGCCGTGAGCTCGGGCTGGACCTGGCCGGCCACCCGGACACCCTCACGGAAGTGACCCGCCAGGTCAAGGATCTGGAGGCGGTCGGGTGGTCCTTCGAGGCCGCGGACGCGTCCTTCGAGCTGCTGGTCCGCGACGCTCTGCCGGGTGCCGCCCTCGCGCGGCCGTTCAGCCTGGAGTCCTACCGGGTGCAGGTCGAGCACCGCGAGGACGGCGCGGTGGTCTCGGAGGCCACCGTCAAGGTCCGGGTACGCGGCGAGCGCGTGATCGCCACCGCGGAGGGCAACGGCCCGGTCAACGCCCTCGACGAGGCGCTGCGCACGGCGCTGTCGAAGCACTACCCGGAGCTGGAGAACTTCGAGCTGGCCGACTACAAGGTCCGCATCCTCGAGGGCTCGCACGGCACGAACGCCGTCACCCGGGTCCTGGTCGAGACCAGCGACGGTCGCCGGGACTGGACCACGGTGGGTGTGCACGAGAACGTGGTGGAGGCGAGTTGGCAGGCCCTCACCGACGCGCTCACCTTCGGCCTCGCCCGCGCGACCGCGCCGGCCTGAGCGGTCACGCCCGCCTGGTCATCACGCGCAGGGTGACGGCCAGGCCGGCGACGCTCCAGGCGCCGAGCACGGCATAGGGCAGCGCGGCGATTCCGGCCGCCGCGACGTCAGGCTCTCCCGGACGGCCTGGGCCAGATACTGAAACGGCAGCAGGTGATGGACGGCCTGGAGCCAGCCGGGCAGCCGCTCCGCCGGAAAGTTGATCGGCGAGAACATCAGCGAGACGAAGACCAGCACCCTCGACATCGGCGTCGGGCTGCAACACCTCATCGATCCGGTGGCGCTGCCGGCCGAGACCTACTCCCGGGGCGTCGAAGCCCTGCTCGGGGTCAGGCCGCCGGGAGAACCACCTCGGCGATGATCGCCCGGTGGTCGCTGCCGTCGATGTCGTGCACATCCGCGTCGGTGACGCCGAGGCGGTTGTCCACCAGGACATGGTCGATGGTCACCGGGGGGATGAGGTCCCCGTCGTACGGGCCCCAGGTGCCGATCAGGCCGTTGCCCGTGGCGTCCGCCGCGTCCCGGTAGCCGCTGTCGATCAGCTCACGCAGCGGCTGGTGGTCGAGCGTCGCGTTGAAATCGCCGAGCAGGATGCGCGGCATGCCCTTCGGCTCGGCGCGCGGCTCCGCCTCGAGGTCGGCGCGCCAGCGATCGACGACGTCCACCGAGAACGGCGCCAGGGGGTGCGCCGACTCGACCGTGAGCGGGGCGGCGCCGGGCGGCTGGATGGTGCCGTACGCCTGGTTGAAGAATCCACCGTTGACGCGCACGTCGGGACTGGTGATCGGGAAGCGGGAGTAGAGCCCGGAGCCTCCCGCGCCGAATTCGGCGCCCAGCGACGAATAGGGCAGGAGCTGCCCCAGGCCGGCCTCGGCGAGCCGGGTCTGCGCGGTCGGGCTGAACTCCTGCAGCGCGAGCACCGCCACGTCGTTGTCCCGGACGAACCGGACGATCTGCGCCGCGTCCGCGCCGCCGAAGAGCATGTTCGAGGTCATGACGCGCATCTTCACCCCGGTCTGCGGGCCGCGATCGCCGTCGGCGAAGGCCCGCGGGAGCACCATCGCGGCAAGCAGCACGAAGGTCAACGCCGCGACCGCCGCGGCCAGCCACCGCCGGGTGGCGAGCGCCGCGACCACCGGTACGACCGACCACGCCGCGACGTACGGCGTGAAGGCGAAGAGCTGCACCAGCAGCCCCCGCTCCCAGCCGCCCACCCGTAGCACGGCCCAGACGGCGCCGGGCAGCACCAGCAGCCACAGGAGCACCAGCCATGCGGCCCGACGCTTGGACGGCTTCGCGATGGCGGGCGCCGAGGTCGTCATGGTCATGGCCGCGACGGTATCCGGCGGCGGCTACCTAGACCGAATGATCAGGTGGTACGTCACATTCCGTGGTCACTGGAACGGGTTGAAGTTCTGCCCGGCCATCAGGAGCCATGCCGTGGTTCCCACGTGCTGCCGGCTGAAATAACCGAAGGCGAAACCGGTGTCGAAGGCGCTGGTGGCGGCCACGACGCCGGCGGCGGCGGGCAGGGGAGTGCCGGTCCAGGTGCCGCCCTCGCCGGGGTTGGAGAGCCGACCGCCGCACGGGTCACGGGTCAGGCCGACCGTCTGCCCCGCGCCCAGCGTCTCCTGAGCCGTCATCATGGCCCTCAGCAGCCGGCCGGCGCGCGCGGCGTCTCCGGGCGCGCCCCGCCTGAGCAGGGCCAGGGCGACGTGACCGTTGCCTTCCAGCCACACCGCGTCGCGGTGGGTGGGCAGCGCGCTGCCGGAGACCGTGCCGGTGGCGACCTTCGCCTGGCTGCTGTACGTCACGCCGGCGACCGCGCCGTCGGTGGTGGCCAGGTTGCCGGTGGCCCAGTCGACGGCCCGGTCGTAGCGGTGGTCGCCGAGGCCGAGCAGGGCCCAGCTCTGCACGTCCTCGGGCACGTTGGCGGCATTGATGACGTCCGGATCCTCCTCGCGGGTGCCGGTCCAGAAGTGCCCGCCGGCCGGATTCCACATCTCGTGGACGAAGGCGGCGGCGACCGCCGCCAGGCCCTTCCAGCGCCGGTCCCGGGTCAGCTTGGCCAGCAGGGCGAAGAGCGCGTACGCGTCGATGTTGTGCTCGGTCGACGTCCACCGCTGCGGCGTCTCACCGTCCGGGCGCAGGCCGCCGTGATAGCCGCCGTAGCGGTACGGCGACCGCCGGGCGCCGATCCAGTGCCCGAGCGCGACGGCGCCGTCGAGGTACTTGGTGATGCGCGTGTCCACGTACAGCTGCGCCAGCGCCAGCGCTACCCAGGCCATGTCGCCCGTCGACGAGCCGCCGAAGCCGAACGGCCACAGGAACGCCGCCTTGCCGTCGTCGCGCCTCAGGCCGGGAAACGACGGACCTCTGCCGTAGAACAGCATCGGGCCCGCCGCGTACGCCTGGCGTACCCGCCCGTCGGCGTAGGTCTCGTCGTTGGCCTGGGCCCACAGCAGGGCGTCGCCGACAAGCCGGGCCCGGCGCACGTTGGCCACGGTCGGACTGGCGAGGTAGGCGAGGATGGCCAGCGCGTTGTCGTAGACGAACGCGGTGGTCATCAGCTCGCTCTCGTTGTTGTAGCTCTGCAGCAGCCGCGGCTCGCCGCCCTTGACGTACGCGTCCTGCACCAGGTCCAGGTAGTGGTAGGCCCGCCCGATCGGCTCGGCCAGGGCCGGGTCGGCGAGATGCCGCAGCGGGCAGGAGTCGGCCGAGGCGGGCACGGGCCCCCGCTGGCCGGGGGCTTCCGCAGGGGTCGGCAGGCGGCGGGCGCGGCGGCGGGAGAATTGCGCGGACGAGGCGGTGAGGTTCGTGGGCATGACCGGGTCCCCACTTCTGAGAGCGCTCTCTACCGAGGAGCAGGTGGCCATTGAAACCCCCTCCGGCACGCGCTGGCAAGAGAAAGGGCCGCCGCCGGCCCTTTCTCCCAGGTCAGATCTCGACGTCCAGGATCTCGCCGATCCCGGTCGCGGCCAGCTCGTCGCGGATGAGCGCACTGTCGCCCTCCACGACCAGGGTCAGGCCCTCCGGATGGAGATGCTCCGCGGCGGCGGCCGACACCTCGGCGACCGTCGCGTCCAGCAGGCGCTGACGCAGCGTCGCGTAGTAGTCGTCGGGCAGGCCGTGCACCACCAGCGTGGCCAGGGCATTCGCGATCGCGCCCGGCGTCTGCATGTCGACCGACAGCGAACCGGCCCGCCACGTCCGCGCGACGGCCAACTCCTCCTCGGTGACACCGTCGGCGCGCGTGCGGGTGATCTCGCCGACGGTGTCCGCCAGCGCCGGCGCGGTGACGGCGGTCTGCACCGACGAGCTGACCCCGAACCGGCCGAACCGGCGGGTCATCGCGAAGTCCGCGCGGATGCCGTACGTGTAACCCTTCACCTCGCGGATCAGGTGGTTGAGCCGCGACGTGAACGCCCCGCCGAGCACCGTCGCCGCCAGGCTGATCGGCACGTAGTCGGGGTGCGCCCGCTCCGGGGCCCGGTGGCCCAGCCGCAGCGTCGACTGCACCGAGCCGGGGCGGCCGACCAGCAGCACGCGCCGGGTCGCGGCGATCGGCACGTCCAACGCGGGCTCGGGGGACAGGGGCGAGCCCGACGTGCCGGCGAAGGCCGCAGCGCCCAGCTCATGCAGATCCAGCTTGTCCAG
Source organism: Actinoplanes sp. NPDC051346 (assembly GCF_040682215.1). Lineage (NCBI taxonomy): Bacteria > Bacillati > Actinomycetota > Actinomycetes > Micromonosporales > Micromonosporaceae > Actinoplanes > Actinoplanes sp. NPDC051346. Next base: position 72,309 of record NZ_JBFBAJ010000020.1, on the reverse strand, counting down.
GTCGCCCGCGACCAGCAGGACGCCGGGGCGGGTCAGCCAGCTGCCGTGGAACGCCCGCACGTCCTCGACGGTGACCGCCGCCATCGAGGTGGGATCGCCGTACAGGGGGCGGCCGTACCGCTCGCCGGCGCCGAAGAGGTCGGCCCGCAGTGCCGCGTCCGCCCGCGGACCGGGCTGCGCCCACTCCATCCGCAGCGAGGTGGCCTCATCGTCGCGGACGCGGGCGACGTCGTCCGGATCCAGCCGGGGAGTGCGCGTCGCCTCCGCCATGAGGGCCACGGTCCTCGGCAACAGATCCACGGGTACGGACACGCCGACGCGGAACGAATCCCAGTCGACGGAGACGCTGAGCTCCGCGCCGAGACCCTCCAGCGCCAGCGCGTACGCGGCCGAGTCGCGGTGGTGCGTACCCTCCTCGAGGCACTTGGCGAGCACCGCGGCCGTACCCTCGCGGCCGTGATCCTCCCGGGCCGCGCCGGCGTCGAGCAGCAGGGCGGCGGTCGCCAGCAGGTGGCCCGGCAGGTGCGCGGCGACGACCTCGCCGCCGGCGACCGACGCGCGGTGGATCGCCGGGAAAGAGTAGGGGCGGGCGCTGCCGGGCTCGGGCCGGGTCGCGATGAGGCTCATGCTGCGGTCCCTTCCGGAAGATAGGTCAGGGTGACCCGGGACTGCGGGTCGAGCGTGCGGGCGGCGTCGGCGATGTCGCCGGCGGTCACCGCCTGCCACTGCGGCAGCCGGTAGCCGGCCGTCGCCGCGTCACCGAACTGGGTCGCGTACCGGCCGAGGACGTCCGCCCGGCCGCCTACCGTGGACATCTGCCGCCACCACGAGGTGGTCAACAGCGCCTTGGCCCGCTCCAGCTCGGCGTCGGTGACCGGCTCGGTGGCCATGCTGTCCAGCACGTCAGCCACGCCCGCCTTCAGCGCCTGCGCGTCCACGCCGTCCTTCGCCGTCGCGGTGACGATCAGTGGTGCCGGCGCGTGCGCCAGATCCACACCGTACGCACCGACGTAATCGGGCTGGGCGATCCGGGCACCGTCGGCGAGCCGCTGGTACAGCCGGCTGCCCCGGCCGCTGCCCAGCACCGTGGCCAGAACGGTGATCGCGTCGTATCCCGCCGTGCCGAAGGGATGGGTCCGGTGTGACAGATACACCCGCGGAGCCGGAACGGTGCCGGTGACCGTCTCGCGCGCCGGCGAGGTGGCCGGGCCCGGAAGATGAGCCGACGGCGCCGGCGGGATGCCCGCCACGGCCTCGATCATGCCGAAGTACTTGTCCGCGAGGGCGATGACGTCGGCCGGCACGACGTCGCCGACGACGGTGAGCACCGCGTTGTTCGGCGCGTAGTACCGCGCGTGGAAGGCCTGGAACGTCTCCAGGCTCGCGGCGTTCAGGTCCTCCATGGAGCCGATCGTCGCGTGGTGGTACGGGTGCCCCGGCGGGTACAACAACGGCAACAGGCGCAGCCACGCGTCGCCGTACGGCACGTTGTCGTACCGTTGGCGTCGCTCGTTCTTGACCACCTCGCGCTGGTTGTCGAGGGTTTCCTGGGTCAGCGCCGGCACCAGGCCGCCCATCCGGTCCGCCTCCAGCCAGAGGGCGAGCTCGAGGTGCTCGGCCGGCAGCGTCTCGAAGTAGTTCGTCCGGTCAGGATTGGTGGTGGCGTTGAGCGAGCCGCCCGCGCCCTGCACGTGACGCATGTGCTCGGTCTTGCCGACATGCACCGACCCCTCGAACATCAGATGCTCGAAGAGATGCGCGAAGCCCGTCTGGCCCGCGGGCTCGTGGCGGGAGCCGACGTCGTACCAGAGATTGACGCAGACCACCGGCGCGGTGTGGTCCTCGCTGACGACGACGCGCAGGCCGTTGTCCAGGCGTGCGGTTTCGATGGGCCACGGATAACCGGTTCCGGCGACCGGCGCGGGCTGAGCAGACACACAACCTCCCTGTATCGGGTTCCAGTATCCCGGTCGCCGCGCCTTTCGTTCGCCCGTTGCGTCCCCGTCTCCCACCGGCGCGGGTCACCCGCGGGCTTCCTGGAGGGCGTCGCGGAAGGCGCGGATCGCCGGCTGGCCCGACGAACCGCTGCGCACCCCGGTGAAAAGCCGGCGCCGTGGCCGCCCGGGCAGGTGATGCAGCTCCAGGTCACCGGGTGCCCGGTCAGTCCAGAGCAGATCGGGTACGAACGCGACGGCGTGCCCGGTCTCGACCAGGCGGAGCTGGAGCAGAAGGTCTCCGCTGGAGAACCGGACGTCGGGCTCGAAGCCCGCGCTGCGACAGACCTGCCGCGCCCACCGGCCCGGGGTGACCGTGTCGGGATCGAACACGAAGGGCGCGTCCGCCAGGTCGGCAAGCCGGGCACGGTGCCAGGGCCCGCTCGTCGGCACCGCGACGCGCATCTCGTCGTGCAGCAGCACCTCCTCGTCCACGCCGGGCAGCCGCGGCTCGGGAAGGCCCGGATAGTCCTCGCCGAGCACCACGTCGAAGTCCCGGGCGAGCAGGCCGGCGAAGGCGGATCCGGCCTCCGCCTGGGTGAACTCGACCCGCAGGCCGGGATGCTCGGCGGCGAGACGCGACAGCGTGGCCGGCACCAGTGACAGCAGCACCGACTGGAAGGAAGCCACCCGCAGCGTGCCTGTGACCTCGATCATGCTGCTCGCCAGCTCCGCCTCGGCGAGCTCCATCCGTTCCAGGATCGCCTCGGTGTGCCGGACCAGGATGCGCGCCTGCCCGGTCAGGCGCACGCCGCGCCCGACGCGCTCGAGCAGCGTCGCGCCGGTTTCGCTCTCCAGCAGGCTGAGCTGCTGAGAGATGGCGGACGGGCTGTAGTTCAGCGCCTGGGCGACCGCGGCGAGGGTGCCGAGTCGGTCGAGCTCGCGCAGCAACCGGAGCCGGTGAACATCCAACATATCTGACGATTATCGCTCAGAAACATTCGCTGGACGAACCAGTCCTCCGTTGGTGATCGTGAGGAGGTGACAATCGCCGCCCCGCCCCTCGCCACCCGCCCCGGCCCCGCCGTACTCATGGTGCTGGGATCCTGCGTCTCGCTCCAGGTGGGCGCGGCCCTGGCCGCCGGCCTCTTCCCGGTGACCGGCAGCGCGGGCGCGACGCTGCTGCGACTCGGCCTCGCCGCCGGGTTGCTGCTCGCCCTGGCGCGGCCCGCGGTCCGCGCCTGGCAGGCTCACCAGTGGCGCGCCGTCCTGCTGCTGGGACTCTCCCTGGCGGGGATGAACGGCTTCTTCTATGCGGCCATCGCGCGCATCCCGCTGGGCCCGGCCGTCACCATCGAGTTCCTGGGCCCCCTCACCCTCGCCGCCGTCCTGTCCCGGCGAGCCCGCGACATCGGCTGGGTCCTCGTGGCGGCGGCCGGCGTGGCAATGCTCGGCTTCGCCGACGGCGCCGCCGGCCTGGACCCGATCGGTGTGATCCTCGTCCTGATCGCGGCGGCGTTCTGGGCCCTCTACATCCTGGCGAGCAGCCGGGCCGGCGCGGCGGTCCAGGGCCAGGGCGGGCTCGCGGTAGCGATGGCGGTCGGCGCGCTGGTGCTGCTGCCGGGTGGGGCGATCGGCGCGGAGAAGGCACTGACGTCGCCCCATCTGCTGCTGGTCGCGCTCGGCACCGGGTTGCTGGCGTCGGTGATCCCGTACACGCTGGAAATGTCGGCGTTGCGCCGCCTGCCCGAGCGGGCGTTCGGCATTCTGCTCAGCCTGGAGCCGGCGGTCGCGGCGCTGGCCGGCTGGCTGCTCCTGGCCCAGCCGCTGAGCTGGGTCAGTGCCACGGCGATGGTCGTGGTGGTGCTCGCCAGCATCGGCTCCACCGCCTTCTCCTGACCGCCCGCTTCTCTGACCGCCTGTTTTCCTGACCGCCCGCTTCTTCTGACCGCCCGCTTCTTCTGACCGCCCGCTTCTTCTGACCGCCCGCTTCTTCTGACCGCCTGTTTTCCTGACCGCCCGGGCGCTGACCCGCCTTGATCAAACTGCATGGCGGGTTTCGCCGGGTGATGCGATGCTGTGGCGTGCCTGATGACGTCCTGGTGAACGAGCGGCTGGTGATCCCCGCCGCCGAGCTGTCGTGGCGGTTCTCCCGCTCGAGCGGCCCCGGCGGTCAGGGCGTGAACACGACGGACTCGCGAGTCGAGCTGTCGTGGAATCTGCTGGCGTCCGACGTTCTGTCGCCCACGCTGAAGGAACGGGCGGTGGAGCGGCTCGGCGGCCGCTTGATCGACGGAGTCCTGACCATCACCGCGTCGGAGCACCGGTCTCAGCTTCGCAACCGCGAAGCGGCCGAGGCTCGTCTCGCGGCGCGAGTCGGCGAGGCCATCGCACCCCCGCCCCGCCAGCGCCGCCCGACCAAGCCATCCCGGGGGGCGGTCGAACGCCGCATCGGCGAGAAGAAGCGCCGAGCCCAGATCAAACGGGGCCGGCGCGGAGAGATGGACTGACACGGGCCACCACCACGTACGCAAGTGGTTACGAAGTGGTGCCAATGGGCGTAGGGTGGATATATCCCGCGCAATGACATCCCACCCCTTGAGGTGGCTCGCCACCCGGGCCTACGAAGAGCGACCGTGACTCTTCCCCCAGGGGTGTGCCGTGATGCCGACCGTTCTGCTCGGTGAATCAGTCCCAGAGCTTCGCGCCCTGTTCGCGAAGCTCTTCGAGCGCGCCGGCGACACGGTCCACACCGCCGGCGACAGCGCCGAGGTGATACGCCTCGCCACCGACATGCCTCCGGACCTGGTGGTGCTCAACCTGCCCGAGGACGACGGGCCGGCCACCTGCCGGGCGCTGCGCGCCGACCCGCGCACCGCCGACACCCCGATCTTGTTACTGTCCGCGGCGCTGTACCCCGACGCCGCCACCGCCCTGCAAGCCGGCGCGGACGACTACATGACCAAACCGCTGCAGAACGCCGACCTGATACAGCACGCCCACTCCCTTACGACCGCCGAGTCGTGTCCCCACCCGGGCGCAGAACCAAGCCATACAAGATCGGGCAAAGATGTAGCGACGCCCGGCTCCGTCGCTCCTGACGGGAACGGCTTCGCCGGTGGGCCGCCCCGACTGGGGGGTTATGCCGGATTCAACCTCATGGGCCCTGGGATGCGGGGACCATGGTAGAGCGAATGCTGCCCTAGACCTCGGTGCATCCGTCCTTCGATGTTTGAGGCTCAGGGACCGGTCAGGTCCCTGCCGTACCGGGTGGGTGGTTGGCATGCCGAAAGTGGATACATCGATCCTGGAACAGCCGCAACGACTCGCGGCGGCGAGGCGGGCACGGCGGTTGCTGCCGGGGCTCGCGATGCCGCTGGATGCCATTGCCCGGCTTGCGGCCCGGGTGACCGGTGCGCCAATGGCAATCGTGGCGGTGACGGACGTCGTGGAGGAGCACTTCGTCGGCTCCTTCGGCCTGCCGCAGGTGTTCACCACCGGGGAGCCGGTGCCCGTGGCGTACTCGGTGTGCAAGTACATCGTGAGCGCCGATCATCCGGTGAGTGTGGACGACATGAGCGCCGACCCCGACCTGCGCTCACATGCCCTGGCGATGGAGTACGACGCGCGGGCGTTCGCCGGGGTCCCGCTGCGCGACGCCGCCGACCGCACCGTCGGCTCGCTGCTGGTCGTCGACGTGGTGCCCCGAGCCTGGACGGGTGAGCAACTGGAGCTGCTGGTGGAGATCTCCACCCTGCTCGCCGGCCTACCGCCAGACGGGGTCTACACCAACGCGGACGCGATGGCCGGGCTGGACGCCGCCGCGGTCCTCGACGGCGTGCAGGAAGCCTTTGTCGCCATCGACGTCGATGGACGCGTACGCGGCTGGAACCCGGCCGCGCAGCGCCTGCTGGGCTGGTCCGCCACCGAGGTCAACGGCCGCCGGGCAGCCGAACTGCTGCTGCGTGACGCCGACCACGACAGCTTCCACCGAAGCCTGCCCGACCTGATCGCCTCGACCGGCCCGCAGAGCGGATGGACCGGGCGAATCCCGATCCGCCACCGCGACGGCCACCAAATCCCGGCCCGCGCCGTCGCGTCGACGCTGCGCGGGCGCTACGGGCCCCTCATCGGTGTGTTCCTCACCGACCTCACCCGCCAGTCACACGCCGAACGCGACGCCGGCCGCCAACGCGGCTTCCTTACGGCCCTGCTGGACAGCCTCACCGCACCGGTCGCCGCGATGGATTCCCACGGCCGTCTCCAGGTCGCCAATCGGGCCATGCGCCGCCTGCACGGCCTGCCCGAGAACGCCCCATTGGCGGCGCTGCTCGCCGTCGCCCCCGGGCACCTGTTCCGTCCCGACGGCACATCCCTGCCCTGGGAACAGGCGCCGCTGATGCGCGCACTGGACGGTGAGCACGTCCGCGACCACGAAATTCTGATCGCCGTTCCCGGCGAACCGGTCCGGACCATGCTCACCAACGCCCAACCGATCATCACCGCCGACGACACCCAGGCCGGAGCCGTCAGCGCCTGTCGCGACATCACCGAACGACGCCGCGTCGAACGGTTCCGCGACTGCCAGCTCGCGGTGGCCACCGCCCTGGCCTACACCGGCGACGTGGACAGCTCCGCCGATGACATCACCCGGGCCGTGGCCGTCGCGCTGGGCTGGCCCCACATCGAGCTCTGGCTGCACGACGAGCTGACCGACGCCGTGCGCCTGGCCGGCCACCACAGCACCCTGGGCGCCGCCTTCGGCGAGTTCCTCAGCCGGCCGGTCGACAAGGGCGTCGGTGTCAGCGGCACCGCCTGGGCCACCGCCCAACCCCTGTGGATCCCCAACATGGCCGACACTCCCTATCTGAACGGTGCGGCCACCGCGCCGTGGGTGCGAATGTGCGCCGAAGCCGGCCTGCACACCATGATGGCCGCCCCCATCTCCGCGGACGGTCACGTCGTCGGCGTCCTGACCTGTTTCGCCGCCAGCCCCGAACACGACCGGACGTCACTGACGACGCTGCTCGCTGGGATCGGCGAGCAACTCGGACAGTTCCTCGCCAGCCGGCGCAGCGCCCAACTCGCCCAGGAGGTCACCCGCGGCAAGGACGACTTCCTGTCGCTGGTCGGGCACGAGATGCGCACCCCGCTGACCGTCATCTCGTCCTACATCGACATGCTGCTGACCGACGACGAGCCCCACACCGACGACACCCGCCGGCTGCACGAAGCGATCGCCCGCGCCACCGACACCCTGCGCGCCATCGTCGACGACCTGCTCGACCTCGCCGGCCTGGAATCCGGGCACCTGAGCGTCAGCCTCCGCCAGATCGACCTCTCCGTCATCGCCGGCCAGGCCCTCCACCGGGTCCAGGCCCCCGCCGACGCCAACGGCGTCACCGTGACCGCCGACCTCCCCGAGCGGCTCGTCACCACCGGTGACCCGCAACGCCTGCGGCAGCTCATGGACAACCTGCTGTCCAACGCCGTCAAATACAGCCCCGACGGCGGCAACACCACCCTCACACTCACATACGACGAACACGCGGTGGCCATCACCATCACCGACACCGGCATCGGCGTACCGCCCGGCGAACACCCCCACCTCTTCGACCGCTTCTACCGCGCCTCCAACGCCCGCCACAGCGCGGTCGCCGGCAACGGACTCGGCCTGAGCATCGTGCGCGCCATCGCCGAAGCCCACCACGGCACCGTCACCCTCGACGACATCCCAGACGGAGGCACCAGCATCATCGTCCGACTACCCCACACCTCTGCCGCAGCCTGACCGGGGCTGCCCACGCCCGTCGACCTGAGCTGACGGGCGTGCAGGCGCATCAGCAAGCCCCAACCTCACCCCGGCACGATCGACGACGCTCTCCATCGGGTTCGGTTCTACCTTGACCGCCAGCGAGAGGGCGACCACGATGAAATGGCGCGCAACACCTGGCAACCCCGAGACAGGGAGCTGGCCGTGCGCCTGACTTTCGTCGCGAAGGACCCGAACTCCAACCCGACCAACTCACCCACGTTGTACCGGACGGACCGGGGTAGCTGGCTGGTTCAGGGTTTCGTGGTCACCGACGCGAAGCGCTCGGCGAGACCTGCACCTTTGTCGGTCCGCTTTCGAGGCGGTGTGGAAGATCTCGACGCCTCACCGTGACTACAAACCCGGGTAGCTCCGCCAAGGCCGCGCTTCAGGCGCTGGGTGCCCGCCTACGGGAGATCCGGAAAGAAGCCGGCCTCACGGGGCGGGCACTCGCCGCTGCCACCGGGCAGCACTACACCCGGGTCAGCAAGCTGGAGAGCGGCGTCCAACGGCCGACCGCCGCCGACATCCGAGAGTGGTGTCAGGCGTGCGGTGCCGAGGCTGAGGTCTCTGATCTGCTGGCAACGCTGCGGGTTCTGGACTCTGCTTACCTCGAGCACCGGAGGGCGGCTCGGGACGGCATGAAGCGAGTCGTCGGCGCCAACACGGTGGAGTTGTACCAGCGGACGACCCATTGGCGAATCTACGAGCACAACGTAATACCGGGTTTGTTTCAGACCCCTGACTACTGCGCGGCCATGATCTCCTTCTGGACCGGATTTCTCGATGCTCCGAACGACCTGGAAGAAGCTGTCGCCGTGCGGATGGAGCGCCAGAAGGCGCTCTACCAGCGTGGCAAGAGGTTCGCCGTGATCCTGGAAGAGCAGGCGTTGAGGACTTGGTTCGGCGACGCGGAGACCCAGGCTAACCAGCTCGACCGCCTGCTGACGTTGATGTCGCTGCCTAGCGTCGCCCTCGGCGTGATCCCGCTGATGACCGAACGGGGCGCCGTGCCGTCAGCGGGGTTCTGGATCTATGACGACTCCCTGGTGTCTTTGGAAACTCCGACCGCCAGCATCGAGGTCACCCGGCCGAGCGAGGTTGAGCTGTATCTGCGGATGTTCGACAACTTGCACGGCGTCGCCAGGTACGGAAAGCCAGCAAGAGAACTCATCACTCGCGTTGCGCGGGAGTTGGCCTGACGCAACCTTTCGCAACATCGTGGACCGCTTACATTGGCCCTACCTAGCGTCTAACCCATTGACTGACAGGGGTTGACGAATAGGAGCCACTATGCACGCGAGACGTCCACGCAAGTGGTGGCAATCCATGAGTCGGTCGCGTTGCGTTTGCGGCCTGCCCTGGCCGTGCATCGAGGCGCGTTTGGAAGTAGGCCGGCGGCGCGAGGTGTGTCGTGCTCGGACCTCTGTCAGCGACCCCGCGCCTGGATTGCCGCGATGGGCAGATCCGACGGTGCCGCTGCGCCAAGTTGGCCGCGCGGGCGCGCTCACTCCGGCGCAGGAACGCCGAGCGGGACGGGGTGGATTGTGTTAGTTCCTCGTACGGAGCATCAGGGTGAGCGGCCCACGTGGGACTGCAAGGCCTGTGGCGTGCCATGGCCCTGCGCCGTCGCCAAAGTGGAGCTGGGCGAGCAGTACCAAGACGTTCCGCACGGCCTGTCGGTCCTGCTCGGCTCATACCTGATCGAGGCGATCGACGACTGGGCAGACGAGACAGGCGGGCCGCCGCCCGATCTGTACGAGCGCTTCCCCGGGTGGACCGACCAGCCGCGGCCCGTGGCTTGATACGAGAGGCGCGGAAAATACTGACGTCTCAACGGGGAGGGCGGCGCCGCGATCAACGAAGTTCTCGGAGTCAGCTCAGAATGAGTTCATGACAAGCCGATCGCAGGTGGTCACGGTGGCGGTGGGTGGAGTCGCTGCGGGACATCTCTCGGTGCCTGTACCTCGGATCGCGCTGATACGTCGGGGCGACCGCGCCCGTCGAGTGTTGGTGGTCCGGGTGTTGAGGCTTCGCACCTCGAGGTGGCTCATCGAAAGATGCTCGAGGGCGTTCTCAAATCGGATATTGACGCGGCCGATGTGGTGTCGTGGTCGTGGAACGGCACCGAGGTGCAGGTCGGTGCGTGGGCCGAGCGCACAACAAAGGCCGACCGGTTGCGGATTTGCGACGCCGTCGTCAACCGTGTCCGGGGCACGGCCGAGGCGACCCAGGTGATCGTTACCGCACATAGCGGGAGACCGAGTACGGACCCGGTGAGCTGGCAGTCGCCGGGTCCGCGGTGCCACGCCGACGAGCCGGAAGGCTGACCTCAATTAAGGGGACAGTGGTCTCGGCCGACTCGGAACAACGAGGTGACCAGCGCGGCCAGGCCGGCGAGGATGAGGGCGGCCACCAGTGCCGGGCGGGAGCGCTGCCAGTCGATGGTGCCTTCCCAGGGACTGGTTAATCCCGATGGGGGCGCCGCCACGGCATCGATGCTTGTGTCCCGGACAGGCTTCGGTGGGAGGCTATGGAAGAGGTTGGGGGTCCCAGGAGCAACGTAGGTCACGTCCGTGAGTTGGAGCCGAGGGACATGGATCGTGGTCTCCCACTCATGCTGCGCGGCGGCGTCGAAGCGTGGTTTGAGCATCTCGTTGTTCGCGACCTCGGTCAGGCTGAACAGCGTCAAGGCCATGACCACGGCCAGGCCGGCACCGGCCGAACGCAGCCTGCCGCGCGATGCCAGCCCGGCGTTCATCGCCAGCCCGAGGGCGGCGAGGACCAGGGCGATCGGGATCAGCGCCATGAAGCGGACCCGGACGTCCGGCGGCGCCTCCCATTCGGATAGCGGCGGTTGCAGCGCCTGGTAGCCGATCCGCAGGAGGAGAAAGAGGGCGAGGAGGCCGGCGGGGACGTGCCGCCACGTGAGCAGGCGGTCGGCTCGGCCCAAAACGGCGGCCGCCAGCGCCGCCGCGGCCATGGTCAACAGCGTTGGCTCGATCATGGCGGCGCCGCCGTCGCCCGCGGCGAATTCGGTGGGCCAGCCGTATCCGTCGGCGTAGAGGTCCTCGTCGCCGACCTGGAGGACACCGTGCGCGAGCCCGAGAGGAGGGCGATCAGGGTGAGCAGTGACAGGCCGGCGATGGCGGCGTGGCGGGTCCATCGGCGTACGCCTGCCGGATTCGGGCTGGACAGGGCCATCGCGAGCAGGGCGGCCATCGCGAAGGTGCCACAGTAGGGCACCAGGCGGCGATCGAGGAAGAGCGCCGTTGTCTGCAGCCCGGCCGACGCGAAGAACGCGAACCGGATCAAAGTCACCCCATGCACCCTGTGATGATTCCGGTGCTCGTGCTCCGCATCCATCGCATCGCCGGTCGTAGGGGTGGCTCGTTCAGTCGGCGTGTGGTGACTCTTGCGGCACTTGAGGAGGAAAACGGGTGGTCTTGCCCTGAGGGCGGCGGGCCGGTGGTGCGGTTGGGGTGCCTCGTCGGGCGTACGGAATCAGATGTTGTGGGGTGCTACGGCCTCGCGGTTTTCGGCCGCGAGCGCCGGGCCGAGCAGTTCGTCGCAGACGCGGATAAGGCGGGCGCGGAGCCCCGCCGCGCGGCGGGCGAACTCTCGCTGGCGGGTGACGTATTCGGCCTTGCCCTCCGGGGTTTCGATCTTCACCGGGGGTTGGCCGTAGGAACTGAGGTCGTAGGGGCTGGCCTGCATGTCGAGCAGGCGGATGTCGCCGGCCAGGGCGAAGCAGTCCAGGGCGAGCGCGCCGGGAACGGCGGGGCCGAGTTTGCTTGCCCACTTGTGGCAGTCCATCGCGGCGTGCAGGCAGCCGGGCTGGTCGAAGTCGACCTGGGTGGCGCGGGTCGGTTGGAGGCGGTTGAGGCCGACCGCTTCGGGGGTGAAGAAGCGGAACGCGTCGAAGTGGGTGCAGCGGATCGGGTGTTCCTCCACCACGCGGTCGGTCTCGGCCTGGCCGAGGCGCAGCGGCAGGGAGTGGCGGTGTTCCGGCTGGCGGTAGACCATGGCCCACTCGTGCAGGCCGAAGCAGCCGGAGAACGCCGGGCGGGACGCCGTCGCGGTGAGCAGGCCGTGGATGTAGCGGACGCTTTCGCCTCGGGCCTGCATGTAGGCCTCGACGTCCAGCGTGACCACGCCGTCGGGGCGGGTGGTGTAGAACTTCCAGGTGGCCTGCTCGGGGAGGCCGTCGGGCGCGGGGGCGAGGCCGGTGCCGACGCCGGGGTGCCAGCGGCGGAGCTGAGCCGGGCGGGTGCCGTAGTAGTCGTAGAGGAAATCCTCTATGGCGTGCTTTTCGCCGGCGGCCCGGCGGGCGCGGTGGCCGGCCGTCATCTCGTCGGCGCGTTCGGCGTGTGCCCGGGACAGGGGAATCCAGCTGATGCTGGGCAGCACGGTGGTCAGCGCGTGGCTCTCGCTGATCCCCATCACACCAGCGTATCCAGCAAGTCCAGTCGGATCGAGCCTCGGCGTCGCCGGGTGTGAGCCAGGTCCGACGCGCGGGGGTTTGCCCCCGGAGGCGGGGCGTAGCCTCGGTGCTGCGTGCAAGCTTTCGATGGATGGGGTTATCCGTGCGTTTCGCTCGTTTTGTTCATGCCGGTGGCGTGTCCTTCGGCGTCGTCGAGGGTGAGGCGCAGCCGGGCGCCCGGGGCCTGACGATCGCCGAGATCGACAGCATCCCGTTCCAGAACGTCCGCTTCACCGGGCAGCGCTGGGCGATCGCCGACGTTCGGCTGCTGGCCCCGATCTTCTCCAGCAAGGTGATCGGCGTCGGGCGCAACTACGCCGACCACGCGGCCGAGATGGGCAACGAGGTGCCCAAGGAGCCGCTGATCTTCATCAAGCCGTCGACCTCGGTGATCGGCCCCAACGACGCGATCCGGATCCCGTCGGTCACCCGGCAGGTCGAGCACGAGGGCGAGCTGGCCGTCGTGATCGGTGCCAGCGGTGCCCGCCGGGTGGACCGCGCCGGCGCCGAGAAGGCCATCTTCGGCTACACCGTCGGCAACGACGTCACGGCGCGTGACCTGCAGCGCAGCGACCCCCAGTGGACCCGGGCCAAGGGTTTTGACTCCTTCTGCCCGTTGGGTCCGTGGATCGAGACCGAGCTGGACGTGAGCGACCTGGAGGTTCGGTGCGAGGTGGGCACCAACCCCGAGGAGATGGAGGTACGCCAGCTCGGCCGCACCAAGGACATGGTCTTCGACGTGCCGGCGCTGGTCTCGTACGTGTCCCACGTCATGACCCTGCTGCCCGGTGATGTGATCCTCACCGGCACGCCCGCCGGGGTGGGTCCGCTCGTCGCCGGCGACACGGTGTCGGTGAGCGTGCAGGGCATCGGGGAGCTGCGCAACCCGGTCGTCGCACTGGACTAGTCCCCGCTCCGTGGCCGCCCCGCGGTGGGCGGCCACGGGCTGCTCACCGGGTGCCGGGTGCTGTGACACCAGATGGCTTGAACCCCTTGAGGATCAGGTACACGGCGAGGCTGACCTCCCACGCGAAGACGGGGAGCGCGGCGATCGAACCCCACGCGGAGAGCTGGTCGTAGAGGCCGAACATCACCGCCGTGGCCGATGTGACGATCAGCGGGCCGCCGACGAGTCCCAGCACGGCGATGCCCCGCGGGACGAGCCGGGAGCGGTACATCAGGCAGGCGAGCAGCAGGCTGTTGGCGCCCAGCACGAAGTTGGGGCCGAGCAGGAACGTCCACTCGTGGATGGCGAGGAGCGACTTGCCGACGGTGACCAGTGTGGAGTCGTCTGTGGAGGCGGCTCCCGCGAGGTCCTGTCGCAACGTCACGACCGAGAGAACGCTGATGGTGCCGACGGCGATGATGGCGGCTTCGAGAAGGCGCGCGCAGACGTAGCCGAGGGCCAGACTGTGGTTCTGCCTCTTCACGACGGGATAGAGCGCGACCCCCGTGCCGATGACCGCGGCGATGAGGATCAGCTCGGACAGCCCGCCCATCAGCACGCGGCTGTCGGCGCCGGCGCCGGTGATGTAGTTCGCGTCGTTCAGGACCGGCTGGTACAGCGCCAGCCCGGCTATCGCGGCGATCTCCGTGATCAGGAACAGCACGCCGGTGACCACCGCGGTCGTCCTCGTTGAGCTCATGTCGACTCTCTCTCGTCACCTCAGGTGTACGGCGTACACCTGAGGTCGATGACCATAGGTGTACGCTGTACGCCTGTCAAGCGGAGAACTCGGCCGGCGGCTGTCGCAGTGGAAGGTGGATCGATGGCTCACCAGACGGGGACCCCCCGCCGCGCCCCGCTGAGTCGGGCCCGGGTGCTCAGCGCCGCCGTGGCGCTCGCCGACGACGCCGGGATCGACTCACTCAGCATGCGCAAGCTCTCGCAGGACCTCGGCGTCGTGCCGATGGCGCTCTACAAGCACGTCGCCAACAAGGAAGAACTCCTCGACGGCATGGTCGACGTCATCGTCGGCGAGATCGGCCCGCCGGATCCCGGCGTCGACTGGAAGGCCGCCGTCCGGCAGCGGATCCTCTCGGCGCGACGAGCGCTCCTGCGCCATCCGTGGGCTTCGCGCGTGCTCGAGACGCGCACCACGCCGACGCCGGCCGTGCTGGACTACCAGGATTCGATGATCGGGATGTTCCGGGACGGCGGCTTCTCCGTCGACCTCACCCATCACGTGATGCACGCCCTGGGTAGCCGCATGTTCGGGTTCACCCAGGAGCTGTTCGAGGCCCCGAGCATGGAGCCGCACGTGCAGGCGGCCGCTCTCCGCCAGATGTCCGCCAGGTATCCCCACATTGTGGCGATCGCGTTGAGAACGGACCACGACGAAGGGTCCGTCGTCGGGCTGGGCTGTGACGACCAGTTCGAGTTCGAGTTCGCGTTGGACCTTCTCCTGGATGGGTTCGACCGGCTCCGGCTGCGGGGTTGGAGTTCGACCGCGGACCTCTCCGACGCGTAGCCGTGGCGTCACCGAAACGCGAAATGCCGGCCCGATTTGGTGGGCACCACGGCCTCGGGTAGAGTTCCTACTCGGTACGGCGAGCCGTACCGATGGGGTATGGGGTAATTGGCAGCCCGACTGATTCTGGTTCAGTTAGTCTAGGTTCGAGTCCTGGTACCCCAGCGCAACGATCTCCCCGCGAGATCGGCGGCGCTGGACTTCTGATAGAGTTCGGCACCGTTGCTGGAGCGGGAAGATTTGAGCAAGAGCAACAAGGCAAGACCTGGTCCCGTCGTCTAGCGGCCTAGGACGCCGCCCTCTCAAGGCGGTAGCGAGGGTTCGAATCCCTTCGGGACTACAGCATCAAACGGCTCGTGTCTGTGGACACGGGCCGTTTCGCTTTGAGCGTGCTCTTCCCGCTGTTAGACGCGGAACACTGTCAGTGTGACCGATCTTCAGGTGCGCCGCGTCAACTTCGGCTATTTCGTCCGACCCGCCTCCGAGACCGGCACCGGCTCGCCGCGGGTCGAGCCCTGCCTCGGCTATCTGATCGACCATCCCGCCGGTGCGCTGCTCGTCGACACCGGCATGGGTTCGCATCCCTTTGTCGAATCCCACTACCGGCCCCGACGGATCCCGCTGGTGGAGGCGCTCGCCGCCGTGGGACGCCGGCCTGATGACGTACGGCACATCGTCAACTGCCATCTCCACTTCGACCACTGTGGCGGCAACCCGGAGCTGCCCGACCGGCCGATCTATGCGCAGCGGACGGAACTGGGGCTGGCGCGTACGGTCGAGGGCCACACCCTGCCTGACCTGATCGACTCGCCCGGAGCCCGTTACGTCGAGCTGGACGGCGAGGGGGAGATCCTGCCCGGGGTGGTGATCGTTCCCACTCCGGGGCACACCGCCGGGCACCATTCGGTGGTCGTGCGCCGCCGGGACGGCACCGTGGTGGTCGCGGGGCAGAGCCACGATCACGCGACCGCGTTCACCGGCGACGTGCTGGCTGGGAAGGCGCATGCCGACGGCGTGGAACCACCGCTGCCCGCCGCGCCGGGCTGGGTGGCCCGGCTCCTGGAGTTCGATCCGGCCCGGGTCGTCTTCGCTCACGACAACGCGGTGTGGACTCCCTGAAACGCGCGCTACAGGCCGCTGAGGCGTTGGCCCGCGCGGACCACGGCCATCGCGTGCCGTTCGCCGGGCCGGCGGCCGAGGCGCTCGATCGGCCCGCTGATCGAGATCGCGGCGATCACCCGTCCGGTCCTGTCTCGGATCGGCGCCGAGACGCTGGCCACACCGGGCTCGCGCTCGGCCACGCTCTGCGCCCAGCCGCGGCGGCGGACCTCGGCCAGGGTGCGACCGGTGAACTTGCAGCGCGGCAGCAGCGGCATGACCGCCTCCGGGGGCTCCCAGGCGAGCAGGATCTGCGCCGCGGACCCGGCCACCATCGGCAGCACCGAGCCGACCGGCACCGTGTCGCGCAGGCCGCTCGCCCGCTCCGCCGCCGCCACGCAGATGCGTTCGTCTGCGCGGCGCAGATAGAGCTGCGCGCTCTCGCCCGTCGCGTCGCGCAGCGCTGAGAGCAACGGCTCGGCCGCGGTCAGCAGCACGTCGGGCGCCGCGTTCGCCAGTTCGCCCAGGCGCGGTCCGGGTCGCCAGCGTCCCTGGGTGTCCCGGACCAGCATCCGGTGGATCTCCAGGGCTTGGGCGAGCCGGTGCGCGGTCGCCCGGGGAAGCTTCGTGCGCTCGACGAGTTCGGCCAGGCTGGCGCCGTCGACACAGGCCGCGAGGATGACCACTGCCTTGTCGAGAACGCCGACACCGCTCATACTGTGTCCCACAAGCCGAAACATACCTCCCAGAATTTAGGATGTCCAGATGGTGGGAGTCACTCCGAAGCCGAGGACCCTGGCCGAGAAGGTCTGGGACGACCACGTTGTGCGTGCTGCCGAGGGTGAGCCTGATCTGCTCTACATCGACCTTCACCTGCTGCACGAGGTGACCAGCCCGCAGGCCTTCGACGGCCTGCGTCTCGCGGGTCGCCGGGTGCGTCGCACCGATCTCACACTCGCGACCGAGGACCACAACACTCCAACGGGGTACGCGGACCCGTCCTTCAACACCCGCCGCGGCGACCTGCTCACGATCGCCGACACGACCTCGCGGACGCAGATCGAGACGCTGCGCAAGAACTGCGCCGAGTTCGGCGTGCAGATCCGCTCGCTCGGCCACGAGCAGCAGGGCATCGTGCACGTGATCGGCCCGCAGCTCGGTCTCACTCAGCCGGGCACGACCATCGTCTGCGGCGACTCGCACACCGCGACCCATGGCGCTTTCGGGGCCCTGGCCTTCGGCATCGGCACCAGCGAGGTCGAGCACGTGCTGGCGACGCAGACGCTTCCGCAGTCGAAGCCGAAGACGATGGCGGTCACCGTCGTCGGCGACCTGCGCCCCGGCGTCACCGCCAAGGACCTCATCCTCGCGCTCATCGCCCAGGTCGGCACCGGCGGCGGCAACGGCCACATCGTCGAATACCGCGGCGAGGCCATCCGCAAGCTCTCCATGGAGGGCCGGATGACCATCTGCAACATGTCGATCGAGTGGGGCGCCAAGGCCGGCATGATCGCGCCGGACGAGACCACTTTCGCCTATCTGAAAGGCCGAGAGCACGCACCCACGGGTGCCGACTGGGAGGACGCGGTCGCCTACTGGAAGTCGCTCGGCACCGACGACGGGGCCGAGTTCGACACCGAGGTGATCCTGGACGCCTCCGTTCTCAGTCCCTTTGTCACCTGGGGCACCAACCCGGGGCAGGGCGCCGCGTTGGACGGTGCCGTGCCGGATCCGGAGGAGTTCGTCGAAGAGGTGGAGCGCAACGCCGCCCGCCGTGCCCTGGAATACATGGGCCTGGAGGCCGGAACTCCGCTCAAGGAGGTGCCGGTCGATGTGGTCTTCGTGGGTTCCTGCACCAACGGGCGCCTCGAAGATCTGCGCGCCGCCGCCGACGTGATCCGTGGACGCAAGGTGCACGAGGGCGTCCGGATGATGATCGTGCCGGGGTCGTACCAGGTGCGCGAGGCGGCCGAGCAGGAGGGTTTGGACAAGATCTTCCTCGACGCCGGCGCCGAGTGGCGATTCGCCGGCTGTTCCATGTGTCTGGGCATGAACCCGGACACGCTCAGCCCCGGGCAGCGCGCCGCTTCCACGTCCAACCGCAACTTCGAGGGCCGGCAGGGTCGGGGTGGGCGCACCCATCTCGTCTCGCCGGAGGTCGCCGCCGCCACCGCCGTGGTGGGCCGGCTGGCCGCCCCCGCCGACCTCTGAGCCGGGAGAAACCGTCATGGACAAGTTCACCACCCACACCGGCAAGGTCATGCCTCTGCGTCGCTCCGATGTGGACACCGACCAGATCATCCCCGCCGTCTACCTGAAGCGGGTCACCCGGACCGGTTTCGAGGACGGGCTCTTCAGCGCCTGGCGCGACGACCCGTCGTTCGTCGTGAACAACCCGGCGCACGCCGGCGCCTCGATCCTGGTGGCCGGCCCCAACTTCGGCACCGGTTCCTCGCGCCAGCACGCCGTCTGGGCCCTGCGCGACTGGGGTTTCAAGGTCGTTGTCGCGGCCCGCTTCGGCGACATCTTCCGCGGCAACGCCCTCAAGGAGGGTCTGCTGCCGGTGCAGCTCGATCAGAAGGCCGTCGAGGCGCTCTGGGACATGGCCGACAGCGAACCGGAGAAGCGGATCACCGTGGACCTCGCGGAGCGTCAGGTACGGGTGGACGATGCCGTCTGGAGCTTCCCGATCGACGACTTCAGTCGCTGGCGCCTCATGGAGGGCCTCGACGACATCGGACTGACCCTGCGCCACGAGAGTGGGATTACCTCGTACGAGCAGAATCGTCCCTCCTTCAAGCCGGTCGTCGTCTGAGGCCGAAAAACCCTGGCAGTACAGGCTTTTTCGCCCCCACCGGCCGTTCGGTGGGGGCGAATTCGTTGCGACACAACGGTTTTTTTTCCGGCCAATGTTTGTGTCTGCTGGTCAGAGGGCATACGGTGCGCGCAGAATGGCTCGCATTGGGCCAGTGATGCTTGTACGCGACGATGGCGACCCCGGTGTGTGACTCGCACAGGGAGCAGCTCAAGGTAGTCGTGAACAAACATCAGTTCTCACGTTCGGGAGGAAAACCGTGAACAAGGCCGAGCTCATCGAGGCGCTCGCCGCCCGACTGGGGGACCGGAAGACGGCGACAGCGGCGCTGGACGCGGTGATCAGCGAGGTGCAGACCGCCGTCACCAAGGGCGACCGTGTTGCCATCACCGGTTTCGGTGTCTTCGAGAAGCGGGCGCGAAACGCGCGCACCGCTAGGAATCCGCGCACCGGCGAACCAGTCAAGGTGAAGAAGACCTCCGTCCCCGCCTTCAAGCCCGGCACGGGTTTCCGGGAGATGGTCGCCAGCGGCAAGGTTGCCAAGGCGGCAGCCGCGAAGAAGACGGCGGCCACGAAGGCCACAGCGACGAAGGCGACCGCCACCAAGGCCACCGCGGCCAAGGCGACCGCCACCAAGGCCACCGCCACGAAGGCGGCTGCTACCAAGGCGACGGCGGCGAAGAAGACCGCCACCAAGGCCACCGCCACGAAGGCGGCCGCCACCAAGACGGCGGCGGCCAAGAAGACCACGGCGGCCAAGGCGACGGCGACGAAGGCCACCGCGGCCAAGTCGACCGCCACCAAGGCCACCGCGGCCAGGTCGACGGCGGCGAAGAAGACCGCCACCAAGGCTGCTCCGGTCAAGGCGGCCGCCACCAAGACGGCGGCGGCCAAGAAGACCACGGCCGCCAAGACGACGCCGGCGAAGAAGACCGCGACCAAGACGGCGGCCGCCACCAAGGCGGCTCCGGCCAAGAAGACGGCTGCCCGCAAGACCACGGCGGCTGCCAAGGCCACTCCGGCCACCAAGGTCACGGCGCGCACCACGCCGGCACGCAAGACCCGCTGACGCAACCGCTCAGCGGCACGCTGACGAGACGAAAGGCGTCCACCCGTCCGGTGGACGCCTTTCGCGTGTTCCGGCGCCACAGCGGCCGCTGAGCCTACGGTCCGCTGCATGGACCGCAGAACCGCTCGCCCCGCAACCGCACCGCAGGACTCCGGGGAGCCGCGGGATCCGCTCCGGCCGCGTGGTCTGGTGAGCCGGTCGCTGATCGCCGCCGCCGTTTTCGCCGCGGCGGTGCTGCCCGGCTGGGCCCTGGGCGACGCCGCCGAACGCTGGACCGGCTGGGGGCTGCTCGACTGGCTCGTCACCTGCGCGTCGTCCGGCGTGGCCGTGTTCCTGCTGGCGCCGTACGGTTCGTACCGGCGTCGCGACGCCGTGCTCGGGCTCCTGCCGATCTACGGCTGGTATCTCACCAGCCTGCTGGCCTGGCGCATCGCGCTGCTGCCGTTGCGCGACTGGGAACCGCGCGAGGACGAGCTGTGGCGGGCCCGGTGGCTCACCGGCGATCTGATCGGTTTCTGGCGCGCGGACCCGCTGCCGCCGCCCCTGCCGCGCCGTCCCGCCGGCGGGAGGGTCAGATCCGGCTCAGCGCCACGAGCCGGTCGCCCGACCAGGTGAGCACCCAGCCGTCGCCCTTGGGCGTCTTGTAGGGCGTGGGGTCGTCCGCGCCGGCGAGCAGCGCCAACAGGCCCGGGATGACTTTGCCCTGACTGCAGATCGCCGTGCGACGCCCGTCGCGCATCTCGACCAGCCGGGCCGCGGCGGCCTTCACCCGCGCCGGGATCTCGTCGAGATCGGCGGGCTCGGCGAAGGCCGCGTCCGTCACGATCGGCAGACCCAGCCGGGTGGCCAGGGGCTCAAGCGTCTGCCGGCACCGCAGCGGCGTGGCCGAGACCAGTTGCCGGGGGGCGAACAGGGCCGCGGCGGCGCTGACCGTCTCCGCCTCGGCCCGGCCCCGGTCGTCGACCGGGCGCAGCGCGTCGTTGCCGGCGAAATCCTTGCGCCTGCCCGCGTGGGCGTGCCGGATCAGCAGCGTCAGCCCGGTCACCGGCGGCAGGGTCAGGACGTGCTCGACGAGGCGGCGGTCGTCCGGATAGCTCAGCCGGGCCACGGCCTCGCGCGGCGCCAGCCACAGCACCGTGTCGACCTCGGTCGGATCCTGCGGACTCGCGGCCGGTCCGTCGCCGGCCCGCATCAACCAGAAATCCACCGTCTTTCGTACGCCGCCCGGCATCGTGTAAGCGACCTCGGGCAGCCGCAGTTGCGGTTCGGCGCGGACGCCGGTCTCCTCCCACACCTCGCGCACCGCCGCGACGAGCGAGTGCTCGGATCCGTCCAGCTTGCCCTTGGGCAGGCTCCAATCCTTCAGGTACGGGCGGTGCACCAGGCAGATCTCGATCCCGTCGCCGGCCGGACGCCACAACACTCCGCCGGCGGCGCGAACAATGGGCTCCACGGACGTCAGGCCGCCTTGCCGATGATCCGACGCAGCAGCGCCTCCTGCAGATGGCTGTGCGGCTGCGACGGGTTCGAGGACCGCCGGTGCCAGGTGCCGTCGCCCGTCAGGTCCCAGCCCTCGCTCTCGTCGCTCATGGCCAATTCCAGCACATTGCGCAGGTCCTGCTGTGCGGACGGCAGGGTGACCCGCACCAGCGCCTCGACCCGGCGGTCGAGGTTGCGGTGCATGAGGTCCGCCGATCCGATCCAGTATTCGGCCTCGTCTCCGGCGCCGAACCGGAACACCCGGGAGTGTTCCAGAAAACGGCCGACGATCGAGCGGACCCGAATGTTGTCCGACAGCCCCGGTACGCCAGGCCGCAGGGCGCACATGCCGCGGATCACCAGGTCGACCCGCACGCCGTCCTGTGAGGCCCGGTAGAGGGCGTCGCAGGTCTCCTCGTCCACGAGCGAGTTCACCTTGAACTGCACCAGCGCCTCGCCGCCCTCGCGGGCGATCCTGGCCTGCTCGCCGATCCGCTCGATCAGGCCCCTGCGGACGCCGTGGGGCGCGACCAGCAGCCGGCGGAACGCGGTCTGGCGGCTGTAACCGGTCAGCACGTTGAACAGGTCGGTGACGTCCGCGCCGATCTCCGGATCGGCGGTGAGCATGCCGAAGTCCTCGTACAGTCGGGCGGTCTTGGGGTGGTAGTTGCCCGTGCCGATGTGGCAGTAGCGGCGGATCTGGTTGCCCTCCTGGCGCACGACGAGGGCGGTCTTGCAGTGCGTCTTGAGGCCGACGAGGCCGTAGACCACGTGGCAGCCGGCCCGTTCCAGGGTGCGGGCCCAGCCGATGTTGGCGACCTCGTCGAAGCGGGCCTTGACCTCGACCAGCACCACCACCTGCTTGCCCGCGGCGGCCGCGTCGACCAGCGCGTCGACGATCGGCGAGTCCCCGCTGGTGCGGTAGAGCGTCTGCTTGATGGCCAGCACGTCGGGGTCCGCGGCGGCCTGCTCGATGAAGCGCTGCACGCTCGTGGAGAACGAGTGGTAGGGGTGGTGCACCAGGATGTCGCACTCCCGCAGCCGGTTGAAGACGCTGCGCGGCACCTCGCCGTCGGCCAGGTGCGGGTGCGTCGCCGGCACGAACGGGCGGTCCTTGAGGTCGTCGCGGTCGGCCTCGCCGTAGACCTGCCACAGCGACGCGAGGTCCAGCAGGCCGGGCACCCGCAGCACGTCGTCGTCGTCCATGTCGAGTTCCCGGGCGAGCAGGTCCAGGACGTGGTCGCTGATGGAGGCGGCCACCTCCAGGCGTACGGGCGGGCCGAAGCGCCGCTGGGCCAGCTCCCGCTCGAGGGCCTGCAGCAGGTCCTCGTCGCGGTCCTCGTCGACCTCCACCTCCGCGTTGCGGGTCACCCGGAACAGATGCCACTCCAGAATCTGCATGCCGGAGAAGAGCTGATCCAGGTGGACGGCGATGAGCTCCTCGACGGGCAGGAAGCGCACACCCCGGCTGTCGTTCTGCACCGTCACGAAACGCGGCACGTTGTTGGGCACCTTGATGCGCGCGAACAGTTCGCCGCTGCTGTCGACCGGATCGCGCAGCACCACGGCGAGGTTGAGCGAGCGGCTCGAGATGTAGGGGAACGGGTGCGCGGGGTCCACGGCGAGCGGCGTGAGCACCGGGAAGACCTTCTCGCGGAAGAAGGTGCGCAGCCGTTCGCGCTCCGGCGCGTCGAGCTCCGCCCAGCTCACCAGTTCGATGCCCTCGGCCTGCAGCTTCGGCCTGACCTCCTCGGCGAAGCAGGCGGCGTGCCGGGTCACCAGGTCGGCGGCCCGTTCGGTGATCATCTCCAGCTGGTTGCGCAGCGAGCTGCGGTCCCCGCCGCGCATCGGAAGGCCCGCCTTGAGCCGTCGCTTCAGGCCGGCCACCCGGACCATGTAGAACTCGTCGAGGTTGCTCGCGAAGATCGCCAGGAACTTGGCCCGTTCGAGCAGGGGCGTCCCCGGATCCTCGCCGAGGGCCAGGACGCGGGCGTTGAAGTCGAGCCAGGACAGCTCGCGGTTGAGGAAACGGTCGTCGGGCAGTTCGTCGCGCTCCACGGCGGTGTCGTCGGGGTGCGGTGCGGCGGTCGTCACGGCAGGCTCCGTCGGCTCGATAGCGGTCGGTCTGGTCGTGGTCGTTCCGGTGGTCGAGGGCTCGGTCGCGGTCGATCCCAGGAACCGCCCGTCCGCGCCGCGCCGCCGTGCGCTGCTCGCGGGCATGGCGGCGCGGGGCGTCCGGGGCGGGGTGGCCATCACCCCATCATTGCCCGTCCGCCGGTGTACGGGAAATGAACAAAGCTCAGGAGATTCCGGGAAGGTGGACCCTGGTCACCTGGCCGTCCGGCGCCGCCTCGACGCCGACCCGCTGGCCCAGGCGCAGCAAGCGCAGGCCGGAGGCGTGGAACGCTTCGGCGGGGAAGGTCAGCTCGCTGCCGTCGTCGAGCAGCAACGTGCCCGTGTGGGTCTGGGGATCGAAGGTCGCAACCGTTCCCTGCATAGGTTGCACGCTACCGGGGCGGTCCCGCCGGCACACGGGAAGAGCCGCACCCTGAGAGTCCGAGATCGTGCAGCAGCGCGCAGGTGTGGTCGCCGGCGCCCAGCTCCAGGACCGTCCGCAGATCCGCCGCAGTGTCCACGTCCTGCCGCAGCCCCGGCCAGTCGCCGGCCAGTGCCGTGGCGCCCGAGCCGGCGTGCGCGGCCGCCGAGCCGGTGCCGAACCGGGGATCCAGGGCGCCGCCCCGTCCCACGGTCAGCAGCACCGTTCCCGAGCCGGCGGCGTCCACGACGAAGCCGCGGGTGTCGCCGGCGGCCAGCAGCGCGGCGCCGAGCTCGTCCGGGCGCAGCGCCGGCAGGTCGCCGGCGAGGGCCACCCGTCGGCGGTGGGTACCCACGACCACCTCGGTGCCGAAGCGGAAAGCCTCGTTCAGCCCGCCGCCGACGTCGCCCACCACCCGGGCGCCGAGGGCGGCCACGGCGGCGGCCACCGCCGGATCGTCCGTCACGACGACCACGTCGCCGACCTGCTCACACCCGGCGATCGCCGTGACGGTGTCGCGGACCATGGCCAGCGCCAGCTCCTCGTGCCACGCGGCGGGGACGGCACCACGCAGCCGGCTCTTGGCCGCGCTGAGGCGCTTGACGGGAACAACCGCCGTCCAGTCCGCTGCTGACACGCCGACAATCCTGCCATCGCCGTGCCCGCCCGCTCGCCGCCCACGCTCCCGGCTCGCTTCGATATGACCCGAGCTGGCTCCGACGACCGCGAGCAGGCATGATTTCGTCCCAGGGTGTGGGGATGGAGGAGTTACCGTGGCGCAGCGCAGGCTGGGGTTCTGGCGGCGGCTAGCGGTCGGGCTGGTGGTGCCGACCATGTGGTTCTGGACGAAGCGACGCTGGTACGGCATGGAGAATCTGCCCTCCGGTGGCATTATCATCACGCCGAACCACATGTCGCAGTTCGAGCCGCTGCTCGTGGCCCACTACATCTACGCGGCCGGTCGGTGGCCCCGTTTCCTGGGCAAGGCCAGCGTCTGGAAGGTGCCGTTCGTGGGCTTCATGCTGCGCAAGACCGGGCAGATTCCGGTGGAACGCGGCAGTGTGGAGGCGGTGAAGTCGCTGGACACGCTCGTCGCCGCCATCGAGCAGGGCGGTGCGGTGGTGATCTATCCGGAGGGCACGACGACCCGCGACCCGCAGCTGTGGCCGATGCGCGGCAAGACCGGCGCGGCCCGGCTCGCGCTGCTCACCGGCGCTCCGGTCATTCCCATGGCCACCTGGGGGTCGCAGCAGGTGCACGACGTACGGACCAAGAAGATCTCGCTGAGGCCGCGCCGGAAGGTCAGTGTCATCGCCGGTAAGCCGGTCGACCTGAGCCGCTGGCAGGGTGAGGCGCCGACCCGGACGGTGCTGGAGCAGATGACCGAGACGATCCAGCTCGCCAGCCGCGACCTGCTCGCCGAGCTGCGCGACGAGCCGCCACCCGCGGGGCTCTTCGAGGCGCCTTCCCGCCGGGGCCCGACCTCGGAGACGTCGGCATGAGCCGGTCAGCGGTGCTGGGCGCCGGTGCCTGGGGCACGGCGGTCGCCAAGATCCTGGCCGACGCGGGGTCCGACGTCACCATCTGGGCGCGCCGGGAGACGGTCGCCGCCGCCATCCGCGAGCACGGCGTCAACGAGAGTGCGCTGCCCGGCGTCAAGCTGCCCGATCGGATCGACGCCACCAGCGACCTCGCCGCCGCCGTCGCGGGGGCCGAGTTCGTCTTCCTGGCGGTGCCGTCGCAGACCCTGCGCGGCAACCTCGCCGACTGGGCCGGGCACCTGCCGGCCGACGCCACGCTGGTGTCGCTGATGAAGGGCATCGAGCTCGGCACGACCAAGCGGATGAGCCAGGTCATCATCGAGACCGCGGGCGTGCTGCCCGGCCGGGTCGTGGTGGTCTCCGGCCCCAACCTGGCCCCGGAGATCGCCGCCGAGCAGCCCGCCGCCACCGTCGTGGCCGGCACCGATCCGGCGCGGACGCAGCTGGTGCAGCAGGCACTCGCGCTGCCCTACATCCGGCCGTACACCAGCGACGATGTCATCGGGTGCGAGCTCGGCGGCGCGGTCAAGAACGTCATCGCGCTCGCTTACGGCATGGCGACGGCTATGGGCATGGGCGACAACACGAAGGCCTCGCTGATCACCCGCGGACTGGCCGAAACGGCCCGGCTGGGCGTCGCGCTGGGCGCGGACCCGATGACCTTCGCCGGGCTGGCCGGGCTGGGCGACCTGGTGGCGACCTGCTCGTCGCCGCTGTCGCGCAACCGGACGTTCGGCGAGCACCTGGGCCGCGGCGAGTCGCTGGAGGCGGCGCAGGCCTCGACCAAGCAGACCGCGGAGGGCGTGAAGAGCTGCCTGGCGATCCGGGACCTGGCCCGGGCCCACGGCGTCGAGATGCCGATCACCGAACAGGTGGAGCGGGTCTGCCACGAGGGTGTCGACCCGCGTGTGGCGGTGAAGCTGCTGATGGGCCGTGAGATGAAGCCGGAATGACGGACTGCACCGAGCCACGCCTGCCGGGACGGTCCGACGGCCGTGACGGTGAGGGCCAGGAGGGCATTCCCATGAGGCTCGGAATGACCGACTGCACCGAGCCACGCCTGCCGGGACGGTCCGACGGCCGTGACGGTGAGGGCCAGGAGGGCATTCCCATGAGGCTCGGAATGACCGGTGACGGCACGCGGGTGGTGCACGCCGGCCTGCCCGCGCCCGTGCCGGGGCGGCCGTTCCTGCCCGGCCCGGTGTTCGCGGCGCCCTACCACCTGGATCCGGTCGAGGGGCCGGGGGAGGACGGCTACGGCCGCCCCGACAACCCGACCCGGCGCTCGCTGGAGGCGGCGATCGGGGAGCTGGAGGGCGGCGCGGTCCGGGCGTTCGCCAGCGGCCAGGCCGCCATCACCGCGCTCCTGCTGTCGGTGCTGCGTCCCGGCGACACGGTCATGCTGCCCGCCGACGGCTACTTCACCGTCCGCGCGTTCGCCGAGGGCACCCTGCGGGAGCTGGGCGTCGACACGGTTCTGGCGCCGACAGCCGGGCCGTACCCGTCCTTCGAGGGGGTGCGCCTGGTGTTGCTGGAGACCCCGGCCAACCCGGGGCTGGACGTCTGCGACCTGCGCGCGGTCTCGGTGGCCGCGCACGCGGCGGGGACGCTCGTCGCGGTGGACAACACCACCGCGACGCCGCTGGGGCAACGCCCGCTCGAGCTCGGCGCCGACGTGGTGGTCGCCTCCGGCACCAAGGCGCTGACCGGCCACTCCGACCTGCTGCTCGGCTACCTGGCGACCCGCGACGACGAGCTGCTCGCCCGGGCCACGACGTGGCGGGCGCAGACCGGCGGCATCCCCGGCGCCTTCGACTGCTGGCTGGCCCACCGCTCGCTGGCCACGCTGGACCTGCGGCTGGCCCGGCAGAGCGCCAACGCGGCCGCGGTGGCCGGCCTGCTCGCCGGGCGCGCCGACGTGACCGGGTTGCGCTGGCCGGGCCTGGCCACCGACGCGTCGTACGCGATCGCGAGGGAGCAGATGCGTCGCGTCCCCGGCATCGTCTCGTTCGACCTGGGCAGCGCGGAGCGGGTGGCCCGGTTCCTCGCCGCCTCGGCGCTGGTCTTCGCCGCGACGTCGTTCGGCGGGCTGCACACCACGGCCGACCGGCGGGCGCAGTGGGGCGACGACACCGCGCCGGGATTCGTCCGGCTCTCCTGCGGCATCGAGGACGCGGCCGACCTGCTGGCCGATCTCACCGCGGCCCTGGACGAGGCCTGATCTACGGTTCTCTTCCATGGAGTGGAGCAGTTTCAACGGCGCCGAGGTCACCGCGCTGGCGCGGGGGGAGAGCTTCTTCGCCGCCCCTGGTGAACGGGAGTGTCCCGCCTGCGGTTGTCGCAGTGTGCGCGCGTACGTGAATGTTCCGGAGAACGCCCGCCGGCCCACTCTGGTGAGTTACGTCTGGTGTTCGGCCTGCCACCGGTTCGTGGGCACCCGGGCCAAGCACCCCGAGGGCCTGGTGTTTTCCGACCCGCTGGCGACGCTCGGCGCGGGGGAGCGGCGTGAGCTGGAGCGCAGCCTGGTCGGCTTCCTCGCCCATCTCGACCGGCTGTGGGACGACGGCGTCCTGCCGCAGACGTTCGCGGCCGCCTGAGCTTTCCACACTTGCCTTCCGGGCCGTCGTGGCTCTATGGTTCATTACATGGGTAATGAACCGCTGAACTAGGGAGGCTCCGCGTGTTCGACGACCGGAGCCCGATCTACGTGCAGATCGCCGATGGCATCAAGAACGACATCCTGAGCGGGGCCCTCGAGGAGGACGGGCAGGTCATGTCCACCAATCAGTACGCGGCCTTCTATCGCATCAACCCCGCCACGGCGGCCAAGGGCTTCGCCCAGCTCGTCGACGAGGGCGTGCTCTACAAGAAGCGCGGCATCGGCATGTTCGTCAGTCCCGACGCCCGCGCGAAGCTGCGCGACCAGCGGCGCGAGCGGTTCTTCGCCGACGTCGTCGACCCGATGCTCGCCGAGGCCCGGATGATCGGCGTCTCGGTCGAGGAGATCAGGAAGCACATCGACGGAGGAAAGCCATGATCTCGGTCCGCGACCTCACGGTCACGTACGGCGCCACGACCGCCGTCGACAGCCTCACCCTCGACCTCGCGCCCAGCAAGATCTACGGCCTGCTGGGCCGCAACGGCTCGGGCAAGACCAGCCTGCTCAGCGTGCTCGCCGCCTACCGCCGGGCCGACGGCGGCTCGGTGCGGGTGGACGGCGTCGACCCCTTCGAGAACGCCGGGCTCATGCGCGACACCGTCTTCGTTCGCGACACGCTGGACGTGCCCGCGGGCGACCGGATCGGCACGGTCCTCGACTTCCACGCCCGGCTGCGGCCGCGCTGGGACGCCGCATACGCGCAACACCTGCTCGACGCCTTCGGCCTGAGCCGCCGTGCCCGGGTGTCGACACTGTCGCGGGGACAGCGGTCCGGTCTCGGCGTCGTGCTCGGACTCGCCTGCCGGGCCCCGCTCACCCTGCTCGACGAGGTCTACCTCGGCATGGACGCCGGCGCCCGGGCCACCTTCTATCGCGAGCTGCTCGACGACTACCTCGCCCACCCGCGCACGATCGTCCTCTCCACCCACCTGATCCAGGAGGTCGCCGACCTCTTCGAGGAGGTCGTCATCATCGACCGCGGACGGCTGGTCGTCCGGGAGGACACCGACACCTTCCGATCGCGCGGGGTCGCCGTCGCCGGTCCGGCCGAGGCGGTGGAGATCTTCACTTCCGGGCGTACGGTGCTCAGCGAGCAAAGCCTCGGCAGTGTCCGCCAGGCGACCCTCTACGGCGCGCTGAGCGCCGACGACAGGCGGCGCGCCGAGACGGCCGGCCTGAGCATCGCCCCGGTCGCCATCCAGGATCTCTTCGTCCACCTCACCTCGGAGGCCGCCCGATGACCGCCGTGTTCCGCGCCCTGTTCCACCGGTACCGCTTCCCCCTGCTGTTCGTCGGCCTGATTCTGGTGGCGGGCCTGGTGGCCACCGCCCTGGTGTTCCGATCCGTGACGGATCCGGCCGACGCCAGCCCCTGGCTGATGGTGGCCGGTTCGGCGGTCAAATACTGGCTCGGCACCTTCGGTGTCCTGCTGGTTGCCTCCCATCTGCGCCAGTTCATGGCGGCGGGTCTCACCCGCCGCGCCGTCCTGGCGGGAGGCGCGGCCATGGGTGCGCTCCTGGCACTGGTCGCTGCCGCGGTCGTGCCGCTGGGGCACGGCCTCGAAGAGGCGTTGCTGGACGACGTCTCGGAGGACTACCCGCAGTGGCACTCGGCCGTCGCGGTCAGCGAGTTTGGTCACGTGCTGCCGGTCTGCCTCGCCTTCCTGGTCACCGGGGCCACGATCGCCGCGGGCTTCTACCGCTTCGGCGCGTGGCGCGGCCTGCTCGTGGCGGTGCCCGCCATCCTGCCGATGCTGGTGGCGCAGGAGCTGCTCCGCCTCGACGGATCCGATCTGCCGTACGCGGCCGGGCTGGCGGTCTCGCTGGCGGTGACGCTGCTCGGTGCCCTGCTCTGCCATTGGCTGGTCCGCCAGGTGGCGATCCGCCGCCCGGCCACGGGCTGACACGCTCGGTGCCGGCGTCATCGACGCTGCGTCGGCATCTGTCGAGCTGGCGCCCGCCGTAGCCGGAAAGTGCCCTACGGAGAGTAGGGTCTTCCCGGCATGCCAGCGGCAGGCAGCCTTACGTCCGGCAACGAGGAGCCCTTTCCATGACGACCCCTCGCAGAACCCGCGTGGCGATCGTGTTCGGCGGTCGCAGCACCGAGCACGCCATCTCGTGCGTCAGCGCCGGCGGCATCCTGGCCGCGCTCGACCCCGACGAGTACGAGGTGGTGCCGGTCGGAATCACCCGCGAGGGCGGCTGGGTGCTGGCCGGCGGCGACCCGGCACAGCTCGCCATCGAGGGCGGACGGCTGCCGGAGGTCACCCTCGAGTCGGGCCGGGCCGTGGTGCTTCCCCCCGACCCCACCTCGTCCGGGCTCATGGTCGTCGACCCGGCCGACGGGGTCGCGGTCCTCGCCGGGGTGGACGTCGTGTTCCCGGTCCTGCACGGTGCGTACGGCGAAGACGGCACGATCCAGGGGATGCTGGAGATGGCCGGGATTCCGTACGTCGGCGCGAACGTCTTCGCCTCGGCGGCCGGCATGGACAAGGAGTTCACCAAGAAGCTCGCCGCCGCTGAAGGCATCCCCGTCGGGCCTTATGCGGTCCTGCGGGCCGGGCAGTCGCTGTCCGAGGCGGACAAGGAGCGGCTCGGGCTGCCGGTCTTCGTGAAGCCGTCGCGTGCCGGCTCCTCCTACGGCATCAGCAAGGTCACCGACTGGGCCCAGCTCGACGACGCGATCGCCGGTGCCCGCCGGATCGACCCCAAGGTGCTG
This sequence comes from Actinoplanes sp. NPDC051346, assembly GCF_040682215.1. Lineage (NCBI taxonomy): Bacteria > Bacillati > Actinomycetota > Actinomycetes > Micromonosporales > Micromonosporaceae > Actinoplanes > Actinoplanes sp. NPDC051346. Next base: position 41,694 of record NZ_JBFBAJ010000020.1, on the reverse strand, counting down.
GTCGAGGCGGCCATCGTCGGGCGCGAGATCGAATGCGGCGTGCTCGAGGGCGAGACGGCCGGCGGGGCCGAGGCCTCCCTGCTGGCGGAGATCATGGTCACGACGTCGGACGACGAGTTCTACGACTTCGAGGCGAAATACCTGGGCGACGGCACGCCGTACCAGATCCCGGCCGACCTGAAGCCCGACGTGGCCCGCCAGGTCCAGGAGTACGCCTGCCGCACCTTCACGGCGCTCGACTGCGCCGGACTGGCCCGCGTCGACTTCTTCGTCACCGCCGACGACGAGATCTTCCTCAACGAGATCAACACGATGCCGGGCTTCACGCCGACGTCGATGTTCCCGCTGATGTGGGCCGCGACCGGCCTCGACTATCCGAAGGTCGTCGACCGGCTGATCCGCACCGCGCTGCGCCGCGGCGTCGGCTTGCACTAACGCCCGCCGGGGTTCGCTCGGGCGGCAAGGCCCGCCGGGGTCCGCTCGGGCGGCACAAAGGCCGCCGGGGCCCGCCCCGACGCGGGTCAGGCGCAGCCGGTGGGCAGGCCCTCGGTGAGCGACTTGTCGGTCTTCACCACAGTGTCGGAGAACTCGTTCGCCCACTGAGCCGCCTGCGGGTACTGCTTCGGCACGGTGACCTGGACCGGCACCTCCCGGTCCATGGTGGTGAACGTGGTGGCGGTGGCCTGCTGGTTGGCGTACCAGCAGACGCGGTTCATGGTCATCAGCTCGGTGTCCAGGGGCACGCAGCCCGAACCGGTCTCCGTCAGCGACTTGCACAGCCGGGGCTGCGCCACTCCGCAGGCCACGGTGATGGGCGGCTCGCCGTAGGCGGCGTTCTGCTCGTGGCCGGCGCTGACCCTGCGGGGCGCGAGGTCGCGCACCCGCGTCGGAAGCTGGGACGTGACCGCCAGGCAGACCTGCGCGGTCCGGGCGGCCAGCTTCGGCGCGGCCATCTGCACCGGCGTGCTGGGCGCGACCGCGGGCTGGGTCGCGCTCGCCGCCGGAGCGGCCGTGCCGCCGGCGTCGCCGGGCCGCAGCTGGGAGAAGATCAGGAGCCCGACGAGGATCGCCACCGGCACGGCGACGACCGTCGCCCACAACGCGGCGCTGCGTGTCACCGGATCCCGGGTGGGTGGCTTCGGCTCGGTGCGGGTCTCCACGTCAACCATGTCAGAGATTTACCACGGAGCACGTCACGGTCCGGGTGATGCCTGGTACGTACTGGATTTTGCTCACAATCATCCGACCGAGTTCATCGACGCTGTGCCCCTCTGCCAGGACGACCACGTCGTAAGGCCCGGTGACCGCGTCGACGCGCACCACTCCCTGAATTTTGTCGATCGCGGCGGCCACGTCACGGGCCTTTCCGACCTCCGTCTGGATGAGGATGTATGCCTGGACCACGATCCGACTCCTATCCGCCGCCGGCTACCCGAACGTGAAACTACAGTACGGAGCGCGGTCCTGGCGGCACGCATCGCAGGCTCCTCGTCGGGGGGACGTCCCCGTCCGGTGGCCTGCTCCATTCGGCGGACCGCTCCATCCAGCGGGCCGCACCCCCGTCGGGCGCCGCCCGCCGGCGGGCATCACCATATTGGCGGGCTGATGGCGGGTTTCAACATGACGGCGCGGGCCGATCGGGCGTACCGCGACGGGGAAAACGAGGGAACGGTGGACGTGAGCATCGCGGAGGCGGGGGAGTTCGGGCTGATCGCCCGGATCGTCGCGCGGCTCGGGGACAGCCCGGCCGGCCTGCTCGGCCCGGGCGACGACGCCGCGGTGGTGCCCGCGCCGGATGGCCGGACGGTGGCATCGACGGACGTTCTGGTGGAGGGCCGGCACTTCCGGCGGGACTGGTCCAGCGCGGCCGACGTCGGCCACCGGGCGGCCGCCGCCAACCTGGCCGACATCGCGGCCATGGGCGCCGTGCCGACGGCGTTGCTGGTGGCGCTCTGCGTGCCGACGGACCTGGACGTCGCGTGGGTCGAGGAGTTGGCCGGGGGGCTCTCCGCGGAGGCGGCCCTGGTCGAGGCCAGAGTGGTGGGCGGCGACCTGTCGTCGAGCCCGACGCTGACCATCGCGGTGACGGCGCTGGGTGATCTCGGCGGGCGGCCACCGGTCGTGCGCAGCGGGGCTCAGCCGGGTGACGTCGTCGCGCTCGCCGGGCGTACGGGTTACGCGGCGGCGGGATACACGGTCCTGTCCCGCGGCTTCCGGACGCCGAAGGTGCTGGTGGAGGCTTACCGTCGGCCTTCCGTGCCGTATTCCGAGGGCCCCGCCGCGGCGGAACTCGGCGCGACGTCCCTGATCGACGTGTCGGACGGGCTGTTGCAGGATCTGGGTCACGTGGCGACGGCGAGCGTGGTCGGCATCGACATCAGGCGGGACGCGTTCGAGGTTCCGGACCAGATGCGCGACGCGGCCTCGGCGCTGGGCGTGGACCCGTACGGCTGGCTCCTGGCCGGCGGCGACGACCACGCCCTCGCCGCGACGTTCCCGGCGGGCACGACGTTGCCGCCGGCGTGGCGGGTGATCGGCAGCGTGCACGAGGGCACCGGGGTGACGGTCGACCGCAAGCCCTGGCAGGGCGGGACGGGCTGGGACCACTTCCGCTGAGCGGCCGGGCTAGCGTTGCCCCGTGGAAAAGATCGAAATCCGCGAGGCCCGCTTCGACGATCCCGCGGTGCAGGAACTCATCGGCCTGACAATGGCCGAGCTCAGCAGCAGGTACGGCGGCAGCGGCGACGACACCCCGGTGGCGCCGGCGGAGTTCGCCCCGCCGAACGGGGCGTTCTTCGTCGCGCGGGAGGCGTCGGGCCGCCTGATCGGTTGCGGGGGCTGGCGGGCGCACGGCGAGGACGCCGAGCTGAAACGCATGTTCACGCGCGCGTCGGCTCGGGGCCGCGGGGTGGCCCGCCAGGTGCTGGCGGCGATCGAGGAGTCGGCGCGGGCGCGAGGCCGCAAGCGGGTGATCCTCGAGACCGGCGACAAGCAGCCCGAGGCCATCGCCCTGTACGAGAAGAGCGGCTACGAGCGGATCGAGGACTTCGGCTACTACAAGGACGAGCCGGGGGTGCTCTCGTACGCCCGGGTTCTCTGATCCTGGCCGGGAGACACGCATAGCCGCCGGGTCACGAGGACCCGGCGGCTATGGAAAAAGCCGAAGAGAGCCGGCGGTCAGGCGCGGACGACCTTGCCGGCCTTGATGCACGAGGTGCAGACCTTGAGCTTCTTGGTGTTGCCGCCACCGGCCGGGGTGCGCACCGACTGGATGTTCGGGTTCCAGCGGCGGTTGGTCCGCCGGTGCGAGTGGGACACGTTGTGGCCGAAGCCCGGTCCCTTGCCACAGACGTCGCACACGCTAGCCACGGGGTACTCCTGGGATTGATACGCCGGGACGGGACTGGCCCGAGAACCGGCTGCGAACTGAGGGTGCCCCGGGCAGACTGCGCTCGGGCAACCTGGCCAGGTTACCCGATGGCCCGGGCGAACAGCCAATCGCCCTCTCGCCCCGGCGGATCCGGCATTTGTCGTAGGCGGTTAGTACGCTTTTCGAGTGCTGGAAACCCTGGATGCCGCGGCCGTGCGCCGATGGTGTGGTGCGGGGCTCGCCGCGTTGCGCGCTCACCAGCACGAAATCGACGAGCTGAACGTCTATCCGGTGCCCGACGGTGACACCGGCACCAACCTGGTCCTGACCCTGACCTCGGCCCAGGAGGCGCTGGAGGGGCCCGATTCGTCGCTCTTGGGGGAGGTGATGCGTCGGATGGCTCGCGGTGCGCTGCTGGGCGCTCGCGGCAACTCCGGCGTCATCGTCTCCCAGATTCTGCGCGGCATGGCCGACACCTTCGCCACGGCGCTGTCCGTCCGGGGAACGGAACTCGCCACGGCGCTGCGGACGGCGAGCGAGGCCGCCTATGCCGCGGTCGCCCGGCCCGTCGAGGGCACCGTGCTGTCCGTGATGGCCGCCGCGGCCGACGGCGCGGGACGCGGCAAGTCCGACGACCTGCTGGCGGTGGCGCGGGCGGCGGCCCAGGCGGCGGCCGAGGCACTGGCCCGCACGCCGCAGCAGCTGCCCGCGCTGGCGCGCGCCGGGGTGGTGGACGCGGGTGGCCGCGGCCTGGTGCTGCTGCTGGACGCGCTGGTCGAGGCGGTCAGCACCACCACCACCATCATCGACGGCGAGACGCCGGTCGCCCCGGCCGCGACGTGCGGTGCGAAGGACGGCGAGACCGCGCCCGATGAGGGATCCGGGTTCGGCTACGAGGTGCAGTTCCTGCTCGATGCCGATCCGGCGCCGGTCGAGGCCATGAAGCGAACGCTCGACGCTCTGGGGGACTCGCTGGTGGTGGTCGGCACCGGCGAGGGGCAACCGCCCACCTGGAACGTGCACGTCCACGTGGACGTCGACGACATCGGGGCCGCCATCGAGGCCGGGGTCGTCGCGGGCCGCCCGCACCGGATCTCGGTGAACCGGCTCGAGGACCGGTCCCACGGCCGCCCCGCCGACGTGGCCGTCCGGCCCGGGCCCGAGGCGGCCGCGACCGGGATCGCCGCGGCCGGGGGCGAGGAGCACGCGGAGACCGGCGGATGGGAGGCCGGGGACCGGGGCGCCGTCGTGGTTGCCGCCGGGGAGGGGCTGACCTCGCTCTTCGTCGACGAGGGAACGGTCGTGGTCGGCCGAAATCCCTCGACCGCGGAGATGCTCGCGGCGGTCGCGGAGACCGGCGCGCGGCGGGTCGTGCTGCTGCCGAACGACGCGAACACCCACGCCGTCGCCGTCTCCGCCGCCCAGGAGGCCGACGCTGCGGGCATCCGGGTCATCGTCGTGCCGACCCGGTCGCCGGTGCAGGCCCTCGCCGCGCTCGCGGTGCGCGACTCGCAGCGGCGTTTCGACGACGACGTCATCGCGATGGCCGAGGCCGCCGGTGCCTGCCGCTACGGCGAGGTGACGACCGCGGCACGCGAGGCGCTGACCGTTGCCGGCCGCTGCCATCCCGGCGATCTCCTCGGCTTGGTCGACGGCGAGGTCCACGTCATCAGTGGTCCCGAGGAGGGAACGGCGCCGGACCAGGCGCTCGCCGACCTCTGCCGTCAGCTCCTCGACCGCATGCTCGGCGGCGGCGGCGAGCTGGTCACCCTCGTGCTCGGCGCCGACGCCCCCGCCGCGCTCGAGGAGACGCTGCGCTCGCATGTCGCGCAGGCGTGGCCCTTCGTCGAGGTGCAGTGTTATACGGGCGGCCAGCCCCGATACCACCTCCTGGCAGGAGTGGAATGAGCGACACCACCACGGCGACGACGACCGCCACCCCGTTGGGCAAGGTGCTCGGGGAACGGACGGCGAAGGCGCTGGCCACGCATCTCGACCTGCACACCGCGGGCGATCTGGTCTACCACTTCCCGCGCCGCTACGACGAGCGCGGCGAACACACCGACCTGCGACAGCTCCAGGTGGGCGAGCAGGTCACCCTGCTCGCGCAGGTCAAGAGCGCCACCGTACGCCCGATGCGCCAGCGCCGCGGCACCATGCTGGAGATCACCGTCGGGGACGGGTCGGGTGCGACCCTGACCTGCACCTTCTTCAACCAGGCCTGGCGTGAACGGGAGCTGCGCACCGGACGGTGGGGACTGTTCGCCGGCAAGGTCACCGACTTCCGGGGCAAGCGGCAGCTCAACGGGCCCGCCTATCAGCTGCTGCGGGCCGACGCGACGCAGGACGAGGCCGCCGAGGAGATCGAGGAGTTCGCCGGCGCGCTCATCCCCGTGTACCCGGCCGCGGCCGCCGTGCCGACCTGGACGATCGCCAAGTGCGTGCGGACCGTGCTCGACACCTTCGAGCCGCCCGCCGACCCGCTGCCGGGTGCGGTCCGAGCGAATCGCAACCTGGTCGGGATCGGCGTCGCGCTGCGGGAGATCCACCGGCCCAGCTCCAAGGAGGAGCTGTACAAGGCGAAGTACAGATTGAAGTGGGACGAGGCCTTCGCCGTACAGCTGACGCTCGTGCAGCGTAAGGCGCGCGCGGCCGCCGCTCCCGGACGGTCTCGACCACGACGCGACGACGGGATCCTGGCCGCGTTCGACGCGAGCCTGCCCTACGAGCTGACCGAGGGTCAGGCGCGGGTCGGCGAGGAGATCTCGGCGGACCTGGAGCGTGCCCATCCGATGCACCGGCTGTTGCAGGGCGAGGTCGGCTCGGGCAAGACCCTGGTCGCGGTGCGCGCGATGCTCCAGGTCGTGGACGCCGGCGGGCAGGCGGCGCTGCTCGCTCCCACGGAGGTGCTCGCCACCCAGCACCACCGCAGCATCAGCGCCCAGCTCGGTGCGCTGGGCCGGGCCGGCGAGCTCGACGGCGACCCGGCGGGCACCCAGCTCACCCTCGTCACCGGGTCGCTCGGCGCGGCGGCGCGGCGCGCCGCGCTCGCCCGGGTGGGCGACGGCAGCGCGGGCATCGTCGTGGGCACGCACGCTCTGCTGTACGAAGGGGTCGACTTCCGCGATCTCGGCCTGGTGGTCGTGGACGAGCAGCACCGCTTCGGCGTCGAGCAGCGCGACGCGTTGCGGGCCAAGGCCGCCCAACCCCCGCACGTCCTGGTCATGACCGCCACGCCGATCCCCCGGACGGTCGCCATGACCGTGTACGGCGACCTGGAGACCTCCACCCTGTCCCAGCTGCCCCGCGGCCGGTCGCCGATCGCCTCGCACGTCGTGCCGCCGGAGCGCCCGGCCTTCCTCGACCGCGCCTGGCAGCGCGTCAAGGAGGAGGTCCGAGCCGGTCATCAGGCATACGTGGTGTGTCCGCGGATCGGGGACGCGGCCGGCGCCGAGGACGACGGCGAACCGCCATCTGACAATGAGCCCGCTCGGCGCCCGCCGCTGGCGGTCCTCGACGTGGCACCGATCCTCGAGGAGGGTCCGCTGCACGGCCTGCGGATCGGGGTGCTGCACGGGCGGCTGCCCGCCGAGGAAAAGGACGCGGTGATGCGCCGCTTCGCCGCCGGCGACCTGGACGTGCTGGTCGCCACGACGGTGATCGAGGTCGGCGTGGACGTGCCCAACTCCACCGTCATGATCATCATGGATGCGGACCGGTTCGGCGTCTCCCAGCTCCACCAGCTCCGCGGCCGCGTCGGGCGGGGCTCGGCGCCCGGCATCTGCCTGCTGGTCACGGAGGCGGTCGAGGGCACCCCGGCCCGCGAGCGTCTCGACGCGGTCGCGTCCACTACGGACGGCTTCAAGCTCGCCGAGCTCGACCTGGAGCAGCGCCGCGAGGGCGACGTGCTGGGCGCCTCACAGTCCGGCCGGCACAGTCACCTGCGGCTGCTGTCGCTGTTGCGCGACAGCAAGCTCATCACCGACGCCCGCGCCGAGGCCGCCGAGCTGGTCGGTGACGATCCCACCCTCGCCCGGCACCCGGCGCTGGCCGCCTCCGTGGCCGCCCTGGTCGACGAGGAACGCGCCGAGTATTTGGAGAAGGGATGATCCTTCACTTCTGCCCCCGCGCCGAGTGGGAGGCGGCGGTCGCGGCGGGCACCTACCGCGCCGCGTCCCTGGACACGCAGGGCTTCATCCACTGCTCCACACCGGAGCAGGTGCACATCCCGGCGACCCTGCTCGCCCGGGGCCGCACGGACCTTGTGCTGCTGATACTGGACGAGAAGCTGTTGCGGGCACCCGTGGTGTGGGAGGACGGTGATCCCCCGGATCCGGGCGGCATGCAATTCCCGCACCTGTACGCCCCCATCCCGGTGGAGGCGGTCACGGCGGTGCACGAGTGGCGTCCGGAGCCCGACGGCTCCTTCCAGCCTCCGGATCTGCGTTCCTGATCTCGATCTCCCCGCTTGCGTTTTCGATCTTCCCGCTTGCGTTGGAGTGCACTCCAACCCGTAGCGTCGGCGCCATGGGGAAGCAAGCCGGAAACACCACCCTGCTGGAGATCGACTGGCAGGCCTGGATCGCCGAGATGGGACACGACTCCCGCGCCGCCGTCAGGGCGCGAACGGTCCGGTCCGCGGCCCGTGCCCGGGGCTGGCCGGTGATCTGCAGCCGATATCTCTCCGCCGATCCGGCCGATCGGTCGCGCGCCGACCCGCACAGCCCGGACGCGTCCTTCCTCGCCGGGCTCGGGCCGGAGCCGGGGGACCCGGTCGTGACCAAGCATGATCGCGACATCTTCGACGTTGCGGAGCTGCCGGCCCTGCTCGCCCGGCTGCACACCGACCGCCTGCTGCTCACCGGTCTCGTGACCGACCACGGGGTCGCGTTGGCGGCGATCAGCGCCGCCGCCCGCGACTGGGCGGTCACCGTGGTCGCCGACGCCTGCGCGGCGACCAGCGCCCGGGCCCACGACCAGACTCTGGCCGAGCTCCGCGCGGCCGGCATCGAGATCGTCGGCGCCGACGAGGTGGCGACGTGGTGAGCCCCGGCAGCACGATCGCCGAGGTCGCCGAGCGAACGGGTCTCTCCAAGGACACGCTGCGCTGGTACGAGGCGGAGGGCCTCATACCGAGCGTGCGCCGCGACGCCAGCGGCTACCGGACGTACGACGACGCCGCCGTCCGGATCATCGACCTCGTCGTCCGGCTGCGACGCACCGGCATGCCGGTGCGGGAGACCAAGGACTTCGTCGCGATGACCCGGGAGGGCGCGGCCACCCACGGGCGGCGGCTGGCCCTGCTCCAGGAGCATCGCGATCGCGTGCGCGCGCACCTCGAACAACTGGAGGGTGACCTCCACGCCATCGAATCCAAGATCGATCACTATGTCGGACTCATCGCCGAGGGGCGCGACTGCGCCGCCTCGGAAGTGAGCGGGAGGAGCTTGGGATGACCGCCACCGTACCCACCGTCGCGCTCGGCGACGGGTTGTCCGTCAGCAAGATCGGCTTTGGCGGCATGGCGCTGAGCCATGTCTACGGAGGCACCGATCCCGACGCCGCCCTGCGGACCCTTCATCACGCGGTCGACCAGGGAGTGACGTTCATCGACACCGCGGACGTCTACGGCAAGCCACGCGACGGCAGCACCGGGCCGGCCGGGACCAACGAGGAGCTGATCGCGAAGCTCCTGGCGGACCGGCGTGACGAGATCACCATCGCGACCAAGTTCGGCATCACCGGCGCGGTCGGCGTTCCCGGCGCCAAGGCGGCCCGCGGCGACCGCGACTACGTCCGCGCGGCCTGCGAGGCATCTCTGCGGCGGCTGGGAACCGACGTCATCGACCTCTACTACCTGCACCGTCGCCAGCTCGACATCGCGATCGAGGAGACCGTCGGTGCGATGGCCGAGCTCGTCGCGGAGGGCAAGGTTCGGCACCTCGGCCTGTCGGAGGTGACGGCCGACGAACTTCGGGCCGCCGCGCGGGTGCATCCCATCGCCGCCGTGCAGAGCGAGTGGAGCCTCTGGTCCCGCGACGTCGAGGCCCGGGTTGTACCGGCGGCGCGCGAGGTCGGGGCGGGATTCGTGCCCTACAGCCCCCTGGGGCGGGGCTTCCTGACCGGGGCCATGACGCCGGAGAAGATCGCGGCCGGCATGCTGCGCGAAGAGCCACGGTTCGTCGAGCATTTCGCGGCCAACCAGCGGGTCGTCGAGCTCCTGCGGGAGATCGGCCGGGAAAACGGGGCGACCGCGGCGCAGATGGCGCTCGCCTGGCTGTGGGCCCAGGGCGAGGCCCTCGGGCTGGCGGTCGTGCCGATCCCCGGCACGCGGTCACCGGAGCGGGTCACCGAGAACGCCGCCGCCCTGCGGGTGAGTCTGAGCCCGGCGCAGAAGGCCCGCCTGGACAGCGCGGCCGACCTCGTCGAGGGCGACCGCAACCTGACCTTCATGCCCCGGGACTGGATCTCCGCGGACCGCGAGTGAGAAATGGGAAGAGGGCGCGCCGGCAGGTGCCGGCGCGCCCTCTTTCGTCGTGCGGTGTTACGCGGTGAAGGTGATCTTGCGACGGCGGGCCATGACGAACAGCACGCCACCGAGGATCAGCAGCAGGGCCGCGCCGCCCGCGATGCTGCCGGCGACCGGGCCGGTCAGGGGCAGGGTGGGCTCGTCGTCCTTGCCGCCACCGCCTCCGCCGCCGTTGTCACAGTCGAGCTTCTCGAGCGTGGCCTTGATCGGCTCCACGTCCATGCCGGGGAAGTCGATCGTCGCGTAGGTCGCCTTGCCCGCCTTGAAGGAGACCTTCTCCGAGGTGCCGGCGGCCGTGGTCAGCGACTCGGTCTTGTCGCCGTACGTGATCTTCGCGGTCGCCGGGGTGACGCCCTTGGGGTTCTCGACGGTGATCGTCACGGTGTCGCAGTCGTTCTCGACGATGACCGTGGGCAGGTCGCAGTCCTCCGGCAGGGTCCAGTCGTAGACGACGTTGTCCATGCCCTCGGCGGTGACCGTGATGGTGCCCGAGCCGGCCGGGACCTCGACGGTCTCGCCCTTGCCGGTCTTCACGGTGACGGTCTTGCTGAACTCGCCGGCCTTGATGGTGAAGTCGACCGGGTACTTGTCGGTCAGCCCGTCGTTGCTGAGGTTGAGCGCGACGGTGCCGTCGCACTGCGACAGCGGCTGCACCTTGGGGGTGTGACAGCTCGCGGAGCCGCCGTTGAACCGGCCCAGCGGGCCCGTCGACCGGCCGCCGAGGCCGTTCTCGCCGCCGAGCATCTTGTCGCCGTAACGCGGCCCGGCGTTGGTGATCTCCGTGATGATCTCTTCCGCGCCGCCGAAGAAGAGGTCGACCTGGGTGTTGCAGTCCGGCACGTTGACCGTGAGCGTCACCGAGCGCTGCTCGTTGGTGATCTTGTCGGTGTCGCTGTCGAAGGCGTACAGCGGCACCGAGACCTGCGGCTTGGGCGCGAAGTAGGACACGAGCGTGACGGGCTCGCCCTCGCACAGCTTGACGCCGTCGTCCAGGGACACGGTCGCAGTGGAGGCCTTGCCGTTCACGCCGAAGGTGTGGTGGAACGCGGCCTCGCCCGCCTCGACACAGGGCGTCTCGACCGGCGCGCAGGGCTCGCTGAGGTCGACCCGGCCCTCGTTGTTCTCGTCGACGTAGCCGTCGGAGGACCAGATCGACCGGAAGGAGATGGTGGCTTCCTTCTCGTTGCCGGTCACCCGCTGGGTGAGCGTGAGCTCCCCGTCGCGCCTGGTCGCCGGCGGGATGGTGGGATTGCCCTCGGTGGCCTTCTCGACGGCGGTGGGCGCGGCGGTCAGGTCGGCGACGGTGGCGGCGGTCGGGTAGTCGTTGGTGAGCGTCCAGGTCACGATCCGCGTGCCGGTGGCGGTGTCGCAGACGGCCGTGCCGTGGACGTTCGAGGCGTGGGCGCTGGCGGGCGCGGAGACGACCGCGGCGCCACCCAGGCCGATGAGCGCGCCGGCGAGCACTGTCGCGGCGCGGCGGAGCGGGGAGTTCAACTTCACGCTTACTCCTGAGGGCGGTGAAACGAGGGGGGCCACGACGTCGATGGAGGCGGCGGCTCGCGCCGGGCGACGGCGGGCCGGAGACGACGCCTCCCCGCGTCGTCGAGCCGACAGCGTGTCGTCGGCGCGGCTGACCTTAGCGACTGAGAAAAATCTGGGAAGGGGCTCAGAATCAGCTAAGGCTCTTGTTGCGGATCCGAGATCATCGCTCCACGGAGAGCATTTCGACCGATGCGGCGGGTATAAATCGACCACCGTATTCGTCACCCAGACGAGTGGCCGGCGTGCCTACCGTGACGGTCGACGCGCTCCGAAAAATTGCGCATTTGCCCTGGTCAGGCCCCGATCCGTCAGTCGGGTCGCAACGTCCTCGGGCCGTCGGGAGCGGCAGAAGATCCACTGTGGCACCGTCCGGTCGGCACCCACGCGGACCAATCGGGAAAATAGCGCATAAGCCTCAGGGGAGTGCGATGCGCATTCGCAATCTTCTCTATACGGATGGCAATTGCGTCGATGCGCCGGGTGCCATTTCGGAGGGAAAAGTTCACTCCGCAGTGGTGGGTGCTTTGTGGTGGCGTAGCGTCGCAGCGTGCTATCGGACCTCTCGCGCGACGCCGCATGACCAGGATCATCGCCGGCGCCCATGGCGGTCGCCGGCTGGCCGCACCGCCCGGCTCGCTCACCAGACCCACCGCCGACCGGGTGCGGGAGGCGTACTTCAGTGCCCTGGGCACGATGGTCGACCTGGAGGGCGCCCGCTTCGCCGACCTCTACGCGGGCTCCGGCGCGATCGGCCTGGAGGCGCTGTCGCGCGGCGCGGCGCACGCGCTGCTGGTCGAGGCGGACGGCAAGGCGGCCCGGGTCATCCGCGACAACATCGTGGCGCTGCGCGTCGGCGACGCCGCGCGGCTGGTCACCGGCAAGGTCGCCCAGGTGATCGCCGCCCCTCCGGAGGGTGGGCCCTACGACGTCGTGTTCGCCGATCCGCCGTACGCGGTCACCGACGACGAGGTCGCCGAGGTGCAGCAGTTGCTCCTGGACCACGGTTGGCTCGCACCGGACGCCGTGGTGACCTTCGAGCGCTCCTCGCGGACGGCGGTCCGCGGCGAGCCGCTGGGGTGGGTGGACGGCATCACCGACGAGCGCAGTCGCCGCTACGGCGAGACCACACTTTGGTACGGTCGCCGATCATGAGACGAGCGGTCTGCCCCGGATCCTTCGATCCCGTCACCAACGGCCACCTCGACATCGTCGGGCGGGCCAGCCGGCTGTTCGACGAGGTGATCGTCGGAGTGCTGATCAATCACTCGAAGACCGGCCTGTTCAGCGTCGACGAGCGGATCGGCATGCTCCGCGAGGCGACCGCCAAGTACGGCAACGTCCGCGTCGAGTCGTTCCACGGCCTCCTGGTCGACTTCTGCCGGACGCAGGACGCCGCCGTGGTGATCAAGGGTCTGCGCGCGGTCAGCGACTTCGACTACGAATTGCAGATGGCGCAGATGAACATCGGGCTCTCCGGCGTGGAGACCCTGTTCATGCCGACCAACCCGCTCTACTCCTTCCTCTCTTCCAGTCTGGTCAAGGACGTGGTCAAGTGGGGTGGGGACGCGTCGGCGTACGTGCCCGACTTCGTCGGGGAGCGGCTCGTGACGAGGCTGCGGCAAAACTGACGGCGTGGCCTTCTCGACCTCGTCGCCGGGTTCGGCAGTAACGTGATCGCACCACTCAGCGTGAGTGCTGTCTGACAGGAGTGAGGCGCCGGTGGATCCGCTCGACCGCATCGACGAGATCATCTCCATGGTGGAGCAGGCACGGTCCGTCCCGATGTCCCGCACCAACTTCATGTTCGACCGCGCCGAGATGGTGGCGCTCCTGGACGAGCTGCGCTCGGAGCTCCCCGGCGACCTGCGCCGTGCCGTCGCCCTCCTCGAGGAGCGCGACAAGATCATCGATGCGGGCAAGCGCGAGGCGGACCGGATCATCAGCGAGGGCGAGACGGAGCACGCCCGGCTCGTCTCGGTGAACGAGATCACGGTCTCGGCCGAGCACGAGGGCGCCCGGATCATCTCCGAGGCCCGCGCGGAGGCACAGCGCCTGCGGGAGGAGGTCGACGACTACGTCGACACCGCGCTGGCCAACTTCGAACAGTTCCTCACCCGGGCCCTGGCGTCGATAGAGCGTGGCCGAGACAAGATGCACGCGCTGCGCGAGATCGGCACCTTCCAGGGCGAGGACAGCGAACGCCCCCTGCCGTTCTGAGCGGCCGGGGTCGATTCGACGCTACGGACCCTGCTCAGGTAACCTTTCCTGTCGGCCTATCCCAAGGCTGAGGACTCACGATGCCCAAGTCACCGCAGAAACACCTCGATCCCAGGCAGCCGCTGGTCGTCGACACGACGAAGCTCCCGCGCCGGCCCGGGTCGACGCGTGCCCTGAAGCGGGTCGTCCCGGCGCCGGCGGACCTCGGTCTTGAGCTGATCTCGGTGCCCGTGGGCTCCGACCTCGAGCTCGATCTGAGCTTGACGTCGGTTTCCGAGGGCGTGTATGTCAGCGGCAACGTGCGCGGCTCACTCTCCGGTGAGTGCGGGCGCTGCCTCAACGAGATCTCCCAATCGTTCGACGTTTCCCTCGCCGAGCTGTTCGCCTACGAGGACAGCACCACGGAGGAGACGACGGACGAGGACGAGGTGGGCCGGATGCAGGGCGACCTGATCGACCTGGAGGCGGCGGTCCGCGACGCGGTGGTGCTCACGCTGCCGACCAACCCGGTCTGCCGCCAGGACTGCCCTGGGTTGTGCCCCGAGTGTGGGGTGCATCTCGACGACCTCCCGGCCGATCACAGCCACGAGGACGTCGACCCCCGCTGGGCCGCTTTGCGCACCATGTCGGCTGAGCAGCCGACTGCGGCTTCGCCGCAATATCAGCAAAACCGGATCGAGGAGTAGGTACCGTGGCCGTCCCCAAGCGCAAGATGTCGCGCAGCAACACCCGGTCCCGCCGGGCGAACTGGAAGGCGACCGCGGTCTCGACCGTGTCCTGCCCCCAGTGCAAGTCGCCGAAGCTGCCGCACACCGCCTGCTCGGTCTGCGGCACCTACAACGGTCGTCAGGTCCTCGAGGTCTGAGCCTCGAGGAGTGACACGCCCGACTATCGGGCGGGTCGAGCCTGAGCAGCGGCGAACGTCCGGTGCCCCGGGCCCGACGCAGGCCGGCCTCACGGCCGGCGCTGTGCGGGAGCCGGGCACCGCGCGGATCGCCGTCGACCTCCTCGGCGGGGACCAAGCTCCCGCCGTCGTGGTTGACGGCGCTCTGCGCGCCTGCCAGGCCGATCCGGCCCTTCAACTTTTGCTCGTCGGCCCGGTGGAAGCGGCCGACGCGGTTCTCGCTGCCCTGGGCCCGGGAGACCGTGACCGCGTCCGCGCCGTCGCGGCACCGACCGGCCCGCAGGCCCAGGACCGGGACGTGAGCAGCGTCGAGTCCGGCGTGCGCTCGGCCGTGCTGGCCGTCGCCCAGGGCCTGGCCGACGCCGTCGTCTCGGCCGGCAACACCGGCGCCACCGTCACCTCCGCGGCACTGGGTCTCGGCCGCTGGCCCGGGGTGCGCCGTCCCGCCCTCGCCGCCGTCCTGCCCAGCGCCGCCGGCCGGCTCGTCCTGCTCGACGTGGGTTCGTCCGTCGACCCCGACGAGACGACCCTGGCCATGCACGCGCGACTCGGCGCCGCGTACGCCTCGGTGGTGCACGGCGTCGCGGCCCCCCGCGTCGGGCTCCTCACCATCGGCACCGAGCGCGGCAAGGGCGACCGCCTGCGCCGCGCGGCCCCCGCCGTCCTCGCCCAGCTCGACCTGCCCGCCGGTGGCCGCTACGCCGGCCTGGTCGAGGGCAACGACGTCGTCGTGGGCGCGTCGGCCGACGTCGTGGTGACCGACGGCTTCACCGGCAACGTTCTGCTCAAAGGCCTCGAAACGGCGTACGCGCTGCTGGGAGCCCCGCACTCGGGGGCGGTCCCGCCGCGGGCGGCCGTGCTGCTCGGAGTCGGCGGCACCGTCGTCGTCTGCCACGGTGCCGCGTCCGGCACCGACATCGCCGCGGGCATCGGCTTCGCCGCCACCCTGCACCGCCAGGCCGCCGTCGCGGCCATAGCCGATCTGATCACCGGTTCCCCAGGACCCGGCCAAGGACCACACGACCCGGATCCGCACAGCGCAAGAGGTGGTTCATGAGTAACGACAAGCGGCGGCCGCGACCCTCGACCGAGCCGCTCGAGGAGGCCTTCGGGGTCCCCCTCGAGCCGGAGCTGCTCGAGCGGGCGCTCACCCACCGCTCGTACGCGTACGAGAACGGCGGACTGCCCACCAACGAGCGCCTGGAGTTCCTGGGCGACTCGGTCCTCGGGGTGGTCATCACCTCGGCGCTGTTCCACAACCACCCGGACCTGCCCGAGGGCCAGCTCGCCAAGCTGCGCGCCAGCGTCGTCAACATGCACGCGCTCGCCGACGTGGCCCGCACCCTGGGACCGCAGGGCCTCGGACCGCACCTGCTGCTGGGCAAGGGCGAGGAGACGACCGGCGGCCGGGACAAGGCCAGCATCCTCGCCGACACCCTGGAGGCGCTGCTCGGGGCGATCTACCTCGAGCACGGGCTCGACACCGCCAGCGAGGTCATCCACCGGCTGTTCGACCCGCTGATGGCCGAGTCGGCCGGCCGGGGCGCCGCACTGGACTGGAAGACCAGCCTCCAGGAGCTGACCGCGGCGCTCGGCCTCGGCGTGCCGGACTACGTCATCGACGACGCCGGCCCGGACCACGCCAAGACCTTCACCGCCTGGGTGGTGGTGGCCGGGGAGCGCTACGGCGGATCCGACGGGCGCAGCAAGAAGCAGGCGGAGCAGCGGGCCGCCGCCGCGGCCTGGCGCACCCTCACCGAGCGGGCCGAGGCGGAGACCCCACCGCCCGCGGTCGCCGGCGGCGGGCACGCGGAGCTGTCGCCGGCCGACAGCCGCAACGCCGCCGCCGAGGCCGACGACAGAAGCGCCGCCGGCCGGTGAGCGTGGCGGCCTCCAGCACGGACGACGCCCCGGCCGCGGACGGGGATGCGGCACCCGCCGCCGCTCGGAACCAGCGTCTCTGGGACGCCGCCGGGGGCTGGCACGGCGTTGCCGTCGCGGCCGGCATCCTGGCGCTCTCGCGGATCATCCAGCTCGCCCTGCTCGTCGGCCTGGACCGGGCCACCGAGAAGCCGGCCGGGCTGCGCGCCAACCTGCTCGTCTGGGACGGCGGCTGGTTCGTCAGGGCCGCCGCCGGCTATCCGCGGGGCTACACGTACGCCGCCGACGGCACCCTGGAAGGCAACGAGCTCGCGTTCTTCCCGCTCTACCCGATGCTCATCCGGGGCCTGTCCCACCTGGGGCTGAACCCCGGCACCGCCGCGCTCTCGGTGAGCTGGCTCGCCTCGATCGCCGCGGCCGTCGCCCTGCATCTGCTCGGCACGAGCCTGTACGGGCGCCGCGGCGGCTGGGCCCTGGTCGCGATCTGCTGCACGGCGCCGATGTCGGTCGTGCTCTCCATGGCGTACTCGGAGAGCCTGTTCCTCGCCCTGGTCGCCGGGATGCTCGTCGCCGCGCACCGCAAGGTGTGGTGGGCCGCCGGGCTTCTCGGCCTGGGCTGCGCCCTGACCCGGCCGACCGGCGCCGCGGCCGCGGTGGCTCTGGCCGTCGCCGCGGTCGTCGCGGTCCGCCACGATCCGGCCAGGAAGTGGCCGCCGCTCCTCGCGGCCGGCGTCGCGCTCGCCGGGGTCCCGGCGTTCCTCGGCTGGGTCGGATGGCGGGTGGGCGACGCCGACGCCTGGTTCCGGATCCAGACCGCCGGTTGGGGCACGTCCTTCGACTTCGGTTCCAGCACGCTGGGCTTCCTCACCGCCACGCTGACCGTCGGCGACGGCTGGGTGCCGATGAGTGTCGCGCTCATCCTGCTCGTCGCGGCGGCCGCTGCGGCCGCCGCGCTCGCCGGCCGTCCCTGGCTGCCGCTCACCGTCTACGGCGTGGTCGCGATGGTGCTCGTGTACGGCCAGGCGGGCTACTACCACTCCAAGCCGCGCCTGCTCCTGCCCGTACTGTTGACGCTCCTGCCGGCCGCAGCCGCGGCGGCCCGGGCCCGCCCCCGCGTCGCCATGTGCGCGATCGCCGCCTGGGCCGCCTTCGGCCTCTGGTACGGCGCGTACCTGCTGGCCGTGTGGCCCTACACCATCTAAAGGGAGAGCGATGCCCGAGCTTCCCGAGGTCGAGACCGTCCGTCAGGGCCTGGCCAAGTGGGTGGCCGGCCGCCGCATCGAGGCGGTCGAGGTGCGACACCCTCGTGCGATCCGCCGGCACCTGCCCGGCGACGTGCACTTCGCGGCGGTGCTCGCGGGGCGCACGATCACCGACGTCTCCCGCCGCGGGAAGTATCTGTGGCTGCCGCTGGACTCCGGCGACGCGATCATCGCGCACCTCGGCATGAGCGGCCAGCTGCTCATGCAACCGGCCGACGCCCCGGAGGAGACCCACCTGCGGGTCCGGGTCGAGTTCGCCGATGACGGCCCGGAGCTGCGCTTCGTCGATCAGCGTACGTTCGGCGGGCTGTCGGTCTCCTCCGGCGGCGCCGAGCTGCCGGCGGAGATCTCGCACATCGCCCGTGACCCGATGGACCCGCTCTTCGACGACGAGGCGTTCGTGGCGGCGCTGCGGCGCAAACACACCGAGGTCAAGCGGGCTCTGCTGGACCAGACGCTGATCTCCGGGGTGGGCAACATCTACGCCGACGAGGCGCTCTGGCGGGCCCAGCTGCACGGTGCCCGCCCGACGGACGCGCTGACCGCGCCGGCGGTGCGGCGGCTGCTCGGCCACGTGCGCGACGTCCTCGCCGAGGCGATCGTCGCCGGGGGGACCAGCTTCGACGCGCTCTACGTCAACGTGAACGGGGAGAGCGGATACTTCGACCGGGCACTGAACGCGTACGGCCGTGAGGGCCAGCCGTGCCACCGGTGCGGTGCGGCCATGCGCCGCGAGCAGTTCATGAACCGCTCGTCGTACAGCTGCCCCCGCTGCCAGCCCCGCCCCCGGAAGCCGCTGCGCTGAAGGGTCCGGCGTCGGTGGCGAGCCCGAACCCGGCGCCGCGGCGGCCCATCAGCCGGCGGGCCGCGGTCAGCAGCTCCGGCGGCACCCCGTGCACGAGGTGGCCGTCGCCGGGCCGGACCCCGTCGCCGTCCCAGCCCTGATAGGCCGACCAGGGTCCGTCGAAGGTGCAGATCTTCACGCCCAGTTCCCGGTACATCGGATGGGTGGGCACGCCCGGATTGAGCACGACGCGGTGCAGGCCCCGGCGGGCGGCCAGCCGCACGGTCAGCGCCACCGGACCGACCCCGCTCGACCCGGCCGGCGCCCGGTCCAGGAAGAGGCCCTGGACGCCGTCCTCCCGCCAGGCGTCCACGTCGGCGAGCACGTCCGCGAGCGAGCGCCCACCCCAGTCGAGGTCGACGCGGCCCAGCCGCTGGTGTGCCGACCGGGTCGGGCCGGGTCGTTCCTGCACGATCCAGGTGTCGACATCCACGGGCAGGTCGGGCGACGGTTGCGCGTACGGGGGGAACAGGGTCTTCACGGCGTCCTCCGGGGGTCAGCGGCGGTACGGGCAACGATGAGCAGGCCGGCGAGGTGGGTCGCCGCCAGCAGGGCGACGACGGCGGACAACGGCTCGGCGGGCAGGACCCGGGAAACCACGAGCGCCCCGGCCGGCGGTGCCATGGCGAGCAGGGTCGCGACCCCGGTACGCCCGCGCCAGCCGAGCAGCAGGGTGATCGCCAGGACGCCGCTGAGCAGGATCCCGCCCGCGAAGACGAGCACTGCGGCGCGTGTCCCGCCCGGCAGTCGCAGCGCGGCCGCGGCCAGGGCCGTACCGACGGCGAGCGGCGGCAGCAGCGCGGCGACGGTCACGACGGTGACGTCGCTCAGGTGCGCGCGGAATTCCCCGTCGCTCTCCGAGACGTCGAGTCCCGCCTGAACCTGCCGGTGGTGCCAGCCGATCAGCGCCTCCAGGACCGGTCCGGCGGCGAGCACCGGGATCACCGCCAACGAGGCGGCGGCCGGCGGGCCCACGTGCCACAGCAGCGCGACGCAGGCCGCCTGTGCCGCGCCGAGCAGGAGTCGGATTCCGCCGTACCGAAGGTCGTCGGGGCGCAGGCGGCCCACCGGCGAGGAACCGAGAACAGGCCGGAAGGCGCGGGCGGCGGCCAGCGCCACGGCGAAGGGGATCAGCACCGTGACCGGCACCGTCTCGGCCAGCGTGTCGCCGACCAGTCCGGCGATGCCGACGGCGGCGAGCAACCAGCACGGCAGACTCCATCGGAGCACCGTCGCCTCGGTGCGGGTCACCAGCGCGACGGTGACCGTACCCAGGGAGAGCAGCCCGCACAGACCGACCGTGACGGCGAGTCCCCGGTCCGCGCCGACCAGGCCGGCGGGCGCGACGAGGACGAGCACCACCCAGAACGCGGCCGCGGCGGCGAATCCTCGCGCGACGACCGTGGCGGCCGGACCCCGCCCGCAGCGCCGGGCGACCACGGCACCGACACCGGAGAGGGCGTGCGCGACGCTCCAGCCGAGCAGCAGCGTCCCAGCGGTCACCGGCCGGGAGACCCGAGCGAGCGGCCCGGCCGCCGCCACGGCGACGCTCAGCGGGCCCAGGTAGAGCGCGCAGCGCAGCACTGTGGCGCCGAAGGCCGGCGCGCGCAGGCTGCCGCCGCGCAGCGCGAGGTCGGCGGTCACCGGTCTTCCCCGGCGCCGGCGAGCCATCGCACCGTGGCCGGGCGCGCGTCGCGCGGGGCGGGAACGGCCAGGGTCAGCTCGTAGGAGGGAGCCGGCGCCGGGCCGGCCAGGTCGGTGTAGAGCGCGCCGTAGACGCGGACGACCCGGTCCGCGGTGAAGCAGGCCAGGGCCCTGCGACGTGCGGCGTCGCCGAGAGCGCGCCGCCGGGCCGGCGCGGTGAGCAGGGCCGTGCACGCGTCCGCGAGGGCCTCGGGATCCAGGGGCACCACGACGCCGGCGTCCCCGAGCGTCTCGGCGACGGGTCCGACGTCGGCACCGACGACCGCGCGGCCCGACATCATGGCCTCGATCAACCGGTACGGCGGGTCCGACGGTCCCGGCAGGTGCACGACGAGGTGGCCCACCGCGTACCGGTCGCGCGGGTCGGCGGGTAGCGGATGCAGGCGGACGGCCCGGCCGAGCCCGGTGCGTTCGACCTGTTCGGCGCAGTGGTCCTCGTGTGCGGCGGTGACACCGACCAGGTGCAGCACCGTCCCCGGCACGGCGGCGGCTATCCGGGAGAAGGCGGCGAGCAGGCAGGCCAGGCCGCTCTCCGGTCCGCCGTTGCCCGCCCACACGATCGCCGGCGGATTGCGGGACTCCGGCGCGCACGGGAAGTCGACCGGATCGACGCCGGCGGGCACCGGAACCAGCCGGCCCGGCTCGGCGCCGTGCCGCAGCGCCCAGGAGTGGTGGTATTCGCTGAGCGGCGCGATCAGCCCGGCCTCGGCGTACCCGGTGCGCGCCACGGCCCGGCGGAAGCGGCGCAGGACGGTCTGCACAGCGGGGGACAGCCGCTCCTCGTTCGCCCGCAGCTTGGCCACCGGCGCCCGGGCCTCGGTGAGCAGCAAGGGCGTGCCGGTACGCCAGCGGCCGGCCAGCGCGGCCAGCAGCGGGGTCGTGCCGCCGACGCAGTGCACCAGATCCACCGGCGGCAGCGGTACGGCCAGCGCCCGGGCAGCGTGGCGCAGCAGCGTCGCCGCCGTCCGGGCGTCCCGCAGACTGAGCCGCGGCAACCGCTCGTCGGCGCCCGAGGTCCGCCCGGCCCGCCACGCCTCCAGCAGCACGTCCGCCAGGGGTACGGCGTTCAGCGGGGTGCCGGCGGCCAGGCTGCCGCCCTCGGCCAGCCCCGCGAGGCCGATCAGGCCCCGGGCGAACAGGTCGTCCTGCTCCAGGACCAGCCCTCGGCACAGCATCACGGCCGCGGCGGTGGCGTTCTCGTCCCTGCCCTCGCGCCGCGTTGTCTCGCGGGGCAGCGCCACCGTCCGCGCGGACGTCACGTGGGCGGGCAGCGGATACGCCGGACCTCCCGGCGGCTCGCGGTCCGAGACGGTGACCAGGTCGAAGCGGAACCGGCCGAGACCGTCGACGAGGGTCCGGCACCAGCCGCCTAGCGCGTCCCGGCGGAACGGATACCCGCCCCCGGTGAGCAGACAGATGCGCATGCGGTCAGCACTGCGGGCGCGTCGGGGGCGTTATCACGAAGGCTGCAACGACGCAGCGGTGCGAACGAAGGGGAGGCTGTCGACTAGCCGACAGATCTTTGACCCTTTTGTCGGGTTTGCGGACTCCTGGGTCAGGAACGCCCGAAAAGCTGGCCCCACACGATCGTGCCATCGACGCCCTTGACCGCGCCGGCGCCGATCGCCTTGAAGTCGCAGTTGAGGATGTTGGCGCGGTGGCCGGGGCTGTTCATCCACGCCGTCATGACATCGGCGGCGTCGCTCTGCCCCCGGGCCACGTTCTCGCCGCCTGGATCGTCGTAGCCCTGCTCCCGCGCCCGCTGGCCGAAGTCACGGCCGTCGTCGCTGACGTGGCTGATGTAGAGGTCGTCGTGGGTGCCGAGCTCCTGGACGTGCAGGCGCATCGCCGTACGCAACTTGGTGTCCAGGTCGACCGGGCCGCAGCCGGCCCGGTCCCGCTCGGCGTTGACCAATCGGATGACCTCGGACTCCTGGCCCGCGAGGCCGGGCGCCACCTCGGCATTGCGCACTGTCGCCTTGCGGGTCTTCACCGGAGCCTTCTTCGGTGCCGGCGGTGCCGTGGTCTTCTTCGCCGCGGGCTTGGTGGTGGGGGGCTTCGAAGAGGGTGCCGGTGCTGCCGAGGTGCCCGGTGCGTTGGGCGAGCCGGCGGTGCCACTCCCGGCACCGGGTGTCCCGGCGCCGGCGGCCGGCGCCACGGCGGCGACAGGCCGCTCAGCGACCGAGCCCGAGCCGGTGAAGTCCGAGGGGAGAAGGGCCGCGCCGACGCCGATGGCGGCCAGCACACCGCCGACCGGCAGGGCCACACGCAGCGCCGCCGGCAACTGCCGCCGATGCCGTCCGGCCTGTCCTTGCTGTTCGGTGTCGGTCTGCTCGATCGGCCCGCGCAACGTTCTGCCTCCGTCGTCGGAAGGGATCGAGGAAATTCGACCCGGGCGACGGTAAGCAGTCCGGTCGATACGCGGCAAACCAGCTAAGGAAGATCTAAGGCTCCCTTCAGGTAGAGACCCACCATTTCGGGTTCGGCCCTTCGGTGCGGGCGGGGCGCCGCACGGTCCGTAGGCGCTCGGCGGCGTTTGCCGCGCCTCCCAACCCGGTACGCGGACGGGCATGCTCGACCAGAGACATCTCGAACTGCTGCACGACTGCGACCGGTATCTGGAGCGCCAGCAGGTGCTCCTTGATCGACTCGCCGGCGATGATCGGACGGGAGCGGTCCTCGCGGCGATGGATTCCGCTTTTGATCAACTGCTGCACGCCGTCACCGTCGCGTGGCACCAAGTGGCCACCGACCTGGGTGAGTGTCGCTCGGACGGCGAAAATGCTTGATCGAAGCCCGGGTAGCGTGCCAAGGTGGCGTGATTCACTGGTAGACGGGGGTCGGCGCGTTGTCCACGGCTTGACGGAGCCTGGTCATCGGCGCACCATAGAAGAGTCGCCAGTCGCGCCCATCTGTGCTCAGTCGAGTCCTGAGCGCGGATAACTCTGCAACCCACATACGTTAACGGGTGCAGGTTACTGCGCCTCACGCGTGTCCGTGGGAGCAGGTGCGGAAACCACTGGGCGCGCGTTTGGCCGGCCTTTTCGGCAGCGCTTACACAAGAGACGCAGTGTCTCACAAGGAGAAGTCATGGCGAAGGCCCTCTACGGCCACGTAGGTGCGGCGCCCGATCGGCGCCTGCTCGACGAGGTCACCCGGCTGCGTTCCAGGGTGCAGGCTATGGAGTTCGAGATCACCCGTCTACGGGCGGAGAACGACCGGCTCGCGGCGGCGGCCGCCGAGGCGGACGATCTGATGCGGCTGACCGAGCCCGCGCTGACCTGAGCTCCGCGTGGCGCCGTGATCGGGTGCCCGCAGTCCCCCTCGTACCACGTAACGCACACAGAAAAGCGCGCCTCCACACATAGTGGCGGCGCGCACTTTTTTGAGATGCGTGCCAAATCCGCATCATCCTTATTGCTGTTCGCGCCTGCTTCGTCGCTTTGCGCGCCTGTCTCGACCGCGAATTCGCCCGCTAAAAACGACAAGCGGGTGGTAACAGCCTCAGATGGAT
The DNA here is from genome assembly GCF_040682215.1 of Actinoplanes sp. NPDC051346. Lineage (NCBI taxonomy): Bacteria > Bacillati > Actinomycetota > Actinomycetes > Micromonosporales > Micromonosporaceae > Actinoplanes > Actinoplanes sp. NPDC051346. The sequence goes on along the minus strand of NZ_JBFBAJ010000020.1, from coordinate 17,927 downwards.
AGGATCCGGGACGCGCGGCGTGCACGGACATGGCCCGCACCTGCGGGTAACCTCCTGCCGGAGAGCAAACCGCGACCCCCGGAGTCCCGTGCACCTCAAGAGTCTGACGGTCAAGGGCTTCAAGTCCTTCGCCTCCGCGACGACGCTGCGGCTGGAGCCGGGCATCACCTGTGTGGTGGGCCCCAACGGCTCCGGCAAGTCCAACGTCGTCGACGCCATCGCCTGGGTTCTCGGCGAGCAGGGCGCCAAGGCGCTGCGCGGCGGCAAGATGGAGGACGTCATCTTCGCCGGCACCGCCGGGCGCGCGCCGCTCGGCCGCGCCGAGGTGACCCTCACGATCGACAACGGCGACGGGGCCCTGCCCATCGACTACACCGAGGTGTCGATCACCCGCCGGATGTTCCGCTCCGGCGAGAGCGAATACGAGATCAACGGCAGCTCCTGCCGCCTGCTCGACATCCAGGAACTGCTGAGCGACTCCGGCATCGGCCGGGAGATGCACATCATCGTCGGCCAGGGCCGGCTCGACGCCATGCTGCACGCCAAGCCGGAGGACCGCCGCGCCTTCATCGAGGAGGCCGCCGGCGTCCTCAAGCATCGCAAGCGCAAAGAGAAGGCGATCCGCAAGCTCGACGCGATGCAGACCAACCTCAACCGCCTCAACGACCTCACCGCCGAGCTGCGCCGCCAGCTCAAGCCGCTCGGCAAGCAGGCCGAGGTCGCCCGGCGCGCCGCCGGCATCCAGGCCGACCTGCGCGACGCCCGGCTGCGGCTGCTCGCCGACGACCTGCACACGCTGCGTACCACCCTGGACAAGGAGATCGCCGACGAGTCGGCGATGCGCGAGCGCCGCCAGCAGGTCGAGGACGAGAACCGCGAGGTGCAGCGCTGGCTCGCCGACCTCGAAGCCCAGCACGCCGAGGACGCCCCGCTGCTGCAGGCGGCCCAGGACACCTGGTACAAGCTGTCCACCCTCCAGGAGCGGTTCCGCTCCACCGAGCAGCTCGCCTCCGAACGGCTGCGCCACCTCGCCGCCCCCGGCGACGAGGAACGCACCGGCCGCGACCCCGACCAGCTCGTCGCCGAGGCCGAACGGGTCCGCGAGCAGGAAGACGAGCTGCGGGAGGCCCTCACCGAGGACCAGATGCGGCTGGCCGAGGCGGTCGAGCACCGCCAGGAGCTGGAACGCCAGCTGGCCGCGGCCGAGGGCGCCCTGCGTACGGCGGCCAAGGCGATCGCCGACCGGCGCGAGGGCCTCGCCAAGCTGACCGGGCAGGTGAACGCGGCCCGGGCCCGCACCGGAAGCGCCGCCGAGGAGATCGAACGCCTCGCCACCGCGCACACCGACGCCCTGACCCGCGCCGAGGCCGCCCAGGCCGAGGTCGACGCGGTCTCCGCGGAGTCGACCGAGGCGGACCGGGACAACGTGGAGTTGGACGCCCGTCACGCCGACGCGGTCGCCGCCCACGACCGGGCCGCCGCCGTGGTCAAGGAGCTCTCCGACGCGGAGCGCACGGCCGAGAAGGACGCCGCGAGCTGGAAGGCCCGCGAGGAGGCGCTCGCCCTCGGCCTCAAGCGCAAGGACGGCGCCGGCGCGCTGCTCGGCAAGGCCGACCAGGTCCCCGGCCTGCTCGGCAGCCTCGCGTCGATGCTGACCGTCCGGCCCGGACACGAGGCCGCCCTCGCCGCGGCGCTGGGCGCGCTCGCCGACGCGGTCGCCCTCAGCGGGATCGACGAGGCCGTCGAGGCCATGCGTACGCTCAAGATCGCCGACGCGGGCCGCGCCGCCCTGGTCGTCGCGGGCCCCGCGGCGCCGGGCATGCAGGGATCGCTCGACTCCCTGCGGCCGTCGCTGCCGGAGGGCGCCACCTGGGCGCCCGACGTCATCGACTGCCCCGAGACGATCCGACCGGCGCTCCACCGGGCCCTGCGCGACGTCGTCCTCGTGCCGGACCTCGCCGCCGCCACCCGGCTCGTCGCCCAGAACGCCGAACTGCGTGCGGTCACCCCCGACGGTGATGTCCTCAGCGCCCACGCCGCGGCCGGCGGTTCCGGCAAGGCCACCAGCTACATCGAGGTGCAGGCCGCCGTCGACGAGGCACACGCCCACCGGGAGGCCGCCGAGCAGTCCATCGGCGAACTGAAGGAGCGGCTCGCCGACGCCCGCGCCGAGGTCGCCACGCACAAGGAAGCGGTCAACGTCGCGGCCGCCGCCAAGCGCGCCGCCGAGGGCGAACGCAACGCGGCCGCCCGTCGCCTCGCCGAGCTGGGCGCCGCAGCGCGCTCCGCCAAGGCCGAGTCCGAGCGGCTCGGCGCCTCCCGTTCGAAGGCCGAGGCCAACCGCGACCGCGACCTCGCCGGCCTCACCGAACTCGAGGAACGGCTGCGCCTCGCCGAGTCCACCCCGATCGACGAGGAGCCGTCCACCGAGGAACGCGACCGGCTCGCCGCGCTCGTGCCCCAGGCCCGGCAGAACGAGATGGAGGTGCGGCTCGCCGTGCGTACGGCCGAGGAGCGCGTCTCCTCGATCGCCGGCCGGGCCGACTCGCTGCTGCGCCAGGCCAACGCCGAGCGCCAGGCCCGCGAACGGGCGGCGGCCCGCCGGGCGGCCCGCGCCCGCGGCGCCGAGGTGGCCAAGGCGGTCGCGCTGGGCGCGGCGTCGGCGCTGGCCCGGGTGGCGGTCTCGCTGACCGCCGCGGTCGAGGTCCGCGACGAGCTGGCCCGCGCGCGTACGGCCCGAGAGGCGGAGCTGTCGGAGGTACGCGCCTCCGCCAAGCGCCTCGTCGCCGAGCTCGACCGCCTCACCAGCGAGGTCCACCGCGACGAGGTGGCCCGCGCCGAACAGCGGATGCGCATCGAACAGCTCGAGGCCAAGGCGGCCGAGGACTTCTCCCTCGACGTCGAAACCCTCGTCGCCGAGTACGGGCCCGACCAGCTCGTGCCGCCGACGCAGGCCGAGGTGGCGCTGGCGGAGAAGGACGGCAAGGACGTACCGGAGCCGGTGCCGTTCCACCGCCCCACCCAGGAGAAGCGCGCCAACAAGGCGGAACGCGACCTCGCCCTGCTCGGCAAGGTCAACCCGCTCGCCCTGGAGGAGTTCGCGGCGCTGGAGGAACGGTTCAAGTTCCTGTCGGACCAGCTCGAGGACCTCAAGGCCACCCGCAAGGACCTGCTCACCGTGGTCAAGGACGTGGACGACCGCATCCTGGAGGTCTTCGCGTCGGCGTTCGAGGACACCGCCCGCGAGTTCCAGACGGTCTTCCAGGTGCTGTTCCCCGGCGGCGAGGGCCGCCTGGTGCTGACCGACCCGGAGGACATGCTGACGACGGGCGTGGAGGTCGAGGCCCGCCCGCCCGGCAAGAAGATCAAGCGTCTCTCGCTGCTGTCGGGTGGAGAACGGTCCCTGACCGCCGTGGCGATGCTCTGCGCCATCTTCCGCGCCCGCCCCAGCCCCTTCTACATCATGGACGAGGTCGAGGCGGCCCTCGACGACGTCAACCTCGGGCGCTTGATCACGCTGTTCCAGCAGCTCAGGGAGAAGAGCCAGCTCCTGATCATCACCCACCAGAAGCGGACCATGGAGGTCGCCGACGCACTGTACGGCGTCACGATGCGCTCCGGCGTCACCCAGGTGATCAGCCAGCGGCTGAACCGGGAGCTGGAGGACTGAGCGAGGGCCGGGTCACGCACGCTCGGGCTCGGCGTAATCTTGGGCGTCTGAGTGGCCGCACCGCGTGCCTCCACTGCCGCGCCGCCGCTCAGGGGAAGTCGTCGAGAGAGGATCGTTCGCCGCATGCTGCGCCAACCCGCCCGGGCCATGCTCATCGACCTGGACGGCGTGGTCCGCCGCTGGGATCCCGCCGTCGCTTCGGCGGTCGAGGCCGAACACTCCCTGCCGGCAGGCTCCCTGTCGCAGACGGCGTTCTCCTGGGACCTCCTCCGCCCGGCCGTGGCCGGAGAGATCACCGACGCGGAGTGGATGCTCCTGGTCGCCAAGCGCCTGCCCCTCCCCGAGGACCAAGCTGCCGTTGCTGTCGCCGAGTGGCAGAAGCATCGAGGCACGGTGGACCCGGAGGTGCTGGCGTTCGTCCGGGAGGCCCGCGCCGCCGGCCGCCCGGTCGCTCTGGCCACCAACGCGACGGACCGGCTCCGGCCAGATCTCGAGTCGCTCGGCCTCGCCGACGAGTTCGACGCGGTGATCAGTTCGTGGGAACTGAAGATCCACAAGCCGGCCCCGGAATTCTTCGCCCAGGCCAGCGCCGCCCTCAACACCGAGGCGCCGTGGGTGCTCTTCGTGGACGACGACGACCGGGTGATCCGGGGGGCCCGGGCGGCCAAGCTGCTCGGCTACCGGTGGACGGGGTCGCATGACCTGCCCTACCTGCGCAAGGCTCTCGCCCTCCCCGCCTGACACCCCGCGCCCGGCGGCCCTCACCCACGAAAGCCCCTGTGGCAGGCTGTGCGGATGCCGGACGACCTGATCCCGCCCGGGCTGCATCCGATGCTCGCCGCGCGTTGGAGCCCGACAACGTTCGATCCCGAGTTCGAGGCCGACCCGGGACAGGTCGAGCTGCTGGTGGAGGCGGCACGCTGGGCCCCCTCCGCCGGGAACTCGCAGCCCTGGGCGTTCGTGATCGGCCGCCGAGGCGACGACACGCACCGGCGGCTGGTGCGTCACCTCGCCGCCAGCTCCGGACGCTGGGCGCCGGCGGCCAGCCTCCTGGTGGTGAACCTCGCCCACCGGTATGTCGAGGACACCGACTGGGACTACTCGGAGTTCGCGCAGTACGACCTCGGCCAGGCGGTCGCGCACATGACCATCCAGGCCCAGGCCCTCGGATTGTTCGTCCGGCAGTTCCGGGCGTTCGACCGCGACGGCGTGGCGGCCGAATTCGGCGTGCCCGACCACTGGGAGGTCACCACCATGTCGGCGATCGGCCGGGTGCCGGCCGGCGCCGGCTCGCTCGAACACCCGATTCCCTCGGCCCGTGAACGACGCTCGGTCGCCGAGCTGCTCTGGATGGGCGCCTAGCCACGCGTCGGCCGGCGAGAGAAAACCTGCGCCGTGGGCGCGGTCCGGGAAGCCACCCCGCCATAGTGGACCGCGCCTACGACAATGTCGTCTCGGTTATGCGTCTTCGGCCGGGACGATGATGATCCGGTCTTCGGCGATGAGACGTGTGGACTTCTGCGGTTCGGCCGTCAGGTAGGCGGCCGAGTGCTCGAGGGAGGCCCACACCGCATGCGAACGTGCCAGGTCGCCGCCGGTGAAGGCGACGGTGCCGGCCACGCGGCCCGCGGTCTCGGCCGTCAGGTCGAGCGTCAGGGTGCCGGGCAGGTGAACCAGGATGTCGAGGCGGGCGCGGGCGATCTTGTCACCCTCGCAGTGCCCGAGAGCCTCGAGGAGAGCGGTCGCCGGAATGCCGACGAATGCGCGTTCGTCAGCGACCTCAGTGATCACCTCGCCGACATGGACGTGGCCCTTGGCATAGGACCGGATCGCGGAACTGTCGAGCACGGCCCGGATCTCGTTCTGCTGGTCGTTCATGCCGTCGGCTCCTGGTCGGGCCAGCGTCCGGCCTCGATCGCGTCGAGCCTGCGACGGCTCTCGGCGCGCTGAGCTTCCGTGGGGCGGCGCAGCTTGTCGCGCCAGCGGGCCACCCCCTCATCGGTGATGGTGAAACCCGCCGCTTCCAGCATTGCTCTGGTGGCGGCGCTGCGCTGCATATGGGAGCGCACCGCCTCGGTGACGATCGCGGAACTGTTGGGGTGTTGGGCGAGGTAGGTGGCTACGTCGTCGGGGAGACTCACGGTGATCCGCCTTGTCATACTCGAATCATACTCTGACCCTAGGAAGTAGGGATGTAGGGACAATACAACGCAGTGATGAAGGTGCCAAGTCCGAACTGGATTGGGGATCAGTCCGTCAGGCGGACCGCGGCCACCGTGAAGAGGTTGCCGTCCTTGGTCGTGCCCTCGACCTCGACCTCCGCGCGGGCATCCGTGTGGCGCAGGGTGCTGACCGCGTTGCCGAAGTACGGCCCGGCCAGCCTCTTCCAGGTCAGCGGGGGCCGCTTCACGCCCGCCGACCTGGCCAGGGCGCGCATACCCCGGGCTGCCACGCGGGACCAGCTCAGGCGCATCAGCGGCCGCATCGGCGCCGGCACCTGGTTGTGGATCGGCGAGCATGTCAGCTGGTGCACCGGGGTGCGGACCGCGGGCCCGAGCTGGGCCCTGGCCACGTACGAGTGGTGCACGTCGCCGGAGAGCACGCTGATGGTGGCCGGGGGTGCGTACGCGCCGCCCGCTCCGACGCGCTCGGGGGGTGCGCCCTCGCCCCCTTCGCCCAGGCGGCGGCAGAGCTCCGTCAGGGCGTCGAAGGAGCGCGAGAAGGCCGCCCAGTGCTCCAGGTCGACGGCCCTGCGGATGATCTCCGCGAGGATCGCGCGACGGGTGCCGGGCTTGGACGTCAGCTTTTCGTTCCAGGCTTCGACGTGGTGGATCGCGGGCGGCATGAGCCAGGGCAGGGACGAGCCGATCACCAGGTGGTCGTAGTCGCCGTGCGCCTGGTCGACGAACCAGGCCCATTCCGCGGCCGGCAGCATCTCCCGGCGTGCCGGGGTCAGGACGCGGTTGCAGCGGTTGTCGAGCATCACCAGGCGGGTGCGGCCCAGGTCGAGGGCGAAGCTCCACTGGTACGGCCGGTCCGTGTTCTCCGCCGATGACGGCGAGTCGACCGAAATGCCGAAGTCGTGCAGCAGGTCTGTCGCGTCCGGGACCGCGGTGATCTTCGCGAGCAGGGGATCGGCGACCAGGTCGTCCGGGCTCAGGTTGCCGAGGTGCTGGTAGACCCAGTACGACGCCAGGCCGCTCGCGATGCGCTCGGCCCACCAGGGCTGCGCCGACATGTCCGAGCGCCAGGACGCCGAGGTGTTCCAGTCGTCGATGATCTCGTGGTCGTCGAAGATCATCACGCTCGGCACGGTGGCCAGCAGCCAGCGGACCTCCGGGTCGCGCCACGATTCCAGGTAGAGCTTGGTGTACTCGTCGAACGAGACGACCTCGTCGGCCGGGCCGTCCTGGCCCGCCGCGCGGCGGCGGCGCAGGAAGCGCCGTACCTTGGCCGAGGTCTTGTCGGCGTAGACCTGGTCGCCGAGGAGCACCACGAGGTCGGGGCGCAACCGCGGGTTGCTGGGATCGGTCATCAGCCGTCGGGCGTACGCGTCCAGGGCGTCTGGTGGCAGCTTGCGGCCGGTCGCGTGCGGGGTGGCCTCGCGGCAGGAGCCGAAGATCATGCTGACCGGGTGGTCCGAGTCCTCGGCAGGGCGGGTCACGATCACGCTCGGCGGGTAGGGCGAGTCCGGCTGCGGCCACACCTGCCGGTCGTCGAGCCACACCGCGTATTCGCTCGCCTCGCCGCGGCGCAGGCCCTCGACGATCACGATCGCGTAGTGGTGCCCGTACGCGGAAAAGGTGAGCGCGGACCCGGCGCCCCCGCCGTCGGCCTCGACCCGCACCCGGGCCGGGCCGGTGGTCTCCACCCAGAAGGTCGCCTTGTCGCCGACGACTCGGCGCAGCACCGGCCCGATGAGCAGGTGCGCGGTCACAGGGCCGCCGTGGTGAGAGCCATGCTGCCATCCTCCTCACCGACCCGGGATTTCGCCAGCGAGCTTTCGGCCACTTCATGATCACCGGGCGTATCCGGCGGGGCGGGGGAGGGGCGGCGCCCCAGGTCCGCGCGGAGGGCGACGGCGACCGGCGGGTGCGGGGTCACGGCGTGTCCGGCGACACGGACGGGTGGCACCACGCGCCTCCGGCCCATCTGTCAGGATTTCGTACATGGAATACGTGGTCGCCTCCCTGATTCTGCTCGCGGTGCTCATCGTCGGGGCCGTCGGTCTCGTCGTGCCGCGGCTGCGGCGGCGTGAGCTCCCGCCTCCGGGGCAGAGCCTGCCCGAGAGCCGGACGGGTACGACCACGCTCGAGCGTCCCGGCGTCCCGCCGGCAACCGAGACGCTGCCGCCGCTGGTCGAGCGTCCCGTCGAGCCGCCGGTCGTCGAGGAGCCGGTCGTCGAGGCGAAGCCGGCCCTCGAGAAGCCCGAGCCGACCGCCGGCCGCCTGGTGCGCCTGCGGGCCCGGCTCAGCCGCTCCCAGAGCGTCCTCGGCCGCGGGCTGCTCAGCGTGCTCTCCCGGGACCACCTGGACGAGGACGCCTGGGAGGAGATCGAGGACAGCCTGATCACCGCCGACGTGGGCGTCGAGGCCACCCAGGTCCTCGTGGAGCGCCTGCGCGAGCGGGTGCGGGTGCTCGGCACGCGGACGGTCGCCGGGGTCCGGGAGCAGCTCGCCGAGGAGCTGACCGCCGCGCTCGACCCCCACCTCGACCGCAGTCTGCGCACCGCGCCGCACGACGGTCGTCCGGCGACCGTGCTGGTCGTCGGGGTCAACGGCGCCGGAAAGACCACCACCTGCGGCAAGATCGCCCGGGTGCTGGTCGCGGACGGGCGCACGGTGCTGCTGGGCGCCGCCGACACGTTCCGGGCCGCCGCCGCGGACCAGCTCACCACCTGGGGCGAGCGGGTCGGCGCCGAGACCGTGCGGGGACCCGAGGGTGGTGACCCGGCCAGCGTGGCGTTCGACGCCGTCAAACGGGGTATCGACGTCGGCGTGGACACCGTGCTGATCGACACCGCCGGCCGGCTGCAGAACAAGGTCGGGCTGATGGACGAGCTGGGCAAGGTCAAGCGGGTCGTGGAGAAGCACGGCCCGGTCGACGAGACCCTGCTGATCCTGGACGCGACGACCGGCCAGAACGGCCTCGAGCAGGCCCGGGTGTTCACCGAGGTGGTGGACGTCACCGGCGTCGTGCTCACCAAGCTCGACGGCACCGCCAAGGGCGGCATCGTCATCGCCGTGCAGCGCAAGCTGGGCATCCCGGTCAAGCTGGTCGGTCTGGGCGAGGGCCCGGACGATCTCGCGCCGTTCGAGCCCGCCGCCTTCGTCGAGGCCCTGCTTGGCGCCGACGCGTAGGCTCGAGAGCGGTGAGCCCGTGAAGGGGCGGCAAGCCCGTGAGACGGGGAACTTCCAGGGGAGGTCGTGGGTGACGCAGGAGCGCAGCGCTCCCGACAGCAGTCGCGAGATCCCCTTGCACGGCGGCAACGTCAGCACGGTCTCGAAGCTCGGCGACACGGTGCGCCGAAACGCCGGGCCGTGGACGCCGGCCGTGCACTCGCTGCTGAACCACTTGCAGCAGGTGGGTTTCACGGGGTCTCCGCATGCCCTCGGCATGGACGAGAAGGGCCGCGAGGTCCTGTCGTACCTGGACGGTGAGTGCGGGGAATACCCGCTCGCCCCGCACTGGACGACCGAGGAGGCGCTGGTCACGGTCGCCACGATGCTGCGCATGTTCCACGACGCGCAGTACGGCTTCCAGCCGCCGCCGGGCGCGGTCTGGCGCAGCTTCGGCCCGCCCCCGCCGGACACCGAGGTGATCTGCCACCACGACGCCGCACCGCACAACGTGGTCTGGCGGCCGGACGGCACCCTCGCCCTGATCGACTTCGACCTGGCCTCGCCGGGCGCGCGGATCTACGACGTCGCGTACGCGGCCTGGACCTGGGTGCCGCTGTTCAGCGACCGGGATTCCTACACGCTGGGGTGGAAGCGGCCCAACCGGCCGCGGCGGCTGCGGCTCTTCGCCGACGCGTACGGTCTGATCCCGCGCGACCGGCACCGCCTGGTGCGGACCATCCGTAAGCGGATCGTCGACCATGTCGAGGGCATCCGCAGGATGGCGGCCGCCGGCGACCCGGCCTTCGTGCGCATCGTGCACAAGGGGCATCTGCGGCGCCCGATGCGGGACCTCCGCCTGCTCGACTACGAGCGTCACACCTTGGAGTACGCCCTGCGGTGAGCCGCCGCTTGTGAGAGTTTCTTCACACGTACGAAACAAACGGTGACCTGCTGGAAATCGCGCGTTGACCCTGCGCGAAACAGCCGACCGGAAGGCTGCGCCACACACCGGTCGACCGGCGCAACGCTGCCTCGGAGCCGGACCCGCGTTGCCCGCACGGCCCCCGCGCCGTGGGCAAGCGCTGAAGGACACCTATCCGAGAGGAGGCAGCGTGGAGATCAACACCGGCAATACCGCCTGGTTGCTCCTGTCGTCTGCGCTCGTTTTGCTCATGACTCCGGGTCTCGCGCTGTTCTACGGTGGCCTGAACCGGTCCAAGGGCGTACTGAACATGATGATGATGAGCTTCTCGTGCATCGGGCTCATCTCCATCCTCTGGGTTCTCTACGGCTTCACCCTGGCCTTCGGGGTCAACGGCAGCGAGGGTCTCAACACGGTCATCGGCAACTTCTCGTACTTCGGTACGGGCACCGACGGGATCACCGAGGAGTGGCTGTTCTTCGGCGCCTCCACCGGCATCCCCACCTACGCCTTCATGGGCTTCCAGATGATGTTCGCCGTCATCACCGTCGCCCTGATCAGCGGCGCGGTCTCGGACCGCATGAAGTTCGCCGGCTGGGTCATCTTCGCGCTGGCCTGGTTCACCCTGGTCTACGTCCCCGTCGCCCACTGGGTGTGGGGCGGCGGCTTCATCGGCTCGAAGATCCGCGCGCTGGACTTCGCCGGCGGCACGGCGGTCCACATCAACGCCGGTGCCGCCGCGCTGGCGCTGTGCCTCATCCTCGGCAAGCGTGTGGGCTGGCCGCGGGAGAACATGCGCCCGCACAACGTGCCGTTCGTCGCCCTCGGCGCCGGCCTGCTGTGGTTCGGCTGGTTCGGATTCAACGCCGGATCCGAGCTCACCGTCGACGGCACCACCGTCTTCGCCTTCATCAACACCCAGGTGGCCACGGCGGCCGCCCTGGTCGGCTGGGTCGTCGTGGAGTGGATCCGCGACGGCAAGCCCACGCTCGTCGGCGCCTCCTCCGGCGCGGTCGCCGGCCTGGTCGCGATCACCCCGGCCTGTGGCTTCGTCGCACCGGTGCCGGCGGTGCTGATCGGCCTGATCGCCGGTGCCGTCTGCGCCCTCGCGGTCGGGCTGAAGTACCGGCTCGGCTACGACGACTCGCTCGACGTCGTCGGCGTGCACTTCGTCGGCGGCTGGATCGGCTCGCTGGCGATCGGTTTCTTCGCGACCGCGCAGGTCAACGCCGGCATCACCGATCCCAAGATCCTCAACGCGAGCGAGGGCCTGTTCTACGGCGGCGGCGTGACCCAGCTCGGCCGCCAGGCCCTGGGCAGCCTCGTCGTGACGCTCTACTCCTTCGCCATCGCCGCGGCGATCGCCCTGATCATCAAGGCGGCGAAGGGCCTGCGGGTCTCCACGGAGGCCGAGATCTCGGGCATCGACATCGCCGACCACGGCGAGACCGGCTACGAGCTCACCCCGAGCGGCGGCGCGGGCGGCGGCGGCGCCTTCGCGATGGCCGGGCTCACCAGCACCAAGCCCGAAGCAGCGGACGTCGACGGCAAGACGGCGTCGGCGGAGAAGGTCGCCGGTTAAGTTCTCTGACATGGAAGGACTGAGCATGAAGCTGGTGACCGCGGTCATTAAGCCATACCAGCTCGACGCGGTGAAGGAGGCTTTGCACGCCCTGGGCGTCGCCGGGCTCACCGTGAGCGAGGTGCAGGGATACGGCCGGCAGAAGGGCCACACCGAGGTGTACCGGGGTGCCGAGTACACGGTGGAGTTCCTACCGAAGATCAAGGTCGAAGTGGTGACGGACGAGATCGACGTCGAGAAGGTCGTGGACGCGGTGGTGAACTCCGCCCGTACCGGCAAGATCGGCGATGGCAAGGTCTGGGTCACGTCGGTCGACGACGTGGTCCGGGTCCGTACCGGTGAACGCGGCCTCGACGCGCTCTGAGTCGCCGGCGGCGCCTCGGGTGCCGTCCGGCGGTTCGCCGGATGATCTCCGGGGACACGTGGGCGCCGCGGCCCGGGATGCCCGGGCCGCGGCGCTCGACGCGTGGCTCACCTCCGTGTTCCCCAGCCATGTGCCGGGCGTCAGCCTGGTGGCGGTCGGCGGGCTGGGGCGGCGGGACGTCGCACCGCACAGCGACCTCGACCTGGTGCTGCTGCATCGCGGCACGGCCGGGGTCGACCGGATCGCCGCAGCGCTCTGGTATCCGATCTGGGACGCGCGGTTGGGCCTCGACCATTCGGTGCGCACGCTGCCCGAGGCCCTTTCGGTCGCCCACGACGACGTGAAGGTGTCGCTCGGGCTGCTCGACGCCCGGCACGTCGCCGGGGACGCCGCCCTCTCGGCCGAGCTGATCGCGGCCGCCGGCGACCAGTGGCGGCGCACCGTCGTACGCCTGCTTCCGCAGCTCAGGGAGCTCACCGCGACCCGGTGGGCGACCCACGGCGAGCTCGCGTTCCTGCTCGAGGGCGATCTCAAGGAAGCCGCCGGCGGGCTTCGCGACCTGACGATCCTGCGCGGCATCGGCCGTGCCGGGTTCGCCGACACGCTGCGGCCGGCGGTGCGCGCCGCCGCCCTGCACCTGCGGGACACCCGCGACGCCCTGCACCTGGCGACGGGTCGCCGGGTCGACCGGCTGGTCGCCCAGGAACGCGCGGCCGTGGCCGCTCTGCTGGACGTCGAGGACGCCGACGCGCTGCTGCGCCGCGTCTCCGGCGACGCCCGGACCATCGCGCACGCCCTCGACGACGCCTGGCGTGCCGCCGACCGGCTGCGCGGCGTCCGCCGGCGTGGCACGGCCCCCGGCGCACCCGTGCGGCGGCCCGTCGCCCGGGACGTGGTCGAGCAGGACGGTGAGCTGGTGCTCGCCCGGACCGCGATCGGTCCCGTGCCGGATCCGACCCTCTCGCTGCGGGTCGCCGCCGCGGCCGCGGCCGTGCGGCTGCCCATCGCCCGCGCGACCTGCGAATGGCTCGCCGCCTTCTGCCCGCCGCTGCCGACGCCGTGGCCCGCCGCCGCCCGCTCCGCGCTGGTCTCGCTGCTCGGCTCCGGGCCGGGGCTGCTGCCCACCTGGGAGACCTGCGACCGGTACGGCCTCATCGACGCCTGGCTGCCCGAATGGGCCCGGATGCGCAGCCTGCCGCAGCACCACCCGGTGCACAGGTTCACCCTGGACCGGCATCTCGTGCAGGCCGCCTACGAGGCGACCGCGTACGCCCGCGAGGTGGACCGCCCCGACCTGCTGCTGATCGGCGCCTTCCTGCACGACGTCGGCAAGGGGCTGCCCGGCGACCACAGCACGGTCGGCGCCCCGATCGCCGCCGGCATCGCCGCCCGGATCGGCCTGCCGGGCGCCGACGTCGCGACCGTCGAGCGGCTCGTGCGGCTGCACCTGCTGCTGCCGGACGAGGCCACCCGGCGCGACTTGAGCGATCCGGTGACCATCTCCACGGTGGCAGAGAAGGTCGGCGACACCGCGACCCTGCACCTGCTGCACGCTCTCGCCCGCGCCGACTCGCACGCCACCGGACCGGCCGCGTGGTCGGACTGGAAGGGGCGGCTGATGGCGGAGCTGGTCCGCCGGGTGCACACCGCGCTCGACACCGGGGAGCTGCCCGCGCCGCCGGAGCCCGGTCCCGAGCTGCGTACGGGCGACCTGCCCGCCGTGCACCTCGACGGCGACCGGGTCGCCGTGGCCGCGGCCGACCGCCGGGGGTTGCTCGGCGCGGTCGCCGCCTGCTTCGCCCTGCACCGCCTCGACGTCGTCGCGGCGGACGCGACGACCGTCGACGGCCGGGCGATCGTCGAGTTCGTGACCCAGCCCCGGTACGGCTCGCCGGCGGACCCGCTCGCGCTCGCGGCCGACCTGCGCCGCGTCGCCGCCGGCGACGTGTCGGTCACCCAGCGGCTGCGGACCCGTCCGGCGCCGGCCCGCGACGGCGCCGCCCCGCGGGTCGTCTGGTTGCGCGCCGCCGCCACCGACGCGGTGGTGCTGGAGCTGCGCGCGGCCGACTCTGCCGGACTGCTCCACCGGGTCGCCGGGGCGCTGGACGAGGCCGGGGCCGAGGTGCGTGCCGCGCGCATCTCGACGCTCGGCGGCGACGTGGTCGACGCCTTCTACCTCGTCGGCGCCTGGGCGGACCCGCAGGCACGGGCCCGGGTCGAGGCGGCCGTGCTGGCCGTGGCCTGACCGTCACCTCCCGCGCGGCGGCGGCGTTGCCTTAGTGACATTCTCCGGGCTTAAGAAGAGGTCTGTTGCCGCATGGGGGAACCAGCCGGTCTGCTCGACGACTACCTGAGGATCGCCCGGTACCACGTGCAGCGGGCCGTGCCGCCCACGGCGATCCGGCTGCGCTCATTGGAGATGCGGGGGCTGCTGGCGTACACCGCGCTGCGGGGAACCGGGACCACGTACGCGGATCTGCTCGCCGCCGCCCGCGGCGGTGACACGCGATGGCTGCGACGGATCAGGCGGGACGTCCGCCCGTCCGTGCTCGCCGGGCTGGCGCAGACGCTGGCGTTGCAGGACATGCTCCCGGCGGACCGCACCGACGCGTTGGCCATCTACGACCTGGTCCGTGATGCGCTGGGCGCCCACGCGTTGCCGGGCGCGCACCAGGGGCTGCACGCACAGCTCACGTACACCTGGCGGGGAGCGGTGGCGGCGGGCGCGTTGCTGCGCGCGTACCCGGGGATGAGCGAGGCCGTCCGCGCCGACCTCGAGATCGACGTGGCGAATCCGTTCGCCGGCGACGGCGAACTGCCGGTGGCGCCGTGGCTCGCGGCGTTCCAGCGGCTCATGCCGAAGCCCTACCTGGCGCTCGACCCGGCCAACGGGCTGACACCGTTCGATCGGCTCACCGTCTCCGCCGAGCCGGTGCCGGTCGACGAACCGCACCGGATCTCGGTCATCGTCACCGCGTTCCACCCCGACGAGGGCCTGATCACCGCGGTCCGTTCGATCCTCGCCCAGTCCTGGCGCAACGTCGACATCGTCATCGTCGACGACGCCTCGCCGCCGGAATACGACGAGGTGTTGCAGCGGGCGGCGGCGCTGGGCCCGCGGATCCGGGTGGTGAAGCAGCCGTACAACCAGGGCACCTACCCCGCGCGCAACGCCGGGCTCGATGCCGCCGAGGGCGAGTTCATCGCCTTCCAGGACTCCGACGACTGGTCCCATCCGCGCCGCCTCGAGCTCCAGGTGCGGCCGATGCTGGAGAACGCCCGCATCGTCGCCACCACCACGGACGGGCTCGCCGTGACCGAGCAGCTCGTGCTGACCCGTCCGGCGGTGCGGCGCGGCCGCTTCAACCCGTCATCGCTGATGTTCCGCAGGCAGCTCGTGCTCGACCGGATCGGCTACTTCGACGGGGTTCGCAAGGCGGCCGACTCCGAGTACATCGGACGGATGCGGGCGGTCTACGGAGAGCGGGCCGTTCGCCACGTCGACTCCGAGCCGCTCGCGCTCATCCGGCTGTCGCAGGGGTCGCTGTCGCGCTCGGAGATCCGGGCGTACTGGATGCATCCGGCACGGGTCGCGTACTCCTCGGCGTACCAGCTGTGGCACGGCCGCATCGCGGCCCGGGCCGCGAAGCCCTACCTGCCGAGGGAGGGCGGCGACCGGCCGTTCGCCGCACCCGACCACCTCCGGTACGCCCGGGATGAGGCACCGCCACGCCCGGAGTTCGACGTGGTGATGGCCGGCGACTGGCGATTCCTGCAGGGCCCGCAGCTCTCGGCCGTGGAGGAGATGGTCGCGTGTGCGGACCGGGGACTGCGTGTGGCCGTGCTGCACCTGGAATCGCTGCGGCCCATGGCCCGGCGGCGCCACCCGCTCGCCGGCCCGATCCAGCGGCTGATCAACGCGGGCCGGATCACCCAGGTGCTGCCCGGCGACGTCAACAAGGCGGCGCTGGTCGTCGTCCGGCACGCGGCGGCGTTGCAGTTCGCGTCGGACGACGAGTGCCTGCTGCGGCCGCGGCGGGTGCTGATCGTCGCGGACCAGGCGCCGGTGCGCGGCGACGACCTCGACCACCGCTACGAGCCGGTGGCGTGCACGCGGACGGCCGCGCGGCTGTTCGAGGCGCCCGTGGAGTGGTGCCCGCAGGATCCGGAGATCCGGGCCGCGTTGCGCGCGTACCCGTCGATCGAGCTGACGTCCTACGACCTGCCGGTGGCGATCGGCCCCGGCCGGTGGACGGCGCCGCGCGACGCCGCCACCCGCGACGTCCCGGTGGCCGGCACGGACCTGTGCGATCAGGGAGTGTGGCCGCGGGACACCCGGGACTCGCTGTACGTCTTCGACGACCTGCGCCGGGTGGACGTGCGGCTGCGGCTGCCGGACTGGCCGAGGGTCGACGTGAGCCTCAGCGGTCCGCGCGCGCACCTGGTCTATGAGGCCGGCGACCTGGACCTTCGGACCTTCCTGCACCAGCTCGACTTCTATCTGCACTTCCCGCACCCGGCCACGGTGGAGACCTTCTCGCGTCCCGCCATGGAGGCGGCGGCGCAGGGGTGCGTGGTGGTCACCCAGGAACGGCATGCCGCGGTCTTCGGCGACGCCGCCGTCTACTGTGCGCCGACCGAGGTCGCGGGACTCATCAAGCGTTACGCCGGGGACCGGGTGCTGTTCGCCGAGCAGAGCCGCCGCGCCCGGGCCGTCGTGGCCAACGCACACCACCCGCAAGCGTACGTGGACCGCATAGCGAGCCTGGTGCACGCGCCGCACCACGCGACGCCCAGTCAGCGCACACCCGAGCCCTCCTGTGCGTAACGGGTGGGGAGGCGCCGGAGTTAGGGGACGTGTTGAGACGCGCGCACATCGGAGGTTTGAGCGAATGAGCGGCCTGACCCGGTTCGGCGGTCGGCTGGCGGTACGGCTGCGAAGCCTGACCCGCCCGCAAGCGGTGGTGCTCATGGCGGTGCTGGCGCTCGTCGCCGGCATCTGGACGGCGGCCGGCTCCGGCCACGCGGGCCTCGCCACCTCGCTCGTCGCGGTGCTGCTGCTCGGCGTGCTGCTCGGCATCCTGCACCTGTCGCGCTGGATGGCCGGGCTCTATCGCGCCAACCAGGCCGCACACCGCGACCTGAGGATCGTCGTGGAACAGATGCAGCGCCGGGTGGTGGCGGGCGTCGAGAAGGAACGGCTCACCGCCGGCGACCGGCACCAGGAGCTGACCCGCATCCTCACCCGCGGCCTGCGCCAGCACGGGCACGGCAACGACCTGCTGCTGCGCGCGCAGAGCCGGGAGATCGAGGCGATGTTCCAGCTCTTCGCCGAGTTCAGGCCGCGGGCTCCGATGCCGTCGTCCGGAGACTTCGCGCTCAACCCGACGGACCTGCTCGAGTTGCTGCACCTGGTGCGGTTGCGCCGGCCGCAGCTCGTGGTCGAGCTCGGCAGCGGCACGTCGACGGTGTGGCTCGCGTACGCCCTGGAGTCGATCGGGGGGCGGCTCGTCTCGCTCGACCACGACGCCGACTACGCGCGGCGTACCCGCGAGCAGCTCGACGCGCACGGGCTGTCGGCCGTGGCGGAGGTGCGCACCGCGCCGCTGGCGGATCTGTCCGTGGACGGCACGAGCTATCGCTGGTACGACGTCGAAAAGCTCGCCGACGTGCGCGACATCGACCTGCTGCTGATCGACGGCCCGCCCGCGTCGACCGGGCCGGACGCGCGTTACCCGGCGCTGCACGCGTGCGAGAGCCGCCTGGCCGCGGTGGCCACGGTGGTGCTCGACGACGTCAACCGGCCTGACGAGCAGGACGCAGTCCGGCGCTGGACCGAGAACGTCAGCGGTCTGACCGTCGAGCCGCAGCTGTTGGGGCGGCACGCCGTGCTGTCGTACTCGCGCAGCGGCGCGCCTGCCTCCGTACCCGTGTGAAAGTAGGACCGGCCGACATGCGGGGGCATGCCGGCCGGTCTTTCGGGGGGCGGGAAAAGCATTCGGTGCGGGGTCAGCGGCTGCCGAACTCCTGCGTGTAGTACGGGTTGC
>NZ_JBFBAJ010000019.1:0-125697 GCF_040682215.1 Actinoplanes sp. NPDC051346 | reverse complement strand
ACGGTGGCGGTCTGGATGAGGTCGTCGGTGGGTTCGCCGCGGCCGGAGTAGCGGTGGGCGAGGTGGCGGGCCAGGGGCAGCCAGGCCTCGATCGCGCGGTCACGCAGCGACGCCCGGGACGGGTGGCCGGTGGGCATCGCGGCCATCGCGTTGAGGAGGTCGGCGGCGCTGTCCTGCGGCGCCTCGCTGATCGTGGTCGACGTCGTGGTCGACGGGGCCGACTGGGTCACAGTCATTCCGTGGTCCTCCCTGAGCACCTGCGGGGTGTCGCTATAGATCCGCGGGCACGGCGGTCGATGAAGACCATCCGTACCCGCGCATGCTGGCCGTTCGGTTATGACGACCCTAGCCGACCAGTCGAGAGAAGACTAGCCGAAAGTATGAGTGACTTTGGGTAAGCGACCTCTAACAGGGTGGTACCCTGCTCGCCCGCTCAGGGCTTGAGCACGACCTTGACGCAGCCGTCCTCCTTCTTTTCGAAGATCTCGTAGGCGTGCGGTGCCTGCTCGAGCGGCAGCCGATGGGTGACCAGGTCGTCGACGCCCAGCGGGTCGTCGTCGCCGGTGAGCAGCGGCAGGACCTCGTCGGCCCACCGCTTGACGTGTGCCTGGCCCATCCGCAGGGTCACGCCCTTGTCGAAGAGGTCGAACATCGGGATCGGGTCGGCCTGGCCGCCGTACACGCCGACGATCGACACCGTGCCGGCCCGGCGGACCGCCGCGAAGGCGGTACGCAGCGCGCCCATGCGATCCACCCCGGCCTTGTCGATCGCGGTGCGGGCCAGCGCGTCCGGCAGCATGCCCGCCGCCTTCTGGGCGAACTCCTGGAACGGCGTACCGTGCGCCTCCATGCCGACCGCCTCGATCACGCTGTCGGCGCCCCGTCCGGAGGTCAGGTCCATGACGGCCCCGGGCACGTCGTCGACCTCGTCGAAGTCGATGACCTCGACGCCGTTGCGGCGGGCCATCTCCAGCCGTTCCGGCACGTGGTCCGTGGCGATGACCCGCCCCGCGCCGAGATGGCGGGCGATGCGGGCGCTCATCTGGCCGATCGGGCCGAGCCCGGTCACGAAGACCGTGCCGCCGGGCGTGATGTCGGCCCACTGGGCGGCCTGCCAGGACGTGGTCAGCACGTCCGAGAGGAAGAGGTAGCGCTCGTCCGGGTGACCCTCCGGCACCTTGATCGGGCCGAACTGCGCCTGCGGCACCCGGAGGTATTCGGCCTGACCGCCGGGGACCTGGCCGTAGAGCTTCGTGAACCCGAACAGCGAGGCGCCTTTGCCGTGCTCGGTGACCTGCGTGGTCTCGCACTGGGCGAAATAGCCGCGCGAGCACATCCAGCAGTGGCCGCAGGAGATGTTGAACGGGATGACCACCCGGTCGCCGGGCCTGATGTTGCTGACCTCGTCGCCGACCTCCTCGACGATGCCCATCGGCTCGTGGCCGAGGATGTCGCCGGCGTCGAGGTACATGCCCAGCACGTTGTAGAGGTGCAGGTCGGAGCCGCAGATGGCGGTCGACGTGATCCGGACGATGGCGTCCGTGGGCTCCTGGATCTTCGGATCTCCGACGGTCTCGACGGACACCTTCCCGGTGCCCTGCCAAGTCAGCGCGCGCATGCGTTCCTCCGGCTCTCGGTGAGTGGCGTTCGCTGACCGAGTGCCCGGTGCGGGAGCGGATATTCCCCGATCGGCCGGTGACGCGTCGTGGCGCCGGCTGGCGAGCTACGCGGCGGCCGGCGCCACGGCGTGGGGGATGGTGCGGTTGCGGGGACGGTAAGGCCAGTCTCATCGATGCATTACTTAACAAGCAAGTAAAACTTGTGCCAGGGCGCCGCCCGCGCGGGCGGGTCGCCGACCGGCGAATTTGACAGCGTTCGCCGAGGCAGCGAATGGTAGGCAGGCTGTGCTGTTCCGCCGGGGAGGTTCCGTGTTCGCTCTGTCGCGCCGCCACCTGCTGGCGCTGGCCGGAATCAGCGGCTTGACCAGCACGTTCGCGTCCGCGCCGGCGCATGCGGCGGCGCCGGCTCGAGGCACGAATCCGGTGGCGGACATCTATCGGGACGCGCTGCACGTCCACACGCGGTGGGTCGAGGAGCAGTGGGATCCCGCGATCGGGGCCTACAAGGCGGCCGACTTCCGCTTCGCCGCTGTGCTGGGCAACGCGGTCCTGCTGGGCATGGAGGACTACGACTCCCGGCTCACCGGCGTCGACGCCGCGACACTGCGGTCCCGGACGGTCGCGACGATCAGGCGGTACGCCGCCTCCAACAAACTCGCCGGCGGCGCAGAGTGGGGGCGCCGCCTCTTCTGGGACTCCGCGTTCGAGCTCTACTTCGTGCTCGCCGCCCGCCTGTTGTGGACCGACCTCGATCCGGTGACCCAGGGCAACGTGCAGCGGATCGCCGAGGGGCAGGCCGCGTACGCGTACCAGCTCAACGCCGGGGATGATCCGCTCAGCGACGAGCGGACCCCGAACGGCACCGACGGCGGCTGGCGCGGCGACAGCAAGCTCGAGGAGATGGGCGTCTACGCCCAGGCCCTCGCGCCGGGCATGGCATGGACCGACGACGCCGCGTCCGCCGCGGCCTGGCGGGCGCGCTTCCGCTTCTGGGCCACCAACGCCAGCGCGCTGCCGGAGGCCGATCGCGCCAACCCGGCCGTCGTCGACGGCGAGCGGATCGACCGGCTCAGCAGCGCGCACAACCTCCACGACTCGTTCGTCGTGGAGAACAACGACTCCTTCAACCCGCACTACCAGGCCGAGCTGTGGCGGATGGCGGGCCGCGCGGCGATCCACTTCCTGGTCGCCGGCCGCGCGGTGCCCGAGGTGCTGACCCGCCAGCCCAACGGCGGGCAGCTCTGGCGCACCCTGCGGCTGCTGGCCAGCGACGCGGGCGAGCCGGTCATGCCGATGGCCGCGGACCGCTACCACCTGTACGGCCGCAACGTGCTCCCGCTCGCGTTCCTCGCCCAGGTCCACGGCGACCGCGACGCGGCCCGCGCCGAGGCGGACCTCGCCGAGCGCCTGATGCCCTATCTGCGCTTCGCGCCCGAGCACCGGCTGACGAAGTTCAGCGCCGAGGAGAAGGAGGAGCCCGAGGCCCGAGCCGAGCTGGCCATCGCGTACCTCTTCCACAAGCTGCGCGCCAAGCCCGTGCCGCCGGTCTCCCGGGAGCAGTTCTTCCGCCGCGCGGCAGGGACCCGCGACTTCGGCGGCGACGTCGGGCTCACCGCGCACCAGTCGGCGAGCGCCTTCGCCGCGGCGGTCACCAAGCCGGACTTCGTCAAGTTCCTCTGGCAGCCGAACCACGACAACTGGCTCGTCGACACGCGTGTTCCGGCGTTCCTGCCCGCCGACGTCACCCCGTCGAGCCACTGGACGAGGGCGTACAGCCGGGTCCGTGACGGGGTCGACGCGACCGCGACCGTCCTCGCCGTGAACGGCGGCTACGCGGGCTTCACCACGCTGCCGACCGGCACCGTCGTCTACGCCAGCACGGGCCTGCCCGGCGAGGGCGGCCTCAGCCTGTTCACCTTCGCCATGCCGGGCATCCCCGGGCTCGACGGTGCCCGCACCTTCACCTACGCGGGCGGCCGGGCCGAGCTGCCCGACCAGCTGATCGGCGACATCCCGTTCGCCGCGCGCCGGGCCCGGTACGTCCGCATGCTCGGCCGCGAGCCGGCCACCGCGGAGGGCTATTCCCTCTGGGGCTTCGCCGTCCTCGACGTGACTGGCGCCGACCTAGCCCAGGGCGCGATGCCGACCGCCTCCTCGGACGACCCCTGGAATCCGGCGCGCCACGCCACCGACGGCAATCCGAGCACCCGCTGGTCGGTCGCGCCCGAGGAGCGCGGCCGGGCCGACAGCTGGCTCGCCGTCGACCTCGGCTCGGCGGTCCGGGTCGCCGGCGCGCGCATCGCGTGGGACGCCGCCTATGGCAAGAGGTTCGTCATCCAGACCTCGACCGACGGTCGGACCTGGGAGGATGCGGCAGAGGTCCCGCAGACCCGCACGACGGCCCGCTGGGTCGGCATCGACGGGCGCGCCGGGATCGTGACCCACGGCGGCGACGGCCGGATCACGGTGACGGCGACCTCGGTCAGCGCACCGGCGCCGCTCCTCGAGGGGTATGCGGGCGGCCGCACGGATCTCGCCCGGCTCGCCGCCCGACCGATGCCCACCGCCGAGGGGCTCGCGGTCAGCGACGCGGACGGCCACCTGAGCGTCTTCAACCTCTCCGCGGAGCCCGTCCGCGACGTGACCGTGCGCCTGCCCGCGCAGCGCGGCCTCTTCCGGGGCGAGCAGGTGCTGACCAAGCGGGGACTCGAGTGGACGGCCAGCCTCGACGGGGGCACCGCCCGGGTGGAACCGCCCCGCTTCACTGTCGCCGGCGACCCGCCGCCGGGCACCCGGTTCACGGTCAGGGATTCCCAGCACGTCACGGTCACCGCTCCCGCTCAGCGTCGGGCGGTGGTCACGCTGCACCGCGGATCATGGGAAAAGACCGTACGCGTGCCCGCCGGCAAATCCCGCAGCGTGTCGGTGCCGGGCGCCCTCACGCCGACCGCCGACCTCGCCCGGGGCCGGACGACCTTCCCGACCTCGCCGCTGCCGGAGAACATGACCTCCCCGGACTTCGCCGTCGACGGCGACCCGGCGACGTCGTGGCGCCCGGGTGCCGCGGGGCGCATGGTGGTCGACCTCGGCGCGGTGATTCCCGTCGCGAAGGTCGCGCTCACCTGGACCCGCGGTCGGCGGCGACCGCACCGGCTGGAAGCCTCCACGGACGGCCGCAGGTACGGCCCGCTGGGCGCCCGCGCGCGCTATGTCGCGGTCGTGGTCGAGGGCTGGCGTCCCGGCGACGCGGAGCTGGCGAACCTCGCGGTCACGTAGTCGCGGGTCGCCGGTATGCTCGTCGGCGGGCCGTGACTGGCGCTGTGGAAGATGGATGACCATCGGGGAGCGGTCCCACCCACCGGGGTGACCGCCGCGCGCCTGGGCCTCTTCACCTGTGATAGGGAGGTCCGATGTCTGAGCTCAACGCCGAATCGACCGCTTTCCGCGCCGCGCTGGACGCTGTGCGCGCCGTCGAGCCCCGGATCGCCGACGCGATCGCCAAGGAGCTGAACGATCAGCGGGAGTCCCTCAAGCTGATCGCGTCCGAGAACTACGCGTCCCCCGCCGTGCTGCTCGCGATGGGCAACTGGCTCTCCGACAAGTACGCCGAGGGCACCATCGGCCGCCGCTTCTACGCCGGCTGCCAGAATGTCGACACCGTCGAGTCGGTCGCCGTCGAGCACGCCAAGGCGCTCTTCGGCGCGCCGTACGCGTATGTGCAGCCGCACTCCGGCATCGACGCCAACCTCGTCGCGTACTGGGCCGTGCTCGCCGACCGGGTCGAGGCGCCGGCGCTGGCCAAGGTGCAGAAGCGCAACGTCAACGACCTCACCGACGCCGAGTGGGCCGAGCTGCGCCAGGCGTTCGGCAACCAGCGCATGCTGGGCATGTCGCTCGACGCGGGCGGCCACCTCACCCACGGCTTCCGCCCCAACATCTCCGGCAAGATGTTCGACCAGCGCAGCTACGGCGTGGACCCGGCCACCGGCCAGATCGACTACGCCGCCCTGCGCGAGTCGGCGCGCGAGTTCAAGCCGCTGATCATCGTCGGCGGCTACTCGGCGTACCCGCGCAAGGTCAACTTCCGGATCATGCGCGAGATCGCCGAGGAGGTGGGCGCGACCTTCATGGTCGACATGGCGCACTTCGCGGGCCTGGTCGCGGGCAAGGTCTTCACCGGCGACTTCAACCCGATCGAGCACGCCCACATCGTCACCACGACGACCCACAAGAGCCTGCGCGGCCCGCGGGGCGGCGCGGTGTTCTGCCAGCCGGAGCTCGCCGACCAGGTCGACCGCGGCTGCCCGATGGTTCTCGGCGGCCCGCTCGGCCACGTCATGGCGGCCAAGGCGATCGCCTTCGCCGAGGCCCGGCGCCCGGAGTTCGCCGACTACGCCCAGCGCATCGTCGACAACAGCCAGGCGCTCGCCGAGGGCCTGATGAAGCGCGGCGCGACGGTGGTCAGCGGCGGCACCGACAACCACCTCGTGCTGGTCGACGTCGACAAGTACGGCCTGACCGGCCGCCAGGCCGAGCAGGCACTGCTGGACAGCGGCATCGTCACCAACCGCAACTCGATCCCGCAGGACCCGAACGGCGCCTGGTACACCTCGGGCATCCGCGTCGGCACCCCGGCCCTGACCACCCGCGGCCTCGGCACGGCGGAGATGGACCAGATCGCCGAGCTGATGCACGCGGTCCTGTCGCAGACGAAGGCCGGCGCCTCCAAGGCCAAGTTCGACCTGGACGCGGCCGTGGCCGACCGGATCAGCAAGCAGGCGACCGAGCTGCTCGCCGGTTTCCCGCTCTACCCGAGCGTCGACCTCGGCAACTGACAGCGGTGCGGAACGGGCCCGCTCGCGGGCCCGTTCCTCCTCAGGCCACCGGGGGTGGCGGCGGGGCGGCGCCGGTCATGATGGCGACCGCCTCCGACATGGAATGCGACTTCGGGGTGATCACCGTCGCCCGGCGGCCCAGGCGCTGGATGTGGATGCGGTCGGCCACCTCGAAGACGTGCGGCATGTTGTGGCTGATCAGGATCACCGGCAGGCCGCGGTCGCGGACGTCGCGGATCAGTTGGAGGACGCGGTTGCCCTCCTTGACGCCGAGCGCGGCGGTCGGCTCGTCGAGGATCACCACCTTGCTGCCGAAGGCCGCCGAGCGCGCGACCGCCACCGCCTGGCGCTGACCGCCGGAGAGCGACTCCACCGCCTGGCCGATGTTCTGCAGGGTGCCGATGCCGAGCTCCGACATGTGTCGGCGGGCCTCCGAGCGCATGTGTTTGCGGTCGAGCATCCGGAAGATCGTGCCGAGCGGGCCGCTGCGGCGCTCCTCGCGCCCGAGGAACAGGTTGTCGGCGATGTCGAGACCCGGCGCGACGGCCAGGGTCTGGTAAACGGTCTCGATGCCGGCCTCGCGCGCCTCCATCGGATTGCGGAAGTGGACGCGCTGCCCGTCAAGGTAGATCTCTCCGCTGTCCGGGATCAGCGCCCCGGACAACGCCTTGATCAGGCTCGACTTGCCGGCGCCGTTGTCGCCGATGACCGCGAGGATCTCGCCGGGGTAGAGCTCGAGGTCGCCGCTCTCGATGGCCGTGACCCGGCCGTATCGCTTGGTGAGCCCGCGCGCCTCGACAACAGGAGTGGGCTTGGAAGCGGTCACGTTTTCACCTTCCTGATCCACTGGTCGAGGGAGACGGCGACGAGCACCAGCAGGCCGATGGCGAAGCCCTGCCAGACCACCTCGACGCCCGCGAGCTGAAGGCCGTTGCGGAAAACGCCGACGATCAGGGCGCCGATGAGGGTGCCGAGCACGCCGCCCCGGCCGCCGAAGAGGCTCGTGCCGCCGAGCACGACGGCGGTGATGGAGTCGAGGTTGTAGTCCACGCCGACGTTGGGGCTGGCCGACGCCAACCGGCCGATGAGGATCCAGCCACCGATCGCGTAGAGCAGGCCGGCGACCGTGTAGACCGAGAACAGCACCCGGTTGGTGCGGATGCCCGCCAGCCGGGCCGCCTCGACGTCGTCGCCCGTGGCGTACACATGCTTGCCCCAGGCTGTGGAGCGCAAGGCGTAGAAGAAATAAGCGAAGAGCGCCAACATGATGATCGATCCGTACGTGAGCCGGAAGCCCCCGATCGGGATCGTGGTGCCCGTCCAGGTCATGATCGACGGCATGTCGGAGCCGCGGACCGTCTCGCTCCTGGAGACCACCGAGTTCAGCGAGAAGAGGATGGTCAGGGTGCCGAGCGTGACGATGAACGGTGGCAGCTTGAGCCGGGTCACCAGGAAGCCGTTCAGGGCGCCCATGGCCGTGCCGCAGGCGAAGCCGAGCAGCAGTGCCAGCGCTCCGGGCATGCCGAGGTCGGTGCAGAAGCTCGCCATCAGCACCGACGAGAAGACCGCGATGGCGCCGGCCGCCAGGTCGATCCCGGCGGTCAGGATCACCAGCGTCTGACCGAGGGCGAGCGTCGCGATGACGGTCACCTGGGCCAGCACCAGCGACAGGTTCGCGGCCGAGAAGAATCGGGTGTTGACCAGCGAGAAGGCGATGACGGCGACGATCAGGACGGCCAGCGGGCCGAGGACCGGGTTGCCGTGCAGGACGTGCTGGATGCGCAGGCCGAGCGAGTCGTGTCGGTTGACGTCGAAGTCGGGCGTGCTTTCGATAGCTGTTGCCATGGTCAGCCCCAACAGTTCTGCTTGCCCCACGCGGAGTCCTTGGCCTCCACGCCGGGCTGCGGGTCGTCGGTGATCAACTGGGTGCCGGTGTCGACGAAGTCCTTGCCGGCGGTCGCCTGGGGCTTGGTGCCGTCCCTGGCGAACGCGGTCACGGCCTCGACGCCCAGCGCCGCCATCTTCAGCGGGAACTGCATGGAGGTCGCGCCGATGACGCCCTTGGCGACGTTATCGACGCCGGGGCAGCCACCGTCGACGGAGACGATGGTGACGTCCTTGTCCTTGCCGGCGGCCTTCAGCGCCTGGTACGCCCCCGCCGCCGCGGGCTCGTTGATCGTGTAGACGAGGTTGATCGACGGGTCCTTCTGCAGCAGGTTCTCCATGGCCGTACGCCCGCCGTCCTCGGCGCCGTCGGTCACGTCGTGGCCGACGATCCGCGGGTCGCTCTCGTCGCCGATCCGGTTGGCGTCGCCGACCGCGATGCCGAAGCCGTCGAGGAATCCCTGGTCGCGCTTGACGTCGACGGACACCTGGTTGGCGTTGAGGTCCAGCATGGCGATCTTCGCCTGCTTGCCGTCGGCGTCGAACTTGGCCTTGGCCCACTGCCCGATGAGCTTGCCGGCCTGGTAGTTGTCGGTGGCGAAGGTGGCATCGACGGCGTCGGCCGGGTCGGTCGGCGTGTCGAGGGCGATGACGAGCATGCCCTGCTGCCTCGCCCTGTCGATGGACGGGACGATCGCCTTGGAGTCGTTCGGGGTGATGAGGAAGCCCTTGGCTCCGAACGACATGAGGTTCTCGATGGCCTGCACCTGGGCCTCGTTGTCGCCGTCCTGCTTGCCCGCGAACGACTGCAGTTCCACACCCTGCTGCCTCGCGGCCTCCCGCGCGCCGTCCTTCATCTTGACGAAGAAGGGGTTCGTGGCGGTCTTGGTGATGAGGCCGACGACCTGGTCACCCCCACCCGATCCGTCGCCGCAGGCCGCCGCGCCCAGCACCAGGGTCACGGCGGCCAGCGCGGGTGTGAGACGTCTCTTGATCAGCGGTGAGCCACGCATGTCTCCTCCTAATCGATTTAGCAGGAATAGAGAGACAACGTTGTCTTGCAGTAGACGTCTCAGGGCATCGACTGTCAACAATTGGTGCTCGGGCAGTTGCAGCCAGTGATCATCTGGGGGAGAGATGGGGCGGCCCACGATGAACGACGTCGCCCGCCGCGCGGGCGTCAGCCTCAAGACCGTGTCCCGCGTGGTGAACGGCGAGACCACGGTGGACCCGGCCCTGGCCACCCGCGTCCGCGCCGCCGTCGCCGAGCTCGGCTACCGCCCGAACCTGGGCGCGACCATGCTCCGCCGCAGCGACTGGCGGACCGGAACGATAGGCCTGCTGCTCACCGACGCCGGCGACCCGTTCTCGGCGATCCTGCACCGCGCGGTCGAGGACGAAGCCCACCCGCGCGGGGTGCACGTGATGACCGGCAGCCTGGACGAGAATCCGGACCGGGAACGGGAGCTTGCGACCGCCTTCGCGCGCCGGCACACCGACGGACTGATCCTGGCGCCGGCCGCCGCCGACCAGGGCTATCTCTCCCACGAACTGCACCCCGGGACCCCGGTGGTGTTCGTCGACCGCCCGGCCACCGGCTACCGGGCGGACACCGTCGTGGCCACGAACCGGTCCGGGGCCGCGTCCGCCACCCGCCACCTGATCGCCCACGGACACCGCCGGATAGCGTTCCTCGGCGCCGCCCCACGCATCGCCACCGCCCGTAGCCGCCGGCAGGGCTACCGCGACGCGATGCGCGAAGCCGGCTTGCCAACCTGCGAGGCCGTCGACCCGGGCCCCCGCTCGCCCGCCGTCACGACGGCCCTGCTGGCGCTCGCGGAGCCCCCGACCGCACTGCTCACCACGCACCATCGGATCACCGTCGGCGCGCTGCGAGCGCTGCGCCACGCGGGCCTGCACCGGCGGATCGCCCTCGTCGCCTTCGGCGACCTACCCCTCGCCGACCTGCTGGAACCGGCGATCACGGTGGTCGCCCAGGATCCGGCCGCGATGGGCCGGGCGGCGGCACGCGCCCTCTTCGAACGCCTGGACGGCCACGACGGCGAGCCCCGCGAAATCACCATCCCCACGACCCTGATCCCGCGCGGCTCGGGAGAGCTGACGGCCTAGGGTTAGCCGCATGCTGCTGGTCCTCACGACCGACACCCACCTCCCGAAGCGCGCCCGCGACCTCCCGGCCGAGCTGTGGGCCGCCATCGACGCCGCCGACGTGGTGGTCCACGCCGGCGACTGGGTGGACGAGGCCACACTGGACGCCTTCTCGGCGCGCGCGAAACGCCTGATCGCGTGCTACGGCAACAACGACGGCCCGGCGCTGCGCGCCCGCCTGCCGGAGATCGCCCGGGCCACCCTCGACGGCGTCCGCCTGGCCGTGATCCACGAGACCGGCGACGCCGACGGCCGGGAGCGCCGCTGCGCGGAAAACTTCCCGGACGTCGACGTCCTGGTCTTCGGCCACTCGCACATTCCCTGGGACACCACGGCCGAGAACGGCTTACGGCTGCTCAACCCGGGCAGTCCGACGGATCGCCGGCGCCAGCCCTACTGCACCTACATGACCGCCGAGATCGGTGAAGGCCACCTCGGCGAGGTGACTCTTCACCGACTTCCACCCCGAGCGTGATCGCCTCAGGGCACGACCCGGGTCTCCGGCCGCTCTCCGATCGGGCCGCCCGGCCCGAAGGTCAGGACCGTGGTGACCGGCGTCGAACCCATTTTGGTGCCGTCCGCGGCGTACGCGGTCACCGTCGCGGCCACGTCCGGGACGAGAGTGACGGTGCCCTTGCCGGACTTGTCGAGCGCGACGGCGATCGGCTTGTCCAGGGCACCGTGACCTGGGCTTCTTTCAGGGAATTCCGCCCTCGACCAGAGCGCTGGCCAACCAGCCGCGCAGGATCTGGAGGTCGAACGCGCGGCCGCCAAGCGCCTTGGTGAGCACGGCGTCATACTCGGCCGGATCCGTTCCGCTGCTGCCTTGGATGCCTCCGACCGAGACTCCGTGGTGGACCTGCCGTCCGGTTGCGTGACAGTGATCTGGGCGGTGAGCGGGCCCGCCGACGGCGGCAGCACCAGTTCCGCGATACCGCTGCCCGCCACGCCGGAGATCGGCGGGTTGAACCGAACCCGGCCCTCGTACTCGGCGCCGGCGCTGATCGACACCGTCGTGGCCGCGCTGGTGCTGGCGGCGGCGGGAGCGCGGCGGCTCAGGTCGGGGCGGAGCCATTGTCGACAAGGGTGAAGGTGGTGCCGGACGGAGCATCGCCGGGTTCCTGGGCGATCAGGTCGTCTTGCGGCGTCAGCAGCAGGAAGGCGTCCCCATTGCTGATCGTGTATGCCGGCTCATCCTTTTTCGCCGCGTCCTTCGCCGTGGCGACGGTGAACAGCTGGCCGTCGCGGCCGGCGTCGCAGGCGGCGGCGACCACCGTCAGGGGAGCGGAGCCGTTGTTCCGAATGCCCATACAGGACGGTTCGCCGCCGGTGCCGGCCTTGGCGGTTCGGATCAGGTGTTTGCCGTCCCGGGCCGGGACGAAGACGAACAGGCTGTACTCGGATGGGCCGTCGGTGGCGTTCATCCGCCCCTTGGTGTCGACGGCCAGCACGGATTCGAAGCTTCCCACCGGCGCGATGACGACCTGCCGCTTACCGCGCAGGATCGGACTGCCGGGAGCCGCCGGGGTGGCCGGCGGGGATTGCTGGGCAGACTCTGCGGTGGTGGCTCGGACGGCCGGGGACGGGGAGGGCCCTTCCACCGCGGCGGCGGTGGAAGGGCCCTCGGTGCCGCAGGCCGCGATGCCGAGGGTCAGGCTGGCCAGCGTGGCGGTGGCGACGGTGGTGCGAGCGCGGAGCATGATGTCCTCCCGGTTCGACAACACGTGTCCGCATCCCTGCCCCTGATCTTGTCGCGGGAAACGACTCCGGGGCGGTGGGATCAATCGAGAGTCACCGTGTCCAGGTAGATGGCCGCCTCCGTGTCGGTGCTGCCCAACGCGGGCGTGTAGGCGACTCCGATCTCCACGACCCGATGGAGGTCGGCAATGGTCGCCAGGTCGATCGTGAGTGTCGTGGGGGCGGCGCCGATCGGGGTCGCTCCGCCGTCATGCCAGGTTCTGGCCGATCCCGTACGGACGTACACCTTGGCCGTCATGGGCGCGTTGGCGGCATGCCGGACGGTGGCGGACAGCCGACGGTGGCCTCGCAGATCCCGGGCCTGGGCGTTGCTCAGGTTGGTCTCGCCGAGGGTGGTGTTCATGAATGCGAAGAGGTTGCGTTCTCCCGGAAGCTTCCAGTCGAGTGTGGACCACGGGGCGCCTTCGTGGATGCCGCCGGCCCAGCCGGCCGCGCCGAGTTCGAAGTCCTCCAGGATGCGGTCGGCGCCGAGATCGTCGACGTAGATCGCGGATCTCTCGTGGCTGCCGGGTGCCGGGGTGAAGGCCACCCCGACCTCCCGAACGTCGCCGAGGTCGGGCACCGCCGTGAGCGGCAGGGTCAGGTAGGTCACTCCGGTGCCGATGGCGGTGGCGCCGCCGTCGTGCCAGGTCTCCTCGGGCCCGGTGCGGACATAGAGCTTGGCGGTCATCGGTGCGGTGTAGGTGCCCCAGTCGGCGTGCCGGGCGGAGACTCTCAGCGTGGACCGGCCTCGGAGGTCGCGGGGGGCCTTCCGGTTCAGGAACGCCTCACCTCGGGACAGGTCGACGTCCGCCTTCAGGGAGTGGCTGCCGGTGGCCGCACCCTCCTCGACGGACCAGGGTCCGGCGGCGATGTTGACTCCGGTCCAGCCGGCTTCGGTCGCCTCGAAGTCCGTCGCCAGGGGCACGGTGGACATGTCGATCTCACCGTGGTTCACCACCCACGGGTGGTTCATCAGGCCGGTGGCGTTGAGGTTGCCCTCGGGTCCCAGGTCCTTGTTCCAGGCCAGGAAGTAGGCGGTCCGGGGGAACTTCGTGGCGATCGCGGTGATCCACCGCTGATAGTCGAACTGCCCCTTGTTGAGGCGATCCGGGTCGTTGTTCGGACCGATCTCGGTGAAAGCGAACGGCTTGCCGAGCGTGAGCAGCTCGGCGTATCCCCGCGTCGCACCGGGGTCGTCGAGATAGGCGTCCAAGCCGACGATGTCGGCATACTTGGCGCCGGGGTAGTAGTCGGTGTAGCCGCCGACGCCGTGGTTGGCCGAATAGACCCAGATCAGGTTGTCCAGTCCCTGACGGGACAGGTAGTCATAGGTCCGCCGCCACAGGTCGGTGAAGGCCGTCGGGTTCTGCTTGCCCCACCAGAACCAGTCGCCGTTCATCTCGTGGAAGGGCCGGAACAGCACCGGAACCCCGGCGTCGCGGAGCTCCCGGAGGCCGGCCGCCAGTTGGGGCAGATAGCTCTTGGAATGGCCGATCCAGTCGTGGTGCGCCGCGGTCCCCGGCTTCCAAAGATCGGCGAGCACGACCTTGTCCTTGAGGTCGTGGCCCGGAGTGCCGGGTGCGGGGAAGTGCGTGTTCACCGTGGCAAGTCCGCCGCCGCGCCAATGCCGGATCAAGGCCTTGTTGCAGGTGGAATCGAATTTCGCGATGGTCAGCTGGGACCAGTAGTCGCACCCGAGCAATCCCGGGTTCTGGCCGGTGACGCGCCGGATCCGCTGTGCACCGTCCAGGCTGTATTCGTCGCCGAAATGTCCGAAGCTCCCCGAGACGACCCTGTCCCGGGTGCCGTTGGGCAGATTGGTCAGGTAGCGCAACACGGCGCCTGCGGCGGACGGCGACGGTGGCGCGGCCTCGGCCGGCGCCGGTGCGGACAGCGCCGCGGGGATTACCCCCACAACGGTCAGAGCTGCGATCAACCATCGGTGGTGCCTGCGCATAGATATCCCCCGTTGTAGCTACGGAGGTGGAACTCTAGGCTCCCCAGCCGGCCTGCTCACCGCCGACCCGGTCGGCGGTGATCTTCTCCTGGTAGCCGCTGCGGCGATAAGCCCGCACCGGATCCGGGTCGAGTCCCTGGTCCGCGCGCACCTCTCCGAGCAGCGGCCGCACATCGGTGTTGTATGCGTCCATCAGGATCGCGTTCGCCTCCAGGACGTCTCCCTCGGCCTGGGCGGTGGTGAGGGCGGCGCGATCCACCAGCAGGGCCTTCGCAGTCGCCTCCTGAATGTTGAGAACAGACCGGATGATGGCCGGTACCTTCATCTCTATGTTGTGACATTGGTCCAGCATGAAGTTGATACCGTACGCGGGATGGAGCGCCCCGCCACGGACGATCTCGTACATGATCCGGAAGAGCTGGAACGGGTCGGCCGCGCCGGCCATCAGGTCGTCGTCGGCGTAGAAGCGGCTGTTGAAGTCGAAGGCGCCGAGCTTCCGCTGCCGCAGGAGGAACGCCACGATGAACTCGATGTTGGTGCCGGGGGCGTGGTGGCCCGTGTCGATGCAGACCGTCGCCTTGTCGCCCAGTTCGACACAGTGGGCGTACGACGTGCCCCAGTCGGGAATGTCGGTGGCGTAGAAGGCCGGCTCGAAGAGCTTGTACTCCAGCAGGATGCGCTGGTGCTCGCCGAGGCGGTCGTACGTTTCGCGCAGCGACTCGGCCAGGCGGTCCTGGCGGTTGCGCAGGTCGTCCTGCCCCGGGTAGTTGATGCCGTCGGAGAACCACAGCTTGAGGTCCCGCGATCCGGTCTGATCCATGACGGCGACGGCTTCGAGCAGGTGGTCGGTCGCCTTGCGGCGGATCCCGGCGTCCGGGTTGGTGACCGAGCCGAGCTTGTAGTCGTCGTCCTGGAAGACGTTGGTGTTGATGGCGCCGATGCCGACACCGAGCGAGGCCGCGTACTCGGCGAGGGCGCGGTAGTCGTCCACCTTGTCCCAGGGGATGTGCAGGGCGACCGTCGGCGTGATTCCCGTGAAACGGTGCACGGTGGCGGCGTCGGCGATCTTCTCCTCGGGACTGCGGGGGACGCCCGGCTGGGCGAAGACCTTGAACCGCGTGCCGGAGTTGCCGAAGGCCCACGACGGGGTCTCGATGCGCTGCGCGGCGAGCGCCCGCTTGACTGCGGCGAGGTCGGTCATTGGTGTCACTCTTCTTCCGGGGTTTCTGCGAGGTGGAAGACCTCGGTCAGCAGCGGGAAGCCGTCGCCGGGCGCGGTGCCCGCGAAGAACGGCGCCATCTCCGCCTGCCACCGGGTGTTGACCTCCAGCGCCGCCATCGCCGACTGGGAGGCCGCCAGGTCGTCCGCCTCGACGTAGCCGATCAGGAGGCCGTCGGTGCGCAGGAACAGGGAGTAGTTGCGCCAGCCGGTGGCCCGGAGTGCGTCCTGCATCTCGGGCCACACGGCCTCGTGGCGCTTCACGTACTCGCCGATCCGTTCCGGGCGGATCTGGAGTTGGAAGCAGTACCTCATTACTCAGAAGTTGAATTTGTCGATGTTTTCGGCGGTGAACTCGGTGGGCGGGCCGAGGACGATCTCGCCGTCCTTGCCGATGGTGTATTCGCCGAGCTTGCCGGCGGTGAACTTCTCGCCCTCCTTGCCGGTGATCTTTCCGGAGGCGAGTGAGGCGCCGGCGAAGGCGGCCAGGTATCCGATGTCGGCCGGGTTCCACAGCGCGAACTTCTTCACCGTGCCGTCCTTGACGTACTCCCGCATCTGGTTCGGCAGCCCCAGGCCGGTGATCGCCACCTTGCCCTTGTAGTTGGACGAGCTGACGTAGCGCGAGGCCGCGGCGATGCCCACGGTGGTGGGAGAGACGATCACCTTCAGATTCGGGTACGACTGCAGCAGGCCCTGCGCCTCCTGGAACGACTTCTGGTCGTCGTCGTTGCCGTACGCGGTCTTGACGAGCTTGAGCTTCGCGTACTCCGGCTTGGCCAGCTCTTTCTTCATGACCTCGATCCACGCGTTCTGGTTCGTGGCGTTCGGGGTGGCCGAGAGGACGGCGATCTCGCCCTCGCCGCCGGCCAGCTCGCTCGCCATCTTCACGAGGCTCTCGCCGATGCCCTGGGTGGTGGCCTGGTTGATGAACGCGTCGCGGCAGTCCTTGGAGGCGTCCGAGTCGAACGACACCACCTTGATGCCCGCCTGGCGGGCCTGGTTGAGCGACGGGCAGACCGCGTTGGGGTCGTTGGCCGCCACCACGATCACGTCCTGCTGCTGCTGGATCAGCGTGTTGATGTAGCTGACCTGGGAAGAGGCGCTCGCGTCGTTGGGGCCGACGAGCTTGTACTCGCCCTTCAGCTCGCCGACCGCCACCTTGCCGCCGCCGGTCTCCACGTCCGAGTACGGGTTGTTCAGCTGCTTGGGCAGATAGGCGATCTTCAGGCCCGTCTTGATCGCCGCGTTCGGGTCGGCGGAGGCGCCGGGTTGCCCGGCGGCGCCACTGTTCGAGGCACTGTCTTTGGTGGTGCCGCCGCAGGCGGCCAGGCCGACAACGAGGAGTGAGGCGCTGGCAGCGGCGAGTAGTCGGTGATGGGTACGAAGCATGGCGCACTCCTATTGCGAGGGGGGATTCAGTGAGCGGCGGCCTGGCGGAGCTTCCGCCGGTGCCAGGTGGAGCGGATCGATGAGGCGAGGTTGGGGAGAAGCACCGAGAGCACGAGCAGCGCGCCGGTGACGATGTTGAGGGCCTGTCCCGACACGTCCTGGAGCCGCAGGGCGTTCTGGAGGGCGGCGAGCAGCACCACGCCGGCGAGGACGCCGGGCAGGGTGCCCTTGCCGCCGAAGATCGAGACGCCGCCGAGCAGCACCGCGGCGACCACGGCGAGATCGAGACCGGCGCCGTTGTCCGCGCGGGCGCTGGAGTAGCGCAGCGTCCACAGCACGCCGACCAGGCCGGCGATCGTGCCGCTGGCGACGTACAGCCAGAATTTGGTGCGGGCGACCCGGATGCCGGAGAAGTGGGCGGCCTGAGCGTTCGCGCCGATCGCGTAGAGCGATCGGCCGAACGGCGTCGCGTGCAGGATGACCCCGGCGATGACGGCCAGGGCGAGGATCAGGATCAGCACATTCGGTACGGCGCCGCCGCCGATCGTGCCGGTGACCCAGCCGGTGTAGTTCCACGGGAAGTCCGCCACCGCGCCGTCGCCGAGCACGACGAAGGCGAGGCCGCGATAGAGGGCGAGCGTGCCGATGGTGACCGCCAGCGAGGGCAGGCCCAGGCCGGTCACCAGGAAGCCGTTGAAGGCGCCCAGGATCGCGCCGGCGACCAGGCACAGCGGGATGATCGTCTCGATGGACAGGCCGTTGTTCCAGAGCCAGCCCATCAACGAGCTGGTGAGGCCCAGGGTGCTCGCTACCGAGAGGTCGATCTCGCCGGTCACGACGACGAACGTCATGGTCAGTGCGACCAGCACGATCGGCATCAGGTCGAGGACGAGGAAGGTGAAGTTGCGGCTGGTGCCGAAGTTGGGCACCACCAGCGAGGAGATGACGAGCACCGCCACGGTGAGCAGGACGATGATGCTGTCCCAGCTCGCAAGCCTCTTAAACATGGCTGTCCCTCTTCCTCAGGGAACGGGCGATGCGGACCGCGACCAGGCGGTCGGCGCAGATGGCCAGGATGATCAGCGCGCCGACGATGGCCTGCTGCCAGAACTGGTTGATGTCGAGGACGGCGAGGGCGCTGCCGATGACCGTCAGCAGCAGGGCGCCGAGGCCCGCGCCCCAGACCGTGCCGCTGCCGCCGAAGACGGCCACGCCGCCGACCACGACCGCGGCCACGACGTTCAGCTCGTAGCCGGTGCCGGCCGCCGCGTCCACGGTGCCGAAGCGGGCCGCGAACAGCACGCCGGCGAGGCCGGCCAGGGCGCCGCTGACGGTGAAGGCGCCGAGCAGGTTGCGGGCCACCCGGATGCCGGCGAGCTCCGCGGCCGGCGGGCTGGAGCCCATCGCGTACAGCTCGCGGCCGACGCGGTAGTTGCGCATGATCAGTGAGACTCCGCCGACGACGACGAGTGCGATCAGCACCAGCCAGGGAACGCCCAGGAGCGAGTCGCCCGCGAACCGCAGGAAGTGCCGGGGCAGCTCGTCGGCGTTGACCTGCTGGCCGCCGGCCCACGAGTACGTGATGCCGCGGTACATGTAGAGCGTGCCGAGCGTGACCACCAGGGCCGGCACGCCGCCGAAGCGGACCAGGACGCCGTTGAGGACGCCGGCGACCGCGCCCACACCGATCCCCGCGAGGAGCGCGACGACCATCGGCAGGTTCGGGTTGGCGCTCATCATCGTCGCGACGGTGAAGGCGCTGAGCCCGAGGACCGACCCGACGGAGAGGTCGATGTTGCGGGTGATGACCACGACCGCCTGCCCGGCGGCCATCACGGCCAGGATCGCGGAGTTGAGCAGGATGTCGCGGATGCTCTGGCCGGACAGGAAGCGCGGATTGGTGACGGTGGTGAGGACGACGAGAGCGGCCAGGGCGAGGATGATGCCCAGCTCGCGGGTCCGCACCACGGCGGCGGCGCGCTTGGGCGGCCCGGCGGTGGCGATGGCCGCCATCATGTCGGCTGTCCCATTGCGGCGTACATGACGGTCTCCTCGGTGGCCTCTTCGCGGGTGAGCCGCGCGGTGACGTGACCCTCGCGCAGGACGATGACGCGGTCTGCCATGCCGAGCACCTCGGGCAGCTCGGAGGAGACCATGACGACGGCGAGCCCGCGGGCCGCCAGCGTGGACAGCAGCCGGTGGACCTCGGCCTTGGTGCCGACGTCGATGCCGCGGGTGGGCTCGTCCACGATGAGCAGCTTCGGGCCGGTCGCCAGCCACTTGGCGAGCACGACCTTCTGCTGGTTGCCGCCGGAGAGGGTGCCGACCGGGTCGGAGAGCCGGCCGAACCTGGTCTGGAGCTGCCGCGTCCAGTTCTCCGCTTCCCGCCGCTCGGTGCCGCCGAGGAGGAGCCCCAGCTTCGCCAGCGCTCGGGAGCGGGGCAGGGTGACGTTGCGCGCGATCGAGAGCTCCATGATCAGGCCCTGTTGGCGCCGGTCCTCGGGGACCAGTCCCATCCCGGCCGCCATGGACGCGCGCGGGGAGCCCGGCTTGAGCCGGCGTCCGAGGAAGCGGACGGTGCCCCGGTCGTAGCGGTCCACGCCGAAGACCGCCTGCATCACCTCGGAGCGGCCGGCGCCGACGAGCCCGGCGAGCGCGACGATCTCCCCGGCCCTGACGGTGAAGCTGACGTCGCGGAAGACGCCTTCCCGGCTCAGCCCCTCGACCTCCAGGACGGTCTCGCCGATGGTGGCTTCCTGCTTCGGATAGAGCGTGCTCAGATCGCGGCCGACCATGCGCCGGATCATGTCGTCGACGCTGAGCTCGGCGACCGGCTCGGTGCAGACGTGCCGGCCGTCGCGCATGATGGTCACCCGCTGGCAGAGCGCGGTGATCTCCTCGAACCGGTGCGAGATGAACATGATGGCCGCGCCCTCGTCGCGCAGTGTCCGGGTGACCGCGAAGAGCCGGTCCACCTCGACGCCGCTGAGTGCGGCCGTGGGCTCGTCCATGATCAGGATGCGCGCCTCGCCGGACAGCGCCTTGGCGATCTCGACGAGCTGCTGGTCGGCGATGGAGAGACCGCGCGCCGGGCGGGCGGGGTCTATGTGGACGCCGAGGCGGGTGAACAGCCGGGCGGCGTTGGCGTGCATCGCCCGGCGATCGATCTGCCGCAGCCGGCTCAGCGGGTGGTTGCCCATCGCGATGTTCTCCGCGACCGACAGGTCGGGGAAGAGGGTGGGCTCCTGGTAGATGACGGCGATGCCCGCCGCCTTGGCGTCGGCCGGGCCGCCGAACTCGATGCGGGCGTCGTCGACCACGAGCGTGCCCGTGTCGGGGCGGTGCACCCCGGCGAGCATCTTGACGATTGTGGACTTGCCGGCGCCGTTCTCACCGACCAGGGCGTGTGCCTCGCCGGCGTACAGCGGGAAGCTGACCCCCTGCACCGCCGCGACGGCGCCGAACGACTTGGTCACGTCGCGCACTTCGAGCACTGCGCCCATGGCCACCTCCGCAGCTTGAAATGTTTCAGACGCCGTGGGAACGAAAGTAGGTGGCTTCAATCACACGTGTCAAGGCTTCGATGGCACATAGGTGAACCGGTTGTCGTACGATGTCGCTTCAACGTTTCAAAGGGGGAGAGCGTGGCCAACGGCAAAGCCCCGTCCGTCAAGGACGTCGCCGCGTCGGCCGGCGTCTCGCTCGGCACCGTCTCGAACGTGATGAACCGCCCCGAGGTCGTGAGCCCCGCGACCCGCGAGCGGGTCGAGCGGGCGATGGCCGAGCTCGGGTTCGTGCGCAACGAGTCCGCGCGCCAGCTGCGCGCCGGGACGAGCCGCAGCCTCGCCTACGTCATGCTCGACGGGAGCAACCCGTTCTTCCACGACGTCGCGCAGGGCATCGAGCTCGCCGCCGAGGACGCGGACCTGTCGCTGTTCATCTGCAACAGCAACAGCCGTGCCGACCGGGAGGAGGTGCACCTCGACCGGCTCGTGCAACAGCGGGTCCAGGGCGTGCTGATCACCCCGGTCGACCCGGAGGCCCCGCATCTGGCGGAGATCGGCCGGCGCGGCATCCCGATCGTCATCGTGGACCGGGTCGGCGCGGGCGGCGCGTTCTGTTCGGTCGCGGTCGACGACGTGCTCGGCGGCCGGATCGCCGTCGAGCATCTGGCCGAGCAGGGGCACACCCGGGTCGCGGTGGTGGGTGGCCCGGAGGCCATCGGTCAGGTGCGCGAGCGCCTCGAGGGAGCCCGGCAGATCTGGGCGGAGCTGGGCCTGCCTCCCGAGGGCCTGACCCATCTGCCCACCGCCGCGCTGTCGGTCGCGGAGGGGCGATCGGCCGGCGAGCGCCTCGCGGGCATCCCGGCGCGGCGCCGGCCCACGGCCGCGTTCTGCGCCAAC
The DNA here is from genome assembly GCF_040682215.1 of Actinoplanes sp. NPDC051346. Taxonomy (NCBI): domain Bacteria; kingdom Bacillati; phylum Actinomycetota; class Actinomycetes; order Micromonosporales; family Micromonosporaceae; genus Actinoplanes; species Actinoplanes sp. NPDC051346. The sequence goes on along the minus strand of NZ_JBFBAJ010000019.1, from coordinate 104,480 downwards.
GACCTGCTCGCGCTCGGCCTGCTGCAACAGAGCATCGGCGCCGGACTGCGGATCCCGGAGGACCTGGCCATCGTCGGGTTCGACGACATCGACTTCGCGGCGGCGGCCGCGGTGCCGCTGACCTCGGTGCGGCAGCCGCGGCAGGAGTTGGGCCGGGCCGCCGCGCAGCTCGTGCTCGACGAGGCGACGAACCCGCGGCACGAGCACCGACAGCTCTCGTTCGTGCCCGAGCTGGTGGCTCGGGCGTCAACGGTTCCGCGCCACCGCGCCTACTGACGAGTTCCGGATTGACCGCCGTCTGTCGGCCCCTTACTCTTTCGGCAACGATGAAACGTTTCATGAAGCGGAGGACGAGCATGTCCCACCCCGCGGTCAGCGACCTCCTGGCCCGCAGCAACCGGCTCGGCGCGGACCCGCGCACCACCAACTACGCGGGCGGCAACACCTCGGCCAAGGGCGCCGCGACGGATCCGGTCACCGGCGCGCCCACCGAGTTGCTCTGGGTGAAGGGCTCCGGCGGCGACCTCGGCACCCTCACCGAGTCCGGCCTCGCCGTGCTCCGCCTCGACCGCCTGCGCGCCCTCGCCACCGTCTATCCCGGCGTCGATCGCGAGGACGAGATGGTCGCCGCCTTCGACTACTGCCTGCACGGCCGGGGCGGCGCCGCGCCCTCGATCGACACGGCCATGCACGGCCTGGTCGAGGCCGCGCACGTCGACCACCTGCACCCGGACGCGGGCATCGCCCTCGCCGCGGCCGCCGACGGCCCGGCACTGACCAAGGAGATCTTCGGCGACCGGGTGCTCTGGATCCCGTGGCGCCGCCCCGGCTTCCGGCTCGGCCTCGACATCGCCGCCGTGCAGCGGGCGAATCCGCAGGCTATCGGCGTCATCCTGGGCGGGCACGGCATCACCGCGTGGGGCGCCACGAGCGACGAGTGCGAGTCCCGCTCGCTGGAGATCATCCAGGCGGCCACGGCGTACCTGGCCGAGCACGGCCGCCCGGAGCCGTTCGGGGCGTTGGTGCACCGGCCGCTGGAGGAGGCGGCGCGGCATCAGCGGGCGGCGGAGCTCTTCCCGATCGTGCGCGGGCTCGCCTCCACGGACCGGCCGCAGGTCGGGCACTACACCGATGCCGGGGTGGTGCTCGACTTCGTCGGGCGCGAGCGGATGCCCGAGTTGGCGGCGCTCGGCACGTCGTGTCCCGACCACTTCCTGCGTACCAAAGTGAAGCCTCTGGTCTTGGACACCGCGCCCGACGCGCCGTTGGCGGAGGTCGAGGCGCGGCTCAAAGAGTTGCATGCGGCCTACCGGGACGACTACCGGGCGTATTACGAGCGGCACGCGGACCGGGAGAGCCCGGCCATGCGGGGCGCCGATCCGGCGATCGTGCTGGTCCCGGGCGTGGGGATGTTCAGCTTCGGCGCCGGCAAGCAGACCGCCCGGGTGGCCGGCGAGTTCTATGTCAACGCGATCAACGTGATGAGCGGCGCCGAGTCCGTGTCCGCCTATGTGCCGATCGACGAGTCGGAGAAGTTCCGCATCGAGTATTGGGCGCTCGAGGAGGCGAAGCTGCGCCGCATGCCTGAGCCCAAGCCGCTGGCCTCCCGGATCGCCCTCGTGACCGGCGGCGGTTCGGGCATCGGGCGGGCCGTCGCCCAGCGGCTCGCCGCCGAGGGAGCCTGCGTGGTGGTCGCCGACCGCGACGCCTCGGCGGCGGCCCAGGTGGCCGGCGAGCTCGGGAGCGCCGACGTCGCCGTGGCCGTCGAGTCCGACGTCACCTCCGAGGCCGACGTCGCCGGCGCCGTGCGACGGGCCGTGCTGGCGTTCGGCGGCGTGGACCTGGTGGTCAACAACGCCGGTCTGTCCATCTCGAAGTCGCTGCTGGAGACCACCGAGGCCGACTGGGACCTTCAACACGACGTGATGGCGAAGGGGTCCTTCCTGGTGTCGCGGGCCGCCGCGCGGGTCATGATCGCCCAGGGAATGGGCGGCGACATCGTCTACATCTCCAGCAAGAACTCGCTGTTCGCCGGTCCGAACAACGTCGCCTACGGCGCCGCCAAGGCCGATCAGGCGCACCAGGTCCGGCTCCTCGCCGCCGAGCTCGGCGAGCACGGCGTGCGGGTCAACGGCATCAACCCCGACGGGGTGGTCCGCGGCTCCGGCATCTTCGCCGGCGGCTGGGGCGCCCAACGGGCGGCCGTCTACGGCGTCCACCAGGAGCGACTCGGCGAGTTCTACGCCCAGCGCACGCTGCTCAAGCGCGAGGTGCTGCCGGAACATGTGGCGAACGCCGTCTTCGTGCTGACCGGCGGCGAGCTGTCGCACACCACGGGTCTGCACATCCCCGTGGACGCGGGCGTCGCGGCCGCGTTCCTGCGGTGAGGACCTTCGCGGCGGTCGACCTCGGCGCCTCCAGCGGGCGGGTGATGGCCGGCCGCGTCGGCCCCGGATCGCTGGAGCTGACCGCAGTGCACCGGTTTCCCAACGAGCCGGTACGCCTCGGCGACACCCTGCACTGGGACATCCTCGCGCTCTACCGGGGAGTGCTCCACGGCCTGCGCGAGGCGGGACCGGTGGACGGCATCGGCATCGACTCGTGGGCCGTGGACTACGGCCTGCTGGACGCGACCGGCGCGCTGCTCGGCAACCCGGTGCACTACCGCGACGCCCGCACCGACGGGGTCGCGACCAAGGTCGCCGCGACGATCCCCGAGCCCGACCTGTACGCGCGGACCGGCCTGCAGAAGCTGCCGTTCAACACGATCTACCAGCTCGTCGCGGCCGCGGGCACGCCCCAGCTCGAGGCCGCGCGGCACCTGCTGCTGATCCCCGACCTGATCGCGTACTGGCTCACCGGCGAGCTGGGCGCCGAGGTCACCAACGCCTCCACCACCCAGCTTCTGGACGTGCGCGACCGAGCATGGGCGACAGCATTGATGGACGGGCTGGGCATCCGTTCCGAGCTCTTTCCCGCCCTGCGCCGCCCCGGCGAGGTGATCGGCCGGGTGCTGCCCTCGGTGGGGATCGGGGAGACGGAGGTCATCGCCGTCGGCTCGCACGACACGGCGTCGGCGGTGGTGGGGGTGCCGGCGGGGTCGGAGCATTTCGCGTACATCTCGTGCGGCACGTGGTCGCTGGTCGGCGTCGAGTTGGACGCCCCCGTGCTGACCGAGGCGTCGCGCCTGGCGAACTTCACCAACGAGGGCGGGGTCGACAACACCGTTCGATACCTGCGCAACGTGATGGGACTCTGGCCACTGCAGGAGTGCCTTCGGGAATGGGACCACCCCGACCTCCCGGCGCTGTTGCGCGCGGCGGCCGCCGCACCGGCGTTCGGGGCGGTGGTCGACCTCGACGATCCGGCGTTTCTGCCACCGGGGAGCATGGCGCGCCGCATCCGCCGGCAAGTCGGGCGCCACCTCGACCGGCCCGAGCTCGTTCGGTGCATCATGGACAGCCTGGCGCTCGCGCACCGGCGCGCGGTGCGCCAGGCGCAGGAGCTGTCCGGCCGGCACATCGACGCGGTGCACATCGTCGGCGGAGGTGCCCGCAACGAGCTGCTGTGCCAGCTCACCGCGGACGCGTGCGGACTACCCGTCGTGGCCGGCCCGGTGGAGGCGACCGCGTTGGGCAACGTGCTCGTGCAGGCCCGCGCGGCCGGCGCGGTCGGCGGCGACCTCTGGGCGCTGCGGGCTCTGCTGCGCGAGACTCAGCGGATCGTGCGCTACGAGCCGCGCGGCGACGAGACCGCGTGGCGCTCGGTCGAGCGAGAGGTGGGAGGCTGACGTGCGGATCGCCCTGTTCGTGACCTGCCTGGCCGACACCCTCTTTCCCGCTGCCGCCAAGGCCACCGTCCAGGTGCTGGAACGGCTCGGGCACGAGGTGGTCTTCCCGCCCGGGCAGACCTGCTGCGCTCAGATGCACATCAACACCGGCTATCAGAAGGACGCGCTCGCGCTGATACGCCGACACGTGCGCACCTTCGCGCCGTACGAGGCGGTGGTCGCGCCGTCGGGATCCTGTGTGGGATCGGTACGCCACCAGCACGCGAACGTCGCCCGGGCGGCGGGGGAGCCATCGCTGGCGGCCCGGGCACAGGACGTGGCGACGCGCACGTACGAGCTCTCCGAACTGCTGGTGGACGTGCTCGGGGTCGAGGACGTCGGTGCGTGGTATCCGCACCGGGTCACCTACCACCCGACGTGTCACTCGCTGCGGCTGCTGCGCGTCGGCGACAAGCCGCTGCGGCTGCTGCGCCACGTCCGTGGCCTCGAACTCGTCGACCTGCCCGCCGCCGAGGAGTGCTGCGGCTTCGGCGGCACCTTCGCGGTCAAGAACGCGGACACGTCCACCGCGATGCTCGCCGACAAGATGCGCCACGTGCTCGACACCGGCGCCCAGGTGTGCACGGCCGGCGACTCGTCGTGCCTCATGCACATCGGCGGCGGGCTGTCGCGGCTGGGCGCGGACGTCCGAACGGTCCATCTCGCGGAAATCCTCGCGTCGACGGAGGCAGCATGAGCCGTACGTTCCTGGGCATGCCGGCGACCGCCCCGCGGGGAGTGGGCCAGCTGCGGGGTGACGAAGCGTTCCCGGCCGCGGCGCGTAAGGCGCTGGGCGACGACCAACTGCGCCGCAATCTGGGGCATGCCACCGCCACCATCCGCCGCAGGTCCGGCGCCGTTATCGCCGAGCTGCCGGACTGGCAGGAGCTGCGGGCGGCCGGTTCCGCGCTGAAGGCGGCGACCATGGCCCGCCTGCCCGAGCTGCTGGAGCGTCTCGAGGAGAGGGTGACGGCGGCGGGCGGCGTGGTGCACTGGGCCGCGGACGCGAACGAGGCGAACCGGATCGTCACGGACCTCGTCCAGGCCACCGGGCACGACCGCGTCATCAAGGTCAAGTCGATGGCGACCCAGGAGATCGGCCTCAACGAGGCTCTCGAGGCCGCCGGGATCGCGCCGGTCGAGACCGACCTCGCCGAGCTGATCGTCCAGCTCGGACACGACCGGCCGAGCCACATCCTGGTGCCGGCGATCCACCGCAACCGTGCGGAGATCCGCGAGATCTTTCTGAGAGAGATGCCGGGCGTCGACCCGGAGCTGACCGATGATCCGGCGACGTTGGCCGCGGCGGCCCGCCGCTATCTGCGCGAGACGTTCCTGAGTACGCCCGTGGCCGTCTCCGGCGCCAACTTCGCGGTCGCCGAGACCGGCACGCTGGTGGTGCTCGAGTCCGAGGGCAACGGCCGGATGTGCCTGACCCTGCCGGAGACGCTGATCACCGTGATGGGCATCGAGAAGGTGGTGCCTACCTGGCGTGACCTGGAGGTGTTCCTGCAACTGCTGCCGCGGGCGTCGACCGGCGAGCGGATGAACCCGTACACGTCGATGTGGACCGGGGTCACGCCCGGCGACGGCCCACAGAGTTTCCACCTGGTGCTGTTGGACAACGGGCGCACCGCGGTGCTCGCCGACGAGGTGGGACGGCAGGCGCTGCACTGCATCCGCTGTTCCGCCTGCCTCAACGTCTGCCCGGTCTACGAGCGGACCGGCGGGCACGCGTACGGCTCGGTGTATCCGGGACCCATCGGCGCCGTGTTGTCCCCGCAGCTGACCGGCGTGGCGGACAATGCCTCGCTGCCGTACGCCTCCACGCTCTGCGGCGCCTGCTTCGACGCCTGCCCGGTGCAAATCGACATCCCGTCGATCCTGGTGCATCTGCGGAACCAGGCACCGCATCCGCGGGCCGAACGGGCTGCCATGGCCGCGGCGGCGTACACGATGGACCGTCCCGCGCTCTATGCCCGCGCGCAGCGGGCGGCCAAGCTGAGCGGGCGCCTCACCCGATTGCCGCCGCCGCTGAGCGGCTGGACCGCGAGCCGCGACCTGCCCGAGCCGCCGCCGGAGACGTTCCGCGACTGGTGGGCGCGACGATGAGCAGCCGTGACCTCATCCTCGGCCGGATCCGGGTGGCGCTGGGCGACACCCCGGTGCCGGAGGTGCCGCGCGGCTACCGGCCGGCGGGAAGCGCCGAGGCCGACCTCGACCTCCTGATCGACCGGCTGACCGACTACAAGGCAGTGGTGCACCGCGGCAACGATGTGGCAGCCGTCGTGGCCTCGCTCGATCCGGGGCGCATCGTGGTCCCGCCCGGGATCGACCCCTCGTGGTTGCCCGCCGGTACGCGGGTGGTGCGCGACGAGCACGATGCCGACGCGGTCCTCACGGCCGCGGCCGTCGCGGTGGCCGAGACCGGCACCATCGTGCTCGACGGCTCGGCGGGCCAGGGCCGCCGGGCCCTCTCGCTCCTGCCCGATCTGCACATCTGCGTCGTACGCCCGGACCAGGTCGTCGCGGCGGTGCCCGACGCCCTCGCCCGCCTCGACCCGCGGCGGCCCCTCACCTGGATCAGCGGCCCCTCGGCCACCAGTGACATCGAGCTCAACCGGGTCGAAGGCGTCCACGGACCGCGCAATTTGCACGTCGTACTCACGGCGTTTTGTTGAGGTGTCATGGGGTTCTTCTGATGTGACCATGACTCGACAGCGACTAGGCTGTCAGTCGACCCCGCACCGGGAGGCCACGATGATCGACCGCCTGACCAGCGATCCGTTCGTCGCGCCGCAGTCCTCGCTGACCGTCACCGTGACGGGAGAGACGCGCGAACACGCCCATATTCGCTGCGCCGGAGAGATCGACCAGTTCACCGCGCCCAGACTCGCGGACGCCCTCGCCGCCGCCGTGCCCGGGCGTCGGCTGGTCGAGGTGGATCTGTCCGATGTCACCTTCATGGACTCGTCCGGCATCAACACGCTCGTCCAACACCGCAGGCCGGGATGCGACCTGATCGTGGTCGACGTCCCGCCGAGGATCCGCCGGGTGCTGGAAATGACCGGTGTGGACCAGCTCTTCTGCCGTTGACCCCACCCCCGCAGGAGTCAGCACGATGCTCGAGGCGATCAGCGTCACCGGGCTCACCAAGGACTTCGGGCGCACCCGCGCCCTCGACGGCCTCGATCTGCACGTCCGCACCGGCGAGGTGCATGGATTCCTCGGCCCCAACGGTGCCGGGAAGACCACGACCATCCGCATCCTGCTCGGGCTGATGCGCGCCGGCGGCGGCACCGCGCGGTTGCTCGGCGGCGACCCGTGGTCCGAGGCGACCGCGTTGCACCGGCGGCTGGCGTACGTGCCCGGCGACGTCACGCTCTGGCCCACCCTCTCGGGCGGCGAGGTCATCGACCTGCTCGGGCGCCTGCGTGGCGGCGTCGACCGCCGGCGCCGCGACGAGCTGCTCGAACGCTTCGACCTCGATCCGCGGAAGAAGGGCCGCACCTACTCCAAGGGCAACCGGCAGAAGGTCGCGCTGATCGCCGCGCTCGCCTCCGACGTGGAGCTGCTCATCCTCGACGAGCCCACCTCCGGTCTCGACCCCCTCATGGAGGAGGCGTTTCGGGGGGTCATCCGCGAGGAGCACCGGCGGGGCGACCGGACGGTGCTGCTCTCCAGCCACATCCTCGGCGAGGTCGAGGCGCTCTGCGACCGGGTCACCATCATCCGGCAGGGGCGCGCCGTCGAGTCCGGCACCCTGGCCGAGCTGCGCCATCTCACCCGCACCACCATCGAGGCCGAGCTCGCCGGCCCGGTCGACGGCCTCGCGGCGCTACCCGGCGTGCACGGCCTGCGCGTCGACGATGGCCGGGTCCGCTTCGATGTGGACACCGACGCGCTGGAGCCCGCGCTGCGCCGGCTCGTCGACGTCGGTGTCCGCGCGCTGACCAGTCACCCCCCGACGCTGGAGGAGCTGTTCCTGCGTCAGTACCAGAAGGACCCGGACGGGTGACCGGCACCGGGAGCCTGGTCCGGCTGATCCTGCGGCGCGACCGGCTGCTGCTGTCGTTGTGGGTGGTGGTGCTCGCCCTCGTGCCGGTCGGTTACGTCGGCTCCTTCCGCGAGCTCTTTCCCACCGAGGCGGAGCGCCTGCAGTACGCCACGGTCAGCGCCGGCAACGCTGGCTTCGTCGCGCTCTACGGACCGTTGCACGGCAGCGGGCTCGGCGAGCTGGTCGCCTGGCGCGGCGGCTTCCTGCCCGTGATGGTCGCCCTGTTCAGCCTGCTCACCGTCATCCGGCATACGCGTACGGACGAGGAGGCGGGGCGGACGGAATTGATCGGCGCGGGCGTGGTCGGTCGGCACGCCGGGCTCGCGGCGGCCCTGATCGTCACCCTCGGCGCCGCCGTCGTCCTCGCGCTGATCCTCGCCCCGGCCCTGATCGCCCAGGGGCTGCCGGGCACCGGCTCCGTGCTGCTGGCGGCGGAGTACGCCCTCGCCGGCTGGGTGTTCGCCGCGGTCGGTGCCGTCGCCGCGCAGCTCGCCGCCGGGGCGCGGACAGCGCGGGCCATCGCCGTCACCGCGCTCGGAGGCGCGTACCTGCTGCGCCTCGCCGGGGACGTCAGTGGCGCCGGCGATGGGCCGGTCTCCTGGCTGTCCTGGCTGTCACCGATCGGGTGGGTGCAGCAGATGTTCCCCTACGGCGGGAACCGCTGGTGGCCCGGAGCCCTGGCGGTCGTCGTCACGGCGGCGCTGATCGGGGCGGCGGTCGCGCTGGCGGCCCGACGCGACGTCGGCGCGGGTCTGGTGGCGCCCCGGCCGGGTCCCGCCACGGCGGCGCCCGCGCTGCGCACCCCGGTGGCGCTCGCCTGGCGGCTGCACCGGGGCCTGCTGGCGGGCTGGCTCGCCGGCTTCGTCGCCCTCGGCCTGGTGTTCGGCGGTGTCGTACGCAGCGTCGCCGACCTCACCTCCGGCAATCCCGCCCTCGCCCGCATCTTCGAGCGGATGGGCGGAGCGTCCGGCGTGACCGACAGCTTTCTCGCCGGCACGACCGGCCTGATGGGACTGATCGCGGCCGCGTACGCGGTGCAGGCCACCCTGCGCCTGCGCGACGAGGAGAGCGCCGGGCACGCCGAGCTTGTCCTGGTCGCCGGGGCCAGCCGCCTGCGCTGGGTGGGCAGTCACCTGCTCTTCTCGCTGGTCGGTCCGGCCGTCGCCCTGGCGGTGGGCGGCGCGGTGTACGGCGTCATGGCGGGCCTGACCCTGAACGACGCCGGTCAGTTCTCCCGCGTCCTGGGCGGCATGCTGGCGCAGCTTCCCGCCGTCGGAGTGCTGGGCGGACTGACCCTGCTGCTGTTCGGCGTCGTGCCCCGGGCCGCCGCGGCGGCGTGGGGTGCGGTCGCCGGCTGCCTGCTGCTCCTGCTGACCGGTGCGACCCTCGGTCTCAGTCAGTGGGTCATGGACCTCTCGCCGTTCACCCATCTCCCGCATCTGCCCGGAGGCGAGCCGTCGGTGACCCCGTTCGTGGTCCTGACCGCCGTCGCGGTGGCGTTCGCGGGGGCCGGGCTGGCCGGCGCCCGCCGCCGCGACGTGCCCGCGACGTAGGGCGCGTCCCGCTCTAGCCGTCGGTGCCGCGCGATCCGGGTCAGCCCACCGGGATCTCGACGGCTCGGACGTCGCCCACGTCGGCGATGCGCCACAGGTCGCGCTCGTCGCCGAGCGAGATGCCGTCGACGTTGGCCGGGTCGACGACCAGGCTGGTGCCGTCGTCGAGGCTGAAGGCGAGGCCGCGTACCCGGCCGGTGCCGGCGAACTCGTCGTCCAGGTACACCGTGACGATCTTGCACTCCAGCGCCCGGCGGGAACTGAGGTACAAACCAGTCATATCTACCAAAACGCCGCGCAACTGGTCTTCTTCGGCGATCTCGGGATGGACGAAGGGTTCGGCGGCGTGGCTGACGCTCATCCACTGGCCAAGCTGGGCGACGGCCAGGTTGAGATACCCGCCCCCGGGCGCGCCGATGAAGATCTGTTTGCCGTAGAGCACCACGCGTTCGGGGTCGCTGCTCAGGTCGCCGTAGCCGGCGGCGAGCAGCTCCTCGAAGCGGTGACACTGGCGGAAAAGGCGGATCAACTCATCCATTGCGTGGCCGATCGGGTAGTAGGCGTTCTTCGTGGTCGAGTTCGCGTTCCAGGACCCGCATGCTGTCGTCGGAGAGCCGACCGGCGTCGCGCCAGCGCAACAGCTCCTCGCGCTGGGCGTCGATCACCGAGCGACGCACCCACAGGGCGGCCTCGTACTGGGGCGAAACCGGCACCTCGTTCGAGTCTGCCTGATCGAGCAGGTCTAGGCGGCGGCGATAGCGTTCCAGGCGAGATTCAAGTTGCTCGCGCATGGTTTCGATCGCCGGATCCTCCACGTCGTCGTGCCGCTGGTGCTGGACCTCGTCCAGCCGGTCGAGGGCGGCCTGGACGGAAGCGGAGCGGGCCTCGTTGCGCAGCCGGGCGTTGTCCGCCTCGTTGGCCCTCAGGCCCAACTTCCCCATCAGCGGCCCGAAGGTGAGGCCCTGACCGACCAGCGTCACCAGCACGACCACAAATGCGCAGAACAGGAGCAAATCCAGCGCGGGGAACGCCCTTCCATTCGAGGTGGCCGGGATAGTGAAGATCGCGGCGAGAGTGATCACCCCGCGGGTGCCCGCCCAGCTCAGTGCGGTGATCTCCCGGCCGTCGAGGCGGCGCTCCTGGCGGCTGACCGCCGCCTCCGAGGGGTCCCCGCCGAGGCGGGCGTGCATCGAGCGGGGCAGCACCTGCGTCAGCATCAGGAACAACGGCCGCACCACCAGCACCACGCCGACCGAGACCGCCACGGCGATGACGATCGTCGACGTCGAATAGTCCGAGAGGCCGTCGATCACCCGCGGCAGCTGCTGGCCGATGAGCAGGAACACCAGGCCTTCGAGCAGGAAGTCCACCAGCCGCCAGACCGCGCTGACCTGCAGGCGGCTCGCGCCCGACGCGATGCGGGGCGCGTCGTGACCGACGATCAGGCCGGCGACCACGACCGCCAGCACCCCCGAGACGTGCACCCGCTCGGCCAGCAGGTACGCGACGAACGGCGTCGCCAGCGACACGGCGTTGGCGATCAGCGGGTCGTGCTGCAGCGGCCGGGCGGCCCGGACCGCGTACGCGACCACCATGCCCGCCACCACGCCGCCGGACGCGGAGATGACGAACTTGCCCACCGCGTATGGAAAGGAGAACGTGTCGCTGACCGCGGCGGACACGGCGACGCTGAGCAGCGTCAGGGCGGTCGCGTCGTTGAGCAGTCCCTCACCCTGCACCAGGGTGACGATGTTGCGGGGCAGGCCGACCCGCTTGCCGACCGCGAGCGCCGCGACCGGGTCCGGCGGGGCGACGGCCGCGCCGAGCGCGACACCGGCGGCCAGAGTCGCACCGGCCACGAAGAAGTGAAAGCCCACGCCGACGAGCAGGGCGGTCAGCAGCACCAGGACCACGGACAGGCTGATGACGGTACGCAGGTTGCGCCGGATGTCGATCAGGGACGAGTCGAGCGCGGTCTTGTAGAGCAGCGGCGGCAGCACCAGGGTCAGGACGAGGTGGGGATCGAGCCCGATGTTCCGTCCGGGAAGGACGGCGTAGACGATGCCGAGAAGGGTCAGCAACGCGGCAGCGGGCAGCCCCGTACGGTCGGCGAACCAGCGAACCGCGACGATGACCGCCACGCTCGCCAGGATGAACAGCAGGCTTGTCTCCACACTCACCCGGACAGTCTCCCGGACGGCGGATCTCAGCGCTCCCAGACCGTCCCGCGGGCCTGGTACTCCAGCACTTCCTCCACCCGTACGGCCAGCTCCGCGCCCCCAGGCCCGCCTCGGCGAGCGCGCGGGGGAGCACTCCAGCGGCGAGTTCGGCTCAGACGCCGGCGCTCTCCCTCCGGCGGAAGCCGCCGCCGGGGACCACGAGAATGTCGGCGTCAGCCGGCGACCAGCCATGCTCGACCACGATTTTGGTGCCGAAGGCGGCGGTGACGGTGGCCGGCCGGTCGCGGGTCACGTAGGTCACCGTGATCGCGCCCGCGCTCAGCATCCCCGCCGGCGCGAAAAGACGATCTGGACCCTTTTCACGGGTACTTCCGCGGACGCGTTCACGGGTGCGGGAAAGGCCGATGCGAGACCGGCCGCTCCGGCACCGAGGAGGGTTCGTCGTTGCATGGTCGGTTGGTCTGGCGACCACCCGGGGTGGTTCCCGGGACCGCGCGACGCGGCCCCGGGACCCGTGGATCAGTAGCGGTAGTGGTCGGGCTTGTACGGTCCCTCGACCGGCACGCCCAGGTACTCCGCCTGCTTCTTGGTCAGCTCGGTGAGCCGGACGCCGAGCGCGTCCAGGTGCAGCCGGGCGACCTTCTCGTCCAGGTGCTTCGGCAGCACGTAGACCTGCTTGTCGTACTCGCCCGGCTTGGTCCAGAGCTCGATCTGCGCGATCACCTGGTTGGTGAAGGAGTTCGACATCACGAAGCTCGGGTGGCCGGTGGCGTTGCCCAGGTTCATCAGGCGACCCTCGGAGAGCACGATGACCGCGTGCCCGTCCGGGAAGCGCCACTCGTGGACCTGCGGCTTGACCTCGACCTTCTCGATGCCCGAGACCTTGGCCAGGCCGGCCATGTCGATCTCGTCGTCGAAGTGGCCGACGTTGCCGACGATGGCGTTGTGCTTCATCGCGGCCATGTGCTCGACCGTGATGATCTCGGTGCCGCCGGTCGTGGTGATGAAGATGTCGGCCTCGGAGACGACGTCCTCGATCCGGGCGACCTGCATGCCGTCCATCGCCGCCTGCAGAGCGCAGATCGGGTCGACCTCGGTCACGATGACCCGGGCGCCCTGGCCGCGCAGCGTCTCGGCCGAGCCCTTGCCGACGTCGCCGTAACCGCAGACCACGGCCAGCTTGCCGCCGAGCATGACGTCGGTGGCCCGGTTGAGGCCGTCGACCAGCGAGTGGCGGATGCCGTACTTGTTGTCGAACTTGCTCTTGGTGACCGAGTCGTTGACGTTGATCGCCGGGAAGAGCAGGTCGCCGGTCTTGGCGAACTTGTAGAGGCGCGCCACGCCGGTGGTGGTCTCCTCGGTGACGCCGCGGATCTCGGCAGCGATCTTGGTGAACCGCTGCTTGTCCGACGACAGGCTGCGGCGCAGCGTGTCGAGGATGATCGAGTACTCGTGGTTGTCGTCCTCGGTGGTCGCGGGCACCGCGCCGGCCGCCTCGAACTCCACACCCTTGTGCACGAGCAGGGTGGCGTCGCCACCGTCGTCGAGGATCATGTTCGGGCCGAGGCCGTCACCGAAGTCGAACAGCTGCTCGGTGCACCACCAGTACTCCTCCAGCGTCTCGCCCTTCCAGGCGAACACCGGGGTGCCGGACGGCGCCTCGACCGTGCCCTCGGGGCCGACGACGATCGCCGCGGCGGCCTCGTCCTGGGTCGAGAAGATGTTGCAGGAGACCCAGCGGACCTGAGCACCCAGCGCGACCAGCGTCTCGATGAGCACGGCGGTCTGGATGGTCATGTGCAGCGAGCCGGCGATCCGCGCGCCCTTCAGCGGCTGCGCCGCCCGGTGCTCCTCGCGGATGGACATGAGGCCGGGCATCTCGTGCTCGGCGAGGCGCATCTGGTGCCGGCCGAAGGCGGCCAGCGACAGGTCTGCCACGGCGAAGTCGACGCCGTTGAGCTTCTGGAGACGTGGTGACATGAGTAGGGCACCCCCCTCTTCAGGAGGCGCCCTTGCGACAGTGGCCCGCGGGCCGAGCGTGGCGGACCCGCAGGTCCGTCGCAGCGCCTCTCGGCAGGGGGCAGCGCCTCGTCGGGCGCGCGTCCACCATAACGGTGCTTGTCCAAGATCGCCGAATCTCTCCCCCCACGGCACGCCGTTTCCGCTGGTCATCCAGCGCCTTTTCGAGCTGTGACTTGTCCCACTTTCCGGCCGGGCCTCGGTCGGCCCCGCAGCCCTCCGAGGGGTGAAAACAACATCAAAGTCCCTTGAAAAGACCTCAAAAAACCATCATTGTGTACGGGTGAAGCACCCGTACCGCATCCGCGAGATCGCCGCCCAGTCCGGCCTCAGTCCCGCCACTGTGGACCGTGTCCTGCACCGGCGCGGCGGCGTGCGGGCGAGCACCGTCCGCGAGGTGGAACAGGCGATCGAGGACCTCGACCGGCAACAGTCCCAGCTGCGCATCGGCGGACGCACCTTCATGGTCGACGTCGTCGTGCAGGCACCGGGCCGATTCTCCGCGGCCGTACGCGCTGCCCTGGAAGCCGAGCTGCCCGCGATGCGCCCGGCCGTGATCAGATCCCGGTTCCACTTCCTCGACAGCGCCGGTGCGGGCGAGCTTGTGGCGTTGCTCGAGAAGATCGGCCGTACCAAATCGCACGGGGTCGTCCTCAAAGCCCCGGACGTCCCGGAGATCGTCGCGGCGGTCGCACGCCTGTCCCAGCAGGGAATTCCGGTGGTGACGCTGGTGACGGACCTGCCCACCAGCGCGCGGACCGCCTACGTCGGCATCGACAACCGTTCGGCCGGAGCCACGGCCGCCTACCTGGTGCAGGAGTGGCTGGCCGAACGCGCCGGTGACGTCCTCGTGGTTCGCGGCCACGGGTCCTTCCGCGGCGAGGACGAGCGCGAGATGGGCTTTCGGGCCGAGATGCGGACCCGCGCCGCCAGCCGGCGGCTGCTGGAAGTGGTCGACGAGGAGGACCGGGCGGACGCCGTCCACATCGGAACCCGGGAGACGCTGGCCGACAACCCGTCGGTCCGGGCGGTCTACTCGCTGTACGCGGGCGCCGGCGGCAACGCGGCCGTGATCGACGCGTTCGACCGGGAGAAGCGGAGATATGACGTCTTCGTCGCCCACGACCTCGACGGGGAGAACACCGCGTTGCTCCGCGAACGCCGCCTGTCCGCGGTGCTGCATCACGACCTGCGCCAGGACCTGCGCCGAGCATGCCAGGTGATCATGCAGGCGCAGGGAGCGCTGCCGGGCCCGATCCGCTCAAACCCCTCGGCGATTCAGGTGATCACACCGCACAACGCGCCGCCTGCGGAGCTCTGACTGTCCGCCTCCCGGTAGGCGTCGTGTTTCGGGCGGCTTCGCGTGGTGGCGTTGCGCTGTGGGCGTCGTGTTTCGGGCGGCTTCGTGTGGTGGGCGTTGTGCTGCGGGCGGCTTTGCGCTGTGGGCGTCGTGTTTCGGGCGGCTTCGTTTTTTCGTCGGCTTCGCGTGGTCGGTGTGCCTCAGGTGGAGAGGATGTCGCGGAGGCGTTGGGCGCTGCGTCGGACGTCCGCGACCGGGCCCTCGTCCGCCGGTTCGCGGGCCAGAATCGTGTCCTGCTCCAGGACCCACCAGCCGTCGTACCCGTGCCGCCGGAGGGCCGCCGCGACCCGGACAAAATCCACGTCGCCGGACCCGATCGGCCGATACATCCCGGCCGCGACCGCTTCCGTGTACATCCGTCGGCCGGCCCGCACCTCGGCCGCCATGCCGGCGTCGACATCCTTGGCATGCACATGCGCGACGCGGTCGCCCGCCCGCTCCGCCAACTCGACGGGATCGGTCCCGCCGATCAGGAGATGGCCGGTGTCCAGGCACAACGCGATGCCCGATCCGTCCAGCACGCGCTGGACGTCCGCGTACGTCTCGACCATCGTGCCGACGTGCGGGTGAAGCACCGCCGTCAGGCCCCGCTCGCGCGCCGCGGCGGCCAGCCGATCCGCATTGGACAGAAGCTGCTTCCAGCTCGCGTCGTCAAGCTCGGGGCGGGTGTCGTACCCATCCTGTCCGGTCGCGGCAGCGAGCACCACCGTGTCCGCGCCCGCGGCGACGAACCGGTCCAGGTCGACGGTCGGTTCACCCCGGTGCAGCACGACCGGCACAAACCCACCCACCGCGGCCAGCCCGTGCTGGCGCAGCATCCCGTCGGACGGCAGGAAGCCATCGGGGCCGAACTCCGTCGCGGTCAGACCGACCTCGCGCATCTCGCGCAGGACCCGATCGGCGCTGAGCTGGTGGCCCCATCCCGGTACCTCGCAGACACCCCACGAAATGGGCGCTCCGGCAATCCTCATGCCTGAAGAGCCTGAGCCCGTATCGCGTTCACGACAAGGATTCCGCGTACATCAAAAACACCTCAGCCTGAGGTTTTGTCCCGACCCGCCCGGATCAGCCGAAAGGCAGAGGGCGGCTGCCGCGGTTCAGGCTGCGAGCCGATGCGCGCCGCCCGCTCCCACGGCCAAGCTCTATACCGGAACGCCCCGAGACGCTGTCAGCCTGAAGGGACCACAATGACGATCGACGACGAGCACCGGCCCGCACGGCGGCGGGTCCCGCTGACCGGCATCAGCTCCCGGGCCTGGGAACACCCCGCGGACCGCGGCGCGCTCACCGCTCTGCGCGAGCTGCGCGGCTTCGACGACGTGGTGAAGGCGTTCTTCGGCATGTGGAACGAGCGCGGCTTCCGCCTGACCTACCTCGCCGGCGCCATCCGCGTCGACCACCGCCAGTACCCGCGGGTCCACCAGCGGTTCACCGAGGCCGCGGCGACGCTCGACGTCGCCGAGCTGCCGGAGCTGTACGTCACCCAGTCGCCGATGATCCACGGCGAGGCGATCGGCATGGACAAGCCGTTCATCGTCATCACGACCGCGGCCGTGGAGAAGCTCGACGACGACGAGCTGCGCGCCCTGCTCGGCCACGAGATCGGCCACGTCCGCAGCGGCCACGCGGTCTACAAAACGATCATGATGATCCTGACCCGCTGGGCCACGAACATCAGCTGGATACCGATCGGCGCCATCGCCCTCCGCGCCATCATCGCCGCCATGTACGAGTGGTGGCGCAAGGCCGAGCTCTCCGCAGACCGCGCCGGCCTCCTCGCCGGCCAGGACCCGGCCGCCTCGACCCGCCTACTGATGAAGCTCGCCGGCGGCGGCGACCTCTCCCAGATCGACACGGCCGCGTTCCTCGAACAAGCAGCCGAATACGAGGGCGGCGGCGACCTGCGCGACAGCATCCACAAGATCGGCATGACCGCCTGGAGCAGCCACCCGGTCCCGGTCGCCCGCGCCGCCGAACTACGCAAATGGACCGACTCCGGCGAGTACGGCCGAATCCTCACCGGCGAATACGACCGCCGCGACTCCGACGGCAACGCCTCGGTCACCGCCGACGTCAAGGCGGCGGCCTCGCACTACCGCGAGAGCTTCCAGAGCTCCCAGGACCCGCTCGTGACGCTGGCCCGCCGGGTAACCGGCGGGGCAACCGACCTGGGCGACTGGGCGGGCACCCAGGCCGGCAAGGCCCGAAACTGGGCAAACACCGCAGCTGGCGCGGCCAGCCGGGCCGCACGCCGCACCAGCCGCCCGGACGACACCGACGAGTCAACGCCCACGCCATAGGCGGCGAGCGGTCTCGGCGGATTCCCGTGGGGCCGACTCGCGTTCGTCGGCCTGCCGGCTTGCGTCTGCCGCTTGGGTGCCTTCCCGTTTGCCGCGTTGCCGTTCGCGCTCCGGTCTCGCCCCTTCGATCGCGCTCCCCGTCTCGCGTCTCCGCTGCGCTCCCGTTTGCCCCTCCGTTCGCGCTCCGGTCTCGCCTCTTCGATCGCGCTCCCGTCTTGCCCCTTCGTTCGGGCTCCCGTCTTGCCCCCTCGTTCGGGCTCCCGTCTCGCCCCTTTGATCGCCGCTCGTCGCTTCGACCCCCGTTCGACGCGGCGAGCGGCGATCACCTCATGCGGTGCTCGCGGTTTCTCGGGGGAGGCCGCACGCCCTGCTGTACCTCGCACCGAGCGGCGGCTGATCTCTACTATTGACGGCGTGCCAACCCGTACCGGAACCCCACGACCGATCACCCGCTACGGCAACCCGGTGCTCCACCGGCGCTGCGCCGACGTGACCGTGTTCGACGACAACCTCCAGCAGTTGATCGCCGACATGTTCGCGAGCATGGCGGCCGCCGAGGGCGTTGGGCTCGCTGCCAACCAGATCGGCGTTGACGCCCGAGTGTTCGTCGTCGACTGCCCCGACGAGACTGGCGCGCACGTCGTAGCCCACGTGGTCAACCCCGTCCTGCACCTCCCCGACGACCGAGGCCTCCAGGTCGACGACGAGGGCTGCCTGTCAGTTCCGGGAGTCCGCGCAGAGGTCGGCCGCCCAGCAACCGCATCCGTCACCGGCGTCGACATGCACGGCAACCCGATCCGCATCGACGGCACCGGCCTGCTGGCGCGGTGCCTGCAGCATGAGACCGATCACCTGAACGGCCTGCTGTACGTCGATCGGCTGCCCGCCAAGAAGCGCAAGAAACTACTCGTCCGAAGCGCCGAGGCCCCCGGCGTCGGCGTCGCCGAATAGCCGCCTCCCAGCATCGCGAACGCCCGCTCGCGCGGTCCGACCATGCGTTCCCGTGCACCGGGCGCGAGCACGCGTTCCCGTTCACAGCGCTCGGGCATGCGTTCCCGTGCACCGGGCGCGTGCATGCGTCCCCGTTCACGGCGCGCGAGCATGCGTTTCCGCTCGCGGGCTCGGGCACGCGTTCCCGTTCACAGTGCTCGGGCATGCGTTCCGCTTACGCGGCTCGACCGCGTGTCTCCCGTTCGCGCGGCTTTGTCCGCTCCTCCTCGGTCGGCCACTCGGCCGACGGTGAGCCTGGCCGGCGGATCGTCTGCGTTCTCGACATACCAGGAGTTCATGTTTGCCGTACTTCATGTAGATCCAGGATCGTCCGCCCGGGCGCCTCGTCCTCCACCTTCCGGCTCGCTCGGGGTATCGCAGCGGCTACCCACGGGTCCCGAATTCGCCGATGCATCGATGCCAACCGGCGCTACCGGATGGCGTTTCGGCCGGTCACTCGTGATCGACGGGATGGATGGACAACAACCGTGATGGTCGATACTCTTTCTAAGGACGCCGTTGCGAGTTCTTCCCCCGTGGAATTCGCAGCGGCGCTCTTATTTCCTCAATAATTGACACGATTGCCGAGCGGCCGACGCATGTTGGGTATCGCCTCATGTCACGGATCTTCGTGTCCGCCGCCCGTGTCCGCTTGCTGGTGCCCGCCCCGCCGGGGGCGCTGCGGCGTGAACTCCCCACCACACCTCGGCTGAGCTGCCACCACCTTGGCTGAGCTGCCACCACCTTGGCTGAGCTGCCACCACCTTGGCTGAGCTGCCACCACCTTGGCTGAGCTGCCACCACCTCGGCCGAACTGCCCACCACACCTTGGCGCTAACCCCCACCATCCCTGGGCTTAGCTGCCCACCCCCACCTTTGACATGAACTCCCACCGCACCTGGGCTGAGCTGCCCACCACACCTCGGCGTGAAGCGCCCACCACCTCGGCGCTAAGCACTGCCGACCTCGTCCCACGGGTCGATTACTCCGGTGGTTCTAGCCTGTCGAATGATCGGCAGGCTGACTGGTCTCGCCATGCTGAGTGGAGTGGGGCGTCGGCTGGCGATTGGGTTTGTCACTGAACCGATGCCTCACCATGATCTGATCTACTACCACCCATGCCGTTGATGCTGGTGGATCTCGATAACACCCTGATCGACCGCGATGCGGCCTTCCGCGCCGCCGTCAATGCGTTCCTGCAACGGTACGGTCTACCGAGCAGCGATCTTTCTTGGATCATGGCGCTCGACAGGAGCGGCTACACCCCTCGCGACATCGTCGCATCGGCTATGGCGGACCGATATGGACGCTCGACACCCGAAGCCGCCATCCAGGCCCTTCTCGACAACGGAGGCGCCGACCGCGTGGTGCTGCATAGCTCGAGCAAAGATGCATTGCTCATGGCACGCGTACGTGGTTGGACCTGCGTGATCGTCACGAACGGCCGCACGGCGCAGCAGGAAGCGAAGATCTATCGGGCCGGCTTGGATCGGCTTGTAAAAGGCTGGGTCGTCTCGGAGCGCGTCGGCCACAAAAAGCCGGCGGCGGAGATCTTCCGCGCGGCCGCCGACCTTGGAGGGCTTCCTCTCCACGAGGCGTGGGTCATCGGCGACTCACCGCAAGCCGACATCGCCGGGGCCGCAGCACTTGGTCTTCAGACCGTATGGGTGTCAAACAACCGGGCCTGGACTCAAGACGACCTACAACCCACCGAAGTCGCCGTCGACGTTGCCACAGCTATACACAAAGTCTGCGGAACCGCGTCATCTTGACGGAAGCCTCGCCGGGCCATGCTCACGGCAGCTGCCGGATCGACGGATCGTCGTCGACCGCTCAGCCCACACGACGCGGCGGCACCGACGACGCCGGATCGATCACGATGTCCGGCCGGAAGTCCGTCCGGTCGTCGGTAGCCCGAGCGCTGATGGCCCGTCTCGGGGTCCCGCGTGCGCCTGGCCTGTCTCGGGGTCTCGCGTGCGCCTGGCCTGTCTCGGGGTCTCGCGTGCGCCTGGCCTGTCTCGGGGTCTCGCGTGCGCCTGGCCCGTGTGCTGATAGTCCCGAGTGCTGCCGGCCAGCTTGCCGCCCGAGCATGCGAGCCATGCCGTGGTCCCCGGGCATGCGAACTTCCATGAGCGCGCCCGGGGCGGGTCCTCACTCCCGTGTGGCGCACGGGCGGCGCCCTGGCTCGACTCACCTGGGGCGGGTCCTCACTCACGGGCGGCGCCCTGGCTCGACTCACCTGGGGCGGGTCCTCACTCACGGGCGGCGTCCTAGCTCAACTCACACTGACCGGCAGCGTCGTGTAGCCCCGGATCGCCAGGCTGTCGCGGCGGCCCGGATCTCCCGCGAAGTCGAGCTTCGGGAAGCGGTTGACCAGGACAGGCAGTGCGATCTGCGCCTCGAGGCGTGCGAGTGGCGCTCCTAGGCAATAGTGGATGCCGCCTCCGAACGACAACGGTGCGTTGTCTGGGCGGGTGAGGTCGAGGCGGTCCGGTTCGGGGAAACGTTCCGGGTCACGATTGCCCGCGCCGAGGTAGGCCACGATCCGTTCTCCGCCGGACACGGGTACACCTGCCAGCTCGATGTCGTCCCAGGCGACACGTCCCAGGAGCTGCACCGGTGTGTCGTACCGGAGAAGTTCTTCGACCGCACCTGGCGCAAGGCCCGGGTCGGCGCGCAACAGGGCAAGTTGATCGGGGTTGCGCAGCAGCGCGACGACGCTGTTGGCCAACAGGTTCGTGGTGGTCTCGAAGCCTGCCGCGAAGAGCAGCGCCGCCATCGTGAGGAGCTCGTCCTCGGTGAGCTTCTCGCCGTCCGCCTCGGCCGCGACAAGCGCGCTGATCAGGTCGTCGGCGGGCTTCCTGCGTCGCTCGGCGGTCAGCCCGGCCAGGTAGTCGCGGATGGTGGCGGCGGCGGGATCGGCCGTCTCGAGGACGTCGGAGGTTATGGTCTCGAGAACCAGTGTCCAGTCCCGGACGAGGCCTTGGAACTGGGCGCGATCCGGCTCGGGGATTCCCAGCAGCTCACCGATGACATTGACCGGTAGCGGAAAGGCGAATGCCTCGACGAAGTCGACATCGCCGGCCATCTGGTCGAGCAGGTCGTCCACCATCTCGGTGATCCGCGGTTGCAGCGCCTGCACGCGTCGCGCGGTGAAGGACGAACTGACCAGCCGACGCAGCCTCGTGTGATCCGGCGGGTTGATCGTCAAGAGGCTGGTGAACAAGTGCCGCAGCGCAGGATGATTCTCCCAGTTGGGCATGACGAACTCGAGCATGTGCGGCGGCATATGCCCAAGCCGAGGATCGCGCGTGACGGCAACGCAGTCGGCGTGCCGAGTGACCACAAGCGCGCCGTCGTCGGCGCGTATGAGCGGGGAAATCTCCCGGAGCCGGCGATACCGGGGGTACGGGTCGTCCCGCCCGGTCATCCGCGTCAATTCGTCGAGCAGGGTCGATGCCTCAGCACTCTCCACGATGGCCGTCATGGGCCGAGCCTACCGGCGAGTAAGTGACTGTCGTCCATGGTTTGCGCCCGGTTCCGAGCCCCGCAAATTTCAGTTTGCGTACGTATCTGGGGATGCGCGGGCTCGGCCCTGGAGGTGCTCGTTCCCGGCCTGAGCGGCTCGCTGGTCTGGGTGGTTCGCTGGCCTGGGTGGTTCGCAACGATGGCCTTCTGCAAGCCGAACAGCGTGTCAACCGACACCGTGAACGTTGTGGTCAGGGCACTAGATCATGCGGCGCCGTACCCGCCACACCACCACACCGATCAGGACCGCCGCGGCGGCGATGAACAGGGCCGCCTCGATGAGCTGGAACGTCCAGAACCGGTCGGCCGGGTGGTAGACCCCGAACTGTTGGATGCCCCGCGCGTGCAGGAACTGGTTGAGGTTGGTGCCGGCCCGGTTTGCGGCGCCCTCCAGCTCGTAGTACTCGGTCCAGCTCAGCCTGCGCCCGGTGGCGTCCGCGTAGCCGTGTTCGATCATCCAGGAAGCGTTGCTGAGCACGGGCCGGTGCCCCGCCTGGTCCTTCGAGCCGCCGACGGGGACCGGCTCCATGGTGGTGAGCGGCGTGGCGTACGCGGGACGGGCCAACAGCGCCACCGGCATCCGGGCGGCGAGGAACGCCCCGAACGCGACGCCGAACGCGGGCAGGCTGCGCCGCAGGATCGCCCCGGCGACGGTGGCGACGCCGAACGCGAACAGCGCGTACGCCACTGGCACAAGTCCCTCCAGGTCGAAGGCGTCGTACTGGAACCGGCCTTCCCACGCGTCGAATGGCTGACGGAACCAGGTGAGCACCGCGGTGAACATCCCGGTGAGCGTGACGGTGACGCCGGCCAGTGCCGCGAGCTTGGCCGCCAGCCAGCGCATCCGCGGCACGGCCTGCGTCCAGGCGAGCTGCCAGGTGCCGTCCTCCAGTTCGCGCGCGAGCAGCGGCGCGCCGAGGAACGCACCGATGACGACGGGAACCAGATAGAAGGCCGCCAGGAGGTTCTCGACGTACCCGTACTCCTCGTCGAGCCGGCGGAAGGAGGCCGCGCAGGCCTCGCTGATACCGGCCTCTCCCGCGCACCGGGCGGGACCGCCGGGGAACAGGTCGTGGGCCTGGGTCCCCAGCACGAGCAGGGCAATGCCGAACATGCCGACAAGCAGACCCAGGACGCAGACCTCGGTCCGGTGCTGGCGCCAGATCAACCACGTCATGCCGCCGCCTCCGACGCGACCGCGGCGCTCGGCTCGGACGGCCGGCGCAGGTACGCCAGCACCAGGTCCTCCAGCGCGACCGGCTGGGCCTGCCACCCAGGCGCGGCCGGGATCGCACCGTCGCGTACCAACAGGGTCGTGTGCCGGTCGCTGTGGACGGCCTCCACGACGGTGCCGGCCCGGTCGAGGTCGGTGGCCGTGCGTGGGCCGACGAGCAGCCGGTGCTCGGCGAGGAGGGTGTCGATGTCACCGGTGAGCGTGACCCGGCCTTGGTTGAGCACGACCAGGTGGTCGCAGACGCGCTCCAGCTCGTGCACGACGTGGGAGGAGAACAGGACGGTCACTCCGCATTCGGCCACCGCGCCCATGAGGACCTGCAGGAACTCGTGCCGGGCCAGCGGGTCGAGGCTGGCCACCGGCTCGTCGAGGACGAGCAGGTCCGGCCGCTTCGCCAGGGCCAGAGCCAACGCGACCTGGGCCTGCTGCCCGCCGGAGAGCGTACCGGCCCTGCGGTCGAGCGGGATGCCCAGCTTCGCCAGCCGGCGCTCGGCCAGCCCCTGGTCGAACCGCAGGTTGCAGGCCCGGCCGAAGCGGAGCATCTCGGCGACGGTGAAGCGCTTGTACAGCGGGTGGTCCTGGGCCAGGAACCCGACCCGGGACAGGGTTTGCGGGGTGCTGGCGGTGACGTCGTGGCCGAGGACCTCCACCGTGCCGGTGCTCGGTGCCAGCAATCCGACGACCAGGCGCAGCAGCGTGGTCTTGCCCGCGCCGTTCGGCCCGACCAGGGCGATCACGCCGCCCGCCGGCAGGGCCAGGGTGCAGTCGCGCAGCGCCCAGCCCTTCCTGTACCGCTTGCCCACACCGTCGGTGCGTAGCGCGAACTCGGTCGCTGTCACGCCACGTCCTCATTCCTCGTCTGCTGGTGGACGGAAGTGAACAGCGCGTTGACCGCTTGCTCGTCGAGGCCGGCCGCGTAGGCGCGGCGCAACCAGGTCGCCAGGCCGCGGCGCAGCGACGTGTACGTCGATGCCGACATCGCGGCCGACTGCTGTTCATTGACGAACGTGCCCTGGCCGGGCCGGCCGGTGACCAGGTTCTCGTGCTCCATCTGCCGGTACGCCTTGGCGACGGTGTTCGGATTGATCGCCAGGTCCTCGACCACCTCGCGGATGAGCGGGAGGCGGTCACCGGGTTGGAGAAAGCCCAGCAGCACCGCCTGGCGAACCTGCTGGACGAGTTGCAGGTACGGCGGCACGCCGGAGTGGGTGTCGAGCCGGAAGACGAACACGGTAGCCCCCTGCTGCTTTACTAGTACCATAGTAAAGCAGCAAGATGGCGGTCAAGTATGACGGGCCGGTCCGCATCTTCAAGGCCGAAGGGGTCGAGGTCGTGCGGGTTGGCCACCTCCCGGGTAGCTCATCGCCGGACTGCTGGAGGTTGTTGGTGGTGTCGGCTCGCTAGGGCCGATGGACGGCGACCGCCGGGTGCCGTGTCTTCCCGGGGTGGGCGCTACCGGCATCCGCACCTCGAATTGGCATCCCACGGAGGTGTTGTCGACCTTCACCTTTCCGCCGTGGGCTTCCACCAGGCCGCGGACAATCGCTAGGCCGAGCCCACCGCCAAAGGTGTCCTCCTGAGGCTTCGGCGTTCGCGCGCGTTCCCCGCGGAACGCCACGTCGAAGACCCGGCCCAGGTCCGTCTGCGGTATGCCGCCGCAGGTGTCGGAAACTGTGAGCCAGGCCTGATCGGCCTGAACGCCCGCGTTGATTTCAACGGTGCCGTGTGGCGGCGTGTATCGCACGCTGTTGACCAGGAGGTTCGTCACCACCCGGGCGAGCTCTTTCTCGCCGGCCGTAATTGTCGGCCAGTCGCCACCGTGAGCGACAACTTTGACGCCGCGGCGTGCTGCGAGGGGTGCCGTCGTCGCGATGGCGTCCGAAACCACGTCGGCGAGGGAGACGCTCGACAGGGTCAGTTGCAGGGCCCCGGCGTTGATCCGGGACAGCTCGAAGAGGTCGTCGACGAGCTGACTCATGCGGTCGGTCTCCACGCGGATGCGGTGGTGGTATTCGGAGACGGTTTCTTGATCGTCGACGACCTTGTCCTCGAGGGCCTCCGCCATCGCACGCAAGCCGGCAAGCGGCGTTCGGAGGTCGTGTGAGACCCAGGCGACCAACTCCCGACGGCTCGCCTCCATCTGTCGCTCCCGCTCACGGGCCTGGACCGACCAGACCGAGGCGGCGGCGAGCCTGCGTCCGAAGGTGGTGCCGACCGCGAGACTGACCGCGGCGGATGCGAGGACGGTGATCAGGACAACCTGAAGGTCGTGTGCCGACAGGAACATGGCCTGCGCGACAGCGGCGATCCCCGCGACGACCGATGCCACGGTGATGGTGAGCATGACGCAGATGTGCATGATGATCGAGCGACGGCGCAGCAGTCGTAACGACAGCTCTCCGATGACTCCGACCAGGGTGCCCGCCGCGAGTGCGTACAGCGCGATGAGGATCAAGTCACGCATGGTCACCCACCCGTTCGAATCGGTATCCGGCGCCGTACGAGGTGATGATGCGCTTGGGTGAGTCGGCGGCGGGCTGAATCTTGGAACGCAGCCGGGCCATCGCGGTGGTGACGGTGCCGGTCTCGCCCACCGACCAACCCCAGACCTTCTCGAGCAGTTGCTGGTGGGTCCACGTCCGGCCGGCGTTGCTCATGAGAAAGACCAGGAGGTCGAATTCACCTTTCGTCAGCTTCACGGGCGCGCCGCCGATCGTCACGACCCGCCGCGAGGTGTCGGCGACCAGGTCGCCATCGACCAGCCTGGCCTGAGCCTTGTCCGCCTGGCCGGTGCGCCGCAGGATCGACCGGATCCGGAGGGTCAGTTCCCGAGGCGAGAAGGGCTTGGTGACGTAGTCGTCGGCGCCGGCCTCGAGGCCGAGCACGCGATCGGGCTCCTCGCCCAGCGCCGTCAGCATCACCACCGGCAAATCTGGCGCATCCCGGCGCAGTCGGCGGCATACCTCGATGCCGTCGATGCCGGGCATCATCAGGTCAAGGACGACGATGTCGGGCATCTCGGCCGCCGCGGCGGCGAGAGCCGCCTCCCCGTTCTCCGCCAGCCGGACCCGGCAGCCGTCCTGCTCCAGGTATCGCCGCACAACATCGCTGACGGTCGGATCGTCGTCGACGACGAGTACGTGGTGGGTCACGCCTGCGACGCTACCCACCGGACGGGCTCGGCGGGATGGTCTGACTCCTTACGGTCTTCTGACGAATGGCCAGCCCACGCCCAGATCGAGGCGACGAGTGTGTTCGTGGTGCTCGAAGCCGTGCGTGCAGCCCGGGCCCGAGGTACTGCGGAAGTCGTACGTGGACTCCCGAAACTTCTGCTCGCGGACGACGCGCAATGCCACTGATCGCGGTCGCGCTCTGTCTTGCCTCCGCCCTGGCCTATGCGGCGGCTGCGGTCATGCAGGAGCGACTTGCCGGGCTTGGTGAGCAGATCGCCGGCGGCACAGTGGGGATCGCGATGGCCGGGCTGAGTGCGCTCGCCGCGGGGCTGGGAGTCGCGTTGCTGTCTCATGCCCGGGCGGGCGCCATTGTTCCGGTCGGGAACGCGTATGCCGGGTGGAAGACGGCAAATATCTAGAGTGGCAGGGGGAACGCTTTCGCGCCGATGGGGTGCGGCGGCCGTCGGCGATCTAGGCTTTGCGGGTGGCCAAGTATTTCGACGTGCATCCGGACAATCCCCAGCCCCGGGCCATCGCCCAGGTCGTCGGCGTTTTGCGCGACGACGGGCTGATCGCCTACCCGACGGATTCCTGTTACGCGCTGGGTTGTCGGGTCGGCAACGCCTCGGGGATCGACCGGATCCGGGAGATTCGGAATCTTGGCGATGGTCACCATTTCACTCTGGTGTGCCGGGACTTCGCGCAGCTCGGCCAACTCGTGCAGATCAACAACGCCGTATTCCGGGCGGTCAAGGCGGCGACGCCGGGCAGCTACACCTTCATCCTGCCCGCTACCCGGGAGGTGCCGCGCCGGCTGCTGCATCCCAAGAAGAAGACCGTGGGGGTGCGCATCCCCGAGAACACCGTGACGCAGGCAATCCTCGCCGAGTTGGGGGAGCCGCTGCTGTCGAGCACCTTGCTGCTGCCCGATGAGGAGGAGCCGCTCACGCAGGGCTGGGAGATCAAGGAGCGGCTGGACCACGCGGTCGACGCGGTGATCGATTCGGGTGAGTGCGGCACTGTGCCGACCACAGTCGTCGACCTTTCTGAAGGAACTCCGGAGGTGCTGCGGGTGGGCGCCGGGGATCCAACGCGCTTTGCGTGACCGCATCGCGGGCGTAAGCGCATGGTGAACGGTCGGTGCCGGATCCGGCAGCCTCACGCGGTGTGACATTTTCCCCATGCTCGGACGGCCTGGCCAGCCGTAGGATTCGAGATCCACCGATGCGTTCACCGGGAGTCACCATGCTGACCGTTCCCCCTGGCCTCGCCGGAGTTGTCGCCTTCGACACCGAGATCGCGGAACCCGACCGCGACGGCGGATCCCTGCGCTACCGCGGTATCGACATTGAGAAACTTGTCGGCAAAGTTTCCTTCGCCGACGTGTGGGGCCTGCTTGTGGACGGGGACTTCGGGTCCCCGCTACAGCCCGAGGAGCCGTATCCGCTGACCGTGCGGTCCGGTGACGTCCGCGCCGACGCGCAGGCGGCTATCGCGACGGCGGCGCCGGCCTGGGGGGCTCGGCCGGTGATCGACATCGACGATGTTCGGGCTCGTGCCGATCTGGCCCGTTCGTCCGCCACCCTGCTTTCCCTCGTGGCGCAGGGCGCTCGCGGCGGGGAGCTTCCGGCCGTGCCCGAGCAGCGCGTCAACGAGGCGTCCAGCATCGTCGAGCGGTTCATGATCCGGTGGCGGGGTGAGCCGGACCCCCGGCATGTCAGCGCGATCGACCGCTATTGGATTTCGGCCGCTGAGCATGGCATGAACGCCTCGACCTTCACCGCTCGCGTCGTTGCCAGTACCGGTGCGGATGTGCCGGCCGCGATGTCGGCGGCGGTCGCGGCGATGTCCGGTCCGCTGCACGGTGGTGCGCCGTCGCGGGCGTTGCACATGGTCGAGGCGGTCGAGAGGTCTGGCGACGCCCGTGGGTACGTGAAGCAGGTGCTCGACAGCGGTCAGCGGCTCATGGGCTTCGGGCACGCCATCTACCGTGCCGAGGATCCGCGTGCCCGGCTGCTGCGGGCGACCGCCAAGGAGTTGGGCGCTCCGCGCTACGAGGTGGCGAAGGCGTTGGAGGACGCGGCCCTGAGCGAACTGCGTGAGCGGAAGCCGGACCGGGTGCTGGAGACGAACGTCGAGTTCTGGGCGGCGATCATTCTGGACTTCGCCGAGGTGCCCGCGCCGATGTTCACCTCGATGTTCACCTGTGCCCGGACGGCGGGATGGGCTAGCCACATCCTCGAGCAGAAGCGTCTCGGGAAGATCATCCGCCCGTCCGCCGACTACGTGGGGGTGACCGACCGGAGCCCGTCGGACATCGCGGGGTGGGAGGACGCGCTCAAGCGCAACGCGGGACGCACCTACCTCTGACGGGGTGAGCGTTTGGCCACCGCGGCGGCGGGTAGGCGAACCAGGGTGAGTGGTGTGCGCGCAGATGCCGCGAATCTCCGTCCGCCGGCCGACGTGGTGCTTCCCGAACGCGCGTCCGGCGTCGTCGTCTTCGCCCACGGCACCGGCAGTTCCCGGCACAGTCCGCGCAACCGCATGGTCGCGGCCGAGCTGAACCGCCGAGGCCTCGGCACGGTCCTGGTAGACCTGCACACCCCCGAGGAAGAATCCACCGCCGAGGAAGCCGAGGAACAGCTCGCCCTCAGCGCTGACCGGCTCATTGGCGTCGTCGACTGGCTGACCGAGCACGGTCCGACCGCCGACCTGGAGATCGGCCTCTTCGGCGCCAGCAGGGGAGCGGCCGCGGCCCTGATCGCGGCCGCGGCCCGTCCCGATCCGGTGCGCGCCGTAGTCTGCCGCGGCGGCCGCCCCGACCTTGCCGGGCCGGCTCTGATCGAGGTGAGCGCGCCGACGCTGCTGCTCGTCGGCGAGCGCGACGAGCGGGTCATGGCGCTCAACCAGCAGGCCCGGGCCACGATGACGGTCACGGCGGAACTGCGCGTCGTGCCGGGTGCCACGCAGCTGTTCGCGGAGCCGGGCGCCCTGGAGCAGGTGGCCGCGGAGGCCGGCGCGTGGTTCGACCGGTATTTGGAACCTCGCCGCACCCGTTAGGGAGCGCACAACCGCTTATGTGCCGTCCGCAGCCTCCGATGGTCCGGCGTGGCCAGGACCGGCGTTCGACTCTTCCTGATGGTGATGTTCGTCGTCACCGTCGTGGAGGCGGCCGTCTTTTACTCGCCCGTCGGCGAAATTATGCATGTCGTTTCGTACGCGACGCTGTGCTTCATGGCCTGGTGGTCCGTCCTGCGGATGAGGCCGCGGCCGCATCGCCGGCCGAGACCTCGGCATCGCCCTCCGGTCGCCACGGAGTTGGTAGCGCGGGAGCGGCTGCCCTGGGTGCTTGTCGCTTCCGGGGTGACCGTGTGGTTCGCCGGAGACGCTTACGAGCTGGTGGCGGCGCATTTCCTTGGTGGCGCCCCGGCTGTGGGGCTCGCCGACGCGTTCTGGCTGGGCGGATATCCGCTGCTGGCGGTGGCTCTGGCGCTGATGGCGCGGCGCCGGGCGCCGGGCCGGCTGCGGGGCGCGGCCGTGGACGCGCTCACGCTGACCGTCGCCGCGGGCGCGGTCAGCTGGCAGTTCATCATGAAGCCGATCGCGGAGGGTTTCACGCTGGCCGAGTCCGCGGTGCCGCTGCTCTACCCCTTCGCCGATGTCGTCTTGCTCAGCGGTGCGCTCGTGGTGGCCATGTCCCCGGGCCGGCGGACCGCGCCGACCCGCCTGGTCCTGGCGGGGGCGGTGTGGTTTCTGAGCATGGATCTCGGCTGGAACGTCCTGCCCTACTTCCTCTCCGAGGACGTCTACGGCCGCCTCGGCGCGGCGATGATCTTCGGCAACGCTCTGGTCGTCGGGGCCGGGCTGCATCCCGCCCGGGTCGAGCTCACCCGTCCGGGCGCCGAGATGGCCGTCCTGCATCCGGCTCGGATCTTCTTCCTGGCCATCGCGCTGATGACGGCTCCGCTGCTCACTCTCGTCGCAGATGACAAGATCACCGCTGTGGTGGCCTCGGCCGCCTGCGCGCTGCTGGTCATCACCCGGTTCACCGCCGCCGTACGCGAGCAGGAGCGCGCTCAGGCGCTGCTGGCGCAGCAGGCGCGCCGCGACCCGCTCACGGGCCTGGCCAACCGCTCCGTCCTGCGGGACCGGCTGGCCCGGGCGGTGCCGGCGCCGGACGATCCGGTCGCGGTCCTCTACCTCGACCTCGACGGCTTCAAGGAGATCAACGACCAGCACGGCCATGAGGCCGGCGACTCGGTTCTCCGCGCGATCGCGGACCGGCTCTCCGCGGCGGTCCGCGAGCAGGACCTGGTGGCCCGCCTCGGCGGGGACGAGTTCGTCCTGCTGCTGCCGGGTGTCTCCGGCGACGAGGCGGCGCGGCTGGCGGAGCGGCTGCTGAAGGATGTCGCCTGGCCGGTGGCCTTCGAGGGACAACAACTGGTCGTCGGCGCCAGCATCGGCATCGCGGCCCGCAACGAGGTCGGCCAGGAGGCCCTGCTGCGCGACGCCGACGCGGCGATGTACCAGGCCAAGCAGCTCGGACGTGGCCGTTACGTGCTGAGCTGAGCCCGCCTAGATCGTCACCCAGGCGCGGCTCTCGGCGGACACCGCCATCGCGTCGAGGGCCTCCGCGCTGCGGACGGCGTCATCGAGGGTCGCACCGTACGGGCGTCCGTCCGCGATCGAGCGCAGGAAGTGCCACGCCTCGATCACCTTGAGATCGTCGTATCCCATGGCGTTGCCGCTGCCCGGCTGGAATGCCGCGTACTCGCCGTGCCCCGGGCCGACCCGGACGATGCGGGTGGGCTGGTCCTGGAAGTCGTCGCCGACGCTGAGCGCGAGCTCGCCCATCCGCCGGAAGTCCCAGGCCACCGCGCCGCGGGTCCCGTGCACCTCGAAGCCGTAGCTGTTTTGCTCGCCGACCGCGACCCGGCTCGCCTCCAGCACCGCCCGCGCCCCGGACGCCAGGCGCAGGTTCGCCGCGACGTAGTCCTCGTTCTCGACGGTGCCCAGCTCGCCCCCGGAGGCCCGGGTGTGCCCGGCGGTCGCGCCGGTCGGTCTCGCGCGCATCGGCACGAAGACGGCGGTGTCGGCGACCAGTGACTCGATCTCGCCGAGCAGGTGCCGGAGCAGGTCGACGCCGTGCGAGGCGAGATCGCCGAGGACCCCGCTTCCGCCGCGGGACCGTTCGAAGCGCCAGCTCAGCGCTCCTTCGGGGTGGGCCGCGTAATCGCTGAAGAGACGGAACCGGGCGTGGGTGACCGTGCCGATCTCGCCGGCGGCGATGAGCTCCCGGGCGGCGGCCACGGCGGGGGCGTTGCGGTAGTTGAATCCGACGGTGCCCTGGACCCCGGATTCCCGGACCGCGGCGGCGACCGCCCGGGCGTCTGTGGCGGTGAGGCCGACGGGCTTCTCGATCCAGATGTGCTTGCCGGCCCGCGCCAGCTCGACACCCATCTCGCGGTGCAGAAAATTCGGCGCCCCGATGCTGACCGCCTGCACCGTCGGGTCGCCGAGCAGGTCTCGCCAGTCCTTGGCCACGGTCGCGAAGCCGTACCGTTCGGCGGCCTCCTCGGCCCGGCCCGGGACCTCGTCCGCGACGGCCACGAGCTCCGGGCGTACCGAAAGATCGGGGAAGTGATGCAATACCCGAAGGTACGACTGGGCGTGGACGCGCCCCATCCAGCCGAATCCGGCGACGGCGACGCCCAGCGTTTTCCTCATGGGCGGAGCGTATGAGCGCGGGGGACGGGCGGCCAAGGTCGCCGATCCCTCAAAAAGGCCTCACAGCCGCGCGCGGGCCAGGATCGCCTCGGCGTAGTTCGCGCACTGCTCGGGGAACAACGGAAGGAACTTCACCGGGGCGACCAGCTCGGCCTCGAGGAGCAGCAGGCCGGACGGGGTGGCCGGGTCGATGATGAAGTCGAGGCGCACCGACAGCGGCTCATTCACCAGCAGCTTGCGCAGCTCCGCGTAGGCGTGCCGGATGACGCGCTCCTGCTGGGCGGTGAATGCCGGGTACGGCCGCGGGTCGGGGTGGAACGCGCGCGCCGCGTCGCCGGGCCGCAGGATCGCCGCCTTGGTCACGGCGTGCGAGAGGGTGCCGTCGATCGTGACGACGCCGAGTTCCCGGTGTGCGTCGATCGCCGTCACGTACGGCTGCACGATCGCCGGACCCAATTCCCTCAGGTACGCGACCAGAGCGGACAGCTCCTCCATCGTGAATTCCCGCGCGCCCAGGGTGCCGCCGGCGGCGACGGGCTTGGCGACGACGGTGGGTCGGGAGGCGTCCGCCGAGGCGAAGACGGCGCGCAGGGCGGCCGGGTCGGGCTCTTCGAGCAGGGTCGACGGGACGATCGGCACCCCCGTCGCGCCGAGCCGCGTCAGATACCGCTTGTTCGCGCCGAGGGCGATCGCGTCGAGCGGGTTGAGCAGCCGGGTGCCGTCGAGCTCGCGGTCCCAGAGCCACTCGTCGAACGCGGGCAGCCGCGTCCACATGCTCCACGGCGATTGCAGCACCACGGCGTCGTAGCCGGCCCACTCGACCCGCTCGCCGCCGTCCCAGGTCACGACCTCGGGGGTCGCTCCGCGTGCGCGCAGCTCCCGCGCCACCAACGGAGTGTCGGCGTCCCGCCAGTGCGGCTCCGGGAAGCGGTGTGAGGTGACCAGGGCGATCCGCATGCTCGTCAGCGAACCCCGGCGATCTGGGCGCGCCCCGCGGTCGGTTGCGCCCAGGACGGCAGCTCCCGCCGCCCGTTGCGGTTCGACCGAATCTCCTGCGTCGCCACCGTGTCGGTGATCTCGGTGGGAGCGGCCGCGGCCTGGTGGCGCAGGATGGCACGGGCCGGCTCCGGCAGCGCCTCCCAGGCCGCGTCGGCGCGCGCCTGCGCGGCCATCACCTCGTGGCGCAGGGTCCGAACCGCGGCGGTCGCCACGTCGGCCTCCTGCCAGGCGGCCTCCTCCGCGCTCAAGGCTTCCTGGTACGCGGCGAAGCGATGACTCACCGCGGCGCGGGCCAGGGCGAGCTCCTGCTCGATCGGGTGCAGCGCGGGGTTCCAGCCGTTGCGGTGGGTCAACGCGTCCAGGAGCTGGGTGTCGGACAGGTCGCCCCGGCGGTAGGCGGCCTGCGCGGCCCGGCGCAGGGCCTGGGCCCGCTCGGTGGCCTCGTCGGCCGGCGGGGTGGTCTCCGGGGTCGCGTACGCCGCGGCCCGGCGGGCCCGCTCGAGCCGTGCGTCCGCGTCCTGCCACGTCTGCCATGCGCGTTCCACCTCGGCCTGCGCCCGCTGGCACCGTTCGCGGTGGCGCTCGGCGGTGGCGGCGGATCCCCGCGCTGCCACGGTGACCTCCTCGGCGTACCGGATGGTCTCCTGGGCTTGCGCTGCCCGGCGTTGCAGGTCGGCGCGCTTCCGCGCCGCCGAGGCCGCCAACCAGGCGCTGATCTGCCGTGGGCGGCGTACGCCCGCGGGCAGAGCGAGCGCGCCCAGGGCGACCGCCGCGAGCACGATGAGCGCGAGCCAGATGACCGCCGCCCGGCCGCTGGTGCTGTCGAGGAGCCCAAACCCGAAGTCCATGTCCCATTCCTTTTCCACCGGTGACGCCACTAATCGATC
Source organism: Actinoplanes sp. NPDC051346 (assembly GCF_040682215.1). Taxonomy (NCBI): domain Bacteria; kingdom Bacillati; phylum Actinomycetota; class Actinomycetes; order Micromonosporales; family Micromonosporaceae; genus Actinoplanes; species Actinoplanes sp. NPDC051346. The sequence goes on along the minus strand of NZ_JBFBAJ010000019.1, from coordinate 70,644 downwards.
AACCCCGAATCCGTTTCGCGGACGGGGCCTGCCGGTCGATCAGGCGGCGGCGGGAGGTGCGCGGGGCCCGGCGGCCGCGCCGCTGAGCTGGCTGTGCAGGCGAGGGGGTGGCGCCGGCGTGTCGGCGGTCGGCAGCGGGGCCGCCAGGTGCGGGGTGGTGACCGGGGATGCCGTGACGATTGAGGACTCGGGGCCGACCGCTGGGGCTTCGTCGACCGTCACGAACGCGGGGGCGGCGATGGTGGCCGGCGCGGGCACGACAAGGGGGTCTGCCGCCGTGGCGGTGACACTCGCCCCACCCAACAGGGCGAAAAGGAGGGAGGTGGCAAGCGACAGCCGCAGCACACCCTTCAGCTCCATACCGGACAACCTATCCAGGAACGTCGTGCTTTCGCATCCGCCGGAGGTCGGATCGTGATCGATCCAACCTCGGCGGACGCGGCCGCTCATCCGGCGGAGAGCTGATGCATCCGGCGGATCTCGCTGCCCTGCTCCACGGCCATCTCGTTGGCGATCTCGCGCAGCACCGGGTCCTCGCCGCCGCCGAGTACGTCGCCGGCCATCTGGATCGCCCCCCTGTGGTGATCGGACATCATCCGGACGAACTCGCTGTCGAACGCCGCTCCGGTGAGCCCGGCGAGGGCCGTCATGGCGGCGTCGGACTGCATCCCCGGCATCGTGCGGTGATCGTGCGTAGGGTCGTCGGCGGGGAGCTTGCGGTCCCGCAGCCATCCCCGCATCCAGGCCACCTCGGGGGCTTGGGCTGCTCGGATCCGATCCGCCAACGCCCGTAGTTGTGCGTCGGCCGCGCGTTGCGGGGCGAGCTTCGCCATCTCGATGGCCTGTCCGTGGTGGACGATCATCAACTGGACGAACGCGGTGTCGATCGGGTTGTAGGTCGAGCCGTCCGGCGCGCGTACCTTGTCGGAGTCGGTTACGACCGCGGTCTCGCCCGGTTTGCCGGGAAGAATGACGCGCTCCGGCGGGCCGGAGCTGGCGGAGGGACGTGGCGCCGCGGCCGAGACGTCCCCTCTGGATCGTGCCGCCCATGCCACGCCGCCTGCCGCGAGCACCGCAACGACGGCGCTGACCAGCATCAATGTCCTCTGCCGGCTCATCGAATCCTTTCGGTGCCACAACGTAGTTCCCTGGTCACGCCTAGCGCACTATCGTAGCGACGAAGGTGAATGCGCACCGACAGTGACACCATCCGCCCCCGCGGTGCGTTGACAGCCGGAAGGAGCTCCATGAATCACTCTGCCCCACGAGGGCGGCAGTTCAAGCGCCTGGCGTTCATCGGTACGGCGGTGATCGTCGCCGGGCTGCTGGTGGCGCCCTCGAACGGTATGGCGCAGACCCCGGCGGACCCCGGCACACCGCCCGGCGTCGACGAGGTCGCCAGCACGCCGAACATCAAGCAGGTCGCGAACCTGCCGAAGACCGGACCCTTCGCCAACTCGACGAACTCGGACTGGGCCTTCCAAGGTCACTACGCTTTCGGTGGCAACTACAACGGCTTCACCGTGTACGACATCGCGAACCCGAAGGCGCCGGTGGTGGCGGCCCAGGTGCTCTGTCCCGGCTCGCAGAACGACGTCTCGGTCACCGGCAACCTGCTCTTCCTGGGCACGGACTCGCAGCGCACGAACGACTCGTGCGACAACGCCGCGTCCACGACGGCGGCGCCCGGCGACCGCTGGGAAGGCATCAAGATCTTCGACATCAGCGACCCGCTGACGCCGAGGTACCTCAAGTCGATCAAGACCGACTGTGGCTCGCACACGCAGACGCTGGTCCCCGGCAAGGCGGGCGACAGCTCGGCCTACATCTACGTGTCGTCATACAACCTGGCCGCGGCGGACCTGCCCAACTGCGCGTTGCCGCACGACAAGATCTCGATCATCCGCGTGCCGCTGAAGGACCCGGCCGCGGCCGCGGTCGTCGCGACCCCGGTGCTGTTCCCGGACGGTGGTCACCCGGGTGGCCCCGCCGACGGACAGCAGCCGACCACCGGCTGCCACGACATCACGGCGTACCCGGAAAAGGACCTCGCGGCGGGCGCCTGCATGGGTGACGGCGTGCTGTTCGACATCTCGGTCCGCTCGGCGCCGCGCGTGATCACCACGGTCCGCGACACCGTGAACTTCTCCTTCTGGCACTCGGCGACCTTCAACAACAGCGCGAACAAGGTCATCTTCACCGACGAGCTCGGCGGCGGCGGCATGGCCACCTGCAACCCGGAGATCGGACCGAACCGCGGCGCCGACGCGATCTACGACATCGTGGGTCGTGGCGACAACCGCAAGCTGGAATTCCGCAGCTACTTCAAGATTCCGCGGCTCAACACCGAATTCGAGAACTGCGTGGCCCACAACGGCTCGCTGATCCCGATGCCGGGCCGCGACATCATGGTCCAGGCGTGGTATCAGGGCGGCATCTCGGTCTGGGACTTCACCGACTCCCGCTCGCCCAAGGAGATCGCGTACTGGGAGCGCGGCCCGCTGTCGGCCACCCAGTTCGTGGGCGGCGGCTCATGGTCGGCGTACTGGTACAACGGCTTCATCTACTCCAACGACATGGTCAAGGGCATGGACGTGTTGGAGCTGAAGGACATCCGCACCAACCTGGCGCGCCGGGCCCACACGGATGAGTTCAACGCGCAGTCGCAGGACAACTACCGTCACTGGTGACACCCCGAGTCGCAGGCCCGGCCCCCTCGTGCAGCCGGGCCTGTGCCGTTCTGGCAGGGTTCGCGGAGTGGACAACCTCTGGCTGGAACAGCTCGCGCAGAACCCGGGCCATTCCAAGTGGTACATCGAGCGGTTCCGCACCATGGCCGCCGAAGGCGCCGACCTCGCCGGCGAGGCCCGCCTGATCGACGCGATGGTGCCGAGAGGGTCACGCATCCTCGACGCGGGCTGCGGCACCGGCCGCGTCGGCGGCTACCTCGCCGCGGCCGGGCACGACGTCACCGGCGTCGACCTCGATCCCGAGCTGATCGCGGCGGCCCGGGAGGACCACCCCGGCCCCCGCTGGTCGGTCGGCGACCTGGCCGAGCTCGACCTGCCGGAACGCTTCGAGGTGATCGTCTCGGCCGGCAACGTCATGGCCTTCGCCGGGCCGAGCACCCGCGTCGAGATCCTGCGCCGCATGCGTACGCATCTGGCCGAGAACGGTCGGGTGGTGATCGGCTTCGGGGCGGGGCGTGGCTACGAGTTCGACGAGTTCCTCGCCGACGCCGCGACCGCCGGGCTCGCACCCGGCATCCTGCTCGCGACCTGGGACCTGCGCCCGTACCTTCCCGGCTCCGACTTCCTGGTCGCGATCCTCGGTCCGGCTTGATCGCTGACGGCAACGGCCCACGTCGCGGACGACGTGGGCCGTCGTGACGGCCGGCACAGCTTCGCGTGGTCGAGTTCACGTGTCTGCGTCTCTACGATGAACAGCGTGGAGACGCGCAGTAGCGAGGACGGATCAAGCTTCGACGTTTTGCGTGAGGCGGCCCGCCATACCTACGGCGCCGACGCCGCTGGCTACCGGGAAGGACGGCCCGACTATCCGCCGCGGCTGTACGAGGTGCTGCGGTCGAGGTGCGGTCTTGGAGCGGGTAGCCGGGTGTTGGAGATCGGTCCTGGGCCTGGGCTGGTGACTGAGCATCTCGTCGCCGCGGGCGCGCGGGTCGTCGCGGTTGAGCCGGACTGCGGGTTCGCGGAGTACCTCGGTCGCACCATGCCGGAGGTTCAGGTGGTGGAGGCGTCCTTCGAGGAGGCTGACGTTGGCACCGGGTTCGACGCGGTCGTCGCCGCGACTTCCTTCCACTGGCTTGACCCGTCGACGGCGTTACGGAAACTGGGCGGTGTGCTGCGGCCTGGTGGCTGGGGGGCGATCTGGTGGACGGTGTTCTCCGACCCGTACCGAGAAGATCCTTTGCTGGCCGAGGCCAGCGCTGCCCTGGGGTTCGAGCCGGGCAATCAACGCGGTGGGACGGCGTTCCAACTCGACGTCGCCGCTCGATGCGAAGATCTGCGTCGGGGTGCTGGTCTGACCGACGTCACCGCGGACTTGATCCCCTGGGAGCTGCCGATGAGCGCCGTTGAGGTGCGGGCACTGTTCAGCTCGATGATTGCCATCCGGCAGTTGTCCGACGATGAGCGCACCCGCGCGCTGGACACGGTAGGGAACCTTGTGAACGACCGATTCGGCGGCGTTGCCACCCGTCGGCATTTGACGGCTCTCTACACCGGCCGGAGGGCCGGGTAACCCGGGTATTGATCCCGGGCGCGGCCATATGCCCAGGTCGTCAGCGGTCGGTCGTGCTGAAGTGCATGTAGTCCTTGAGGGTTTGCCAGCGCCCGCCCCAGTGCAGGCCGTTGGTGGTGAAGGCTCGGACCGCACCTCGGGCATGCATCATTCCGCGACGGTACGGGCCCCGCGCGAGAAAGTCCGCGCCCGAGCCCGGGTCGATGTAGGAGCCGCGGACCATCGGATTCTGCACCGGGTTCACGTCGATCGCGAGTCCGTACGCGTGCTGCGACAGCGTCTTGCTCCCGGCCACCCTGCGGCAGCTGTATCCGGCGGTCACCGTTGCCATGTCGGTGATCCACGGCGCGTTGATCGACATCGGGCTCATGCCCATGAGTCGAAAGCGCATCCGGTAGAGCGACCGGAACGCCCGCTGGATCCGCTTGGCGATCGCCTTGTTGACCACGATGCTGCCCGTGCGGGCGACGCCGTAGAAGTCGATGTAGGTGACCCAGACCTTGCGCAGGTTGGTGGGCAGCACCGGGCACTTCTTCTTCGGGTCCCAGTTGACCGCGGCCGGGGTGACCTTCTCGATCCAGGACCGCCAGCCGGTGAGGGCCACCGGCGGCTTCGCCACGTGCAGCACGCCGTCCACGCTCGGCTGGTGGGGCTTGACGATGCCGTTCCAGGCCCGCAGCTGGGTCCGGGTGATGCCGTACGCGGCGGCGATCTCCTTGATCGTCTCGCCGGGCCGGACCACGTGGTACGGCGGCGTCGACGCGGCAGGCGACGTGGGAGCCGTCGGCACTGCCGGCGACGCGGGAGCCGTCGGCGCGGCCGAAGCGGGCAGATCCCCCACTAGCAGGACGACCAGGGCAGCGAGGAACGCGAAAAACCTCTTCATCCGTACCATTACGCACGGTACAGCCATGATCATGCACGGAAATCGGGAAAAGTGTGCGATGGCCGGTGAGGCGAGGGTTGGGCGGGCCGGGGCCTCGGGCGGACCGGTTCCGACGTCCCCCGTCTGAACGCCGGAGCCGGTCCCTGTTGCGCTTTGACCTCCCCGCGCCTGCGGCGGCGGGGGCACCGAGCCCGGGGCCCGCCGGGCTCGACGACGAGCACCCCCCGTGCCCGTCTCGTGCCTTGTCAGATTGCGGACTGGCGCCCGTGAGGTCAACGAACTCCGCTCCCACAACGGCGAATTTGCGGGATCCAGAATCGCGGGGATGCGTGTTTGCGCAACCGGAAGCGACAAAACCGGCAGGTGTGGACCGGCGGCGAAATGCTGTGGTTGCATGCGGCTCGATCGAGCCACCTGAACGGAGTCCGAGCATTGCCGAAGATCACACTGTCCGATCGCGAGCGTGAACTGGTGTCCCTGCTCGCCCAGGGCCACACCGACGTCTCCGCGGCGGAGCAACTCGGCATCAGCGCGCGGTCCGTGTCCAACATCCTGCGCGGCCTCATGGACCGCCTGGGCGTCGACAACCGCTTCCAGCTGGGCCTTGCCCTCGGATTCCTCCGCAAGGCCAACGTTCCCGGCCCGTCCGTCGGAAGCGACGGTTGACTCAGTAGATGACAATCGATGGAGTGACGAGCACTCCGATCCCGTTCGGCGCCGCCATACCGTCCCTGGTCCGCTGGGGGATGTCCAGCGACGCCGACTTCGTCTTCCGAACCCTCGTGACATTCGGACCGCGCACCGAGCGCACCATCGCCACCGAACTGGGACTGTCCGGCCGCCGCACCGCCGAGGCACTCGCCGAGCTGCGCGAGGCCGGCGCGGCGGTCTCCACAGACGACAGTCGCACCACTACCCGCATCTGGACGGCTCGTCGTCCGGCCGCGGTCGTCTCCATGCTGCGCTCGCGCCGGATGCGACTCGTGGACGGGCACACGAAGGCGCAGTCCCACCACCAGGTCGTCCGCGCGCTGCGGAGCTCCGGCGTCGGCGCGGCGCTGCCGCTGGACGCGGTGCCCGGCCTGCGCGGCAGCGTCACGGACGGCATGCGCTATCTCAGCCGCCAGGGCGCCCGCGACCGCATCGCCGAACTCATCGCCACCGACATCCGCGACTTCTGGACGATGAGCAACGACCAGGCGATCGACGCCGAAGCCGCCCGGGTCGCCGCACCGCAGGACATCGCGATGTACGAGCGCGGCGTCCGGATGCGGCTCCTCGCCCTCCCTCCCGCGGACGGCGACCCGCTCGACGTCAGCGGCCACCTCATCAACGGCACCACCTACCAGCGGCGGGAGGCACCGACCGTCCCGCTGCGACTGATGCTCGTGGACCGGCGGCTCGCCTACTTCCCCGCCGATCCGCGCGACCTCGACCGGGGCTACCTCGAGGTGGAAAGGCCCGGCGTCCTACGAGCCCTCATCCGGCTCTTCGAGCGCCACTGGGACGCGGCCGTGCCACCCGACAAGAATTCCGTCGCGCCGATCGTCCTCTCGCACCGTGAGCGGACCCTGATCACCCTGCTCGCCGCCGGGCACACCGACCAGAGTTCCGCCGAGCGGCTGCGCATCAGCGCCCGGTCCGTCACCGGGATCATGCGGACCCTGATGGACCGGCTCGGTGTGGACAACCGGTTCCAGCTCGGCCTCGCACTGGGGGCGCTGCGCGTCGCCGCCCCGCCCTCACTCGCCGGCACCCCCGGCGAATCCTCAAATCAGCCTGACTAATTAACGGAGTTTCGATGTCTTCGCGGTTTTACGCCGTACTCGTCGGCGCGCTTGTGGCTGTTTCCCTCGCGGTGGGCTTGGGCGCACTCGTCCACTCGCAGCCCGCCGGCACCGCGCCGCCCACCACCACCGCGGTGGTGGCGCCGACGACACCGCCGACCGACCCCAATGGCAGCTGCGTTTCCTGCACCTAGGACGGAAAAATGGTGCGGCCTGCCGGCTTTCGCCGACAGGCCGCACCATGACTTCGCGGTGATCAGGCGAATCGGTGCGGGCTTCGAAGCTCGCCGGGGGCCGGCTTCCTGGTCCCACTCGGTGACCGATCGATAGCATAGTGTTGATCGTCACTGTCGTGACCGCTGGGGGTGCGATGCCGAGCGACGCTCCGTCACCATAGGATGACCATGCATTCGAATGCGTTTGGCGTCCCATGCTGACGATTCGTCGGCTCTACACCTTGATGGCGAACGAAACGACGGTCACCCCTCAGGTCCGCTGTGGGGGAACGGCCCATGCTTCGGCCGTCATCACCAAGAGAGGCTCTTCGTGTTCCGTTTTCTTGCGCGGCTCGTGCTCCCCGCCGTTGTGGCCGCGTCCGCGCTGACCGTCCCGGCTGTCACCGCCACGCCGGCAGTCGCTGCTCCGGCCGCCTCCGTTGCGGCTGTGTGCCAGCGCCCGGTCGTCTACTTCGACCTCGGCAACGTGCTGATCGACACCTCGGACTGGTCGAACGTCCGGTACGAGGCAGGTGCCCTGTCCTACCTGCGTGACCTGCGCTCCCGTGGCATCACCATGGGTCTGATCATCAACATTCCAGAGACCTGGGGCACCACCCAGGAGGAGAAGCTGGCGACGATGAAGCAGTACATCGCCGACCGGTGGGTCGAGCCCCGCCCCTTCGTCTGGTCGTACTTCGAGGGTCATATCGTGCTGCCCCGCACGGACGCGGAGCGCAAGCCCGCCCCGGTGATGTTCGAGCGGGCACTCGCCGAGGCCTCCCCGTGCGTGCCCTACTACCAGGGCGAAGTCGCCACCGAGCTGACCGCCGCCGCCCAGGTCGGGCTGCGCACCTACCAGGTCGGCAAGCCGGGGCGTTCGTTCTACATTCCCGCGTCCCAGCTTCGCCGGCGCTGATTCCGGTCGGGTGTCCCTGGAGGGCAATCGGCGCTCCAGGGACGTTCGAAACAGTCGGGTCAGGAGGCCTCAGGGGGATAAAGGCCTCGCATTCGCGCCGCCAGCCGGCTCAGGCCCATCAGCGCGTCGATGTTCGGCGTGGGCATCCCGAGGCGTTCGCCGATCTCGCGGACGGCGCCGACGAGGGCGTCCAGCTCCACCGCCCGGCCCGCCTCGACGTCCTGCAGCATGGAGGTCTTGAAGGCGCCCAGCTTGGCGGTCACCCGATGACGATCCTCGGGCGTCTCGGAGATGTCGCAGCCCAGCTGTTGACCGATCTCCGAGGCCTCACGCATCGCCGCGGAGCAGAACTCGCGAACCAGCGGATCGGCGAGCACGCGGTCGGCGGTGGCGCCGGTGAGCGCGGAGATCGGGTTCATCGTCATGTTGCCCCACAGCTTGTACCAGATGTCGTAGCGGACATCCGTGGAGACGGTGGCGTTGAACCCGGCTGCTGCCAGCACGCCGCCCACCTCCTCGGCGCGCGCCGAGACGCCGCCGAGTGGCTCGCCCACGATCAGTCCGTTGCCCATGACGTGGCGGACCAGGCCCGGCTCCGGCACCGTGCAACTCGCGTGGACCACGCCGCCGAGTACGCGGTCGACGTCGACGGCCGCCGCCACGATGCCGTGCGGGTCGACGCTGCGCAGTGGGTCCTGGCCGAGCTTGGTGCCGTGGCCGAACCACCACGGCACACCGTTCATGAATGGCAGCACCACGGTGGCCGGGCCCAGCAGGGGCGGCAACAGTTCCGCGACGCTCGCCAGCGCGGGCGCCTTGACCGCGATGATGACGAGATCCTGCTCGCCCAGTTCGTCGGCGTCGGCAGCGGCGTGCACGGGGGAACTGACCAGGTCGTCGGCGGTCTGCAACCGCCAACCGTGCGTCTGCAACGACCGCAGCGTCGCCCCTCGGGCGACCGCGCTGACCTCGGCCGCCCCGGACGCCGACAACCGAGCACCGATCCAACCACCGATAGCGCCGGCGCCGACCACGCAGACCTTCATCTTCAGCGACCCCTCATCCACTAGACAGCCGCTATCCTGACACGGACGTCCGTAGGGGCCGGGGCTAGTTTGGCGTTGTGCCGTTCGAGCAGGTGCCGGAGGGTGGCCCGGACCTGACAGCGGACCAGGCCCGCGCCAACGAGGCTCTGCCGTTCGGGTGGTGGGTCGCGGACCACGTGATGGAGCGCGACCGGCGGGCGCGGTGGATGCGGCACTGGCTGATGGGCACGTCCTGCATCGAGACCACCCACGTCGGAGGACCGTGGACCCGCCATCCACGGAGCCTGAGTGACGGTTACTAGCGATTAATGGCGGGGGCCACGGCGGACCCCCGCCAAAAGGTCAGCTGAACATGGATCAGCGCCTGGGCGAACCGTTCCTGTCCGCGGTCGGTCGAGCCCGAGCGCACCAACAGGTCCGCCTGGGCGAAGAGGGCGATCGTGGAAGCCAGCGGCTCCCGGCCCGGGTCGAGCAGGTCCAGGGTCTGCTCCAGCAATGTGCCCGCCTCGGCCGGCCGGCCCTGCCGGGACAGCAGAACGCCCAGTCCGAACGTGGCGATCCGGAGATGGTCCCGCTGGTCCGCGCCGAGCAGCGCGAGCGCGCGACTCAGATGCGCGCTCGCCTCGTCGGCCCGCGCCGGGTCGTCCATGAGTACGGCGCCGAGCTGGGCGAGTGCCGCCCCGACCGTCCGGACGTCGTCCAGCGTCATCGCCGCGGTCAGGGCCGCCTCGCACGCCTCGATGCCCACCGCCGGCGTGATCGCGTACGCCTTGCTGACGAAATCCCAGGTGAGCCGCGGATTGCGGCGCTGCGCCACCCATCGGGCCAGCGGCGGCAGGTTGTCCCGTTCCGCCGTGACGAAGTCCAGGTCCGGCGTCGGCCGGGCCGCCAGCCGCTCGAAGGTGGACAGGTACCAGCGGATCGCCCGTTCCTCGGCGACGTCGCGGTCGCTGAGTCCGGCCCCGCAGCGGCGGGCGTACCGGTGCACCATGTCGTACCAGCCGTAGCGGTCGGGGCCGGTCTCCACCATCAGGTTCGCCGAGATCAGCTCGTCCAGCAGCCGGCGGGTCCGCGGCAGCGAGATCCCGGCGACCGCGGCCGCCAGATCGAGGCTCACCGAGCCCACCGGCAGCACGCCGAGCTGGTCGAACAGCCGGCCGCTGGCCGCGTCGAGACCGGTGCGGGCCTGTGCCAGGGCGGCCCTGACGGTGCGGGGATCGTTGGCCACCGACAGGGTGTCGGCCCGCTCCCGGAGCTCTTCCGCGAACGAACCGAGGGACTGCGTGGACCGGGCGGAGAGCGTGGCGCCGGCCTGGCGCAACGTCAGCGGCCAGCCGCCGCACAGATCCACCACCTCTGCGCCTCCCGGCCCCGACAACCGTTCCGCGCCGACGATCTCGCGCAGCAGGTCGTGGGCCGCGGTGCCGGACAGGGGGCGCAATCCGACCGTACGCACCTCGTGGTGCGCGGCGAGCGCGGTCAGCCGGCTCCGGCTGGTCGCCACGAGCAGGCTGCCGGAGGTCGGCGGGACCAGCGGAAGGAGCTGGCCCACGCTGCCGGCGTCGTCGGCGACCAGCAGCAGCCGCTGGTGGTAGAGCCGGGTCCGGAACAGGGCGGCCCGCTCCTCGACCCCGCCCGGCAGCCGGTCCGCCGGCACGCCGACCGCGAGCAGCGCCGCGCCCAGCGCCGCGTCCAGCGACAGCGCGGCGTTCTTCGTCGAGCCGTGCAGGTCCACAAATATCTGGCCGTCCGGGAACCGGCTCGCCACGGTGTGCGCCCACCGCACCGCCAGCGCCGTCTTGCCCAGCCCGCCCGCGCCGGAGACCAGCACGATCCGTGGATCGGCTCCCGGGTGCGGCAGCGCCGCGGTCAGCGCGGCCAGATCGGTGTCCCGACCGGCGAAGTGGCCGACGCCGGCCGGCATCTGCGCCGGCCGCCGCTCGGCGGCCAGCTCCACCGACACCGGCGCCGCCCCCGCCGGGTGTTCACCGCGCAGCACCGAGGCGTGCAACTCGCGCAGATCAGCGCATGGGTCACTGCCCAACTCCTCGGCCAGCCTTTCCCGCAACGTCTGATAGGCCAGCAGTGCCTCCGCGCGCCGGTTCGACCGGTACAGCGCGGTCATCAGTTGCCCGGTGAGCCGCTCCCGCAACGGATTGGCCGCCACCGCCGCGACTATCTCCCGGACCAGTTCCGCGTGCCGGCCCAGGGCCAGCTCCGCCTCGAAACAGGCCTCCAGAAGCGACACGCGAAGCTCGGCCAGCCGGGCCCGGTCGGCTTCCACCCCCGGCGCGGCCACCCCGACCAGCGCCTCCCCGTGCCACAGCGCCAGCGCCTGCCGCAGCTTCGCCGCGGCGTCCGCGGGCTGCGCCCGCATCGCCTGCCGCGCCAGCTCCTCGCAGCGTTTGAGGTCGCAGGCGGCGGCCGACAGCGCTAGAAAATATCCAGGATCGCGGGTCACCAGCGCACTGCCGATCTTGCGCCGCAGCGACGAGATCAGTCCCTGTACGCGCGACCGCGGCGCCGCCGGCGGCTTGAGCGCCCAGAGGCTGTCGATGAGCCGCTCGGTGGACAACACCGTGCCCTCGGCGAGAGCCAACAGGGCGAGCACGCTGCGCTCCAGCGGGGCGAGCGGAACGCGCACCCCGTTCGTACGGGCCTCGACCGGCCCGAGCAATGCCAGATCCAATCCCATGCCGGTCACCCACTCACCGACGGTCGTCAGCAAACCGGCGAGACGACCGGGCGGCCGCTCAGCATCATGCTCTGCCCGCGGAACTCGGCGACGATCTCGCCGGCCGCACGCCGCACGGTCACGTCGTACACCCCGGTCCGCCCGGAACGGATCCGCTCGACCGCCTGGGCGATCAGCTCGTCGTCCACCGCGGCCGGACGCAGGAACGTCACCTGCGCGCTCTGGGCCACGGCCGCCGGGCCATGGCTGTTGCTGGCGTACGCGAACGCCGCGTCGGCCAGAAGGAACAGGTATCCGCCATGGACGGTCCCGTGCCCGTTGGTCATCGTGTCGGCGACCCGCATCCGCATCTGTGCCCGGCCCGGACCGAGCTCGTCCAGCCGGATGCCAAGCGTCTGGCAAGTGAGGTCGCGCGCGTACATGTCTGTTGCGGACTGGATTGTGTCCATTGTGTCTCGCCCCCCGTTTGTGCCGGTGAGATTGTGAGGGAATCTAACCGTGCGAGTACAACCCCATAACGGAGCGGGGTCGTGTAGCGGATCACATCGCTGTCCGGTTCAGGGGCCTTTGTCGACGCCCTTTCGAGGATGTCGGCCCCATCTATGCTCATTCGTCATATTCACTGCGCCGTGACTGTTCGCACCTAACCCCTGAGACGGCAGTCATCCGCCGATGCCGGTGCCTCACGGTCGAAGCTGCCGCTTCCGGCGTGGTCCGCCCGCCCGCGTCAGGGGCGCCCGTCGACCGTCAGGCCGTCTCGTTCGTCATCCCAGGCCACCGCGCTGATGCGCCAGCCCGCGGACGTCCGTACGAATTGGAAGGTCTTCATTCCCCGCGCGGTGAAGGGCACCCCGTCCAGCGAGCCGGACTTGGCATAGCCGCAGAAATGCTGCGCGATGTCGCCGAACACCTCGGTGCGCCCGGACAGCTCCCACTCGCTGAAACCGGTCAGGCGGCCGCCGGAGAGCAGCTCCCGCCGCGGAGCGATGAAGGCGTCGACGTCATAGACGACAGGTTCGCCACCGCAGGTGCCGATGATGACCGCCCGCGGCAGAAACAGGTCAGCGAGCGCGTCGAGCCGAGCCGGGTCCGCACCCGACACGAACGCGGCGAAGAAGGTGCGAACGATCCCGGTCAATTCGTCATTGTCCACGGTCGTTGGTCTACCCGATCAGCGCTCGGGCAGGCAAACCACGTCGGCGAGAACGATGTCCTCCTCGGCGAGGCGGGCCTCGGCGGGACTGTCGTAGACGACCAGCAGCCGGCCGTCCTCCACCGGACCCAACACCGCGAGCCCCTCGGCGTGATCGTCGCCCTCGCCGTAGGTGAGTTCGAGCTCGCGAGTCAGCTCTTCGGAGCGGGCGATCGCGGGCAACTCGACCCGGCAGGCGCCGTGCCAGCGGTAGATGCGCACCGGACCGTCGAGATCCATCGTCGGACCCGCGAGAATCAGCAGATCGTCGCCGGCCGGGCACAGGTCGCGCACGCCCAGGCCGTCGAGGTCCAGCACATGCTTTCGGTACGGCGACCCGTCGTCGAACGGACGCAGCCGCAGCCGATCCGGCCGGTGCGCGTCGGCGTACGGCCGCAACTCCAGGACGAACGCCCACCCGCGCAGCACCGGCCCCCGCAAGCCCAGATAGACCCGGTCACCGTGCACCGCGATGCCCTCGATGTCGAGCCCGTTGTCCTTGCCCGGAATAGCCAGAAACGGGCCGAGGTGAACGTCATCGCGCAACAGAGCCCGCAGGTCGTCGCGCCCGGCGAGCACCGCGGCACGATGCGACACGCCGTCGACGACGACCGCGTCGGTCGGAGTGGGCAGCCCGCCGACATCGGTGATCGGCAGCCGCACCAGGATCTGACGGTTGTCCTGCCCCTCGACGCGGGCCAGCCGCTTCAGCGCCTTCGCCCCGGAGTGGCGCGCCTTGATCTGCTTACGGCGCAGGCTGTGCGAGCCGACCGCCCAGAGGAACGGCCCGCTGCGGGCCAGCCCCTCGATATCGGCCTCGGCGTCCGGGTCCGCGCCCGGCAGATCCACCAGATCGGCGAGGCGGAAGGTGGTCTGCCGGTCGTACTCGGTGGGATGGTGCTCGTCGTCGGCGACCAGCCGCTCCACCGTCGCGGTCTCGTCCCCGGCGATCCACAGCACGCGCCCGTCGGTGCGGATAGCGGACAGGTTGCTGTGCGTGGCGGCGATGCGCGAGGTGTACCCGAATCGCAGCCGGACCGTACGTTCCACCGTCATGGTCGACATCTTGACACCAGGGGGCCACCACGGGCTCGAATACCACCACCGGCAGTCGGGATCAGGCCCCTGACCAGGCAATCGAGGCTACGATTCGGATCGGTGCACCCGGCGCGGGAGGGCGTTTTCATGAATCGGAGTGTCTTCTCCGTCGCGCTCGGCTGTGCTCTCGGTGCGGTGATCGCAGCCGCGCCGGTGCGAGCGAACACCCCTCCGGCGCGGGCCGCCGCCGTGGTGCCGCAGGCCGGCGCGTACGCGTTCGGTTGCAACCCGAACGGCAACGACTGTGCCGGCACGTTCCTGGTCAGCGGCCAGACGATTACCGCGCTGTCGTTTCGTCCCGTGCGGTGCGTCGACGGGAAGGTGTCGGCGAGCCCGAGCGCCGCAATCGCCAACCGCGCCTTCAGTTATGGCGCCACGGTGGCGTCATCCGTGTCGGTGCCGGTGACGTTCCAGGCCTCCGGCACGTTCCAGACTTCGACGGGCGGCTCGCTCACCCTCAGGTACGAGGCGCCGGGAGTGGAGTGCGCGGCAACCACCAGCACACATACGTTCATCCGCCGCGATGACGCGCGCCTCGGCTGGCAGGGCTGGCGCGACGCCGGTCTCGCCATCGACGGCGCGATGGACCTCGACGTAGTGGTGCTGCCGGACGGTCGAATGCGCATGTACTACGGCCTCGGGGTGGGAGGTTCGAATACCTGGCGCATCACCTCGTCGATCTCGTCAGACGGCAGGACGTGGACCCCGGAGAGCACCAACCTGGTCGGCCGGGCCTGGGGCCCGTGCGACGTGGTACGGCTCCCCGACGGACGGTTCCGGATGTACTACACCCCGTCCGACGACCCGGATCTGGCGCCGGGCCAGATGCGTTCGACCAGGAGCGCGATCTCCGACGACGGCATCAATTGGACGGTCGAGCCGGGCCATCGGCTCAACCCGGCCGCGTTCACGGAGCTTGTTCCCTCCGGGGGAATCGACTACCAGGTGTCGCATCCGGGCGTGGTGCGCCTGCCGGATGGCACCTGGCTGCTGCTCACTGCCTTTTCCATCGCGCGCGGGTTCGACCCGAAGGGCGTCTCGTCGCGCGACCACACGGAGCTCATCGTGTGGGCGACCTCCTCCGACGGGCTGACCTTCACCGCCCGCGGCATCGCCGTCGACAGCCGAAACAAGGCGACGTTCGACGGGATGGTCGGCTCCCCGGACCCGGTGATCTGGGAGGACGGCGGCGTACGCGCCTACTTCTGGTCGGCGGGGCCGCAGATACCGAACGACCAGAAGCGATACAACGGCATCATGGTCACCACGTTCACCGGCACGGGCTGGACCACGCCCAGGCCGGTCCGCACGAGCGCGACCTTCCCCGGCGCCGCCGCCGCGGCTCTCCCCGGCGGAGACCCGACCACCGCGATCTTCAACGGGCGAATGTTCATGTACTACGGGCAGTTCAGCGGTGGGCACCAGGTGAGCCAGCACTCGGTCATGGCCTCACGGAGCTACAAGGTGCAGGCCAGATACTCCGGCGGCAGGATCACCGCGGGAATCTCCGCGGGTTCCGGCGCGCTGCGCACCGACGTGTCGACGGGCATGCGCTGCGGCCGGGGCCTGTGCGCCGCGACCGTCCTGGCCGGGACGGGAATGTGGCTGTACGCGACCCCGGCGCGGGGTTACCGGTTCACCGGCTGGGCGGGCTGCAACGGCACCCGGCCGGGGGAGTACCCGCCGCCGACGCCGGAGGTGAAGCCCAGGCTGTGCTGGGTCAGCGCGACGAAGAACATCACGGTGACCGCACGATTCGCCCGGCGAAGGTGACCCTGGTCAGGGGCGCAGTGTGCGCAAAGCCCGGGTGAAGGCGGGCAGGGACTCGCCGAGGACGGCGAAGAACGAGGCATCGCATTCCTCCACGGCGACGACGGCCCGATTGGCCAGGTCGCGTCCGGCCGTGGTGACGGCTACCGCCCGGGCCCGCCGGTCCGTGGGGTGGGCGGGCCGGTGCACCAGGTCGCGGCTTTCCAGCGTACGCAGGATCTGGGACGTCATCATCGGGTCGGTGGCGGCCAGGTCGGCGAGGGCCTTCTGCGTGACCGGCCCGGAGGCTTCGAGGTAGGTGAGGGTAGCCAGCAGCACGAACTGCACGTGGGTGAGGTCGTACGGCTTGAGTGCCGCCCGTTGCGCCGCCTGCCACCTGTTGGTGACCTGCCACAGCAGCAGGCCAGGGCTGTCGTCGGCACTGGCGTGCCGGGTTGCCAGGCTCATCGCGCCGCCACTGGCGTGTGCATGGCCGCGCGGATCACCGCGAAGTCGTGGTCGGTGAGCCCCACCAGGCCCCGCCGCAGTTGGTGGCCCCAGTGCGGCTGGTCGGTCAGGTCGAGCTTCAGCGACCGTACGGGTGTCTCGGTCACCTCGGGAAGGTAGTCGACGCGGCGCCGCCACGGGTGGAAGTTCTGCTCGTGGGCCTGCCAGATCTCGTTGTCGGCAACCACGCCGAGGGCGGTGAACGCCTGCAGCGGTTCGCCGTCGCGCAGGCTGGTCCGCGGCGAGTAGTAGACGAGCCAGTCGCCAGCGGTGAGCCGGGCGAGGCCGTCGCGCTTGCCGTGCCCGAGCTGGGCGATACCCAGCTCGGTGCCGCGGCGGACATGGTCCCGGCAGACCACACCGAGCCAGTGGTTCATGCCGTGACTCGTGTCTCGCGGGCGACCGTCTCGAGTCGGGCGAGATCGCCGCTCAGCGCGTTGGCGATGCCCTTGCCGAGAACGGCGTTCCAGAGGAAGGCGAGCGGTCCGGTGATGGTCACGCGCACCGAGACGGTGGTGAGCCCGCCAGGCTCCTCGGTCACCAGGTGCTGGAAGGTGAGCCGAGCGCCGATCAACGTGGAGACGTCGGTGAACTCGCGGCCGGGAATGAGCGAGGAGATGACGAAGCGGGTCTTCGGTCCGCCCTTCGGCTTCAGCTGCCCTGTGGTGCCGGCGCGGAACGGTCCGTCGAGGCGTACCCACTCGGTGTCGGTGTTCCACTGCGGCCACGTCGCCGTGTCGGCCCACCGATCGAAGAAGGCCTGAGCGGGTACGTCGGTCGTGATCTTCGCGGTAGCGATCGTCTTCATGCAGATACTATGCGCGCTTACTAATTTGCTTGTCAAGCGGAGGGTCCGCGCGCACCCTCAGCCGGGGAGCGCGCTGCTCTCAGCCGGGAAGCGCGCTGCTCTCAGCCGGGAAAGCGGGCGGTGAACGCGGTCCGCACCGGCGCCCCGGGCGCCTCGTCGAGGACGGCGAACACCACCTGATCGAACCAGCCCTCGCCGCCCGCCAGCGCGTCCGCGAACGCGTCGGCCACCGTCGCCGGGTCGTTGCGGAACACGCCGCATCCCCAGGCGCCGAGCACGAGCCGCCGGTGACCGTGTGCGGCGGCCACGGCCAGCACCCGTCGGGCCCGGGCGGCGAGGACGGTCGCCACCTGCCCGGCCCGGCCGCGCGGCACGGCGCCGCGGTTGGGCGCGGCGGCGGTCAGGAACGACACCTCGTAGGGGTCCTCGAGCAGGACGCCATCGTCACCGCGAAAGACCGGAACCCGGGGCGAGTAGATGACCCGGTCGCTGTAGAGGCTGTCACCGTTCGACCGGTGGAAGGTGTAGTAGCCCGGCGCGGCGGTGAGGCAGCGATACAGCGCCGAGGCGCGGGCGAGGCTTTCCTCCTGCGCCTGGGCTCCGGTGCGGAAGCCGCCGCCGGGGTGCTTCGCGGACGCGAAGTTGAGCGCCGCCACATCGCCGTCCTCGGCCAGCCGGCGGGTGGCCGCCAGGGTGCTCTCGCCGGTCACCGACACCGCCGGGCCCGCTCCCGCCGGGCCCGCTCCCGCCGGGCCCGCTCCCGCCGGGCCCCGGCCCGCCGGGGGTGTCACGAGTGCCTCCGCAGGCTGATGGAGCCGGGTGCCGGCGACCGCGGCGCGCATCCCGTCCGCGAGAGTCACCCGCCGGCCACGCGGCGTGCGGTAACCGCCGGCGTCGAGGATCTCGAGGGTTTCGCGGGCGAGTTCCCGCAGCTTGGTGCTCACGGCGCCCGATTCTGTCCCACGCCGCCCGTCCCGGCGACCGGATATCACGAGGCCGCGATCGGTCCGCATGGCGTTCATGCGCGAGAGTGTGCACATGATGATCTTCCGGAGCGCCGACGACCTCCGTGCCGCCGTCGGCACCCACCTCGGCACGAGCGAATGGCTGACCATCGATCAGGCGCGGATCGACCTCTTCGCGGAGGCCACCGATGACCGGCAATGGATCCACGTGGACGCGGAACGGGCCGCGGCCGGGCCGTTCGGCACGACCATCGCCCACGGCTACCTGACCCTGGCACTCCTGCCGCGCTTCGCGTGGGAGACCTACCGCGTCGACGGCGTACTCGCGGCGGTCAACTACGGGTCCGATCGCGTCCGTTTCGTGCACCCGGTGCGAGCCGGATCGCGCATCCGATGCGCCACCCACCTCGACAGCGTCACCGATGCCGGCGACACCCTTCAGGTGACCACCACCCAGAAGGTCACCGTCGACGTGGACGGCCGCGAACGGCTGGCCTGCATCGCCGAAGTCATCAGCCGAATCTCCTTCGGTGGGCGCTGAGCTTTCCCGCATTTTTGTCGTACCCCTGGAGCATCCTCAGGGCCATGTCGAAGATCAGACCCGCGTTGTCAGCGGCGCTGACCGGCGCGGAACTCCGCCGGTGGTATTGGACGCTGCGGGAGCTCACCGAGCTTGCCCGAGAGCTCGGCGTTTCGCCCGGCGGCGGCAAGCAGGCCCTGACCGACCATCTCGCGGCAGCCCTCGACAACGCGCCGGTTCCCGCGGTCGCCCGGTCCCGCCCCTCGGGCCGGCAGCTGAGCGCACCGGTCACCAACGAGACCGTCATCCCGGCGGGGCAACGCTGCAGTCAGGTGCTTCGCGAGCATTTTCGCCACGAGATCGGCCCGTCGTTCACCTTCGACGCCTTCATGCGCACGTTCATCGCCGATGGTGAGGGTCGGACCCTCGGCGAAGCGGTCGCACACTGGCATGCCACCCGCGATGAGGCGGCGCGACCCCAGGCGATCGGCGCGCAGTTCGAATTCAACGCCTTCCTCCGCAAATGGCGGCAGGACCATCCGGACGGCAGCAGGGATGACGCCCTGGCCGCATGGCGCCACCACCGCTCCCTGCCGCTCGAAGCCCGCGCCTGACCGGGTCCTGACCGCCGCTCAGGCATCCTCGATGGTCGCGGTGCTGCCCCGCCTCGGCGGCTATCTCGTGGCCGCGTGGCTGGGCGGCATCATCGTCAACCTGCTGATCCTCGGCGCCTACTACGACGTGGCGTTGCGAGACTTCGGCCTCCTGATCGCCGCTCTCACCCTCGTCCGGCTCGCCGCCGCCCCGGCCGGACCTCCCGATCGGTCCTGATGCGCGATCATGACGAGCGTCCACCGCGGCGTCGGCTGTCGCCCGTCGCGGTGGACGAGCGGACCGACCGTTGCGACAGGAGAGCACCGCCCGTGGAAATCTGGATCAATCCCGAATGTTCGAAATGCCATGCCGCGACGGAGATGCTGGACGCCGCGGGCGCCCCGTACACGGTGCGTCGCTACCTCGAGGAACCCCCCAGCGAGGCCGAACTGGAAGGCGTCCTGGCGCGGTTGGGATTGCAGCCCTGGCATATCGCACGGCTGGCGGAGCCGGCCGCCGTGGCCCTGGGTATGGACTCGTGGCCGACCGACGACGAGAGCCGGCCCCGCTGGATCGACGCGCTCCTGCGCCATCCCGCGCTCATCCAGCGTCCGATCATCACCACCGACGACGGCGGCGCGGCCGTCGCCCGCACACCCGAAGCCATCCGCGCGATCCTGCCGACCGCACCGCCCGCCGAGTAGTTACCCGGTCCGCCGAAGTGGGCGGTCCGCTCGGTGAGCCACCGCCCGCTCGAGCTTCGATCGGCCGGTCCGGCCCTGGGTGAGCAGCTCCGTCACCGTCGCCAGATCCGGTGGATCGGCGGCCAGCGCCGTAGCGGTGCGACGCAGGTCCTCGGCGATCCGGTCTAGCACCGTGGCGATCTGCGGGGCGTTGTGTCGCAGAATCTGGGTCCACAGTTCGGGGTGCCCCGCCGCCACCCGGGTCACGTCCGATACTCCCGGCCCGGCCAGTCGCAGGTCGTCCTCCGCCGCACGGCCGAGGGCGGCTGCCATCGCGCTGGAGACCAGGTGCGGCACGTGTGACACCACCGCGACCGCGCGATCGTGCTCGGCGACATCGAGCAGCACCGGCACCGCGCGGCACAGCGCCACAAGGCCCAGCACCGCCTGGGCTGCCGCCGGATCCGTCTCCGGCCCGGGGCACAGCGCCCAGGCGCGGCCGGCGAACAGGTCCGGGTCGGCCGTGGCGGCCCCGGAGCTCTCCCGGCCGGACATCGGGTGGCCCGGAACGAAGAGCGCGAGGTCGCCGCCCGCCGCCCGGATCTCCGCCACGACCGGAGCCTTCACGCTCGCCACGTCGGTGTAGGCCCGGGCGAGGCGGCGTTGCTGGGCCCCGAGCAGGGTGCCGGGAACCGCGTCCGGCGGGACGGCGAGGACCGCGAGGTCGGCCGGCGGGTCGTCCGGCCGAGCCGGACGACCCGCACCCCGGGCGACGGCCTCGGCCACGGCGGCCGGATCGCGGTCCGCCAACGTCACCGTCAGGCCGGCGGCCCGGGCCGCCAGAGCGATGGAGGCGCCGATGAGCCCGGCGCCCACCACGGCGAGGGAGGCCGGGCGGGCGGGACGCGGGTCGCTCATCCCGGCTCCGCGGAGAGCGCCAGATCCGGGCGGAGGAGCGCGGCGCCCCTCAGGTAGGGATGGCGGATCTCCGAACGGTCCCGGGTCGTCTCGACGTGGGCCATCACCCGGATCACCCGGGGGAGGGCCTCGGGCACCGCGATCTCGGTCGCGCAGATCATCGGTACGTTCGTCAGCCCCATGGTCCGGATCGCGGCGGCCGGAAAGGCGCTCCGAAGATCCGGGGTCACAGTGAACAGCAGGCTGATCAGGTGAGAGGGTGTCAGACGGTTCCATTCCAGCACGGCGCCGACCAGCTGCCTGGCGGCCTCGTGGACCAACTCAGGCTGGTCATGGTCGACCTGGATGGCGCCGCGGATGGCCCGGAGCATCATGTCCATCCCTCATTCGTCGAGCAGGTCGGGCTGTTCGCGGACGATCTCGTCGTAGAGCAGCTGGAAGCTGAACCAGGCCAGCTGGGCGTCGCCGAAGCCGTCCTGTGCGGCGATCGCCTGCTCGTGCGTCATCGGCTGCGTCTGTCCCGCCGCCGCGGCGAGCAATTGCACCTGGGCGCAGCTGTCGTAGGTGAAGAACCAGTGCACCGCGGCTTCCAGGGTGTTGCCGACGGTGATCAGCCCGTGGTGGCGCAGCAGGATGGCTCGGGCCGTGCCGAGCTTCTCCGCGATGTCCCGGCCCTGTTCCTCCGCGATGGACGGGCCCTGGTAATCGCTGTAGAGCACCTGGTCCTGGTAGAACGCGGCGGACTCCTGGTCGAGCGGTTCCAGCACGCGACCGAGCGCGCCCAGTGCCCGGGAATGCGCCGTGTGCGCGTGAGCCGCGGCCTCCGCGTCGGCCCGCATGCCGTGGATGGCGGCATGGATGACGAAGGCACTCGGGTTGACGGGGTGCCGGCCCTCGACCACCGTGCCGGCCTCGTCGACGCAGATCAGGTCGCCCACCGTGACGTGCTTGAAGGAGACGCCGAACGGGTTCGCCCAGAACAATGTGCGGTGCTCGGGGTCCCGCACCGAGATGTGGCCGGCGATGCCCTCACCGAAGCCGTACTTGCCGAACAGCCGTACGGCGGCGGCGAGCCGGCGCTTGCGGTACGTGCGTTCTTCGGCGGGGTCGTCGAAGGTGGGCGGCTGCGGCATGGGCAGGCCGGTGTGGGTGTCAGCGAGATATCCCCGTTGCGTGGTGTCGCCTGTGGTGAGGGTCAACGGAACTCCTTTTGTCGGGTACGAAACTCGGGCCGTCACGCGGACAGCAGCACGCCGCGGTCGGTGGCGGGGGCCAGCGTCTCGTTGGTCAGGGTGTCGGCGATGTCGACGGCTCGGTCGGCGAGCGACTGGACGCCGAAGGTGAAGAAGAGGCTGCCCGCGGCGAGGTCGCCGAGCGCGTACACCTGTGGTTGCGGGCGCGCCGCCGTGACCGCCCGGCTGGTGGCCCGCTCGACGTGGATGCCGGCGCGCTCATGCGGCTCGACCAGGCCGGCCCGCGTCAGCGAGTCGATCAGGGGGCCCGCCGCGCCGTTGATCCGGCCGAACCTGGCGTTGACCGCGTTGATCACGACGTCGGCCCGGTCGGTGCGGTCGCCGCTGGTGAGGACGAAGCCGCGTCCGGCGGCCCGGATGTCACCGAGTCCGGGAACCAGCTCGAGCCTTCCCGAGTCCAGCAGCGCGAGGAGGGCCGCCCCGGAGAGCGGCGGCATCGGGCAGCACAGGCTCATCAAGGCACGGTGGTGCTCGGCCAGCACCGCCTCGCGTTCGGCCTCGGGCAGCAGCGGGAAGACGTCCGGTCCGGCTTCCGGCACGGCCTGCTGCACGATTCTCAGCGCCCTGCTCGGCTCGTCGACCTCGTCGAGGTTGCGCCGCAGGCGCGCCACCGGGTCCTCGGTCCCCACGGATCGCATTTCGGCGACGACCCGGTCCAGGCTTTCCCCCGCCAGGACGAGCTCCCGCTCCAGCAGGGCCAACACGTCGCGCAGGCGGAACCGTTCGCCACTTGCCGCCGCTTCCCGGAACCGAGCCGGGGTGAACTCCCGCAGCTGGTGGTGGATCGGGCGCTGGCGAACACCGGGCAGCGCCCCGTTGCGCGAGTGGAAGCGGATCGGGCCGCGGTGCCCGCGGTGCGCCAGCGACAAGGCGACGTCGACGGCGGTCAGGCCGCTGCCGATGACCGCCACCGTGGCCGACGGGTCGATCGTCGAGAGCGTGCGCGCGACCGGGTACGGCTCGGCGACGAATCCCTCGGCGCCGGACAGCCCGTACAGGTCGGCGGGGCTACCCGCCCCCGTGCCCAGGATCAACGTGCGGACCGGATAACGCTTGTTCGCACCGGTTCGCAGGACGACTTCCGCACCCGCCTCGGCGCCGACCACCCGGTCACGGATCAGCCGGACGGTCCAGCCGTCGGCCGCGAGCCGGGTCAGGGCGGCCCGCGCCGACTGTTCCAGGTAGTCCCCGTAGAGCGCACGCGGCACGAAAAACGCGCCCGACCGCGGGTCCGGCAGCACGGCGGGGCCGCCCACCATCAGTCCGCGCGCGGTCAACCACTCCGCGAAATGCTGGTCGTCGCCGCCGCGGATCGACATGTCCTGCGGCACGGCATTGACCCGGACCACCTCGAGGTCGCTCTGATACGGACGCCCGCGCCATACCTGACCGGAGGGCTCAAAAATGGTTAGCGATCCTGCCGGCAGGTTTCGTCGCGACAATGCGTCTATTAGGCACACGGCCGCCGCCCCGGCGCCGACCAGGCCAATGTCCAGCGTTGAAGTATTGCTCATGCCAAATTCCCCCGAATATGCGCCGGCATTGACGTAGGACTGTCCCGCGGTGAGCAATCCGCTCCGCCGAGCGTGCGGCCCCAGGAGAAGACTAACGGCGGTGCTGCGCCGGGCTTTGCGTGTGCGCGCGCGCATGCTTGCCGAAAAACGCACGCTGTGGCCGGGATCAGTGAGGCGTGGCTCACACCCGTCGGCGTGACACGGAGTGTCCCAATTCACAAGCCTGCATAAGGGTTGGCACGAAGCTGCCGCTTCTTGCATTGGCAGTGCAAATTATCGAGCCGTGGAATGCGAAAAACAGAAGTTGATTTCTAAAACGAGTGGTGTGAGGTGCATTCAAAGTACCCCACAAAATAGCCGTTTGTCTATTTTATACGGTCATGTCGAGGGGGTGCCGACTGTTACGATGACCAGTGTCGTTCTGTTTGGACACTTGGCTTCATTGCAGGGGGATCAATGTCTGCCAAAACCGCATCGTTCCGCGAGTCACTGGTGGAAGTAGTGAGTACCGGGGTCGGGAAGAAGACAGACACCGCGGAGATGTGGAGGGAGTACGTCCGGCAAGCCTGCGGAGCACTGCAGGTCGTGCCGGGGCCGGGATTCGTAGCAGGTTCCATTACCAGTACGACGCTCGGCGGCATGCGCCTCGCGGTCATCAAGGCGGATCCACATACCGTGATACGTCGTCCCAGCTTCGCGAGATCGGAGGACGGCCACCTTTATGTCGCCACCCTCGTGAGCGGTCGGTGCGTGGTGCGCCAGGACGATGTCGAACTGGCGATCCGGCCGGGCGACGTCGCCACATTCGACAGCAGCCGGCCCTATTCGCTGGAGATGGACCAACCCTTCGAGCTGATCAGCGTACGGACCCGGCATGAGATCGTCGGGGTCGACGAGCGCACCACCCGCCTGGTCACCGGCACGGTCTGGCACGGCTCCGAGGGAATGGGCGCCCTGGTGCACGGCACCCTTCAGTCCGTCGGTCGACTTCTGTCCAATCTCAACGTCTCGCTGACCGAGCCTCTGGAGTCGGCCCTCAACGGCGTGGTCTCGGCCCTGTTCGCGGAGCGGCTCAGCACTGCCGCCACAAATCCCGTGGCGAGCCGCCAACTGATGCTGTTGCGCATCCGGCGATATGCGGAGCGCCGCCTCCACGACCCCGCCCTCACCCCCACGGAACTGGCTCACCACTACCACATCTCGCTGCGCTACCTGCAGATGCTCTTCGCTGAGCAGGAGACCAGTCCGGCCCGGTGGATCCGGGACGAGCGGCTGGCGCGACTGCGCACCAGCCTGAGCGACCCTCAGCTGCAACACCTCTCCGTGGCCGCCCTGGGCGAACGCTGGGGTCTCGTCGACGCGTCGCAGGTCAGCCGGCTCTTCCGGCTCAAGTACGGGCAGACGCCGAGCGAGTTCCGCCGGTCCCAGCTGGGACGGCCGCGGGAGCTTGCCATCGCGGCGTGAGCGAGAGCCGGGCCGGACAACACCCCTGGTGCCCGTCCGGCCCGGCCCGTCGCGTCAGTCCTCGCGGTCGTGCGGCGCCGGGTTGGTGCTGAACCGCTTCGGCCGGACGAACACCGCGGCCCGCCGGTCGGCGACCATCTCGCGGTCGTACTCGTCCAGGTCGGAATGCTTCCCTCCGGCCGCCGCGTAGATGTCGCGCAGCAGCCCGGGCAACCGCTCGGCCGGCAGACCGGGCAGGGGATCGTCCGGCCCGGCGATCTCGGTCGACCCGCGCGCGGCTATCCAGTCCCAGCCGGACCGGAACACCAGCGTCGCGCTCGGCTCGAACCGCAGGTTCCGCAGCTTCGCGGTATTTCCCCGGGAGACCAACGCCAGCGTGGTCTCGCCGGTCACCGGGTGCCTCACCACACCGACGTTCACCAGTGAGACCGTCGGTTCGCCGGATGGCCCGGTGGTCACCAGAATCGCCAGCCAGTCCTCTTGCGCCGCGATCTCGCGTACCCGCCGCAGGCCGTCGTCGATCGACATCATCGTGTGCGCCGTCCTCGTCTTCTATGGACACTGTTTCCGCCAACACGGCAAGGCTGCCATGTCCGTCGCTCGGCCCGTACCCGAAGTCGTTGCCGTGCGCGAAGTTCGCAGTGGATGTGCGCCCGTGGCAAACCCGGGGCTCCGCCCGGGCCAGACACTAGGTATGCCACCGAGACCGCGGCCCCGCCGCGCCGGCGGACGCACTCACAATCACCCGATGCCTGTCGCGGAAGCTTCCGCTCGAACGGGCGTGGACAGGGAGTCCCGATGAATGTCGATCTCCGCGCCACGATGCGCACCTTCGCCACCGGGGTGACGGTGGTAACGACCTACGTCGACCGCCCGGAGGGGCGCCGGCACGACGCGGTGACCGTCAACTCCCTGAGCTCCGTCTCCCTGGAGCCGCCGCTGGTCGCCATCGGCCTGCGGCACGCGTCCCCCTTTCTCGCCGACGTGCTCGAGTCCCGCGTCTTCGCGGTCTCGATCCTCGACGTGGGCGCGGCCGATCTGGCCGGCGCCTTCGCCGCCCGCCGGGACCAGCGGGCCGCGGCCCTGAGCTCCCTGTCGGCGACGCCGGGCGCGGCGACCGGAGCCCTGGTCATCGACTCGCCTGGCTGGCTGGAATGCGTCTACCACCAACAGGTGGCCTTCGGTGACCACACGCTGGTCGTCGGCGAGGTGGTGGCAGCGGGCGTCCAGGAACGCAGGCCGCCGCTGATTTTTCTGCACGGCAGCTACCACGCGCTCGCGCAGCGGGCCGTGCCCCTGCTCCCGGAAGCGATCTGCTGATTACCCGTGGCACAAGAAGAGGAGCGACGACAATGACGACCTCGGATCTGACATCCGGCAGGACGGGGCCGGGGGTGAGCACCCTGCGGCACCGACTGGCCGACATCGTGGGCACGGACCGCGTCGAGGGCGGCGACGGCGCAGACCCGGGACTGCTGGGACCCAACAGCGGGGGCTACCGCTCGCGCCGGGTGGGTCTCCGGGTCCGGCCAAGGACCGCCGATCAGGTTCGCGGGGTCCTGCGCGAGTGTGCGGAGCACCCGGATGGTGTCGCGGTGCACGCCTTCAGCACCGGCCGCAACTGGGGGCTGGGCTCGCGGGAACCGGCCCAGGACGACGTCGTCGCACTGGATTTATCCGGATTGGACCGGGTCCGGGACATCGACGTGCCGGCCGGGTGGGCGGTGATCGAGCCCGGTGTCACCCAAGGGCGGCTCGCCGAGATTCTGAGCGGCACGGACCGGATGGTGAACGTGACCGTCTCGACCGCGCATTCCAGCGTGCTGGGCAACGCTCTGGAACGCGGTGTCGGCCTGCGGCACCAGCGGGTCGACGACCTGGTCGGCCTGGAAGTCGTCCTGCCCGACGGCGAGCTGTTGCGGGTCGGCTGGTGGCCGGACCGGGATCGACCGACCGCCGTTTATCCGTACGGGCGCGGGCCCTCGCTGTTGCAGTTGTTCGTCCAGTCGAACCTCGGGGTGGTCACCGGCGCGGTGATTCGGTTGCTGCCACGTCCGGAGCAGCTCCGGGTGGTTCGGGCCACGTTCCGGCCGGAGTCGCTGCCGCGTGCCGCGGAACTGTTCCGTCGGTGGGTCACCCAGGGTCTCACCAGCGGGGTGCCGAAGGTGTTCAACCCGGTGGCGGCCCGCGGCTACGGCGTCGACGACGGGCTGGCCATGGCGCACCTGCCGGTGGACGGGGCCGCGGCGAAGGTGTCGGCCCTGACCTCGGTGATCATCGCCGAGGCGCGGGACAGCGGCGTGTTCGTCGAGGTCGCCACCGATGACGACCCGGACGGGCCGCACCACGCGGTGACGAGCCTGGTGGAGCGCGCCTACCTGGGCGACCCCGACGTCACGGACACCGTGTTCCGGACCAAGATGGGCGTGGCCGCCGAACGGATCGACGAACAGGTCGGCTTCCTGTTCTTCCTTCCGATGGTGCCGTTCACCGCGACCGCGCTGGCTCACGCCGACCGGCTGCTGAGTGAGGTCACCGCGACGACCGGCCTGCCCTGTGGCGGAACGGCCCACCTGCTGGGGCCGGACCACGTCGATTTCGTGGTGGCTCTGCGGTTCCCCCGGTCACCCGACGACTTCACCCGCGCTCACCGCGCGCTCGAGCTTCTGTACGAGTCCTTCACCGGGGCGGGTTTCCTCCCGTACCGGCTGGATGTCGATCACCACGAGTGGATCGACCGTTGCGGCGACGATCCGGCCGCACGCCGTTTCGTACGCCGATTGAAGAACACCATCGACCCCGCCGGCGTCATCGCGCCCGGCCGTTACCACTGAGCCGACGAGGAGTTCGCATGTCCCTGACCGAAACGTTGATCCCGACGGACCCGCCCACCGCCGTGGCGAACACCGCGGCCGGGATCCTGGCGCGGGCCCGCGCGGCGGCGACACAGCTCCGCGCCCGCTCGACCGACATCGAGCAGGCTCGGCGCCTGCCCGACGATGTGGTGGAACTGCTCCGGAGCACCGGCGTCTTCCGGATGGCTGTTCCCCGCGCACAGGGCGGTCCCGAGCTGAACTCGATCGAACAGACCGAGATCATCGAGGCGCTGGCCTACGGCGATACGTCCGCCGGGTGGTGCGCCATGATCGGCATGGACACCCCGTTGTACGCGGGGTTCCTTCCCGAGGCGGTCGCCAGGTCCCTCTTCACCCATCCCGACATGATCACCGCGGGTCTGATCCTGCCGGTGGGCCGCGCTGACCGAGTGCCCGGAGGTTATCGGGTCAGCGGCCGCTGGCAGTTCGGCAGCGGCATCACCCATGCCGACTGGGTGGTGGCGGGATGCGCGGTCCACGTCGACGGCAAGCCCGAGCCCAGCCCGCACGGTGGCCCGATGCACTGGCGGATCATGCTCGCGCCACGGAGCGACTTCGACATCCTCGACACCTGGCACACCACCGGTCTGGCCGGCAGCGGCAGCCGCGACTATCAGGTCCAGGACCTGTTCGTGCCGGAGGGGCAGTCGTTCAGCCTTCGGGAACCGCACCGCAACGGCGCCAACTTCGCCGTGGACAGCATCCTGCGCAACATGCCCGGAGTGCCGCTGGGCGTCGCCCGTGCCGCGCTGGACTGGGTCCGCGATCTGGCCGCGCAGCGGGTGTACCGCCCGACCGGGGAGCCGTGGGCGGACAACTACCGGGTGCAGATCACGATCGCCGAGGCGGAGATGGAGCTGGCCGCGGCCCGGGACGCGGTGTACGGCAGCCTGCGCCGCCAGTGGGAGGCCATCGAAGCCGGCCGCGAGCTCAGCGCCGACCAGCGGGTGGAGACGGTGCTGGCACGCACCAACTCGTTCCGCGTCGCGCGCCGGGTGGTGTCCTCGCTCTTCGACCTCTGCGCCACCGCCTCGATCTACAAGCCGTCGCCGCTGGACCGGTGGCTCCGCGACGTCAACACCATGTGCCAGCACGTCATCGCGCAGGAACAGGTCATCCAATCGGCCGGTGCCCACCTCCTCGGCGGCACACCGCACAACCCCTTCAGCATCGGCATCATCCCGTAAGGAGCTCCATATGGTCATCGTGATGGCGGCCGACGCCAACACCCAGCAGGTCACCGCAGTGGTCGACCTGGTCACCTCCACCGGCGGGCGGGCCTTCGTCAGCCGGGGCCTCAACCGTACGATCATCGGCCTGGTCGGCGACGTGGACCTGTTCGACTCGCTGAGCCTGGCGTCGCTGCCGGGCGTCGCCGAGGTCATGCGGATCTCGGCGCCCTACAAGCTGGTCAGCCGGGAACACCACCCGGAGCGGTCCACCGTACGGGTCGGCGGCGTCTCGATCGGCCCGGATTCGGTGACGCTGATCGCCGGCCCCTGTGCGGTCGAGACACCCACCCAGACGCTGGAAGCCGCGTTGATGGCTCAGCAGGCCGGCGCAACGCTATTGCGCGGTGGTGCGTACAAGCCGCGGACTTCGCCGTACGCCTTCCAGGGTCTGGGCGTGGAAGGGCTTCGCATTCTCGCCGACGTACGGGAGAAGACCGGCCTGCCGATCGTCACCGAGGTGGTGGAGGCCGCGGACGTACCCACCGTGGCGTCCTACGCCGACATGCTCCAGATCGGAACCCGCAACGTGCAGAACTTCCCGCTGTTGCAGGCGGTCGGGGACGCCGGGCTTCCGGTCATGCTCAAGCGGGGCATGAGCTCCACCATCGAGGAATGGCTGATGGCGGCCGAGTACATCGCGCAGCGGGGGAACCTCGAGATCGTGCTGTGCGAGCGTGGCATCCGCACCTTCGAGACCGCGACCCGCAACACGCTCGACGTGTCCGCCGTGCCGGTGGTGCAACGCCTCTCTCACCTCCCGGTGATCGTGGATCCGTCACACTCCGGCGGGCGCCGCGACCTGGTGGTTCCCCTGACCCGGGCGGCCGTCGCGGCCGGTGCGGACGGCGTCATCGTCGACGTGCATCCGCATCCCGAGACCGCCCTCTGTGACGGCCCCCAGGCGCTGATCGGCGAGGACCTGTCGCGGCTGGCCGAGGCCGTCACCGTGATGGCGTCGGCGACCGGCCGGCCGGTGAACGGCGCACCCGCCCTGATCGGCTGAGTGCGCAGAGCGAAGTGCCCGGCGTCTCCCAGAGACGCCGGGCACCACTTTTTGGGTACGGCTCAGCCTCCGACGATGACCCGGGGATCGCCGGTGAACCAGATGTTCTCGATCCGGACCCGGTGCATCAGCCAACGCCGGCCCTGCGGCAGCAGTTCCACCGTGTAGAGGTTCTTCAGCAGGGCATGGCGGGAGTGGTTCCCGGTTGGCAGGTGCTGCGCTTCCACGAGCGCGGTCAGCGACGCTCCGTCGCCTCCCAGGGTGACAAGGCAGTTGCTCACCGAATGGGTGGTGTCGAGCGCGACCCGTGGGTCGAGGACGATGTCGGCGATCATCTCGGGCCCCGTCATCAGCGGCATCCCGGTCAAGCCACACCGCTCGGCGGCGGGACGGAAATCGAACTCCGCGGTGGGCGTGAACGCGGACATGAGCATCTCCCGGTCACGGATGTCGCGGCCGAGGGCGAAGCGGTGCAGGGCGTCGACGATCTCCTGGCGGGCGATCAGTTCGGCGACGAGGTCCATACGGATCCTTCCGATGTGGCTGCGGGCCAGTCC
The DNA here is from genome assembly GCF_040682215.1 of Actinoplanes sp. NPDC051346. Classification (NCBI taxonomy): domain Bacteria; kingdom Bacillati; phylum Actinomycetota; class Actinomycetes; order Micromonosporales; family Micromonosporaceae; genus Actinoplanes; species Actinoplanes sp. NPDC051346. Next base: position 39,903 of record NZ_JBFBAJ010000019.1, on the reverse strand, counting down.
GCCAGCAGCGCGGCGAGTCGCGCGCGTTGCGGCTTTCCGGTACGGGTTCGGGGCAGGCGGCCCGCGGGAACGGGCACGACGCGGTGCACCGTGAGACCGTGGGCGGCCTCGACGGCGGCACGGATGCGCTGCTCGGCGTCCGGGACCGCGGCCGCGGGCCGGTACGCGACGACCAGCTCACTCCCACCGTCCGCCCCGATGAGCAGGGCCGCCGCGGTCTGCGTGGCGTCGACGAAGGGCAGGCGGCTCACGGTCGACTCGAGCTCGTGGGCGTGGTGCAGAACGCCGTCGACCACGATCGCGTCCGCCGTGCTGCCGGTGACGGTGAGTGACCCGTCCTCGACGAAGGCGAGGTCACCGGTGTCGATCCACCCGTCGGGGGTGAGCGGGTGGTTGCCGTCGGCATACTTCGGGGGCCCTGTGGGCGTACGCACCTGAAGCCGCCCGACGACGCCCTCCGCGACCACCGCGCCGTTGTCGTCGACCACTCGCACACCGACGCCGGAGTGCGGCCGACCCACCGGGGTCCAGCGCGACTCGGCCGGCAGCGTACGGGCGTCGACGCGGAGGTCGACCACGCCGCCCGCCGTCTCGGACATGCCCCAGCCGGGGCGGACCGCGGTGGGCGGCATGCCGAACCGGGCCAGTGCCTCGGTGAACCGGCGAACGGTCCGGGCCCGGACGGGTTCTCCGCCGTTCATCACATAGGTGAGGCAACTCAGATCCCAGGAGCGGGAGGCGGCCTCGGCGTGCCCGGCGATCAGGTCCAGCGCCGACGTGGTGGCCCAGGTGATCGCCGCCCGGTGCCGATCGACGAGGTCCAGCAGGCGCAGCGGGTCACCGAGTACCACCGCCCGGTCGACGTGCACCTGGACCCCGCCGGCCTGCATGTCCCTCAGGTGGAACATGACCAGTCCGCCGACGTGGTCCACCGGCATCCAGTTCACTGTGGTGGTACCCGCGCCGAGGCGGTTGTCGGCGATCGTGGCGGCCGAGCGCGCCGTGAGCGCGCCGTGCGTCAGCAGCACCGCCTTCGGGCTTCCGGTAGTGCCGGCCGTCATGGCGATCAGGGCGGGATCGTCGGGGCGTGCGTTGTGCCACTGCGTGTCGGCGGGGCCGCGTTCCAGGTCGGTGACCGTGCCGACCGGGCGGCCGACGGTGTTCTCCGGCTCGAACGCCACGTGGTCGCCGTGATGGCCGGTCAGCACCCAGCGCGGTGCCGCGACTCGCAGCAGCGTACGCAGGTCGGGCCGGGTCGAAAGGTCGGTGGGGATCACCGGCATGGTGCCGAGGATTCCGGCCCAGGTCCCCACGATCAGGTCCCGACCGCTGTCGCTGGCCACCAACAGACGATCACCGGGCCGGGCACCGGCGGCGCGGAGCCCGTGGAGCACCCGGGCCGCCCGGTCGAGCAGGTCGGCGTAGGAGAGGGCGGATTCGGTGCCGTCGGCGCGGACGAAACGCACCGACGGCCCGGGGATCTCCGCGGCCCGGGTCAGGACCTCGACGAGGTTCATCGGGATCCCGGTCGGGGCCGGTGGGCCCTCGATCATCGCAAGCTGCGGCTTCATGGACTCTCCCTATAGGACGCGGTGGTGTCCCGTCGCCGGAACACCACCGCGTCGATCGTGTCAGGCCGCGAGTGAGGCGCTCGTCGCGCGGCTCCGGGCGCCTGCCCGCACCGCCACGAGGAGGGTCGCCACGGTGGTGACCAGGGAAAGCCCGGCGATCACCCACATGCCCTTGTGGTACGCGGTGAGGGTGGGCTGGGCGCCTTCCGGCACCGCCATCGTCGCGGTGACCACGGCCAGCACGAGCGCCGCACCGATCTGGTAGCCGGTCTGCAGCACGCCCGCCGCCAGGCCTTGCTCCTCCGGCGCGACTCCGCTGGTCGCGGCGACGTTCGCCCCGGTGAAGGAGAGCGGGAAGGCCACGCCGATCAGCAGCATGGTCGGCAGGATCACGGCGACGTATCCGGAGTCCGCGTCGATGCGCAGGAAGAGCAGGTAGGCCGCCGAGTACGCGAGGAAGCCGAGGAACATCATCCACCGGGCGCCCACCTTGCCCAGCAGCACGCCGGCACGCGGAGCGATGGCCGCGATGAGCAGACCGCACGGCAGGAAGCCGAGCGCCATCTCCAGGGGGCTCCAGCCGCGGGTGGCCTGCAGGTAGAGCGAGCCGATGAACTGGAAGCTCATGTAGGTCCCGAGGATGGCGGCCGCCACCAGCGCGGCGCCGATGAGCGTGCCGTTGCGCAGGAAGGGGAGCCGGACCAGTGGCCGGGCGGTGTTCTTCTCGATCAGCAGGAACGCCGCGATCAGCACCAACGACACCGCGACGCCGCCGAGGGTGCGGGCCGAGGTCAGGCCGTGTACCGGCGCTTCGACGATCGTGTAGACCAGCAGGAGCATCGCGGCGGTGATGGAGATGGCACCCGGCAGGTCGTACCCGCCGCCGCGCCGGGAGGGAGCGTCCTTGGTGACCAGGATGCTCGCGCCGACCATCACCAACAGCGCGATGGGCACGGGCAGGAGGAAGGTCCACCGCCAGCCGATCTCGGTCAGCAGGCCGCCGGCGATCAGACCGAGAGAGAAGCCGGCGGCACCGCAGGCGGTGTAGATGCTGACGGCGCGGTTGCGGGCGGGACCTTCCGCGAAGGTCGTCACGATGATGGCCAGGCCGGCGGGCGCGCTGAACGCGGCGCTCATGCCCATGACGAACCGGGCGACGATGACGAGGGTGCCGTCCTGGGCGAGGCCGCCGACGAGCGAGGCCACCGCGAAGACGCTCACGGCGGCGATGAGTACGCGCTTGCGGCCCAGCAGGTCCGCCATCCGGCCGCCGAGCAGCAGGAAGCCGCCGAAGCCGAGGACGTACGCGCTGACCACCCACTGCACCGATGCGGTGGACATCCCGAGTTCGGCCTGGATGGGCGGCACCGCGATGCCGACCATCGCGTTGTCGAGCGCGTCGAGGAACATCGCACTGCAGAGCACGATGAGCATCGCCCACATCCGGCCGGTCCAGCGGGTGCCGTCGTCCGGTGCCGGTGGCGCGGCGGTGCCGGGCGAGTTGACGTCGGTTGACGAGGTCATGGTTCTTCTCCGCTCTTTTCTTGACTTCGAGGTACAAAAAATGGGTATGCGTCAGGAGGCCGCCGGCCGACCGGCAACCTCAGAGCGTCTGGACCGTCGCGTCCACGATCAGGGCGAGGCGCGCCCGGTCGTCGGTCGTCTTGACCAGGACCCGGAGCCCGACCATCGCGGCCTGCACGAGCCCGGCCAGCGCCGCCGGATCGCGATCGGCGTCGATCTCGCCGGCCGCCTGCGCGGCCACGAGCGCGGTGCGGATCACGGACTCGGAGTTCTCCAGCGACCGGCCGAGAAACCGTGACGCCGGGTCCTCGCGGTCGTGCAGCTCCGCGACGCTGTTGACGATCAGGCAACCGCATCGGTCCGGGTCCCGCAGATCCGCGTCGACGAACGACTCGAGCAACCGGCGTACCCGGTCCCGGATCGGCTCTGGACCCTCCATCACCGCCTTGAGCTCGGCCAGTGACTGGTCCGCGTAGTGCTCCAGGCTCTTCAGGAACAGCTCGTGCTTGCTGCCGAACGCGTGATAGAGGCTCCCCTTGCCGATCCCCATGCGGTCGGCCAGCTCCTGCGGCGAGGTCTCCCCGTAGCCACGCACCCGGAAGGCGTCCACGGCGCGTTCCACCGCTACGTCCGGATCAAACTTCTTGGCTCTGCCCACAGCGGCGAACGTACGCTATTTTTGTCCTCGGGGTCAAGTAAACTGCTTCCAGGGGGAGAACTATGACGTCCTTCGATCCTGCTCTCGTCGCCCGACCGGGCTTCGGGCGCATGTACCAGCCCGGCTCGCTCACCCTCGGCCTGCTCTTCCCGCTCGAGTCGTATCCCGGCCCGATCCCGCGGATGAACATCACCGAGCAGGTGGAACAGGCCAGGCTCGCCGAGAAACGCGGCTTCGCCGCACTGTGGGCGCGCGACGTGCCCCTGTTCGACCCCGGCTTCGGCGACGTGGGTCAGATGTTCGACCCGTGGGTGTGGTTGACCCACATCGCCGCGCACACGTCCAGCATCGCCCTCGCCACCGGCTCCACCGTGCTGCCCCTGCGGAATCCCATCGACACGGCCAAGGCGGCGGCATCCACCGACGTGCTGACCGGTGGCCGGCTCGTGATGGGGGCGGCAACGGGGGACCGGGGCGTGGAGTTCCCGGCGTACGGGCTGGACCGCGACGCCAGCGGCATGCTCTTCCGCGAGTCGATCTCCGCGATCCGTCGGCTGTGGAGCGAGGATTTCCCGATACTGACCACGCCGTGGGGAGTCCTCCGCAACGCCGGGATGCTCCCCAAGCCGGTGACCCACCGCATCCCGCTGCTGATCACCGGCAACAGCCGGCAGGACGTCGAGTGGATCGCCGAACACGGCGACGGCTGGCTCATGTATCCGCGATCAGTGCACCAGCAGGCGACGATCGTGGAGCAATGGCGCGCGGCGGGTGAGAGCCAAGGCGTGCTCAAGCCGTTCTCCCAATCCCTCTACATCGACCTCGCCGAGCAGCCGACGAGCCGCCCGATCCCGATTCACCTCGGCTACCGCCTGGGCAGGGAGCCACTGGTCGAACACCTGAGCCGCTTGCGGGACATCGGCGTCAACCACGTCCTGCTCAACCTCAAGTACGGACGCCGACCGGCGCCCGAAGTGCTGGAGGAACTGGGCGAGCACGTCGTGCCGCACTTCCCCCTCATCTCCCAGGACATCCCGGCGACCGTCGCCTGACGGTCGAAGAAAGATTGGAATACCGATGCTGCGCTGGCTTACCGCAGGTGAATCGCACGGACCGGCGCTCATTGCGCTGTTGGAAGGTGTCCCCGCCGGGGTGGAGGTGACGAGCGCCGAAATCAACCACGAACTGGTGCGCCGCCGCCTGGGCTACGGCCGGGGCGCCCGGATGAAGTTCGAGCGGGACGAGGTCGAGATCATCGGTGGCGTCCGGCACGGCGTGACACTCGGCAGCCCGGTGGCGATCCGGGTGGGCAACACGGAATGGCCCAAATGGCAGACGGTGATGTCGGCGGACCCGGTGGACGCCGACGAGCTGGCGGCGCAGGCCCGCAACGCGCCACTGACCCGGCCCCGTCCGGGCCACGCCGATCTGGCGGGCATGCAGAAGTACGGACACAGCGACGCCCGCCCGATCCTGGAGCGGGCGAGCGCCCGGGAGACCGCTGCCCGCGTCGCCGCGGGGACGATCGCGAAGAACCTGCTTAAGCAGGCACTCGGCGTGGAGATCGTCTCGCACGTGATCGAGTTGGGTGCGGTGGCGGCCAAGACCGGACTGATCCCGACGCTCCAGGACGCCGAACGCATCGACGCCGACCCATTGCGCTGCCTGGACCCCCAGGCGAGCGCCCGGATGGTGGCCGAGGTCGACGCGGCGAAGAAGGACGCGGACACGCTGGGCGGCATCGTGGAGGTGCTGGCCTACGGAGTACCGCCGGGCCTCGGCACACACGTGCAGTGGGACCGCAAACTGGACGCGCGATTGGCGGCCGCCCTGATGTCGATCCAGTCGGTCAAGGGCGTGGAAATCGGAGACGGCTTCACCCAGGCACGTTCGCGCGGCTCGGCAGCGCACGACGAAATCATCGCCACGACCGACGGGGTCAAGCGGGTCACCGACCGGGCCGGTGGCCTAGAGGGCGGAATCAGCAACGGCGAACCTTTGCGGGTACGGGCGGCGCTGAAGCCGATCTCCTCCCTGAACCGGGCGTTGCAGACGATCGACATCAACACCGGCGAGCCGGCAGCGGCGATCAACCAGCGTTCCGACGTATGCGCGGTACCCGCCGGCGCGGTGGTGGCCGAGGCAATGGTGGGACTCGTACTCGCGCAGGCGGCGACGGAGAAGTTCGGCGGTGACTCCGTCGCCGAGATCCGCCGCAACCTGGCGTCGTACCTCGAGAATCTGATCGTCCGCTGATGGCCGCGATCGCCGTGCTGGTCGGCCCGCCAGGAGCGGGCAAGACCACGATCGGGCAGGCGGTAGCGTCCGCCCTGGGCGTGCCGTTCGCCGACGCCGACGCGCTCATTCAACAGCGGGCCGGCAAGCCGATCCCGGACATCTTCGCCGACGAGGGAGAGCCGGCGTTCCGCGCGCTGGAACAGGCGGTCATCGCCGAATCCCTACAAACCCTCGGCGGCGTCCTCTCCCTCGGCGGCGGCGCGATCCTCGACGAAAGTACGCGCAAGCTGCTCGCCGAGCAGACCGTGGTCTTCCTGTCCGTGGAGCTGTCGGAAGCGGTCAAGCGGGTCGGGTCGGGAAGCGGCCGGCCGCTGCTGGCGACCGATCCCCGAGCCACCATGAAAGTGCTGCTGGAACAGCGCGGGCCGCTCTACGCGTCGGTCGCCACCTACACCGTGGCGACCGACGGTCGCGAACCCGAGGAGATCGCCGCCGAGGTCGGTGCGCTTCTATCGCCCTTGACCTGATTCGGCGGCGAAGAGGCGAGCGAGGTGCGTGTTCCGGTTTTCGATCAAACGGCGCATATAGCGCTCCAGTAGGAGCCTGTCGACTATCCGGCCCAGCGGGCCCAACGGGGCGGCGAAATCGATGACATCGCGCATGATCGTGGCTTGGGCGGGCTTGTCCGAGGTGAACGTGTGCTCGTGGTGCCAGTGCTGGAACGGGCCGGTGACCTGCTCGTCGACGAAGCGGTGAGGTCGATCGTATGCGGAGATGCGGGAGGTCAGGCGCCACGGCACTCCGAAGTGGCGAGCGGCCCAGGTGACGGTGTCTCCCAGCGCCATCCGTCCGGAGGTGACGCCACCCACGACGCGTTCGCGGCTGCGCGACATGGAGGCGGTGTGGGCGTCGACGTCGAGGCAGATGTCGAAGACCTGCTCCGCCGGGCCTTTGACCAGCGTGGTGAGCTCGATCAACGCCACGGCGGCATCCGGTCCGCCGCTTCCCAGAGATGTTCGATCATCTGCACGACGATGATCGTAGACCGGCTCCTGTGGTGCCGAAGCGGGTAAGCCAACGCCGCGGAAAACCGATACTCTCACTGCCGGTCGGGCGTGAGGGGTAAGAGTGAAACTACGGTTGGTCACCGGTACGGCGTTGGTCGTCGCGGGCGGGGTCACGGCGGCGGTGCTGTATCTGCCGTCCGCACCACCGGCGCGAACCACCCCGGAGAGCGGCGCTGCGGCGGCCGAGGTCGCCGAGGTCGCCGCCGAGCCGGTGGTGCAGCACGGCGACGGCAAGCCGGTGCGCGGTGAACTGCACACCGTCGCCCTGTCCGTGGCCGCCGGTGCCCGCAGCGCCGAGGCGCCGAAGCGGTCGACCCGGAAGTTCAGCCTGCTCGGCTTGACGTGGACCGACTCCGCTCGGGCGGTGGACGGCACGATCGAGGTGCGCACCCGTTCGACGGCCACCAAGGCGTGGAGCGGATGGCACGCGCTCGACGCCGACGGCTTGCGAGGCCCCGACGCCGGCAAGGGCCGCGGCGCGACCGAGCCGCTGTGGGTGGGCCCGTCCGACGGGGTCGCCGCCCGGATCCGGGGTGGCTCTGGCACCTCGCCACTGCCCCCGGGTTTGCGGCTCGACCTGATCGATCCCGGCTCCTCGTCCTCGTCGTCCTCGTCCGGTGGGCAGGGTGGTGGTGTTGCTCTCGAGCCCCCACCTCCGATCCCGGCGCCTGAGGCACCCGAATCGTCTTCGCCTGCGGCCCCGCCGTCCGCGTCCGTGTCGTCCGATCCCACCTCAACCGAGCCGGGCTCTGATCCCGCCGAGCCGGGCTCTGATCCCGCCGAGCCGGGTTCTGGTCCGGCGCCGGGCTCTGATCCCGCGCCGGGCTCTGGTCCTGTGGCGCCGGCCGCCCCGGCGGTTCGGGCCGCCGCCGCTGGCGTGACGCTGCCGTCCTATGTCAGCCGGAGCGGCTGGGGTGCCGACGAGAGCATCGTGGACGGTCCTCCGGTGATCACTCCGGCGGTGAAGGTCGTATTCGTGCACCACACCGCGGACGCCGCCCCGTCGGACTGCGCCAAGTCGGCCGCGCACATCCGGGCCATCCACACCTATCACACCAAGAGCCTCGACTGGGGCGACATCGGTTACAACTTCCTCGTGGACCGGTGCGGCACCCTGTTCGAAGGCCGGGCCGGGGGAGTCGACAAGGCTGTGGTCGGCGCGCAGACGTACGGCTTCAACACCGGGTCGAGCGGCGTCGCGGTGCTGGGCACGTACATCAACGGCGGCGTTCCCGAGGTGACCCGGCGGGTGCTCTCCCAGCTGGCCGCGGCGAAACTGACCGCCTACGGCTTCGACCCGGCGGGCACGGCAACGATGACCTCCGGCGTCGACGACGGCAAGTTCCCGCGAGGCACCGTCGTGACCTTCAACCGGATCTCCGGCCACCGCGACGGCTACGCCACCCAGTGCCCGGGCGACGCCCTGTACGCCCAGCTTCCGGTGATCCGCGCCGAGGCAACCGACCGGGTGCTGGGGCTGACCGTGAAACCGCCGACCGGCAGCGTACGGTCGGGCCAGACCTACCACCTGCGCGGCTCGGCGGCCATGTCCTGGTCGGCGGCCACCCCGACCGCCCAGATCTCCGGCTTCGACGTGGTCGTCGATGGCGCCGTCCAAGCCTCCTTCCCGCCCGGGGCCCGCTCGGGTGTCGTCCCGCTGACGCCCGGCTCGCACAAGATCGCCGTCCGCGCCACCCACATCAGCGGCACGGTGGAAACCACGCCCGCCCTCACGGTCTTCTCCGACGTGACCGCGCCGGTGGTTACCGCGACGGGTCTCAGCCTGCACGGCGGCACGGTGAGCACCACGGCGGTGCCGGTGACGATGACCTTCGCCGCCACCGACAACGCGAAGGTGGCCTGGATCGGCGCCACCTCGCCGTCCACCGCCACCCTGCCCGCGACCGCCCGCTCCTGGGCCACGACGGCCCGGCCCGGCGCGGCCCGCACCTTCCGGATCACCGCCCGCGACACGGCGGGCAACGCCGGCACCGGCTCGCTGGTCCGCACCCCCGTCCTGATGCCCGAGACCGCGGCGCGGCGCACCGGAACCTGGAAGGCGGCGAAGAAGACCTCGCACCTCAACGGCAAGGCCCTCACCAGTTCCCGGCGCAATACCAAACTCACCTGGACCTTCACCGGCCGCGCGGCGTCACTGATCGCGGCCCGCTCGGCCCGCTCCGGCAAGTTCGACGTGTACGTGGACGGCAAGAAGGTCGCCACCGTGGACACCCGCGCGAAGAAGACGACCAACCGGCAGGCGGTCTGGACCCGGAACCTGACCTCCGGACGGCACACGGTGACCGTCGTGGTCCGCGCCACGAGCGGCCGCCCGAGCGTCACCCTGGACGGCTTGTCCTACCTACGGTGAACGCCGAGCGGCAGACCCCGACCCCCACCCGGTGGTTAAGACGTCGGGTGGGCCTGATCGTCGGTGTGGTGATGGTGCTTGTTGCCACCACTGCCATCTCGGGATGGCGGTGGTGGCACAACCGCGCGCCGTACGGGCCGGAGGCCCTGGGCGCCACCGCGACACTGCGTCTGGTTGACCAGGCAACCGCGGACGCCGCGATGAAACCGCTGGATGCGGAGCAGGCCGCCAGTGGCGACCAGATCTTCCTCGGCCGGGTGAACTGGTCGCGGCCGCCCAATGCCCAGTCTGGCGGCTCTTTTTCCGAATCGTGATCCTCGACAAAAGCACCCACCGAATGCCCGGCTTCATCGGCGCGACGTCGGCAAGGCCGGACGCTGTGAGTTCTGGCTCGGACGGTGCGCTGGACATTGCCCAAGAGCGCTACCCGTGGCTGCGGGGCATCGGTCCACGTGAGATCAACGGCTCCTTCTGGACCGCCGGCGACGCGCTCACGGTGTCGTCGGTCGACGCGTCACCGGTGACTTTCGTCTTCGTCCTGCACCCCGAGCGTGACGGCACGCCGCCCGGGCATGCGGTCGCTACCGCCCCCGCCGCGGTCAGCGACTTGTTGATCGCTCTGATCAACGTTGGACCCGATGGCCAGGTGTATTGGGCCCAACGCCTGCTGAACTGACACGCGCTGCCTGCCGGAGCCGCGGGATCACCGACCCGCTGAAGGAGTCACCTCCTCGGGGGTCGGCCGCCTCGCATCGCAACCACTATGGTTGATGAGTCGTGGTGGGACCATTGAGCTGGATGCCGGTGGAGAGGATGAGGGCGGTCGCCATGATCCAGATGGCAAGCCGTAGTCCGAGGAAGCCGCCGAGCACCGCGCCGATGGAGACGGTGTTCATGGCCCGGCTTCCGCTGCCGCTCGAGGCGGCCGACGGGTCGGCGGTGCGCTGATGGCCGAGAACGTCCAGGAGACCAAGCCGCCGGAACCGCCACCCAAACCGCCGGAGGTGCCGAAGCCGACCGAACGGTCGAATGGCTCCGAGGTCAAGGACGCCGGCCGGTCGAACGAGACGCAGCAGTCGGCGCAGCAGGACACCCGCAACGCGGCCCAGTCCGAACACGCGAAGGCGACGAACGGCCGCGAGCCGGACGGATTGCGTCCTACGCCGGAGTTCCAGGCGGGGCTGGACGAGCATTCCGCGGCGAAGAACGAGCCGGAGGGATTGCGGCCGACGCCGGAGTTCCAGGCGCGGCTGGACGAGCATTCCGCGGCGAAGAACGAGCCGGAGGGATTGCGTCCTACGCCCGAGTTTCAGGCGCGGCTGGACGAGCATTCCGCGGCGAAGAACGAGCCCGACGGATTGCGTCCTACGCCCGAGTTTCAGGCGCGGCTGGACGAGCACACGCCGGCCGAAGCAGGTAAAGCGGATCCTCGGGAGTCGGCCGACACGCAACCTTCCCAGGACTCGGGTGCTGGGCAACGTCCGCCGGACGTGCAGGATCTGCAAGACACAGGCAGCGCACAGCGCGCCCCAGACGCGTCAGCCGCGCAGCGCTCCCAGGAGGCGGGCGGGGCGGAGGGCGACCGGGAGGGGGCTGCGCCTGCCGGGGAGCAGGCCGGCGGGGCTGTGCCTGTGGGGGAGCAGGCCGACGGGTCTGTGCCTGCGGGGGAGCAGGCCGGGGAGCATGTCGCCGCACGCCAATACGCTGCCGCGGAGCACGCCAAGGCCACCGAGGGTGCCGTCACGGCCGCCGAGGAACCTGCCCAGGGTCAGCGACAACCCGCGGTCGACCAGGATGCGGCGGTTGACCAGAACGGTGCGCGACAGCCGGCTGGTGAGCAGCAATCGGCCACCGAAGAACAGGCGCGCCCACCGGCCGAAACCATCGACGTGACGACGCCGTCGGCCGAAGTCACCGATGTGACGACGCCGCCGGCCGAAGTCACCGATGTGACGACGCCGCCGCCGGAGGAGACGCCGCCGGGTGATGGTCCGCCCGGCCCTCCGGGGAATGGCTACACCGGTCCGGAACGCCGGCAGCATGAGGCGCAGCATCTCAAACCGGCCGACGACCTCCGGGACCAGCCGCAGACAACCCCGGAAAACAGCACCGACACCGACAAGGCGGCCGAGACCGCTGCCCGGCTCAATGAACTCCGAGCCCAGGGCCACGGCCCGCAGCGCCACCACGATCCGACCGATGAACAGCTTGCCGCCCGAATGGGTGATCCGATCCTCGATCCCCAGACCGGCGAGCCGTTGTTGAAGGACAACGGGCACGTACAGGCGCAGAACAAGATCGATCCGATGACCGGAACCACGGTCGACGGAGTCCACGGCGGCGTCCACCGATGTGGCGACTATGCGACCCGCATCGACTCGCCCGAGGACTATGTCGCCGCTGACCGCTACATGCGGGAACAGATCGGCGAGACCGGCCCGGCGGCCGCCCGGCGTCCGATCAGTGAAGTCCTCGGCCCGGACGCGCACGAACGCATGACCGGCTACTTCCACGATCCCGACGCGCCGGGACAACTAAAACGGGTCGACTTCACCGGTGGAACCATCTTCGCCCTGTACGAGCCGCTTCCGAACGGCGATTTGAAGCTACGTACCCTGTATGTGGAACCCGCACCTTCCAATCCCGATCAATGAGGTGGGACAGGCTGATGAGCTCTGCGGTGCTCGATCTACTGAGCGGCTATTTCTCCGAGGAACTGCTGGAGGAACGACCTATCATGCGAAGCGGTCTCCACAACCGCGGAGCGGCCGGAGTCGAGGCGACCAAGGCACAGTTCAGGGAACTGCTCACCGCCCGCACGATGACGCACGGCGAGTTCTACCGGGCGACGATGGCCTACTTCCCCGACGACGAGAAGCTCTATCGCGAGCTGGCGGACGCCTACCGGTTCTTCTTCGACGAGGACCCGCCGACGGCCTAGCCCGCGGACCGGTCGGGGCGTCGGCGATGAACGTCGCGCCCTGATGGGCATGCACCGACGGTCTTACGGGAGACGTGTTCGTCAAGGAGCGGGGCCGCTGGAGGACCCGCTCACCGACGACGTCCTCCAGAGGCGGGCCACAGCCCTGGCGGGCCACAGCCCTGGCGGGCCACAGCCCTGGCGGGCCACAGCCCTGGCGGGCCACAGCCCTGCGCGAGCAGCCTCAGCCGAAGACTCAACGCGGGCTGACGCGAGGTCACTTACCCGGCCCTAGCTGTCGACAACCAGAAGCGCTCCGCGCGAGACATCACACGAGGCGGCGGATGTCGCCGTAGGCACGGTAGAAACCGCCGCGGGCCGACTCGCGGACGCCGGTGACGACGTAGCGGGTGCCCCGCTCGCGGATGCCCTTAGGAAACTGGACCTGCCAGTCGGAGTGGTAGCCGGACGACGCCACGCGGATCCGCAGCCGGCCGCCCTCGTCGACACACTCGACCACGACACCGTCGGTGACCCCGTGGACGATGTCGACGCTCGTCGACGGGGCCACTGCGGACATTCGCGGGGGCGCCTTGACGTCCACGACCTGGGGGACGGAACCGGCGACAGCGGACCGGATGGCGTTCTCGGCCGCGTCAATGCAGGCCAACGAGCCGTCGGTCGTGACGATATAGAGACGCTCGTGGCGATACTGCATGGAGTAGGCCGAACCGCAGCCGGTGCTCAGCTTCCACAGTCGGGTGCCGTCAGCGTCGAAACAGTAGATCGACGACGCGCTGTCACCCGCGAACACATAGCGACCGTCCTCGGCGGTAGCGCACGAATAAACCGGGGCGTCACAACGGTAGGTCTGCCGGTGCGAACCGTCCTTGCCGAGCTCGACCACCTGCCTGGTGGCGGTTCCCGCGAACAGAGTGCCGCGCTCTTGCCAGCCGAACAGCACCGGGCCGGTGCGGGTATGCCACTGCTCGCGGCCGGTGCGCCAGTCATAGCTGGTGACGCCGCCGGAGTGGCCGTGGTGTACGGCGTCGGCATCGCATCGCACCATCCAGGCCGACGTTCCCCGGCCCGGGCGCTGCCACAGGAACTCGTCCTCATGGTCGATCGCGGAGATGCCTCCGCCGGCGTCAGAGACGCCGAGAACGCCATCGTGGATGTCGAGCCAGTAGATGTCGATCTCGGGAGCGATCCGGTATGCCAACCGAGGCACCTTGCCGGTCAGGTCGTACACGTTGCCGTCGTCGCAGCCAGCGTAGATCCAGCTGTCGTCGGCGACGATGCACTTCACCCCTTCCGGCAGCCGGAACTGCTGCACGACCTGGGCATCATGGCTGAGTGAGGTGATCAAGCCACTCTCGTTGCCGACCATGCACACGTCGTCGTCGACGAAGATGCCGAATGCCGGGCTGTGCGAGGCGTAGCGCCAAAGGACCGGGGCCAGAGTGGCTGTGGATCGGGTGCTCAGGATCTGCCGCCGCGAGATCGCGCGCTTCTGTCGTCCGCCCGGGACAGCCGGCGCGTACCCCTTGCGGACCTTTTCGCCGATCTTCTTGGCCGCCTCCGTCTTGGCCTTGTCCGCACTCGCGAACGACGCCTGCTTCACCTGACCGCGGTCCCCGATGCGCCCGTAACGAATCGTCAGATCCACACCGTCGACGGCCACCTCATAGAACTTGTGGGCGCTCCCGTCTTCCTCGGAGAGTTCGAGGTACGTCGTGTCGGCCGGCATCGGGCCACCTTTCGCCATCAAAGTGGGGTGCGCTGGGCGCCTCGGTGGCAAAACCATATCGACGGGGTCTGACATTTTCGCGAGCCGCTCGGCAGAGGAGTCTCACGGACCGCGCGACCGTTGCGCCGTCAGAGTTCCGGCAGAACGCAAAGTGGACTGACGTTCCGTATCTCGATGAACGTCCACATTGACCGAGGGTAGCGCTAGTTACCTATTTCACTCCAAGTGCCCCAATTGTGGAATCAAGTTGTAGTCGGGGTTGTGCCGGCCCATCGGCCGTCTCTAAAGTCACCGACCGCACAGCTCCATACACGGGGGAGGGTCCGGTGGCGCGTCGGCTGACGGCCACGGCGCGAGCTTGCCTTTCGGCAGGTGTCGCGACGGTGGTCACGGTGGCATTGCTCGGCATTCCCGGCGACGAGGCGGAGCGCACGACCGCCACCGCCGCCGGTCCACATGCGATGGTCGGAGCGGCATTCGCGCTGCATGCGGTCCAGGAAAGCGGCCAGGCGGCCCGGGAGAGCGGCCAGGCGGTGCGGCAGAGCGGCCAGGCGGTGCGGGAGAGCGGCCAGGCGGTGCGGGTCGCTGGGCTCACCTCTCAGGCCGCCGGCTGCATCAAGGGTTCCTTCTCCGACTTCAACGGCGACGGCGTCGAGGACGTCGCTATCGCCGACCCCGAGGCCACGGTCGACGGCAAGCCCCAGGCTGGTCAGATCCACATCGCGTACGGCGACGGCGCGACCCAGCTCGTGAACGAGGGCAACAGCCAGATCGGTGACCCTGTGGAAGCCGGCGATCGATTCGGCTTCTCCGTCTCGGCCTATGACGCCAACGACGACGGGTGCACCGATCTCGCTGTCGGTGTGCCGTACGAGGACATAGGCGCGCTTCCCGACGCGGGCATGACATTCCTGTTGTTCGGCGCACCGTCAGGGCTCGCGCGGGGCTCGGCCTCGCTGACCTACCACCAGGACGTCGGCTCGACACCGGAGACGGGTGAGGCCTACGACTACCTCGGCTATTCCGTCTCCGGCGCCCGGACGCCGGCCGGCCAGTCCTACCTGGTGGTCGGAGTTCCGGGTGAGGATGTCGGCGCGGGCATCGACGCGGGCGTCGTGCACTACTACCGGGGCACGCTCAACCTGCTGTTGCAGTCGGGTACGTCTTTCCCGGGCAGTTCGGAGAACGACGACCAGTACGGATACGCCGTGGCCGCCTCTACCCACCATTTCGCCGTCGGTGCGCCAGGGGAGGCACTCGGCGCACTCGAGTTTGCCGGTACGGTCAATGTGTTCAGCAGCTCCGAGCTGGTCAGTGGCCTGCCGAAGCTGTGGGTCAACATCAATCAGGACGTTGGCAACATCTACGACGCCGCCGAGGCCAACGACACGTTCGGTAAGTCCGTGGCCGTAGCCCCGTACCGCCCGGCAGGAGCCCCGGCCGGGCAGGCTGACTCACTGGTGGTCGTCGGGGTCCCTAGCGAGGACACCACTGCCGCCGACAACGGCTTGGTGCAACGCTTTCACGTGACCGCGGCAGCCACAATCAGCGAGCTGCCCGCGATCGCCGGTACCCCCGCGGACGGGAGATACCTTGGCGAGGACGTCGCTCTGGTCAACATCGCGCCCACCGCAGAGGGGAGCGCGACGACCATGTTCCTCGCCGTCGGTGCGCCGGGTGAGGACCTCGACGACGTTCTCGACGCCGGACGCGTTCGGGTCTACCCGGCACTGTCGAACCCGCTGAGCGCCCCTGTGCCTATCGAGAGAGGCGGCCCGAGCCTGCCCGGCGAACCACGGGAGCGGGAACTCGTGGGGACATCGCTGACGGCCGGCACCACCAGGTTGTGGGTCGGTACCCCGTACGGCGACGCCGCGGTCCACGGTTTCCCCTGGGCGCGGCTGGCTGCCGGGACAGCGACACCGGCGATCACCGTCAAGCCTGGCGAGGGCGGCATTCCGGCGGGTGCGGCCGCCTTCGGCGCGGCGATCGGCTGAGGCGCAGATGACCAGGAACAGTGCAACGGGGGAGGACCGTACGGTGAATCGTCGTACGCCGAAAGGAGCCCGGCTGTCGACGCTGGGTCTGCTGTTGGGCTTGGCAGGCCTGATGACCACGACCGCCTTGGTGCGCCAGCCCGACCCGGCGCCCATGGTGGTGCCCGCGGCGGCCGCGGAGGCAGATCCGGTTCGTGACACCGAGGCCGAGGCGGTGGTCGCCGCCAAGAAGCTGAAGCAGCCGGTTGAGGTGCTGGCGCACCGCAGCGAGTACCGCGACGTGTTCGCTCAGCCGGACGGCACGATGATCGCCAACGACCACACCCATCCGGTGCGGGTGACGCGCGGGGACGCCTGGGTGCCAGCGGACGCCACCCTGACCAGGTCCGAGGACGGGACCTTCGCCCCCACCGCTGCTTTGCTCGGGATGCGTTTGTCCCCGGGCGGTTCCATCCCCCTGATGGTCGCCACCCGCGACCGGGCCAGCATGACGCTGCGGTGGCCGTACGGTGATCTGCCCCCAGCCGATGTCGCGGGCGACCGGGCCACATACCGAGAGGTGTTCAAGGACGTCGACCTGGTCACGAACGTGACCGTCGAGGGGTTCTCGCATGTGCTGGTGCTCAAGACGCCGGAGGCGGCGGAGCTGCCCGAGCTGCAGAACCTGCGGCTCGGCGTCTCCGGTGAGGGCCTGACCATCAAGGAAACGGACGACGGCGGCGTCATCGCGCTCGACCCCGTGACAGGTAACCCGGTCATGGAAGCCGACGCACCGACCATGTGGGACAGCGGCAACAATTCGGGCGAGGGCGGCGTTCCCCCCGCGCGGGTCGCGAAGGCGACAGCTGAACAGGGTCAGCCGGCGGACGCCCGTGGCCCGGGTGATGCGTCGAATGTCGCGCCGGTGGGGTTGGACTATTCCCAGGGAACGCTCACTCTGACTCCCGACAAGGCCATGCTGACCAGTCCGGACACCCGGTTCCCGCTGTACATCGACCCGGTGTGGCAGAGCAGTACCGCCAGTGGTTGGGCCATGGTCGACAGCGGGTATCCGAACGAGGAGTACTGGAAGTTCGACGGCAAGCGGCACGAGCGCATCGGCCTGTGCCCGGAGAATTGCAACAATTCCACGGTCAAGCGGCTCTTCTATCAGCTCTCCACGCCGTACGCGGGCAAGTCGATCCTCAGCGCCGAGTTCCGCGTGACGATGCAGCAGGCGTGGAATTCCACCGCGCGAGGCGTGTCGCTCTACATGCTGCCGGCGACCTCGAAGATCAATTCGGCCACGAACTGGAACAACCAGCCGGGCGGCTCGGACTGGAGCAACAACACGCTTGTCGACACCAGATCACCGACCAGCACGCAGAACAGCTGCACGTCGACAAACCAGAACGCCAGCTGGAACGCCAAGGCGGCGCTCGACCGGGTGGTCTCGGAGAAGTTGAGCTCGATCATCCTCGGGCTCAAGGCCACGAACGAGGGCGACTACAAATACAGCAAGCGATTCTGCGACAACGGGTTGCTCTCGGTGCACTACAACCGGGCACCGCTCATCGCCAACCAGAACGAGTTGTCGATGTCTCCCGGCGGGCAGTGCGTATTCGGTAGTGCCGCTCCCTATGTCGACGTTCCGCCGCGGCTGATTGCCGTGCTGCGTGACCCCGACCACTCGTCGGCGCACGTCGAGCAGGTCAAGGCCGAGTTCAAGGTGACGTGGACACCGCCCGGCGGTTCCCTTGTTACCCGCGGCGGCACTACTGGCCTCAAGGCCAGCGGGTCACAGTTCTCCTACAACAGTCCGACCGACTTGCCGCAGAACGTGCCGATCTCCTGGCAGGTCCGGGCCAGTGACGGCACCAGCTGGGGTCCGTGGAGTTCCGACGGTTCCCGCGAGGTCTGCCAGTTCCTGTACGACAAGACGAGCCCGAGCGCGCCGGACGTCGACTCCGCCGTCTACCTGCCGTCGGACGCGGCGGACAACGGCACGGCCACGGCGTCGGCGTGCGTCGAGGACGACAACTGGCGTGGCTCCATCGGTGTCCCGGGCGACTTCACGTTCGACTCCGCCGCCACCGACGTCGTGGAATATCGGTACGGCTTCAACACCAACCCGCAGCCGGGCAACGTCCTCAAACCCGCGGTCGCCGGCGGCCCGGTGACCCTCACGAACTGGTACCCCGATCGGGAAGGCGTGCGAACGCTCTCCGTGGCGGCCGTCGACCGGGCCGGCCGCAGCAGCAATATCGCCTTGTGCACGTTCCGGGTCGGCAAGCGACCACCGACCGCGCAATGGTCGCTGGGAGAGGTCGCCGGCGAGTCCGGCGCCGACGACCAGGTCGGTGGCAGCGACGCCACGGCCGGCAAGGGCGTGGCCTTCGGCGTGGAGGGCCCCGGCGGCACCTCCGACACCGCGGCCCGCTTCGACGGTACGACCGACGGCTACCTGACCACGGCCACCCGCGTACTGGCCGACACGTCGGCGAGCTTCACGGTCAGCGGCTGGTTCAAGGTCGACGATCCGGCGCGTACCCAGACCGCGGTCAGCCAGGACGGCTCCGGTGAGGCCGGCCTGTCGCTCGGCGTCGAGAACGGGTCCTGGATCTTCGAGCTGCCGATGACCGACGTCAACTCGCTCGGCACGTGGAAGGTGACCGGCGCCGCCGCCACCACGGCATGGACGTACGTCGCCGCCTCCTACGACAAGGTGACCCGCAAGCTGTCACTGCAGGTCGGCTCCGCCGCACCGGTCGCCTCGCAGCGCCGCTCCCTGACCCAAGCCCGGGGTCCGTTGCAGCTGGGCCGGCGGGTGGAGAAGGGCGGGTACACCGGCCACTGGCGGGGCGCCATGGCGGACGTCTCGGTCTTCGACCGGCTTATTCTCCCCAGCGAGGTCGAAGGTCTGAGGAAGACCGCGCCGACCAGGCTCGGATATTGGCGGATGAATGCCGAGAGCGGCAAGGTCAGTCCCGAGGACCGCGGGGGGACCGGCATGACGCTCGGCCCCGACGCCGCGATCTACCGGCATCCGGCGCTGTCTCTGCTCGGCGGTGGGCACCTCGCTCTCACCGGCGCGGATACCAGCTATGCGACCGCGCCGGTCAACCCGGACATGGCCAACAGCTTTTCCATCAGCGCCCGGGTCAAGCTCACCAGCAGTTGCGCGGGCAGGCCGATGACGGTCTTCTCGCAGAAGGGTGTGCACAGCAGCCCGGTCGTGGTGCGCTGCAACGAGGAGGGGCACTGGGAGCTGGCCATGGCCGGCGCCGATGCGGTGTCCCCCGAGTGGCAGACACGGGGGGACACGGAGCGGCCGCGGCTCATCGGCAAGGGTGATCATCTGGTGCTGGTCTACAACGGTTACGTCCGGGAGTTGTCGTTGTACGTCAACGGCCATTGGTCCAGCTCGATCGAGCTGGTGTCGCCGTTCGTCGCTACCGGCGGTGTGCAGATCGGCCGGGCGTTCCTCGGCGACGCGTACCGCGAACACCTCTCCGGCGCAGTCGACGACGTCCGTGTTTACAACGGCGTCGCCGACGCGGAACTGATCCAGAGAATCAGTCTCCAAACCCTCGAGCAATTGGCTCTCTGACCCGACGGATCTGTGAGGGGCCCCATGTTCTCCCGCTTGTTCACTCGTGACGGCGCCTATGACCGTACAGTCGTGCGGCCTTTGTCGTGGGTCATGGCCGGTGTGCTCGCCTCCGGTTTCGTCCAGGTCACCGCTGTGTCTTCCGTCGAGGCCGCCGAGCGGCCACGACCCGGCACTAGCCCCGCGAAGAAGGCGCTGCCGAAGCGGGACCCGCTGCCAGTCAAGCAGCGAAAGTCGGATCCGGCCCTGGCGGCCGCCGCCGTCGCGCCGGCTCCGGTGAGGTGGCCGGCGGCCGGCACCGCCGAAATCTCTGTGCCAGCCGCACGGACCGGTGCCGCCGCGCGATCCGCGCCGGCGGCACCGAAGGCCTCCACCAAGATCGGCGGCCTTCCGGTCACGGTGGCCGCGGCGCCGACGACGGTTCCGGCCCCCGGCGTCCGCGCCGGCTCGACAACCGCGCCCGGCAAAGTGAGCATCCAGGTGCTCGAGCGGCGGGACGCAGAACAGGCTGGGGTCGACGGCCCCGTGTTGAGGGTCCGCCGCGCCGACGGGGGAACGGCTAGCGGTGCCGTCCAGCTCGGCGTCGACTATGCCGGCTTCGCCCACGCGTACGGCGGTGACTTCGGTGCCCGCTTGCGCTTGGTCAAGCTGCCCGAGTGCGCGCTGAGCACGCCGCAGAAGCCGGAATGCGCGGGAACGCCGTTGCGGGCAACCAACGACACGGCGGCGAAGACCGTGTCCGCAACGGCGGCGACCGGTTCTCTGATCGCCCTCGCCGCAGCGGACTCGTCGTCGCAAGGAAACTATGGCGCCACGCAGCTGGCGCCCTCGTCGAAGTGGTCGGTGGCTCCGTCCACCGGCGGATTCTCCTGGTCCTACCCGCTGCGCACCCCACCGGTTCCGGGCGGTGGAGCACCCGGCATCAGCCTGGGCTACTCGTCGCAGGGGGTCGATGGCCGCATGGCCACCACCAACAACCAGGGCTCCTGGATCGGTGAGGGCTTCGGCTACGAGCCCGGCTACATCGAGCGACGCTACAAGGCCTGCTCCGACGACGGCCACGACCAGTACGCCGACCAGTGCTGGGCATACGACAACGCGACCATCATGCTCAACGGCAAGTCCACCGATCTGGTCAAGACCGGGAGCACCTGGAAACTCGCCGACGACGACGGTTCGAAGATCGAGCGGCTGAAGGACACCACCAGGAACAACGGCGACGACGACGGCGAACACTGGAAGGTCACCACCGCCAACGGCACCGAGTACTACTTCGGTCTCAACCGCCTGCCCGGCTGGACGTCCGGCAAGGAGGAGACCAGGTCGGCCTGGACCGTGCCGATCTACGGCGACGACTCCGGTGAGCCCTGCTACAACGCCACCTTCACCTCTGCCTTCTGCGACCAGGGCTGGCGCTGGAACCTCGACTACGTCAAGGACCGCTTCGGCAACGTCAGCTCCTACTACTACCAGCAGGAGCTCAACTACTACGCCCGCGGCAAGAAGACCGACGTCAACGGCGTCCCGTACGTGCGGGGCGGTTGGCTCAAGCGCATCGACTACGGCCAGCGGCACAACGCCGTCTACACCACCAACGCACCGGCCCGGGTGCGCTTCGACGTCAAGGAACGGTGCCTGCCCGCCGGCCCGGACTGTGATCCGGAGGATCTGATCCCGGCAACCGCGTCGCGCTGGCCGGACGTGCCGTTCGACCGCAACTGCGCCGCCAACGTCAAGTGCAAGCCCGACCAGATCATGCCGACGTTCTGGACCAGGGCCCGGTTGAACGCCGTCGTCACCGAGATCCGCGGTGCGACCGCCTGGACACCGGTGGACGAGTGGAAGCTCGAGCATCTGTTCACCGACAACGGCGACGGCTCGCGGACCCTCTGGCTCCACAAGATCCTGCACAAGGGCCTGGCCGGCGGCAGCATCGAGCAGCCCGCCGTCACACTGGGCGGCCTGCAACTGCCGAACCGCATCGACCGCGACGGCGACTTCATCGCGCCGCTGGTCCGCTTCCGCCTGGCCACCGTCTACACCGACACCGGCGCTCAGATCGACGTCAATTACGCTCCGCCGGACTGCACCCAGACGAGCCTGCCGACGCCGGGCAGAAGCACGAAACGCTGCTATCCGGTCAAATGGGCTCCGCTCGGCTCCGGCGACCCGATCACCGACTGGTTCCACAAGTACGTGGTCGCGGCGGTCATCGAGACCGACCGCACGGGTGGCGCGCCGGACATGGTCACCAAGTACCAGTACCTCGACGGCGCCGCGTGGCGGCATGCCGAACCCGACGGCATCGGCGACACCAAGGACGACACCTGGAGCGACTGGCGCGGCTACGGTCGGGTCGTTGTCACGGCCGGCGACGGTCAAACCCAGACCACGAAAACCGAGTACCGCTACCTGCGGGGCATGCACGGCGACAAGGACCCCGACGGCGGCACCCGCACGGTGACCGTCACCGACTCCACCGGCGGCACGCACACCGACCGCGACGAGGTGTCCGGACACGAGCTGGAAAGCATCGTCTACGACGGCTCGAACATCCTCAGCAAGAAGATCACGACGCCGTGGCGACACAACACCGCGACGGAGTCCTTCAGTTGGGGCAGCAAGAAGGCATGGTTCATCAACACCGCCACCTCGCGGAGCCTGGTCGCGCTGAAGGCCGGCGGCTGGCGGGAGACCGCGCAGTCCTCGACCTACGAGACCACCTACGGCCGTGCCACCCAGAGCGAGAACGAAGGAGATGTCGCCGTCACCGGCGACGAGTCGTGCACCCGCACGTCGTACGTCGACAACCCGGGCGGCTTTCCCCACAGCCTGGTGTCACGGGTCGAGTCGGTCGCGGTGGGGTGCTCGGTCAACCCGGACCGCAGGACGCAGGTCATCTCCGATACGCGCACGCTCTACGACGGCAAGACGTTCGGCGCCGCGCCCACGCTGGGCAGTCCGACCCGGACGGAGCGGCTGGCCAGCCATAACGGCACGACCGGCACGTACGTCCGCGCCTCCGAGGGAACCTTCGACTCATACGGTCGACCCCTGACCGCGACGGACGCCCTGGGCAGCACCACGAAGAACGTCTACACCGAGACCAATGGCCTCACCACTCAGCTCAAGGAGACGAACCCGCTCGGCTTTGTCACGACCACCAAGTACGCCCCGGCCTGGGGCAGCCCGGTCAGTCAGACCGATCAGAACAATCTGCTGAGCGAGCTCGAGTACGACGCGCTGGGTCGCCTCACGAAGGTGTGGATGCCCGACCGCAGCGGCTCTCCCGGCCTGTCACCCAGCATCAGATACACCTACCTGATTCGGACGGACAAGCCGGTCGCCGTCAAGACAGAGCGCCGGCAGAACGACGGCTCCTACAGCGTCGAGTACAAACTGCACGACGGGCATTTGCGGCCCCGGCAGATCCAGTCCGAGGCTCCCGACGGCAACCGCAACATCGCCGACACCTTCTACACCGCCACCGGCAAGCTGGCCAAGACGTACGCCACCTACACCGCGGAGGGCGCACCCGGCGACGCGATCTATCCGGCGGTCAACGGCGACGTCGACGGCCAGACACTCTTCGTCTACGACGGCGCGGACCGGGTCAAGGCCGAGATCACGGCCGTGGCAGGCAACGAGAAGTGGCGCACCAGCACCACCTACGGCGGGGACCGGACGTCCGTCGACCCTCCCAGCGGCGCCACACCCACCACCACCATCACCAACGCACTCGGCCAGACCACCCAACTGCTGCAGTACAAGGGCGAAGGCCCGTCCGGCGCCTTCGACAAGACCGAGTACTCGTACACCTCGAAGGGTCAGCTCTCCACCGTCAAGGACCCCGCCGGCAACGTCTGGAAGAGCGAGTACGACCAGCTCGGCCGCAAGGTCACGTCGACCGACCCGGACTCCGGCAGGTCGACGATGACCTACGACGACCTGGACCGACTCACCAGCACCACCAACAGCTTGAACACCACGATCAGCACCACCTACGACCAGATCGGCCGCAAGACGGCCATTTACAAGGGCGCCGCCGGGACCGGCCAACTGCTCAGCAGCTGGACCTACGACCAGGAGATGCTGGGCTACGCCACCTCCGCCTCCCGCTGGATCGACGGCGCCGAGTACGCCACGTACTACACCATCTACGACGAGTTCTACCGGCCGCACCTCACCACCTACCAGGTACCGGACCACGCGGGCGCCGAACTGGCGGGCACGTACCTCGTCGGGACCGAGTACAACCGAGACGGCACGGTCCAGTCGCTCCTCATGCCCGAGGGCGGCGGCCTCAACTACGAAACCATCGTCTACAAGTACGACGGGCTTGAGCGGCTGATCGGTACATCGGGCGACGCGGCGTACCTGACCAACATCGACTACGCCAGCACGGGTGAGGTCCTGCAGACCGAAACCGCGGTCGGTGGCAAGAAGATCTGGTCGACGTACGAATACGAACAGGGCACCAAGCGCCTCACCCGCCAGCGCCTCGACCGGCAGGCGGCGCCGATCGTCGACGTCGACGCCCGCTACACCTACGACCCGTCGGGCAACATCCGGCGCATCGCCAACAACCCGTCGGGCACGCGCGACGTCCAGTGCTTCACCTACGACTACCTGCGCCGCATGGACAAAGCGTGGACGTCGGCGAGCACCGCGGACGACCCGTGCGCCGGCGGCCCGACGACCACCGGCGTGGGTGGCGTGGCCCCGTACCACCACGAATACACCTTCGACACGGTCGGCAACCGCAAGACCGAGAAGCAGTACGCCACCGACGGCACGTCCCTGATCGAACGCAGCTACCAGTACCCGGCCGCAGGCGCCGCGCAACCGCACACGCTGAGCTCGATGACGGAGAAGACCCCGTCGGGCGAGAAGTTGCACGAGTACGGCTACGACGCGACGGGAAACACCACCCGCCGCGCCAAGGCCGGCGAGGGTCAGACCCTCGCCTGGGACGCCGAGGGCAACCTGGAGTCGGTCACCGACGCCGCCGGCAAGAAGACGAGCTTCCTGTACGACGTCGACGGCTCCCGGATGCTCCGCAAGGAACCGAACCACACGACGCTGTACCTGCCGGGCATGGAGATCCGCCTCGACCACCAAACCAAGGCGCTCGAGCCGACGCGCTACTACGCGCTGCCCGGTGGTGCCTCTCTGGTCCGTAAGAAGGACGGCCTGCACTACGTCGCCAACGACCACCACGGCACCGGCACCGCAACGGTGGACGCCACCGGAGCGATCACCCACCGGCGCACGACCCCATACGGGGAGACCCGTGGGACTCCGCCGGTGCAGGGCGCGTGGCCGACGGAGAAGGGCTTCGTAGGCGGCAACCAGGACTCCACGACGGGCCTGGTGAACATCGGGGCCCGCGAGTACGACACGGTGACGGGCCGGTTCATCTCGATCGACCCGATCATCGACGTGAACGATCCGCAGCAGATGAACGGGTACGCGTACGCGAACAACAACCCGATCTCCTTCTCGGACCCCGACGGCCTCAAGCTCTGCTCCGACGACGCCTGCGGCCCGGGCGCCGACTTCGTCGACACAACCGGCAAGTACCACAACGTCCCCGGCCACAACGACGGCCGCCGCGGCGAATCGGGGCAATACGACCCGAGCACGCCCGGCGTCAACGAGTCCCAAAACCCGAGGGCATCACCGAAGGCGCGGGCGGATGCGGCTGCTGCGGAGGCAGCGAAGGAACGTCAGGCCCGCATCGCCCAGGCGAAGCAGATGATTCTCGACGCGGCGAAGGCACTCGGCAAGATCGTCGCCGACGAGCTGGGCATCACGGATGCTCTGGACTGTTTCACCAAGGGCGACATGGGCGGCTGTGTCAGCACCGCAGTGAACGTCCTGTCCTCGGTGGTGGGAGGTGCCATCGGCAAGCTGGCCGTCCGCTACGGAGCGCCGTGGAAGTGGGAGAAGTTCGCCGCCCTGGTGTCTCGCACCAAGGGTCTGCTCGGCAAGCTGGTCGACGGGGTCAAGAGATTCTTCAAGGCCAGCAAGTGCCATAGCTTCGCCGCGGGGACCCTGGTGTTGATGGCCGACGGCACCAAGAAGCCTATCGAGAAGGTCAAACCCAAGGACAAGGTCCTTGCCACCGACCCGGTCACCGGCAAGACCAAGGTGCGGGCGGTCCTCGCCACCTACATCAATCTGGACACCGAGTTCACGGACCTGACCGTGACCGCCGGCGGTCGGTCCTCGCAGCTTCAGACAACCACGAATCACCCGTTCTGGAGCAACAGCCGGCGAGCATGGGTC
Source organism: Actinoplanes sp. NPDC051346 (assembly GCF_040682215.1). Lineage (NCBI taxonomy): Bacteria > Bacillati > Actinomycetota > Actinomycetes > Micromonosporales > Micromonosporaceae > Actinoplanes > Actinoplanes sp. NPDC051346. The sequence continues at coordinate 13,927 of NZ_JBFBAJ010000019.1, read as the reverse complement.
AACGCAGCACAACTTCGGGCCGAGGAAAGCCTACGAACTTCCGCCGGCGGATCACTCACGATCTTGGCAGTATCCCCGCCGTACACCAGCGCCAAGCTGATGTACGACCTCACCGTAGCCTTCACCCACACCTACTATGTGATCGCTGGCAGCACACCGGTGCTGGTACACAACTGCGACACAACTGATTTATATCGTGTTTCCCCAGTTGGTCGGGGTTCCAGCGAGTTGGATCACGGGCTTGATCCACGCAACCATCCGCTGGATTTGGATGAAGGTCTGGACGGTTCGGCCTACTTTGGTAACAAGGCAAGGGTCGAAGACTACGCCTCCCAGCACCGCGATTCTCATGGCCAGGGGTTCAAGGTTGGGGTACCGACGAAATGGTTGAGAAGAAACAATATTGAACCTATGGAGGACTTCCTAAACGAAGGTGCGGTTGAGTATGCTATTCCGTCACATCTCTTTGATGAATTCAATACATTCCCGCGTACCCCTTGGAAGCCTGGTGGCGCCTGATGAGCATTCTTGAGTACCCCAAATACTCTCTGGTCGAGTGCCGGATAGCCAGGCATCAGCACTATGGCTTGGTGGTGCGTACAGCGCCTGGCGATCAGCCAGGGTTCATCGACGAATCCGCAATATCTGATCAGCCGTACGCCCCGGTGGATGAGTGGCCGGAAGTGGGAGAGACGTTGCTGTGCGTTGTCCTCGGCAGTACCCGGGACGGTAGACTTCGGCTGAGTTCTCGGCCCCGCGATGTGGCGCTCGCACGCGCAGTTGTAGATGTTGAGGCCGCGCTTTCGATATGGCGGCGCATACGTGATGAGGCGCCCGCGGAGACTGGCCTCCTGATGGAGTTCTTCGAGTCGCAGGAAGCTGTGCCGACGCTGCGATGGGCGCTCGGTAGGCCGCACGGGTCCCCGGATCATTCACGTGCATTCGAAATTGTGGAGAAAGCGCCTGATTGGCTGAGGAGAAAACTGCGCTGAAAGTATAATAGGCGTCGCCCTTCTAGCGGCAGAGAGCACTGGCTGTCTGTACGCGAGCGTCTCTGTGCGCCTACGTTGTCGTTACGGTCGCCGCCAGGCGGGGTGAAGTATTTGCGATCCCCGATGGGACATTGATGCCCAGATCGGTCGCAGCGGATGCTCGGTGGCGTGTCACGTAGCGGCGCGGCATCGAACCCCGAGGAAAGCTCGTAAACTGGCTTGTTCGTGGAGTGTGCGTTCGCTGTGGAAGAAAGGATGACTTTCTTGGATATTGAGCGGTCAACCTTGACGCCGACCGGAACCGATCTCTACGAGATTCTGCGGCGGCCAAGTCTGCTTCGTGGCCTGCGGTTGTTCCGGCATATTGGAACTTCACCACAGTTGGCTTTCCAGGCGTTTTCCATAGCTGCGCGGAGACGATTCACTCTGGATCGAAGCGCGGACCTGGAGATGCATGTCCGTGGCATCCTCGTCCAAGAGCGGACCTGGACAGTTGAGCGGGAGCGTCTCGGCACGTCATTGGTGAATTGGGCTACGCATGCAAAGACTAATCAGCCACCGGATCTTCCGCCATCGAATAGTGATGTCGTGTTCGTCCTCCTCCTTGGCTTGGTTCGAGGGTTGGCAATGACGGACGTCGAGATTATGCAGCTAGTGTTGGCCGCCGAGGAAAGGGTGCTTCGGTTCGTGCGTAAAGGTGCGTCTGGCCGGGACTGGCGTGCGCATGTCAAATTGTGGCGGTTGAAACGCGGCCTAGGTAATCTTCGTGAACCCCGCTACTTGGGGCCCTTGCCCGAAACCTCCATGGGTCGGGTGATCCAGGCATCGGCCGCGTACGACTTTGCCCGTGCCCGGCGGCTCGCTGAGGTTGACGAGGAGGGCGGGGAGGCTGTGCTGTACGCGTCATTCTCCATTGCAATGCGAAAGCTATTTCCTGGAGACGCATCAGAAGAGGAATTACTTGATTTCGCTCTACTCGCCAAGGCTGAGGGAGATAAGCTACCGATTTCGGCGCCAGAGGTGGCGCGGTTGATTCAATGCGAACTCGGCATCGCGGTCGAAAAGCCGGCGATAGAAGCGATACCTGAAATGGTGATGCAGAACCTATTGTTCCGAACGGCCGTCGACAGGCTCGGTCTATTCAGTGCTGAAGTCGCGGAGATGGTGAGATCCGCAGAGCGTTCAGCCTGCTATTGACCTCAACTATTCGCGCGTAGCGACGTGCGTCCGCACGTTAGACAACTGTGGAAGGGACCGCGGTTGCCTGCTGTGCCGCCGCTGGCACCATCGCGGTCGTACCCCGACCTGGCACTTTGTTCACTGTGGCTCTCACCGCCGCCGTCCTGTCCGGCATGGTCACAATGAACGAGTCACCGACCGACACCGAGCCGGCGCTCAACCCGTCGAGCGCCGCGGTCGGTGCGCTGCTGGCCCTGGTCGCGGTCGTCGCGGCGGTGCGCGCCTCCGCAACCATCAGCAGGGTACGCGCCGCGCTCGCGGTGCCGGTCGCGGCGGCCGCAGCCGGTACGCCGTTCCTCGTCCGTTACACCTGGCCGTACCCTGACGATTCCCGCTTCAATTCGATCATGGCCTTCACCGTGGCGTTGGTCCTCGCGGTCGTCGTGCTCTCCGGGCCTCGCCCCCGCTCGCTGAGGGACTGGTTGCATTACCCGGCCGCGTTTGCCGTCACCGCCGTTGGGCTTCCGTGGTGATGGCACCGCTCATCTTTGCTTCCATGGTCCTGCCGGTCGGCGCCGCCTTCACCGCACTGGCAGGCAACCCGCCGATCCACGGCGCCGACACCGACTCCGTCTACGCCAGCATGACCATCCCTGTCGCTGTCGTCCTCGGCTGGCTGCTGCGCCGGCTGCCGCCGGACCGGCCCCTGCGCCGCCGCCGGGCGCTGCCAACCCCGGCTTCGCCCCCGGCGCTAGGGCCTCGTCCGCTGCTGGTCCCTCCTGACCCGAGCTGACGACCGCACCGTGGTGGCTGCGGGGTACAGCGTCGGTCCTCGATCTTCGATATAGTCCGCCCTCACCCCCTCTCGACGGAGAACACATGACGCGCATTCCTGCTGCCTGGGCCCGGGTCGGAGCCGGGGTGGCTGTGCTGGCGGCCACCACGCTCATCGGCGCACCGACTGTTGCCCATGCCGCGGACCCCCTGCCCGACCTTTCCGTGGCCTTCGACCGCGACCCCGTCGCCGAGGTCGACAACAGCGGCGCGACCGTCGGCGTGTACGCCTTCAACAACGGCGAGGCGCCGGCCTCGGCCGTTACCCTCACCCTCGATCTGAGCAAGCTGAGCGACGCCGTCGTCGCGACCGTTCCCGAGTGGAGCGAGCAGTGCAAGCTGGCGAACGCCAAGGTCACCTGCACGGTCGGCGGGCTCGCGCCCGGACAGAGCCACGACAGCATCGCCGCGTTGAGCCTGGCCAGCCGCACCGGAGCCGCAGTCGGCGCCGCCGGTGAGATCGCCGTAACCATCGACGGCGCCGAGGACGACGCGAACCCGAACGACGACACCACGACTTTCCCGGTCACCGTGATCGCGTCCGGCCCCGACCTGGTCGTCGATGCCCAGGACGCGACCACCGAGAAGACCCCGGTCGGGCCGGGCGACAAGGTGCCGTTCCACGGCGGCGTCAGCAACGAGGGCGACACCGCGGCCACCAACGGAACCGTCACGCTCAACCTGCCAATACACGCGACCGTGGTCGAGCGGTACAGCGACTGCACGTACCAGGACTACTTCCCCAAGGACATCGGCGGCGAGTACGTCTACGGACCGAGCGAGGTCACCTGCCCGCTGCCGAAGCTGGAGCCGGGCGAGGGTCTGCTGCTGTTCGACCCCGAGAGCGGCGACTCGGTGTTCACGCTGACCTTCGGCCGTAACATGCCCGGTCCGGGCGAGCACGACGGCGTCTTCGAGGCCCGGCTCGCCGACGAGACCCGGGCCGCCAAGGGCGCGAAGCGGGTCGCCGGTGACGGTCCGTCGTTCGCCGCCGCGGTGAAGAAGCTCGCGGCCAAGTCCACGGCGTCGCGGTCGGCGCAGGCCAAGCGGAATGCGGCGCTGGCGGAGATCGACGAGGAGGACAACTACGCCTACTTCCGCTACTGGAGCAAGAAGAACACGCTGGACGTGCAGGTCAACGCCAAGCCGATCCGCGGCAAGGTCGGCCAGACCGTCAAGCTGTCGTACGAGATCGTCAACCAGGGCCCGTCGGACGGCGGCGGCCCGTCCGCGCTGATCACCGCACCGAGTGGCACCGTCCTCCTGCCCACCGAATGGTGCTACACCGACGGCACCCCGCACGAACAGCGGCCGGAGTCGAAGAAGCTGCGCTGCAACTTCGAGAGCGAGTACCCGTCGGTCGCGTCCGGCTACGGCAAGATCGCGCATACGGTCAAGGTGAAGATCAAGTCTGCTCCCGGCGACGACGGCACGATCCACGCCGAGTCCTGCTGCGTCGGCTCGACCGACAGCAACAAGGCCAACAACACAGCCCGAATCGTGTTCGCGGGCGCTGACGGCGGAAACGACCAGGGCGGCGCGGGCGGCGGTGCCAGCCTGCCGATCACCGGCACGTCGGTGTCCCTGATCGCCGCCACCGGCGGCGCGGCGGTCGTGCTCGGCATCGCGGTGATGGTGCTGTTCCGCCGCCGGCGTGTGGCGGACTGACATTCTGTACGGATGGTGAACGGCGGGAGGAGCTTTCCTCCCGCCGTTCACGGCGTCTGAGGGTCGTCCGCCATGGCAGTGACTCGCAGCATCGGAGCCTCGCTGGGTGCCTTGTGGGTGTCGTTTCTCGTCGCGGACATGAGCGGTCGGGCCCTGGTCCGGCTGACAAGGGCGAGGATCCCGGTACGCAGGTCGAGGCGGCCGAGCAGCCCCGTGGCCAGGGCGAACCCACCCGGGGCGTCGCCGAGCAGGGCCTGGTTCGCGGCCTCTGCCTGTTCGAGCAGGGTGCCACCACCGCGGCGGGTGTTGCGCAGGCTACCGACGCAGCAGCACGGCGGAACAATCATCGCCGCCACCGACGTCGACCCACCCGGCACCACGATCACCGTACGGCTTCCCACGGACCGGCCCGCGGCAGTACCCCCAGCCGCCGGCGGTGATATCAAGGTGTAGTGGTGGGTGTGCTGGCGCGGTGGGGGTCGGCACCGGCGTTGGTGTCACGGGTGTGGCCGTGACCGCCGTGCCAGTCGAGGACCAGCAGGCACGCGTCGTCCTGCAGGGTGGGCCCGGCGACCTCCAGAACGAGATCGCCGAGGACGCGGACGAGTTCGCGGGGGTGCAGTGCGCTCAACTGCTGTAGTCGTTCGGGCAGGTCAAGGGCGGCTGCACCGCGTTCCAGCATGCCGTCGGTGACGAACACCAGCCGGTCACCGGGATGCAGTTCGAGCCGGGCCTCCAGGTAAGCCCGATCGCGCAGCACCCCGAACGGCCGATTGGCGGGTAGCGCCACAACCTGCGTGATCGCGTCCCGGACCAGCAGCGGGGTCGGGTGTCCGGCGTTGGATGATGGTGCGGGCCAGTGACAGCCCCAGCCCCGTGCCGGGACGGCGTTCGTGACGGCCCCGCGGGTACGGAAAAGCGTTGGAAGATCCGTTCGTGTTCGGCCGCGGGAATGACCTGCCCGGTGTTGGACACGGTGAGCTGGGCGACGGGTCCCTCGCTGGTGACGGTCACGATGATGCGGCTGCCCGCATCGGCCCAGTCGAGGGCATTGCTGAGTAGCTCGTTGACGACCTGGGCGAGCCGGCGCGGGTCTCCCCAGACGATCGCCTCGTCGGGTACGTCGATGTCGAAGGTGACATCCTTGTCGGCGACGCGGGCGCGGACGTCGGCGATGGCGGCTTGGGTGATCGCGCTCAGGTCTGTGCGTTCAGAGCTCACGGTGACGTGACCGGACTGCGGGCCGGCGATGTCGAGCAGCTTGTCGATGATGATGTGGAGGCAGCCGGTGTTGCGCTGCACCACCTGCAGCATCTCGATCCGGTCGCTGGCCGGCAGGTCGGGTTCCTCGATCATCAATCCGGTGTACGACTCGATGCTGGTCAACGGCGTGCGGATCTCGTGCCCGACCAGGGCGATGTATTCGTCGCGACTATGCCCGACTTCGGTGGTCAGATCCCACCCGCGGCGGCGTTCGAGAAACTGCCCGATGTGGGCGGCGATGCCGGTCATGACGGCGGTACGGACATCGTCGGGGTGCTCGGTGTACGCGCTGTAGCACGTCAGCGGAGCCGATGGGCACCGGCACGGCTACCGCCGAGCGCAGCAGCCCCCAGTCCGTGGTCTGCGCGCGCCTCGATGTTCAGGTCCGTGGCCCAGACCGCTTCGGAAGTCACCCATGCCCTGCCCGGCACACCCCGGTGACCGCGACATCGACGTCACGGATCGGGTAACCCACGTAGGCGCGTTCACCCACCGAGGGTGCCAGCGCCTCCGTGATGTCGCTGATGACCACCGGCGACTCCTGTGCGATGACCAGGCCGCCCAGCGTCGGTGCGCCCGTACCCTTCGGGGAAGGCCGGACGCGCCCACCAGCCGCAGCTCTTCACCCTCCGGGAGGTGAACCGTCGCGGTCGGCGCTTGCGCGGCCTGAGCCATCAATGTGACCAGATGATCGGCGGCGGCCTTGACGCGCTCGGACCGCGGATTCCTCTGCCCCGGCTCCAAACCAACGTTCTTGTCCGCCACGAATGCCATAAAAGGGATGTTGTGGCCGGGTCTGGGCCAACCCAGGCAGAGCATCAGGTACGCGCAAGTTCCGCATGCCATTGGCATCGGCCGGCATCATCGGACTGCCTCCGTCGGCAGCCGGCCGAGCCCGCCTCCCTCGGTCTCCCAGGTCTCCTCGTGCCGCCCCGAACCCGGCTGGTCCGGCACAGCGGGCGCCGCCCCGGGTGTGGTCACCCGCAGCGTGAAGGTGCCCCCGTCAGCACAGACCACGGTCATCATCGCCGGGGACTGACCGGCCAGATACCGCACGGTGACCACGCGACCGGCCACCATGAGGTGATGGGGCCGGGCCGCCCAACTCGCTGCGCCGAGCAGCAGCCGCGTTACCGGTCCGCGCACCTGCTCCAGGACCGGCACCAATACCGGCAGCTCCGCGTTGAGGTCGGTCGAACCCGGCCACCAACTGCCGTCGAGCAGCGTGTAGTGGAGCCGGACCGGCTCGAGCCGCACCCGGGGTGCTGGTCCGCTCGGACCGGGTGACGCGGGGTGGATGGTCAAGGATGCCATGGACGTTCCCGTCGTCCGGGACCAACGCAGGCGCGGGCCTGCCCGATGACAAGGGCGAGGACGAGGTCCACCGAGGCCGATGAGGCGGGCGCTCCCGGCGTTCGGGTCAGCGCACGCCGGCCGAGGCCGGCACCGATGACGGAGTCGACGGTCGCCACTTCACTGTACGCGCGGTCGGCGCCGACGCCGTGTCGGTCGCCGCGGCGGACGCCACCGACACGCGGCACACGCCGAAACGAGCCCGCGCGATCAGGCACACGCGGCCCACTGGAACCACACGACCCGCCAGTTCCTTCGCGGCGCGCCGCCGGATCCTTCGGTTTTCAGCGGCCGATGGCCGGGTATCGCACGGGGGATCGCCCCAGACCCCGGCGGCCACCCGTCCTCGACCATGCGGTGGGAGCGATCATGACGTCCATCGACACACTAGCGACACCCCGTGGAAGCGCCTACTCCGCATTGTCCCGCCAGATCAAGCAAGCCGGGCTCCTCGAGCGCCGGCCCGGCTACTACGCCGCGCATATAGCCCTGCTACTGGCCCTCGTGGTCGCCGGTGTCACCGCCCTGCTGGTGATCGGCGACTCCTGGTGGCAATTGTTCGTAGCGGCGTTCTTCGCCGTGCTCTCCACCCAGCTCGGCTTTCTCGGTCATGACGCCGGGCACCGGCAGATCTTCCGGACCGCGAGCCGCAACTATCGGCTCGGCGTCGTGCTCGCCAACCTCGGCGTCGGCTTCAGCTACGGCTGGTGGGTCGACAAACACAACCGCCATCACGCGCACCCCAACGACGAGGACAAGGACCCGGACATCGGCGCGGGCGCGCTGATCTTCACCACCCGTCAGGCGCGGTCCAGCGGGCGCCTCGCCGGCCGGCTCTACCGCTACCAGGCATGGACGTTCTTCCCGCTCCTGCTGTTGGAAGCAATCAACCTACGGATCTCCAGTCTGCGATACCTGCTCGCCGGCCGGGACCGTTCCCGCAGCCGCGAAGCCCTGATGATCGGCCTGCACATCGCGGCGTACCTGGCGGCGGTCTTCGTGGTGCTTTCACCCGGCAAGGCGCTCGCCTTCGTAGCGATCCATCAAGCCTTGTTCGGGTTGTACCTCGGCTGCTCCTTCGCCCCCAACCACAAAGGCATGCCACCGCTGAGCGACACCGACAACGCCGACTTCCTGCGGCGGCAGGTGCTGACTTCGCGAAACGTACGCGGAAACTGGCTCACCGACTTCGTCCTCGGCGGACTCAACTACCAGATCGAGCACCACCTGTTCCCCTCGATGCCGAGAGGCAACCTCCGCCGCGCCCAGCATCTGGTCAGAGAGTTCTGCGCCGCCCAGAACGTGTCCTACCTCGAAACCGGACTGTTCTCCTCGTACGCCCAGGCGCTGCGGCACCTCGACACGATCGGCCGAGCGACCGTACCGTCCGGCTAGGAAAGCGATGGGTCACGGCGTCCTGATACCCGTTCGCCGTGACCTCACCGCGGGACACCTAGGCCACTTGGTCAGAGGGCGGGCTGTAGATGCCGAAATGGTTACCGCCCGGGTCGCGCAGGTGCGCGAACACCAGACCGGTGCTTGTCTTCTGCGGCTGCACCAGCACCGAGCCGCCCGCAGCCTCCGCGCGCCGGCACGCCTGCTCGGTGTCGTCCACCACGACGCAGAACACCGCGTAGTTGGGCATCTGCCCGCCGGTGGGGAACACCCCACCGCCGACGGATCCCTCGGGAGTGCTGATGATCCGGTACGGCATCCCGCTCGGGTCCTCGGCGAAACTCCAGCCGAACAACTCGCCGTAGAACCGCTCCGCCGCCGCCGGGTCGTCGGTGCCGACCTCGAACCAGCCGATGCCGTGGGTAACCTCGGACATGTACGGAACTCCTTCGTTCACGGCCGGCACCACTGCGCCGGCCTCTGCTGCGAGCAGCCTGCGCTCCCACCGCGACAACGTCCTGTCGGTGTTTTCCGCTAATCGAGCGTGAGCTGACTCACCCGCCGATGAGGGATGGCGATCTCGGCGGCGTGCAACGGGCGAGCCGGGGCCGACTCTTCGGTCGTATACACCGACGCGATCCGGTCAGTGCGGAACGCCCGGACCGCCCGGCGCAGTCGACACCAGCCGATCAGATACCAGTGGTCGCGGTTGCCGACGTACCCGAGCGGTTCGATCCTGCGTACGGTCAGGGCACCGGCGCGGTCGGCGTACTCGATCAGCAGCACCCGCCGCACGAGCAGCGCGTCGGCGACGACGGCCGGAACGGGCGCGACCGGCCCCTCACCCACCAGATGTACCCGCCCGGCCAGCTCACGGGCAACGGCTGCGGCCGGCTCGGGCATCACGGCGACGAGCTTGCGCAACGCCGAGCGCGCTGCCGCGTGGAACGGGGTGCCAGCCAGGCCATGCAGCCCGACAGCCATCGCCACCGCCTCGCCCGCCGAGAGGTTGACCGGCGGCAACGTGGTCGCCTTGTCGAGGGTGTAACCACCGGTCCGGCCCGGCGCCGCGTAGATCGGCACCCCAGCTTGCTGAAGCGCACCGATGTCGCGTTCGACCGTACGCGCACTGACCTCGAATCGCTGGGCGAGCCAGCGCGCGCTGCGGGTCCGGGGAGCCACGGCCCGCAGCTCCTCGACCAGGGCATAGAGACGATCGGTACGATTCACGGCCCGGATGCTAGGCGCGGGGTACGACACCCGGGTCATCGTGCGTTCTCGGCCCGTCGCGCCTTAACCCGGCGCCGCACTTCGCCACACCATCGCGCAGGGTTAGCGCACCGGCCAGGCTGGGTAGATCAACTTCTCGCGCCGCGGCGATTCCTGATCGGAACCCGGCTGAAGTCGGATCGACCGGGAGGGGTGTTTGCGGGTGCGTCAGCGTTTGCGGTCAGCAGCCGTCCGGTTACGCCGGGGTGTGCTCCCGGCAGTGACCGCGGCTACCGCCGCGACGGTCGCCTGGCTCATCGCGGCACTCCTGATCGGCCACCCCGATCCGCTCTTCGCCCCATCCGCCGCGCTCATCGTCCTCGGCGAGTCCCGCGGCCGGCGGCTGCGACAAACCACCGAGATCGTGTTCGGGGTGGCGGCCGGAGTACTCGTCGCCGAGTTGGTGGTGCTGGCCCTCGGCCCCGGTGTCACCAGCCTCTTCGTCGCTCTGCTGCTCACCGTGGGCCCGCTGGCGGTGGCCGGTGCGAGCAACACCCTCATCACCCAATCGGCGATCTCCGGGCTCTACGTGGTGGCGGTCGCCGCACCCCAGGGCCACCTCATGCCATTCCGGTTCGCCGACGCGCTGATCGGCGGCGCGGTGGCGATCGCGGCAACCCAGCTCGCTGTCGCCCGCAAGCCGCTCACCCCACTCGTCGACGCGGCGCGACAGACGTACGCCGACCTCGCCGACCTGCTCGACGACCTCAACGAGGCCCTCGGCCACTGCGACGAGCCGGCCGCCGACGCCGTCCTGGCCAGGGCACACCAGCTGAGCGACTGCGTGGAACGGCTGCACTCGGAGTCACTCGCCGCCGGCGAGACGCTGCGCCTGCGCGTACGCCGCCGCCGGCGCCTGGCCCAGGTCCGCGACGTAGAGCGCACCACCCATCAACTCGACCACGTGGTCGGCAACGTCTGGATGCTGGCCCGCAACGCGGTGACCCTGACCCGGCTGCACACCAGCACACCGCCCGAATTGACAAGCGCCCTGCACGCCCTGGCGAGCGCGGTCCGGTCCGCGGGCGAGTCCCTGGCCAGCGACCTGATCGGCCGGGACGACCCGGACGAGCACGCCGGCCAGGCCGACGCGGACGCCCTGGAGGCGGTCCGAATCGCGGCGAAGTTGCTGGAGGACGAGCCGTCCCTGCCCCTGACCATGATCGTCGGCCAGATTCGAACCACCGCCGTCGACCTGCTCCGCGGGGTCGGCCAGGACGACGTGATGAGCCGGGTAGACGAGGCGCTCGGCTGGAACCCGCGCTGACGCTGAAATGACATCGACAATGCAGCAGATCAAGCGTTCCTGGCGGGCCCCCGGGGGCGCCGTCTGGTCGCGCGGGGCCGACAGGAGATGGCCAAGCCGCAGACCCAGCGCAAGCTCCGCGAACTAGCCAACAGGTTCAACCGCAAGCGGTAATCGCAGGACGGAGTCAGCCTAGGCCTCGGCGCAGTCGGATGCGGTTGGACAGTCGCGAAGAACGCTCCAGCCAAGCATGCCGTTGAGTCGTTGGACTTTGTCGCCAACGGTGAGACCGTCGTCGGTGATTTGGCAGGCGTAGAAGCCGTTGTCGTGGCGGCTGTTGCGCATCTTCAGGACGTTGAGGATCCGGCCGACTTCCGCGCAGTGCTCGACGTAGCGGATCTGAATCACGTTGTGGAACAGGAACATCAGCCCGACCAGAGGTTCGTCGATGGGCCCGAAGGTTCTGGTCTCGCTGGTGACCCAGAGGGAAGCGCCGGCGGAGCGGACGACGGCGACGAGGCTGCGCAGATAGGCCGGGAAGCGTTCGGCCTCCCTCGCCGCGTGCACCATCTCAGCCAGGCTGTCGATCACAACTCTGGTGATCGCACCGTCGGCTAGGCGGTGACGGATCACGGACGCCAGGACGTCGAGGTCGAGGCTGCCTACCGGTACGTGGGAGAGCATCAACTGATCGTTGCCGCAGGCGGCTTCGAAGTCCCACCCGAATTCCCCCGCCATGTCGACCAGTTGGACTTTGGTGTCCTGAAAGGTGATGTAGAGGCAGCGTTCGCCACGGGCCAGGCCTTCAGCGACGAAGTTGAGACACGCGATGGTCTTACCTACGCCGGAGGGCCCCAGAAGGAGGGTGCCATCTCCATGCGGTATCCCACCTCCCATCAACGCGTCGAGCCCGGCGAGTCCGGAGGGGATCCGCTCGCCCTTGGGCGGCTCGTCCTTCTCTCGCGTAAACGACTCGATCCGGGGATACACCTGGAAACCCTCGGAAGTGATCTGTACCGTGTGGGCGCCGCTGAGGTGGTTGGCGGCACGCATCTTGACCACACGTAAGCCCCGCCGGTCGACCGGCTCGCGGGACTGGTGTGACAGGTGCACGATGCCGTCGGCGAGGGTGAACTCCACCGCGCTTTGCATCTCCTCGGCGGTGTACTCGCCCAGCAGCAGTAGCACTGCTCCGCTGTGCGCGGTCCGGCTGCTCAGGTCGTACAGCGACTTCCGCAGGGTTTGGTCGCTGACGAAGTCCCGTAACATTCTGGTGCTGTCGAGTACCACCAATACCGGCTCGTCGTCGAGAGCCCTGCGGACGACCTCGTCGATTAGCGGTTCGAGGTCGGTCTCGCCGGCATCGCGCAGCATGTCGCCCAGGTGCACGTATTCGACCTTGGGTCCGACCGCCTCGGGATCGAAGAACGGGAATTCACTCAGGTGCTGGATGAGTTTGGAGTGCGGCTCTGACAGGGTCGTGTAGTAGACGGCCTTGTGCTCGGCCGTGGCGTTGGCGAAGCAGATCTGCTGCGCCAGAATCGTCTTACCCGCTCCGGGAGGTCCGGCCACGACGATCGCCGAGCCCGGAAGCAGTCCGCCGCCGAGGACGAGGTCCAGATCCGGCAGGCCTGTCGACAGCCGCTTCATTTCGCGCCACGTCCTTCCCGAAGCAGGCGTTCAGCCACTGCGAGTATCTCGGCGCTCTGGTACGGCTTGGCCAACGCGGCATCGGCGTCGACCGCCAACTGCCAGTCCCCACTGACCGACAGGACGGGAATCGGCGCAGTCTCCGGGTCGGCCCGCAGCCGACGAATGAGCTCGACCCCGCCCATCACCGGCATCATCATGTCGGTCACCACCAGATCCTGTGGCGACTCGTGCACCGATGCAAGAGCGGCGGCACCGTCACCCGCCTCTGTGACCTCGTGGCCCGCGCGCGTGAAGATCCTCCGGAGGAGGAACCGCAGGTCCGGCTCATCATCGACCACCAGAATCCTGCCCACCGAACCCATCCGTTCACCAGGGCAGCCTCCTGGCCCCCAATGATGATCAAAATAGCGGCCCCCACCCGTCTTCGCGGGTTATCCGCCGATTGCGACCCACCGACACCAAGCACCGCGCCGCCCTCGACGAGTGTCTGAAAACGTCGGTCGCACCTCATACTGCGCTCGCGTGCTCTCCTCGCCTGACTCGAAATGGGCGGCGAGTGGGCAGGCGGCAGCGCCGGGGCGGAGCCCCTGCAAGTTTGGGAGCCCTCGGGAGCAATGGGGGCAGCCGCAGCAGCGACACCGACGCGCACACGCGCTGATCCCTCTTGCGTGGCCCCGGCGGGCCTGGCCAACTCCCTCGGGGTGGCGCCGCCGGGGCTTCGCTGTGTCCGACATGTGACGGCGAGCCGCCGCAGGAGCGAGCGCTGGCCAGGCGCCGACGTACCCATGCTTCGCCAGGCCTTTCGCACCCGTACGGCAACCGCCCGCCCCCCGTTGCCGCAACCGCCGGATGGCAGGTACCCGTACGGCAACTCAGCACTCACGGCAAGACACCTGAACAGGCATCAACGATGTCCTCCGGACTTCCGAAGGGAATGGCGTACCGGCGACAAGCGCCAGTGCGGAGTTCCCCGGAGGTTATGCCCGTGCAGAAGACCCTGGTCCGTCGCCTCGCCACCCTCGCGCTGATCCCCGCCGCCGCTTTCATCGGCCTGGCGTTCGCGACACCGGCCCAG
>NZ_JBFBAJ010000018.1:0-130382 GCF_040682215.1 Actinoplanes sp. NPDC051346 | reverse complement strand
GTCGGCAGTGACCTCACCTTCTTCGCAACCCCGGATCGGCTGGCCGCCTTCTCCGGGCTCGCGCCGGCACCCCACGACTCAGGCAAGAGGAGCGGCAACCTCCACCGACCCCGCCACGACCATCGCGGCCTGCAACGCGTCTTCTACATGTCGGCCTTGATGAGTGTTCGCTACGACCCGAACTCCCGGGCCTTCTACGACCGTAAGCGTGCTGAGGGAAAGCGCCACACCCAAGCCGCGATCGCCCTCGCCCGCCGCCGCGTCAACGTCTTGTGGGCCCTGATCCGCGACCAGCGCCTCTACGAGGTGACACCATCGCTGGTCATGGCGTCTCCCTGATCGTCGGCCACGCGGTGACGCCGGCAGCGCCCATGACATTCTCTGGCAGTGCTCTTAAATGACCAAGCAAGCAGCGTCGAGCTCCGCCCGCTGCGCTATCAGTTCGCCGCGGTCCAAGGGAACCGCTACGACGACAACTGGCTGGTCATCGGTGCCACGGTGACGACCCCCGAGGGCAGCTGGTCCTTCACCGAACCCTGTCTGCTGGTCGACGAAGCCCGTCAGGTCGCTGCTTGGCTGCGCGCGGTGGCCGCGGGAACGGTGACGGAGACCCGGCCTGACACCGACGGCTATTTGTCCCCGGACACCTGGTTCATCGAGCCCGTCTTGGCTTTCAGCCTCGCCGAGCGAAGCAAGACCGAGGCGGTGATTCGCCTTCACCTGTCCCTGGAGGCGACACCCCCCTGGCGGCAGGGTGACGACAGGGCCGACATCTACCAGTACTTCGTGGAAATGCACGTGGATACCGCAGCGCTGCTTCACGCAGCCGACCAGTGGGATCTGGCCTTGGCCGCCTTCCCAGGCCGCTGACCAACAGCGCTCCCATGGAGGGCGCCAGCCTTCGGGCCGAGCGCAGCCCTCGAGGCTTGACTTCACCATTGGGAGCCACGGATGGCCAGGGACGTTGCGTGACGTCAGGCAGCGATGGGTCCGTCCACGAGCGCCGTGCCGCTATTCGTCGGCTCCGGACCTACCGAAATCGCTCTCGCGCGATGCGGCGACCATCGAGTCGATCGCTCAATAGCCCCAGCCAGCCCGAAGCGCGCGAGCGTGGCGCATTACTGAGGCAACGTGCGCACCGCCGGCGGCTGCACGGCCACACGCAAGCCGGGGCCGCCGTTCACGCCGGCCGACCCGCGGACGCCTAGCGGCCGATCGCCTCGACCGGCTTAGGCTGCGCCGATTCGATGGTCTACACCCCTGCGCCACGCCCGCCGCGCGCCGCAGGGCGCCGGTCGGGTGTCTCGACACGCCCGACGGCAGGAGAAATCGAAGATCATCGGTCCTGCTTGTCCCCACAACGCCCCCACACCCCTGGGCGGCGAACCCTGAAGATCAACTTACGCACCGTCCACGAACCTGCGAAACGGCCTCCCACCTGCGATGGAAAGGCCGTTTCTTGCTTTGCGCCGAAGGGACTCGAACCCCTAACCTTCTGATCCGTCGATCGATCCGCAGGACACCTCAACCCTTGCACCCCCGGCAGTACCCGGTCCGCATCCACGACCCCGCAGGTCACGGATCCATAACGACGCCAGCGAATCTGCGTCGAGGGGACATGATTTGTCCCCCGACTGTCCACCGATCACAGTTACAGTGATTGATGTCGATGCCAATGGCGCTCTGACCTGGTGGGGCGGGCGGGACTCGAACCCGCGACCGAGGGATTATGAGTCCCCTGCTCTAACCCACTGAGCTACCGCCCCGTACCGGCGGCGATCCTATCCCGCGCCGTCCAGCGCAAGCCAGCGATCTATCCTCCGGCTCGTCGGGTCCGTCAAGCGGGACCGGCGGACCGGCCAGCGCCGGCCAGCGCTCCGAGCGTTGTCAGGACCGCGCCTGCCGTGCGCCATCCGCCCGCCAGGGCTCCCTGGATGGACGGGCTGTCGCGGTGGTCGCCCGCCACAAACAAGCCGTCTCCCAGCGAGACCGGCTTGCGGAGGCGGGCCTGGGGTGCCGGGGCCGCGGGGAGGGCGTGCTGGATCGGCACCACGCTGATCAGTTCCCAGTCGTCTGTCGATACGCCGTACATTCGGGCGAGTTCGACGCGGAGCACCGTCTCCGAGGCGCCGGAGGGGGCTGCGACGCCTACGGCGGTGGCGGCGATCAGGGATTTGCCGGCTGGGGCGTATTCGGGGGCGGCGTTCGACATGACGACGGTGTTGGCGACGATTTCGCGGCGGTCGCCGTCGAGGATCAGGGTTGGTTCGTCGATCGGCGCGTGGGGGGCGCCGAAGTAGTAGGTGGTCAGGCCTCGCATGTCGGGGCGGGGCAGGACCGGTAGGAGCTTTGAGGCGGTGACCGGGTCGGTGGCCACGACCACGGCTCGGCAGCGGATTTCGCCGCCGTCGGTGATGACGCGGCCTGGTTCCACGGCGAGGGTCCGGGCGTTGACCAAGAGTTGGGGGTACGGCAGCGGGCCGGCGACCGCGGCGGGCAGCATCGCCATTCCGTTGCATGGCACGCCTATGCGTCCTCGGGCCAGGGAGCGCAGGACCATGGCGAGCACGTGGCTGGAGGTTTCGAGGGAGCGGTCGGCGAAGACGCCGGACAGGAACGGGCGCAGTACCTCTTCGATGATGCGGTGCGACAGACCGGCCTTGCGCAACGCTTCCTGGGTGCTCATCTCGGGGGCGTCGAGCAATCTTTCCGGAGCGTATGTGGCGCAGCGCGTCGCCAGCGCCGCGAACTTGAGGCGGTCGGAGAGGGAGCCCACGCCGCTGCCGAGTGTCTGGGCCGCGGTTGTCGGGTCGCGGAGGGGGTTTTCGAGGCGGTGCAGGCGGTTGCCGCGACGCACGAGCACGCCGGGCGTGAAGTAGCGCATGTCCAGGGCTTCGATGTCGACGAGGGCGGGCACCCGCGGGTACGCGGTGTTGAGCACCTGGAAGCCGCGGTCGAGCCGCCAGCCGTCGACGACGTCGGTGGCCACGCGGCCGCCGATGCGGTCGGACGCCTCGACGAGCAGCCATTCGACGCCGGCCCGATCCAGCCGCCGGGCAGCGGCGAGCCCGGCGAGACCGCCGCCCACGATGACGACGTCCACCTCTACCGGCTGGGACACGGGCACCTCACAAGAGGACAAACAACGCAGACCTCAGCCTAGCGGCGGACTCAGCCGCTGGCAGGGAAAGGAGCAATGACCGGGAAGCTAGCCGGCGGGCGAGTTGTCAGGCGGGCGGTCCGCGGGCTCGCCCGGCGCGGCCGGGGGTTCCTCGTCCTGGTGCACTTCGTCGTAGGACAGGTCGCCTCCGCTTTCCGGATCGGGTCCACCGGGGTCGGCGATGCTGCGCAGGTCATCGTTCGGCTCGGTCATGTCGACTCCACTACCCACTGGGTGCACGCCCATCCGCGTGAACTCCTGCCTCGACACGCGCGTATATAGACGGTCATCATGATGTTCCGCGCGCGGCAGCCGCGTGCCGGAGTCGAAGGGGGCACCGCATGCGCCCGTTGTCCATCGTCGTTCGCGCCGTACCGATAGTTGTGGCTGTCCTTGTGGTGACGCCGACCGCCGGCGTTGCCGTCGGCCCGGCCGTGGTGCCGGGCTCCTACTACCTCCAGAGCGTCACCACCGGGTTCAATACCGCGGCCAGCGGCGACGCCGTCGTGCAGCATCGGCCCAAGGGCGACGAAGACCATCAGCAGTGGGTGGTGCGCGCCGACGGCGAGAACTTCCGGCTGGAAAACCTCGACCTGCCCGGCCGCTGCCTCGCGCGTTCCAGTGCCGCGCCCGCCATGGCCTCCTGCTCCGCGGCGGAGGCGCGCTGGCAGATCACGGCGGCCGGCGACGATCAGTACGCGGTCAAGGATCCCGGCGCCGACCGCTATCTGACCGTGGTGCCCGCCGGTGACGTCTGGGCCGACGCGCTCGCCCTGGGCGCCGCCGGCGGCCTGGCCCGGTGGTATCTGACGCCGCTGGTGCCGCCGCGCACTCCGGTGCCGGCCGACGGCGAACGCACCCTCGACCAGGTGACGTTCCTGACCGCGCACAACGCGTTCGCCAACGGCGTCGACGGCGGCTTCGCGCCGCCGATCATCAATCTCTTCCCCAATCAGGCTCGCGGCATCGATCAGCAGCTCGCCGACGGGGTACGGGGATTCATGTTCGACATCCACCAGACGCCCGACGGGGCGATCCTCTGCCACGACAGCTGCACGTTGGTCGTGCGTCCGGTCGCGCTCTGGGTCGACCTCAAGCGCATCGTCGACTATCTGCGCGCACACCCGGCCGAGATCGTCACGGTGTTCCTGGAGGACTATGTTGCACCCACCGTGCTGCGCGCCGAGCTGGCCCGGGTGCCCGCGCTGGCCGACCTGCTGATCCGGCCGGAGGTCGAGGGTGTGCGCGAGCGCGGGTGGCCGCGCCTGGCCGACCTGCGGCAGCGCGACAAGCGACTGTTGATCTTCACTGATCACAGCCGCGCCGAGGACCAGGCGGCCGGACTGACCCGCGACAGCTTCGGCGTGCAGTACCAGCGGGAGTGGACCGTCGAGAACTACTGGTCGATGGGCTCCGGCATGGGCACCTCGGACTGGTCCTGCTACAGCCGCTGGTACGGCGGCGCGGCCACGATTCCGCTGACGCGCGTCGAGCCGGGCTTCCGTCCGCTGTTCGTCATGAACCACTTCCGGAATGTGCCGGTGCCGCAGACGGCATCCGGTGACAACACCAAGGTGCTCAACCGTGCCGAACGGTTCTGCGCGCCGGCGGCCCGCAAGAAGCCCAACTATCTCGCGGTCGACCGCTACGACCTGGGAGGTCCCGCTGCGGCAGTCGGCCAGCTCAACACGTACGCATATTGATGCGGCGGCCTCTGACCTGCGGAAAAGCTCCCCCGATTGGACTCGAACCAATAACCTGCCGGTTAACAGCCGGCTGCTCTGCCAATTGAGCTACAGGGGATCGCTGCGCCCTGACCTCCCGCTGTGCGGGCTGTCATGGTGACCGGAGAAACAATACAACACCCGCCGCCCGGGGCGCCTACGGGGACCCCCCGACACTCCCGGACCGGACTCAACCGACGGGAAACGCCGACGGGGGGAATGACTGGGCGGCAGGATGGGTATGCACCGGATCAGACGCACGCGCGTCATCGAACGGAAGGAGCCGCCATGCGCGGAAAGCTCATGTTCATCACGGGTCTCGCGGCGGGCTTCGTCCTGGGCAGTCGTGCCGGCCGGGAGAAGTACGAGGAGATCGCGGCCAACGCCAAGAAGGTGTGGGAGCACCCGACGGTGCAGGAGGCCGCCGGCGTTGCCCAGGCGCAGGCCAACAAGCTCTACACCGAGGGCAAGGACAAGCTGAACCAGTCCAAGATCGGTGAGAAGCTGCACTCGGCCAGCACGTCATCGTCCACCAACAGCGACCTGTCGACCTCCAGCGCGAGCTCGAACAGCACGGGCACCACGTACTGATGCGCAGCATCCGACGTCCCGGCCC
Organism: Actinoplanes sp. NPDC051346; assembly: GCF_040682215.1. Classification (NCBI taxonomy): domain Bacteria; kingdom Bacillati; phylum Actinomycetota; class Actinomycetes; order Micromonosporales; family Micromonosporaceae; genus Actinoplanes; species Actinoplanes sp. NPDC051346. Next base: position 124,882 of record NZ_JBFBAJ010000018.1, on the reverse strand, counting down.
ATCTCCCCGTGGGCCGGGACGTCGGCGTCTCACGACGACGAGAAGGCCGCGTCGAAGGCCGCCGAGGGGGCGTCGAACGCCAGGTTGCGCACGTACCGGAGCGCTTCCGGGGCGCCGACCAGGCGGTCCATGCCGGCGTCCTCCCATTCGATCGAGAGCGGCCCGTCGTAGCCGATCGTGTTGAGGGCCCGGAAGCAGTCCTCCCAGGGCACGTCCCCGTGCCCGGTGGAGACGAAGTCCCAGCCCCGGCGCGGGTCCGCCCACGGCAGGTGGGACGCCATCCGACCACGGCGGCCGTCGCCGGTGCGGACCTTCGCGTCCTTGCAGTCGACGTGGTAGATCCGGTCGGAGAACTCGAGGATGAAGTTGACCGGGTCCAGGTCCTGCCAGACGAAGTGCGACGGATCCCAGTTGAGGCCGAACGCCGGGCGGTGGCCGATGGCTTCCAGCGCGCGCCGGGTGGTCCAGTAGTCGTACGCGATCTCGCTGGGATGGACCTCGTGGGCGAAGCGGACGCCCACCTCGTCGAAGACGTCCAGAATCGGGTTCCATCGGTCGGCGAAGTCCCGGTAACCACGTTCGATCATGGCGGGCGGCACCGGCGGGAACATGGCCACGGTGTGCCAGATCGACGAGCCGGTGAAGCCGACCACGGTGGCCACGCCGAGCTTGGCGGCGGCGCGGGCGGTGTCCTTCATCCGCTCCGCGGCGCGTTCCCGGACGCCCGACGGGTCGCCGTCGCCCCAGATCGCCGCCGGCAGGATGTCCTGGTGGCGCTCGTCGATCGGATGGTCGCAGACGGCCTGGCCGACCAGGTGGTTCGAGATCGCGAACACCCGCAGATTGTGCTTGGCGAGTTGCTCCCGCTTGCGGTCGACGTAGTCGTCCTCGGCGAGCGCGCGGTCCACCTCGAAGTGGTCGCCCCAGCAGGCGATCTCGAGACCGTCGTAGCCCCATTCGGAGGCCAGCCGGCAGACCTCGTCGAACGGCAGGTCGGCCCATTGGCCGGTGAAGAGCGTGATGGGTCGCGCCATGTGATCTCCCTGTTCGCAGGTGACGAAGAGGGTTCCGGGCCGGCGCGAGGGTGACCGGCGGCGGCAGCCGCCCGGCGACGAGCGTCGCGAACCGCGCCGGAGCTGCGCCGCCCGGCGGGCCCGCCCGTGTCGGGTGGTGCCAGCTCAAACTCTAGGGAAACGCGACCCGCTCAACAAGGGAGGCGTGAGCCGGGCGGCGTTCCCCGCGGGAGGGAAACGCGACCCGCTCAACAAGGAAGGCGGGAGTCGGCCAGGGAGATGGCGTTGCCCGGGGGTGAGAGGCCGAGCTCTGCGAGCTCGATGGCGCTGTGCCACTCGATGTCCAGATATTCGGTGCCGGGCACGGGACCGGCCATCAGGTGCCGCAGCGCCGACCGCCAGACCTCGGTGGTCGCCGTCAGCGGCGCGGGTGGTTCGGAGCGCAACGGTACGCGGGAAAGCACCCGCCACGGCCCTGGCGGAAAGTCGCGCAGCGCCTGGGCCAGGTCGGCGACGTAGCCCCCGTCGGGGGTGGTGACCGCGTGCGGCGGCCCGTCGTCCGCGTAGCGGCGCAGCGTGTCGGCGGCGGCCCGGGGATCGGCCACCTCCAGTGCGGCCGCGGCCTCGACGCGGATCACGGGTACGCCCGCGCCGGCCAGCCGGTCGAGGTAGGCGGCCGGGTCCTCCCAGGTGCACGCGAGGTGCGCCAGGTCGAGGGACACGCCGAGGCGGTCCTTGTCCACGCGGGCGAACGCGGCCGCCACGGACGCGGAGCCGTCGAGGACCGCGCCGGGTTCGGGCCGGAAGCCGACCCGGACGGCGCGGCCGGTCTGCCACGCCACCTCCGCGAGGCCGCCGGAGAGCCGGCCCAGGATGCGGGAGCAGGCCTTCTCTCTCTCTTCACCCCAGCCCTCGCGGCGACCCAGGCCGATGGTGCCGACCACGCCGCGGACCGCGTCGTCGGGCAGCAGGTCCACCAGGACGCGGGCCACGTCGAGGGTGTACTCGAGGCGGGCGAGGCTGCTCCAGTCCGGCTGGTCGGTGCCCTCGTCGCCGCCCTCCGAGCAGGACACGGCGCTCAGCGTGACGACCTCGAGCCCGCGGGCGTCGAGCTCGGCACGAAGTCGGGTGCGGGAGCGTCCGTCGATGGCGAGGGCGGCGGCGAGGGTGGGCGGGAGCCAGAGGCTCACCCCGAGGGTGTCCACGCCCCGGTCGGCGCGGACGGCGGCGTAGGTGTCGAGCTGCTCGACGACGGCCGACAGGCTCCGGGCGGGCCGGGGCTCGGTGCCGTGGCTCAGGTGGACGATCCGGCCCGAGTGGTGGCGCAGACGCATCAGAATCCCTCCTGGAGCAGGGCGTCACCGGTGCATCCGCACGTGCATCCGTTCGCGTGGCGTCCAGTATGGACCAGCCGGCCGCGGGCGACCGCGGTCGTCGTGACGGACCGGCGAGATGCCATGACGCCTCCATCCGAACGGTTAGCTGCCCTCAGACACGAGCCTCGGCGGCCCGCCGGATCAGCGGCGTACTCACCGTGCGACGGCGTGACCGGCGCGGATATGATCCACAAAGGTCGGTAACATCGGCGACCGCCGATGGCCTTCCCCTTCCTGACCTGCCCGGACGGCAAAGTGACGGCAAGGCGACAGAGCGGTGGAGAGAGCGCTATCCGTGCATCAAATGCACACTCGGACATGCACCCGACATGTCACACCGTCACCCTCCGCCACGGATCCCCCCACAACCCGCAGGCAGGAATCACCTCACGACCTGCGGCCAGGAGTCACCGCACACCCACGGGCAGGGATCAACCCACGACCCCGCGGGCAGGAAGCGCCCCACCACTCACGGGCAGGAAGCCCCCCACCACTCACGGGCAGGAAGCACCCCCCGACCCGCGAGCGGGAAGCACCACACCACCCGCGAGCGGGAAGCACTCCACGACCCGCGAGCGGGAAGCACCACACCACCCGCGAGCGGGAAGCACCGCACCACCCGCGCGGGCAGGGGGCGGCACAACGCGCGGGCGAACTCACCGCGGCCGGATGCGGGCGCTACGGCCTGGGGACGGCAGGGGCCGGGCGTGCGCCACGGGACTGTGCTGTGGGCGTACCTGATGAATGGCGGTCCGGCAGCGACCGGGAACCCTGCGGTCGATGCCGGACGGCCGCGCCGTCGCCGGCCCGCACGATCCGGGGCGCAACCGGATCGCCCTCGCGGGCCCACGACGGACGTCGTGTGACGCGGCGGATCGCTCAGACCGAGGCCAGTTCGGCCTCGACCGGCACCCAGGCCGACGAGGCCGCCGACCGTTCCACCGCGTCCAGGACGAGCTGCACCTGCAGAGCGTCCGCGAAGGACGGTGTCGGGTCCTCCCCCGCCGCGATCGCCGCGATGAGGTCCCGCACCTCGTGGGTGAAGGAGTGTTCGTAGCCGATCGGGTGCCCGGCCGGCCACCACGCCGCCATGTAGGGGTGGTCCGGCTCCGTCACCAGGATGCGGGTGAAGCCCTGCTCGGTGGAGGGCACCGTGGCGTCGTAGAACTCGAGCTCGTTCATCCGCTCGAAGTCGAACGCGACCGAGCCCAGGGAGCCGTTGAGCTCGACGCGCAGGCCGTTCTTGCGGCCGGTGGCGAAGCGGGTCGCCTCGTAGGTGGCGATCGCGCCGCCCTCGAGCCGGGCCAGGAACAGCGCCGCGTCGTCGACGGTGACCTCGCCCGATTCGGCGCGGCCGACGCCGGACAGGCCGGCCGCCTCGGCGGGTAGCGGCCGCTCGCGGACGAAGGTCTCGGTCAGGGCGCTCACGCCGGTGATCCGGGCACCGGTCACGTACTGGGTGAGGTCGACGATGTGCGCGCCGATGTCGCCCAGCGCGCCGGATCCCGCCATGTCCCGGCGCAGGCGCCAGACCAGCGGGAACTCGGGGTCGACGATCCAGTCCTGGAGGTACACCGCGCGGATGTGGCGCACCGTGCCGATCCGGCCCTGCGCGACGAGGCGGCGCATCAGGGCGACGGCGGGTACGCGGCGGTAGTTGAAGCCGCACATCGTCCGCACGCCGCGGGCCTGGGCGGTCGCCGCGGCCTCGGCCATCTCGCGGGCCTCTGCCACCGAGTTGGCCAGCGGCTTCTCGCAGAGCACGTGCTTACCCGCGGCGAGCGCCGCCAGGGCGATCTCCGCATGGGTGTCGCCCGGCGTGCAGATGTCCACCAGATCGATGTCGTCGCGTGACACGACCTCCCGCCAGTCGGTGGCGTGGGACTCCCAACCGAGCGTGACGGCCGCGGCCGCGACCCGGGCCTCGTCGCGACCGCACACCACCGATCTCCGCGCCGACAGCGGCAGGTCGAACGCGTGGTTGACCGTGCGCCACGCCTGGGAGTGCGCGGCGCCCATGAACGCGTAGCCGATCATGCCGACCCGCAGCTGCCCCATCATGCTCTCCGTTCACCGGAATGGTCAGAAACCGAGCTTGCTGTACTGCGCCGCGTTTTCCTTGGTGATCGTTTCGGAGGCCAGCGTGATCTCCTTGGGTACCTGGAGTTCCACCAGGTCGGACATGCCCTTGCCCTGCCCGATCAGGCGGGCCAGGGAGATCGCGGAGGACGCCATCGACGGGCTGTAGGTGACCGTCGCCTTGAGCGGGGTGTTGTCGGCGGCGATGGCCGTGATGGCGGCCTTGGAACCGGCGCCGCCGACCATCAGCATCTCCTTGCGGTTGGTCTGGTTGAGCGCGGCCAGCACGCCGATGCCCTGGTCGTCGTCGTGGTTCCAGAGCGCGTCGACCTTCGGCAGCGCCTGCAGCAGGTCGGTGGCGGCCTGCTGGCCGCCGTTGGCGGTGAAGTCCGCGGGGCGCCGGTTGGCGACCTTGAAGCCGTACGTCGCGAGGGCCTCGTTGAAGCCGCGGGTGCGCTCCTGGGTGAGCTCGAGCGAGTCGATGCCCGGGATCTCACCGATGATCGGATTGGCGATGCCCTTGGCCTTCAACTGCTCGCCGATGTACGTCCCGGCGGCCAGGCCCATGCCGAAGTTGTCGCCCTTGATCTGCAACCGGTACGCGCCCCGGTCCGGGAAGGCCCGGTCCAGGTTGACCACCGGAATGCCGGCCCGCATCGCCTCGAGCCCGACCGCGTTGAGCTCCTTGCCGTCGTGCGGCAGCAGCACGATGACGTTCGGCTTCTGCGAGATCAAGGTGGACAGTGCCGCGCGCTGGGCGGCCGCGTCGGTGCCGGCCGCGACGCTGCGGAACTCCACGTCCTCGTACGCGGCGGCCTGCGCCTTGGCGTTGCTGGTGATCGCGGCGACCCAGCCGTGGTCGGCGCCCGGCGCGGAGAAGCCGATGATGACCTTCTGGCCCGGTGCGGCGTTCTTGTTGCTGTCCTTGTTGGTGTTGATCTGAGTGTTCTCGCTGGGGGCGTTGCTGGTGCACGCGGTCAGCAGGGTGCCGGCGCCCAGGGCGGCGCCGCCGAAGAGGACGCGACGGCGGGACAGATCGTTCATCGGTTTCTCCCAGGGATGACCGGACGGCCGTCGCCGGTCGCCGGTGGGGGGTGAGCTGGGTGTGGGTCAGGTGGGCCTGCGAGTGAGGAGCTGGGTCAGGGAGCGGTAGCGGAACTGCTGGACCAGCACGGCGGCGACGATGATGCCGCCCTTGACCATGTTCTGGGCCTCGGTGGAAAGGTTGTTGATCGCGAAGAGGTTGGTGATGGTGGAGAAGACCAGCACCCCGAACAGGGCGCCGATGATCGTGCCGCGGCCGCCGCTGAGCAGCGTGCCGCCGATGATCGCCGCGGCGATCGCGTCGAGTTCGTAGAGGTTGGCCATCGCGGCCTGCGCGCTGGTCGCCTGCGACGTCAGCATGATCGCCGCGATGCCGCAGCACAGGCCGGAGAGTGCGTAGAGCAGCACGGTGTGCAGCCGCACGTTGATGCCGGCCAGCCGCGCCGCCTCGACGTTGCCGCCGACGGCGACCGTGCGGCGCCCGAACGTGGTGCGGTTGAGCAGCACCCAGCCCGCGGCGACCACCAGCGCGAGGATGATCACCAGCATCGGAATGCCGATGATCCGGGCGCTGGCGATGTCGTTGATCAGCGTGTTCGTCGAGACCTGCGTCTGCTTGTCGGAGATCTGGGCGGCCAGGCCACGCGCCGCGACCATCATCGCGAGGGTCGCGATGAAGGGCACGAGCCTTCCGTACGCGATGAGCACGCCGTTGATGAGCCCCACGACGACGCCGACCACGATGGCCGTGAAGATCATGCCGGCGGCACCGTAGCTCTGGGTGGCCAGCGTGGTGCTCCAGACGCCCGCGACCGCGACGATGGCGCCCACGGACAGGTCGATGCCGCCGCCGATGATCACGAAGGTCATGCCGACGGTCACGACGCCGATGGCCGAGGCCTGCTGGAGGATCGTCCAGACGTTGCCGGTCACCCAGCTCGCGTCGCCGTACAGCTCGGGTCGGGTCACGGCGCCGATGATCACCAGGACGACGAGGACGCCGACGAGGCCGAGGTTGCGGCGTACGGGCTCCGCGCCGTCGCTGCGCCACCAACCGCGCCGGGGCGGCGGCGGGGCGTCTTGGGTCTTGGGCTCGACCGGCGGGGACTGCGCCGGCACACCCGGCCGGGTGCCTTGATCGGTCATGCCGGGCCCCCCTCGGGCGTTCGCGCTTGCGGCAGGCGTGGTTCGGTGCAATCGGTCACGCCGCCTCTCCCTCCATGAGGGACCCCGCCATGACGAGGTCCAGGACCGTGACTTCGTCGATCTCCGTGGCGGGCGCCTCGTGGATGAGGTGCCCCTCGCGCATGACCAGGACCCGGTCGGCGAGGCCGAGAACCTCGGGCACCTCGCTGGAGACCAGCAGCACGCCCACGCCGTTGGCCGCCAGGTCGTAGATCACCTGGTAGAGCTCCGCCCGGGCCCCGACGTCGACGCCGCGGGTCGGCTCGTCGAGCAGCAGCAGCCTCGTGCCGCCGAGCAGCCACCGTCCCACGACGACCTTCTGCTGGTTGCCGCCGGAGAGGGTGCGCACCGCGCGCTCGACGTCCCAGGGACGCAGCTCCAGCAGGTCGGCTGTCTGCTTGGCGGCGGCACGCTCCTTGCCGGTGTCGGTGAAGCCACCGCGGGCGTACCCGGCGAAGGACGAGAGTGTCATGTTGCGATAGATCGGCTCGTCGAGCAGCAGCGCCTGGCTCTTGCGTTCCTCGGGCGCCATGCCCATGCCGTGCTTGACGGCGGCGCCGATCGAGCCGATCCGTCTGCCGTGGAGGGTGACCGTGCCGCTGTCCGCGCGGCGCGCCCCGAATATCGTCTCCAACAGCTCCGAGCGGCCCGATCCGACCAGGCCGGCGATGCCGACGATCTCCCCCGCCCGGACGGTGAGCGACGCGTCCGCGAACTCGCCCTCGCGGGTCAACCCCTCGACCTCGAGCAGCGGCGCCAGGTCGGTCTTCGGCGTGCGCTGCGGGAAGACGTACTCGATCGTGCGGCCGGTCATGCGGCTGACCAGCTCGCGGGTCGGGGTGTCGCGGGCCGGCAGGTTGGCGGCGGTGGTCCGGCCGTCCTTGAGGACGGTGACCCGGTCGCCGATGTCGCGGATCTCCTCCAGCCGGTGCGAGATGTAGATGACGGCGATGCCGTGCGAGGTCAGCTCCCGGATGATCCGGAACAGGTTCTCCACCTCGTCGTGGGCGAGCACGGCGCTGGGCTCGTCCATGACGATTAGCCGGGCGTCGTGCGACAGGGCCCGCGCCATGCTGACGATCTGCTTGCCGGCCGCGGGCAGCGAGCGCACCAGGCGGCGGGGCGGGATGTGGGCGTGGCCGAGCCGGGACAGGATTTCCCGCGTACGGGCGGCGGTCGAGCGGCGCCGCAGGAAGCCGCCACGGCTCTGTTCGTGGCCCAGGAACGCGTTCTCGGCCACCGACAGGTCGTCGACGAGGTCGAGCTCCTGGTAGATCGTGGCGATGCCGGCCCGCATGGCGGCCTGGGGGGTGGCCGGGGCGAACGGCTCGCCCTGCCAGGTGATGGTTCCCTCGTCGGCGTGGTGCACGCCGGCGAGAATCTTGATGAGGGTGGACTTGCCGGCGCCGTTCTGGCCCAGCAGGCAGTGCACCTCGCCCGCGCGGACCTCCAGCTCGACGCCGTCGAGGGCGCGGACGCCGGGGAAGGTTTTGACGACGCCCTGGAGCTTGAGCACGACCTCGCCGGCTTCCTGCCGGGCGGTTGGCTCTGGCGCCGCGTGTCGGCCGGGAGTGGTGGGGGGCGTCGGGTCTTCGGTGGCGGTCATGACGCCTGCTCGAAAGCGGTGTCGCTGGCCAGCACCGCGGCGCCGGTGACGCCCGCGCGGGCGCCCAGCTCGCTGAGCACCACGGGCAGGTTGCCGGTCGCCAGCGGGAGCGAGCGCCGGTAGACCACGCTGCGGATCTCGGCGAGGAGGATGTGACCCAGCTGCGCGAGTCCGCCCCCGATGACGATCATCGACGGGTTCGCGAAGCTGACCAGTGTGGCGAGGGTCGCGCCGAGCCGGCGCCCACCGTCGCGGATGAGTCGGATGCAGGTGACGTCGCCCTCGGCGGCGCCCTCGGCGACGTCGCGCGCGCCGATCGTGCCCTGGACGGCGAAACGCTCGGCCAGCGCCGGCGACTCCCCGCTGCGGGCGGCGGCCATCGCGTCGCGGGACAACGCCGCGCCGCTGAACAGCGCCTCGAGGCAGCCCGCGTTGCCGCAGGAGCACACGGGACCGTGCGCGTCGACCTGGATGTGGCCTATGTCGCCGGCGCAGCCGTCCACGCCCCGGTAGACACCGCCACCGAGGTGGATGCCGCAGCCGATGCCCGTACCGATCTTGACGAAGAGGAAGTCGTCGACGGAATGCGCGACGCCGCCGTGCCGTTCGCCGATGGCCATGATGTTGACGTCGTTGTCCACGACGGCCGGGCAGCCGTGCTCGCGGGTCAACACCTCCCGCACCGGATAGCGGTCCCAGCCCGGCATGATCGGCGGCGACACCGGCACGCCGTCCCGGAAACTCACCGGCCCCGGCACACCGATGCCCACCCCGTCGAGCCGCTCGAAGGCGCCGTCGGTACGCGCCTTGGCCAACAGCTCGTTGACCCGGTGCAGAATCACCTTGGGGCCGCTGCGGATGTCGGCGCTCTCCTGATAGGAGGCGACGGGCTCGAGTCGGCCGTTGGTCACCTCGATGTCGATGGAGCTGGCACCGAGGTCGACGGCCGCGAACCGCAGCCGGGGATGCAGCTCGACCAGAGTGGAACGGCGGCCACCCCGGGAGGCGGCCATCCCCGCCTCGGCGATGTAGCCGGCGGAGACCAGGCGTTCGACCTCCGCGAGCAGGCGTGGCCGGGTCAGATCGAGCCGGTCACCGAGTTCGGCGCGGGAGACTGGTCCCTCGTCCCGCAGCAGGCGAAGCAGGCGCAGATGGGGGGCGTCGACGACATGCACGGGCAACCTCCGGACCGCTCACACCGCCACACGGACGGTGTCACGTCCGTCACACTAGGGCCCTTCCGGCGCGCACGTCCATACCTTCTCATTGATCACCACGAACTTTTGTCGCCAGATTCAAAAGTGGGCGGGAAACGCGACGGCCGCACACCCGGGCGGGTGCGCGGCCGTTGCTTGTCGGCGTGGTGGGTCAGGACGTACTCAGGCCCTTTTCGCTGCCCTTCTTGAGCTTGCGGTCGTCACGCAGCTGCAGGAACGGTTCGTCGTCCGGCGAGTGCCCGGCCGCGATGGCCCGGCCCCGCTCCAGTTCGGCGTCCAGCTCGGCCCCGAGCATGATGGCGATGTTGGAGATCCAGAGCCACACCAGGAAGGCGATGACACCGCCCAGCGTGCCGTACGTCTTGTTGTAGCTGGCGAAGTTGGCCAGGTAGACCGCGAACGCGGCGGAGGCGGCCACCCACACCAGCACGGCGAAGATGCCGCCGGGGCTGACCCAGCGGAAGCCGCCGGTCTTGGCGTTCGGCGAGGCCCAGTACAGGATCGCGAACATCAGGCTGACGATGACGACGAGTACGGGCCACTTGGCGATGTTCCACGTCGTGACGGCGGCCTCGCCGAGTCCGATCTTGTCGCCGACCACGCGGGCCAGATCACCGGTGAAGACGACGATGAAGGCGGACATGATGAGCATCAGGCCGATGACCGCGGTGACCCCGAGGCGGATCGGGACCGTCTTCCAGACCGGTCGGCCCTCGGGTACGTCGTAGATGGAGTTCGACGCCCGCATGAAGGCACCGATGTAGCCGGAGGCGGACCAGAACGCGGCCGCGATACCGATGATCGCGGCGAGACCCGCCGTGCCCGGGTCCTGCACCTGGGTGAGCACCTGGCCGACCAGGGCCTGGATCTGCTGACTGGGCGCGACCTGCTGCACGGTCTCCTGCACCGTCTTCTGGCCGTCGCTGCTGAGCATGCCGAGGATCGACACGAGCACCAGCGCGCCCGGGAAGATGGACAGCACGCCGTAGTAGGTCAGCGCCGCCGCCCAGTCGGTGACGTTGTCCTGGGAGAACTGCTTGAAGGTCCGCTTGAGGGCACCGAGAATGCCCTTGCCCTTGAGCTGCACGGGACTGTCCGGCCCGGCGTCCGGGCTGGGCGCCGACAGGTCCTGGTCGCGGTCGTCGCCGGTCCTCGACGTCGCGGCGGCGTCGAGATCGAGGTCCTTGCCGCTCCGGGCGTCGGCGGCGTCCCGCGCCCCGGCGGCGTGCGCGTCCGCCGCGCTCTGGTCGTGGCCGGCGGCGCTCTGCCCACTCTGATCGTGAACGGCAGCGTTCTTGTCGTGGCCGGCATCGTGCGATGCGTCGTCGGCCTTGCGGAGAAGTCTCATCGCCGGGGTACCTCCAGGGCGCTACACGTCGTCTGCGCGCCGCGTTCCGCTCCCGCTCGGCTTACGCCGGCCGGGCGATTCGCGACCTGACCTGGAGATGCCCGGCATCCAGCTGGTTTAACCTTCTTCTCTCCAGCAGACACCACCTCTCAGCGAAGGCCGTCGCGGAAGCGGCGGCGTTCGGCGACCGTGATCTGCGCGTCCAGGCAGAGCCGGTTGCGCCCACCGTGCTTCGCCTCGTAGAGGGCCTCGTCCGCGCGGGCCAGCACGCCGCTCTGGGTGTCCCCGGCCATCGCCGCGGTGACGCCGATGCTCACCGTGACTGGCAACTCGCCGGTGACGGGACGCCACGGATGGCCGGCTACGGCCTGGCGCAGGTCCTCCAGGCGCAGCGCCGCGCTCGCGACGTCGACGCCCGTGACGACGAGCAGGAATTCCTCGCCGCCGATCCGGGCGGCGAACCCGGACGAGCCGGCGTCGGCGCGGCCCAGCATCGCCGCCACGATCGCCAGGACCTCGTTGCCGGTCTCGTGCGAGAGCGTGTCGTTGACCCGCTTGAAGTGGTCGAGGTCGAGCAGAGCCACCGTCACCGGCGAGCCGTCGTCCGTGGCCTTCTCCAGCAGGGCGGGCAGGTGCTCGTCGATGAAGCGGCGATTGTGCAGTCCCGTCAGCGGATCGCGCCGGGCCTGGTCGCGGAACCACTCCGCCTGGCGGCGCGCCTCGTCGACCTCCGAAAGCGCCTGGCGATTACGGGCCTGGGCTTCGCGCCGCGCCCACTGCAGCCGCTTCTCCGCCGTATGAAAACGGTGCATGGTGGCGTACGCGCGGGCGAAGTCGCCGGCCGCCGCCTTGATCTCGGCCTGTTCGAAGAGGGCCTGGACCTCGGTGGGTCGCAGCGCGTGCCGGCTGCACAGCGCGCGGACGCGGTCGATGGTCTGCTGCGCGTCGTCGAGTTCGCCGCGCAGCCGCTGCACGAAGGCGAGCGTGAGCAGCAGGTCGGCCTCGGTGCCCGCCTCCTCGGCGTTCTCGTCCCGGTAGGTGCGCAGCGCCTCCCGCGCCGCCCGGTCGGCCGCGGCGAGGTCGCCGAGCAGCGCCTCGACCCGGGCGACGGTGTCCAGCGCGGAGAAGCCCAGCGGCCGGCCGTGCTCCGCACCGGCGGCACGCAGGCGTTCCAGGACGTGGCGGGCCCTTGGCAGATCGCCGCGGTTGTACTCGGCGTACGCGTAGTTGTTGAGGGCCATCAACTGCCGGCCGGCGTTGCCGTGATCCGTCGCCGTCAGGATCGCCTGCTCGTAGCGGTCGCGGGCGGACGACATCGAGCCGGTCTCGGCGTACGCGTCGGCGAGCTTGACCAGGCAGGCGATCCGGCCGGAGGCGGGCGTGGTGTCGTCGAGCGCGTCGACGCACTGGATCATGTGTTCGAGGTTCGCCGCGACGTCGCCCATCGCGTGGTAGAGGCGGGCCAGCACCCGGTGCGCCCGGGCTCGTACGCGCCGGCAGCCGCTCACCTGTGCCCACTGGAGCACCTCGACGAGCATTTTCGCCGCGGACGCGAGTTCGCCCCGCCGCTCGAGCAGGTCGGCCTGGAGCAGGCGCGCCCGCCAGCGCAGCTCGGTCTCCCCCGCTGCCCGCCCGATCACCCTGGCGGCCGTCTCGGCCTCGGCGATGTCGAAGTCGGCGAGATCCTCGTACTCGTCCACGATCTGCGCCATCCGGGCCGCGTCCAGCGGCACCTGGGTGCCCGAGCGCATCATCATGGTCATGGCGACTCCCGGCTTCCGTCAGGCCGCGGTCGGGTCCACGGCGGGGGTGCAGCCCGCCGCGTACGGTCCCGCGACATCCGCCACACGGGTCTCACGCACCACAGTGGGCCCGCGGCCATCAGCCCGTCGCGCAAGCGGTGGATCCGCGACGGCGGGAGGGCTTGCTCCCGATCTTCCGATCGGCCCGCGCGGGGCAAACCTGCGAAGAACCCGGGAACACATCGCCGAGCGACCTTCCGCCTGCGGAAGGCGAGGACAGCGAGAAGCGCGGGGACAGCGAGAAGAAGTTACTTACAGAGCAGCTTCTCCATGCGGCGGCCGGCGACAGCCAGGCCGATGCCGACCACGACCATCAGATAGGCCACGTCGACGACCTGGAGCCAGCCCGCTCCCCCGGTCGTGATCGCGCGGATCAGGTCGACCGAGCGGTACAGGGGCGTGATCTCGACCAGCCAGCGCAGGATCGAGGGATAGGCCTCGGCCGGCACGAAGGTCCCCGAGAAGAGGAAAAGCGCGAACTGGCCGGAGGCGACCAGGTCGAAGTCCTGCCAGCTGCGCATGAACGTGGACAGCGCCATGCCCGCGGCACCGAAGGCGAAGCCGACCAGAATCGCGCCGGCGAAGGCGGCCAGGGCCCGGGCCGGAGTCGTGAGGTCCATGACCACCATGACCACCAGGAACGCGGCCGCGTAGATGTTGCCGCGGAGCATCGCCCAGGCGAGTTCGCCCATGGCGATCTCGATGGGGCGGACGGGGGTGGCCAGCATCCCGTCGTACAGCTTCATGAACTTCATCTTCCCGAAGAAGTTGAAGGTCGTCTCCGACAAGGCCCCGGTCATGGCCGAGGAGGCCAGCATCGCCGGGGCCACGAACGCGGCATATCCGATGACCCGCCCGTCGCTCAGCGTGAGGTCGCCGACGAGGGTGCCGACGCCGACCCCGATCGAGAACAGGTAGAGGATCGGCTCGAGAAACCCCGAGACCATGACCATCCAGTACGCGCTGCGCAACGTCGCCACGTTGCGCTCGACGACGGACGCCGACCGACGGCCGGCACCCTCGAAGGAGACGAGTCGCGGCAGAACCAAGGTGACCACGGCAGCTCCTCAGCGGGCCCGGAACGTTCGACGGCACATCTCAGACCACCAGCCGGCGGCGGAACTGGCGCAGGGCCAACAACCAGCCCACAGTGGCCCACACCGCCAGATAGAGCAGGTGGCCGGTGACGGACCAGGCCGGCGCGGCGCCCAGCGTCGCCGCCCGGCTGAGGTCGACGCCGTGCCACAGCGGCAGGGCGTAGGCGATCCAGCGAAGCGGGTCCGGCAGCGACTCGACCGGGAAGAAGACCCCGGAGAACAGCGACATCGGAATCACGCCGAGCCGGAACAGGATGGCCAGGTAGCTGTCGCTGCGGATCGCCGCCGCGTAGGCGAACGTCGGCGTCGACACCGACAGACCGACGAGCGCGGCGATCGGCAGCGTTGCCAGCGCCCACCAGGAATGCATGGTGCCGAACGCCGCGGCGATCAGCAGGAAGGCCCCGCAACTCGTCAGCGTGCGGAAAACGATGAAGAGCAGGTGGCCGTCGAGAATGTCCGCGACCCGCAGCGGCGCGGCCGCCTGACCGAAGTAGTTTCGCTGCCACTCGAAGCCGCCCAACACCGGCCAGGTGGAGTCACCGATCGCGATCTGCATGGCGGTGGAGGCGATGAGGCCGGGAACCATCCAGTCGAGGTAGGGCACCCCCTCGACGCCGCCGGTCACATAGGCCCCGACCCCCACACCGAAACCGAGCATGGTCAGCAGGGGCAGCACGAACGACGAGAGCACGCTCGAGCGCCAGATCCGGCGGTAGCTGACGAGGTAATACTCCAGGACGTACCAGGTCATGTCAGTCCACCAGCGTCCGGCCGGTCAGGTGCAGGAAGACGTCCTCCAGGCTGCTGCGGCGCACCAGGACGCTGGCCGGGCTGAGGGCGCGGCGTTGGACCTCGGCGACCGCGTCGTCGCCGTCGGCGACGTAGAGCAGGATGCGGTCGGGGAGGATCTCGAGGCGCTCGCCGACGCCCGCGAGCTTGTCGGCGAAGGCTTCCTGGGACTCCACGTTGAAGCGCAGCTCGACCACCTCGCGGGTCGAGTGCTGCTCGATGAGGGTGCGGGGTGAGCCTTCCGCGACGATGCGGCCGCCGTCCATCACGACGAGCCGGTCGCACAGCTGCTCGGCCTCGTCCATGTAGTGGGTGGTGAGCACCAGGGTCACGCCTTGCTGCTTGAGGCGGAAGAGGCGCTCCCAGACCAGGTGGCGGGCCTGCGGGTCGAGGCCGGTGGTCGGCTCGTCGAGCAGCACGATGTCGGGCTCGTTGACCAGGGCGCGGGCGATGGTGAGCCGGCGCTTCATGCCGCCGGACAGCGGCTCCACCTTGCTGTCGGCGCGTTCGGACAGCTGCACGAAGTCGAGGAGCTCGTCGGCGCGGCGGCGGGCGACCTTGCGGGGAATGCCGAAGAAGCGGGCGTAGGTGGTGAGGTTCTCCCGGACGGTGAGCTCGAGGTCGAGGTTGTCGAGCTGGGGGCAGACGCCGAGGCGGGCTCGGATGGCCGGCCCGTCGCGCAGCGGGTCCTTGTCGAGGATGCGCAGGACGCCGCCGGACGGCGGGGAGACGCAGCCGATCATCCGCATGGTGGAGCTCTTGCCCGCGCCGTTGGGGCCGAGGAAGCCGAATGCCTCACCGCTCGCCACGTCGACGTCGATGCCGTCGACGGCGGTGAAGTCGCCGAAGCGTTTGACCAGCCCGCGGGCGTGAATGAGGCTCACCCGTGGGACCTTAGTGAAGGGGTCCGACAAAATCAGGCCGGCGGCGCGGTCGCCTCCTGCGCCGATTCCACCAGCTGATCGGTGGCCTCGATGATCGGGTCCGCGTCCACCGCCGTCTTCGCGTCGTAGCGGACCGACCAGGTCAGGCCGTCGGTGCCCGGGACCCGCCGGCCCACGACCCGGACCCCGCCATGCGGCGGCAGCGGGTGGTGCGATGTGTACGCGACCGAGCGCGTCACCCGGGTGCGCACCTGGTCGGGCAGCTCCCCCGGCTCCAGCAGCAGGAAGCCGGCGACCGGGGCGTCCACGAGCACGGTGTAGCCGTTGCGTTCCTGGGCCACCTCGGCGGGCGTGATCCGCAGCTCGCGGCCCGACCAGGCCGCCTTGTGGATCTCGTGCCAGCCCAGCCGGCGGCCGTCCGGCAGCCACAGGCCCCGGTTCGTGGCCACCAGGACCGCATCGCCGGACTCGCCGACGTGCGCCCAGGCCAGGACCCGCTCGTCGGGTTCCAGCGTCGGTCGAAGCGCGGCCGGAAGTTTCGGGACGCGGCGGAAGAGTTTCACAATGCACCTGCTGCCTGGTCGCGGAGTGCGCGAGCGTGCTGTTCGAGTGAGAAGAGCTCCCCGGCCAGGGCCAGGTACTCGTCCTTGTGCGCCACCGGGTTGAGGCGCTGCACCTTCGACTTCAAGTCCTTGATCCGGGTCGTCACCGAGCCGACCTGCAGGCGGGCCAGGGTGATCTGCACGTAGCGCAGGTCGGCCTCGCCGTCGACGAGCAGCGGTTCGACCGCCAGCTCGCCGATCAGCGCCTTGGCGCCCAGGTCCTGACAGGCGTCGCGGACCGCCTCGATCCACACCGCGCCGCCGGTGGCCGACGCGGTGCCGCCGGCCGCCGCGACGGCCGCGCGGACCTCGCGCAGGACCGGGTCGCCGTAGGCGTCGCCCTCGATCGCGTCGAACATCGGACCGGCCAGCACCGGCAGTTGCAGGGCCAGCTTCAGCGTCTCCCGCTCGACCTGGCGCTGAGGGCTGTCGGCGGCACGGCGCTGGGCGGCCACCGGAGCCTCGGGCGACTGGGCGGCGGCCACCGCCCGCAGCACCGGATCCAGGTCCATGCCGAGGTCGCCGGCGAGCTTGCGGGCGTACTCGGGACGCTTCTCCCGGTCCTTGATCTTGGCGACCAGCGGCGCGGCCCGGCGCATGGCCTCGACCCGGCCCTCGACGGTGTCCAGGTCGAAGCGGGCCAGGGTGTGGCGCAGGGCGAAGTCGACGAGCGGCTCGCGCCCGGCGATCATGTCGCGGACGGCGAGATCGCCCTTGGCCAGGCGCAGCTCGCAGGGGTCCATGTTGTCGGGGCTGACCGCGATGAAGGTACGCCCGACGAACCGCTGATCCTCCTCGAACGCCCGCAGCGCCGCCTTTTGCCCGGCCGCGTCCCCGTCGAAGGTGTAGATGATCTCGCCGGTGAAGCTGTCGCTGTCCATCAGCAACCGGCGCAGCACGCCGATGTGGTCGACGCCGAAGGCCGTGCCGCAGGTCGCCACCGCGGTCGGCTCCCCCGCCTCGTGGCAGGCCATGACGTCGGTGTAGCCCTCGACGATGACCGCGCGGCCGCGCTTGGCGATCTCGCGCTTGGCGTTGTCGATGCCGTACAGGACGTGGGATTTCTTGTAGAGCGGGCTTTCGGGGGTGTTGAGATACTTCGGGCCGTCGTCGTCGTCGAAGAGTTTGCGCGCGCCGAAGCCGATGACCTCGCCGCTCAGGTCACGGATGGGCCAGAGCAGGCGGCGGCGGAAGCGGTCGATGAGCGAGCCGGAGCGGGCCGGCTTGGCCAGGCCGCCGGTGGTCAGCTCCTCCGCGGTGAAGCCCTTCTGGCGCAGATGCTTGGTGAGCAGGTCCCAGCCCTCGGGGGCGTAGCCGCACCCGTACTTCTCGGCGGCGTCCCGGCCGAAGCCACGCTCGGCGAGGAACTCCCGGGCCTTGCGCGCGCCGGCCCGGCCGAGTTGGTCGGCGTAGAACTCGGCGGCGGCCGCGTGGGCGGCGATCAGGCGTTGCCGCTGGCCGGGTTGCTGCCGGGGGGTGCCGGGCCGCTCGTCCGAGGTGTCGTAGCGCAGCTGGATGCCGGCCTGGCCGGCGAGGCGCTCGAGCGATTCGACGAACGTGAGGTGCTCGGCGTCCATGAGGAACTTGATGGCGTCACCGCCCGCACCGCACCCGTGGCAGAAATACACATTCCGGGCGGGCGAGACGGTGAAGGAGGGGGTCTTCTCGTCGTGGAACGGGCACAGGCCCTTGAGGTTGCCGCCGCCCGCCGAGCGCAGCGTCACGGTCTCGCTGATCACGTCCGCGATCGACGTGCGGTCGCGGACCAGCGCGATGTCCTCGTCCTTGACCCTGCCCGCCACGGCTACATACTGCCTCGCCCTACCGGCGGCCCGCCAAGAGGGTCCGGTGCCAGGCGACCGCCGCCGGGTCGGTCAGCGAGGCGACCTGGTCGACCACCACACGCAGGCGCGCGGCGTCGTCCTCGGCGGCCTTCCACTGGTTCGCGAACATCGGGTCGAGGTGGTCGGGGGCGCGGTCGCAGAGGAGCTCGACCAGCGAGGTGAGGATGGCGCGCTGCTGCTCGTACCAGTCCTCCGCGGCGCGGGCGCGCATCACGTAGCGCAGCGCCATGCCCTTGAGGAGGGCGCACTGGTTACGCGCCGTACGCGGCACGATCAGGTCGGCGTCGTAGCGACGGACCTGGCCGTACCCGTGCCTGCTGTTCGTGGCCCCGACGGCCGAGGAGACGAACCGGCCGGTCAGGACGCTGGTCATTCGCTTGAGGGCGACCTGCGACGGGTACGTGCCGTCGTAATCGGCGGTGGCCCGCACCACCGGGTCGGAGAGCAGCAGGTCGAGGGCCTCGCCGAGCGCCGCCGGGGTCTCGTCGGAGTAGACGGCGGCGACGTCGGCGCACAACTCGGCCCGCTCGTCCGCGTCGTCGAGCAGCGGTCGCAGCGACAGATATCCGCCGTGCACCCCGTCCTCGACGTCGTGCACGGAGTAGGCGACGTCGTCGGCCCAGTCCATGACCTGCGCCTCCAGGCAGCGACGCTCGCCGTCGGGTGCGGTCGACCGGATCCAGGTGAACACCGGCAGGTCGTCGGCGTACACCCCGAACTTGCGGCTGCCGGGACGCCGGGGCCAGGGATATTTGCAGCTCGCGTCGAGCGAGGCGCGGGTGAGGTTGAGGCCGGCGCCCTCGACCTTGGCCTCGAGGCGGGTGAGCACCCGCAGCGTCTGCGCGTTGCCCTCGAAGCCGCCGCATGACCGCGCGACCGCGTCCAGAGCGGCTTCGCCGTTGTGCCCGAACGGCGGGTGGCCGATGTCGTGCGCCAGCCCGGCCACGTCGACGACGTCCGGATCGCAGCCGAGCCGCGCACCCATCTCGCGGGAGATCTGGGCGACTTCCAGGGAATGCGTCAGCCGCGTACGCAGGAAATCGTCGGATCCGGCCGTATGCACCTGCGTCTTGGCCGCCAGCCGCCGAAAACCCGCGGAGTGCAGCACCCGGGCGCGGTCGCGTTCGAACTGGGTGCGGCCGTAGCCGCTGTCCTTGGCGGGCTCCACCACCCACCTCTCGGCGTCTCCCGTCATGATCACCCGGACTGCTTCGAGGCGAGCACGCAGAACTCGTTGCCCTCCGGGTCGGCCAGCACCACCCAGCTCACGTCGCCCTGGCCGATGTCGACCGGGCGGGCGCCCATGTCGACGAGGCGTTCCACCTCGGCCTCCTGGTCGTCCGGGCGCAGGTCGAGGTGGAGGCGGTTCTTCACCGTCTTGGCGTCCGGGCACGACCCGAAGAGCAGGCCGGGCAGGGTTTCCGGGGTGCGCCGGATCTCCACCTCGTCGGCCGACTCGTTCACGATCCGGTAGCCGAGCGCCTCGGCCCACCAGCGCGCGAGCCGCGCCGGATCCTCGGCGTCGACGACGATCTGTTCCCAGGTGTTGGCCATTGGACACCCTTCATGACACGCCATCGAAAGTGACGATCATTTCACGCGCGGAGGTCGGCCGCACCAGGAACGCGGTCGCACTCGTCGTGCGACATCCTCCGGCCAGGCGGCCGACACTGGCCGAAAGGAGGAGCACATGGTGATTTCGCTGAGCCACCGCCTCACCGCGCTGGCCGAGGCCGGGCGCACCGGCGCCCTGCACATCGGCGGTACGCCGGGCGGCGTCGTCTATCTCGTCGCCGGACGCATCACCCACGCCGAGTCGCCGGCCTGCCCCGGAATCGGCGACCGGTTGATCGGTTCCGGCCGGCTCTCGGCGGCGCAGTGGCGGGCCGCGTACGAGGCGGGCCACGACGCGGGAAACGTCGGCCGGGTGCTGTTGCGCGACGGTCACCTCGGCCACCACGAACTGGCCTGCCGGGTCGTGGCGACCATCACCGCCGTCACTCACGCGCTGCTTCAGGCCGACGGCGCGCCGCTGGTGTTCGTACCCGGCGAGCGGCACTGGTTCGGCACGATCACCCAGGCCGATCTCGGCAACCTCGGGCCGGAGACGGCACGGCGGCTGCTGGCCCGGCCCATGCCACGCGGCGCCCGGTCGGTGCGATGCCGGCGGCGCTCGCCAGTCCCCGGATGAGCATCGACGACCGTGACGCACACCGGGTGCGACTCGCGATCTTAGCGTGGCCGCAGGATGGCCCATTGTGACGGCGGGCGGCACGGTTTCCCACCGGAACGATGAGTCCAGGAATGCCCGACACCGCCGGCAGCGGGGACCGGCCGCCGGCGGGAGCATCACTCGGCTGAGGAGAGATGTGCCCGGGGTCGAGAACTGTCTACAGGAGGCCATGGCGATCCCCGGCGCGATCGGCGCCAGCATCGTCGACTACACCACCGGCTTCCCGGTCGCCACGACCGGAGCCGCACCCAACGAGGACCACGAGGCCGCGGCGGCCGGCACGGCCGACGTCGTTCAGGCCGCACAGAGCCGGGCGCTGTTCGTCTCGGCCGTACCGCACGACCTGCTCGAGGACCTCATCATCACGACCGCCGGGGGCTACCACCTGCTGCGGCTGGTCCAGACCGACTTCGACAGCCGGCTCGTGCTCTATGTGTGGCTCGACCGGATCCACGGCAACCTCGCCATGGCCCGGCGTCGCATGCAGACACTGGCCGACGAGTTGATCGGGACATAGGCGATGACAGTCCTACGCACTGAGGAGTCAACGGTGAAGCCCCCGAAGTCCGCGGCGCCCGGCCGCCTGCTCACGCAGGTCGCGGGCGAGCGGCGGACCGGTGCCCTGATCGTCGGCGGCACGCCCGGTGGCACGGTCCACCTCGACGAGGGTCTGGTGACGTACGCCGAGTCGGCCGCCGCGCCGGGCGTCGGTGAACTGCTCACCGCGTCCGGGCGACTGGCGGCGCGGACCTGGCAGGCGGCCCTGGACGCCGGCTCACCACGGGCTTCGGTCGGCCGGCTGCTGCTCGACCAGGGCCACATCACCCAGGGGGAACTGGAACTGTGCGTGCTGGGCGCGACGTACGACGCCGCGTACTTCGCGCTTTCCCCCACCTCGGCGCCGGTGGACTTCCTGGACGGCGCCAAGCATTGGTTGGGCGATCTGGTCCGCGTCGACCCGGCCGCGCTCACTCGGGAGTCGCGCCGCCGAGGCCGGCTCCTGGACGAGATATTCCCGTACCCCCAGATCGACACCTCGGTGGTCATCCCGGTGACCCGGCCGCCCCGCGAACGGATCACCCTGACCGCGCCGCAGTGGGAGCTGCTGGTCCACGCGGACGGCCAGCGCACCCCGGCCGACCTGGCCCAACTGCTCGGCCGCGCCGGCTACGCCACGATCCAGGAACTGCGCCGGCTGGCCGCGGCGGGCCTGATCGAGCTGCCGGTGCCGCGCGATCCCGCCGGCAAGCCCGCTTTCGTACGCCTGCCGCGCGCCCGGGGAACAGCGGTGGACGTGCAGCGGCCGGAACTGCCCGGTCCGGCCGTACCCGCCGTCACCGCGGCCCGCCCGGGTCTCGCCTCGGGCGACCCGCCCCCGGCCGCGCGAGAGCCCGACCCGGCGACGGCGAACGGCACCGCCTACCGATCGCCGCGACTGGCCCGGCGCAAGCCCGGCGCCAAGCTGCCGAAGGAGCTCGCCGCCGAACCGGTGCCCATCCATCCCGGCACGGACGAGGTCCTCCTCAAACGCATCCGCACCGCGTTGAAAGCCCTGCGATGACGCGCGCCCCTCCGCCACCCGGCGGCCGACACCAGAAAGGAGAAACCGCGGATGACGGTGGACCCGGCGGTACTGACGGAACTCGGCAACCTCCGCAGCCGTCTGCCCGAACTGTTGGGGAGTGTCCTCGCCACCGCCGACGGCATGGTGGTCGCCCACGACGCACACGGCATCGAACCCGACAGCCTCGCCGCCCTGGCCGCCGCTCATCTCGCCCTCGCCCGGCGCTTCGCGCA
The DNA here is from genome assembly GCF_040682215.1 of Actinoplanes sp. NPDC051346. Classification (NCBI taxonomy): domain Bacteria; kingdom Bacillati; phylum Actinomycetota; class Actinomycetes; order Micromonosporales; family Micromonosporaceae; genus Actinoplanes; species Actinoplanes sp. NPDC051346. The sequence continues at coordinate 102,963 of NZ_JBFBAJ010000018.1, read as the reverse complement.
CGCCGTGAACCACGGTGACCTGCGCGAGTCGGTGGTGGAGTGCGACGGCGGATACATCACCTCGTACACCGCGGGACCGAACGCCCTGCTGACCCTCGTCACCTCCGGAGGCGCGAACCTGGCCCTGGTCCACCTCGAGGCTCGCCGAGCCGTCCGCCGGCTCATGAAACTGCTGGTCCTCGAGTCCGCGGCCCCCCGGCCGGAGATCCCAACGCAGGCCGGGCCCGCGACGCCGCTCGCCCGGCGGACACCGATGGCGACGCTGCAGAACACGATCCGAGGCCGCTGAGGTCTTGACCGCAACACCCCTACCCACCATTGCGAACACGGAGGACCACCAAATGCCTGACATGGACACCGCACTCAAAGAGGTCATGAACATCGACGGCGCCGTCGGCGTCGCACTGGTCGACCACACGAGCGGCATGGCGCTCGGCACGGCCGGTGGCGGCAAGGACCTCGATCTGACGGTCGCCGCGGCCGGCAACACGGACGTGGTCCGGGCCAAGCTCCGGGCGATGGAGATGCTCAACCTCACCGAGAAGATCGAGGACATCCTCATCACCCTCGACACCCAGTACCACATGATCCGGCCGCTGACGAGCCGCTCGGGCAAGGGCCTGTTCCTGTACGTCGCCCTGCGCCGCGACCGCTCCAACCTGGCGATGGCCCGCCACCAACTCAGGCGCATCGAGAACGACCTCGACGTCTGAGCAACGTGTACGGCACAGCGGGGAGGGCACCTGGCGTCCTCCCCGCTGTCGTATCCCGGGGAACTAGCCCCCGCTGTTGTCCATCTCCGCGCCCTCGGGCACGGTGTCGTCGTCGCGGCTGTCGAGCCATCCGTACGGCAGGGACACCTTGCCCGGCGCGTTGATCCGCCCCCGGGGCTGACCCAGTGACTCGCGCGGGAACGGCGCGTCGGCGTCGAGCTTGCCGAGGAGGTCGTCGAGCTGGGCCAGCGACGCCACCATCGACAGGGAGCGGCGCAGGTCGCCGCCGACCGGGAAGCCCTTGAGATACCAGGCGATGTGCTTGCGGAAGTCGGCGCAGCCGTGCCTCTCGTCCTCCAGCGCCTCCACCAGCAGGTGGGCGTGCCGGGACATGATGGCGGCGACCTCGCCGAGGCTCGGCAGTTCCTGGGACCGCACGCCGTCGTAGGCCGCGTGGAGATCCTTGAAGAGCCACGGCCGGCCGAGACAGCCACGGCCGACCACGACGCCGTCGACGCCGGTGTGCGCGACCATCCGCATCGCGTCGGCGGCCTCCCAGATGTCGCCGTTGCCGAGCACCGGCACGTCGAGGGCCTGCTTGAGGGTGGCGATCGCGTCCCAGTCGGCCGTACCCGAATAGCGCTGTTCCGCGGTGCGGGCGTGCAGGGCGACCGCGGCGACGCCGGCCTCCTGGGCGATCAGCCCGGCCTCGACGTACGTCAGGTGGTCGTCGTCGATGCCCTTGCGCATCTTGACCGTGACGGGAATGCCGGCCGGCGCGGCGGCCTGGACCGCCTGACGGACGATCCGGCCGAAGAGTTTGCGCCGCCAGGGCAGGGCGCTGCCGCCGCCGCGGCGGGTGACCTTGGGCACCGGGCAGCCGAAGTTGAGGTCGATGTGGTCGGCGAGGTCTTCCTCGGCGATCATGCGGGCGGCCGCCGCGGTCACGTCCGGGTCGACGCCGTAGAGCTGAAGGCTGCGGAAGCCCTCGTCGGGCGCGAACCGGATCATCTTGAGCGTCTTGGGGATCCGCTCCACCAGCGCCCGGGTGGTGATCATCTCGCAGACGTAGACGCCGCCGCCCTGTTCCCGGCAGAGCCTCCTAAAGGCGACATTGGTGATGCCGGCCATCGGGGCCAGCACGACGGGCGGCCATACCTGGTGCTTTCCCAACGTCAGGGGCGTGGCGGAGGTCGCGAGAGTCACGCCGTCGAGCATGGCACAGCGCTTTCCGGGCACGGAAATCGCCGAGGTGACCAAACGCACAGACGACATCGATAGGAACTCACCCTCGGGCGCCGATTGCTGACGGAGCTCCCCCGTCGCCGAGCCAGGACCAGGACTTCATGATCATTCGCGCCCCGCGTATCACCGCGTCACTGCTGTCCACCGCGATGCTCGTCACCGGCGCACTGGCCGCGGCTAGCCTCGCCTCGACCCCGGCGTACGCCGCCGGCGTGGCCACCGCCACCCCACTGAGGTTCGCCCTGCCCACCACCGACGAGACGACCGACGTCCTGGCCGTCGGCTCCGACGTCTGGGTGGCCGCGGGCAACAGCGTGCTCATCGCAACCCCGACGGGCACGGTCAAGACTTCGGTGAACGGGCTGTTCGGGGCGAAGGCGCTCACTCTGAGCCCCGACGGGCAGAGCGTCTACGTCTCCGCGTCCACCGGGTCGAAGATCTTCCAGGTCTCCACGTCCGGCGCCATCCTGGGGTCGTGGGCCTCACAGGGCTGTCCCGGCAAGTCGGCGATCGCCGGCGGGGCGCTGTATTACGTGTACGGCTGCGACGCGGCCACCCGCGGTGTTGCCCGTCTCGACCTGTCCACCCTCACCGACGCCAGCCTGCTCACCGACGACAACGCCCAGGCGCTGACGGCCGCCGGTTCCACGCTGGTCACGTACACCTCCGGCGGGCAGCTGACGTCCTATGCGATCGGCGCCGACGGCGCCCTCACCGAGCAGGCTGACGAATACACCAGCACCACCTACGACGCGGAGCTCTCACCCGACGGCACCCAGCTGCTCACCACCCGGTACGGCGGCGGCTACGGCCTGGCCCGGTACGACGCCGCGACCCTCGCGCCGTTTGGCACCTTCGACACCGGGCCGTACCCGAGCGCCGTCGCCTGGTCCCCGGACGGCACGAAGTTCGCCGGGATCGTGGACGCGATGTATGAAACGTCGCCGGTGCACGTCTTCTCCGCGCAGGACGGCACCGTGCTCACGCGGGCCACCAGCGCCGGCACCACGTCGTACGACAGCCAGGCGGACGAGGCGTCCTGGTCCGCGGACGGCCGCTACCTCTACTCGCTGGCGCAGGAGCACGCCGGCAACACGTACCTCGTGGTGACGCCCGCGGCCGGACAGGCCAAGGCCCCGCTCACCGTCAGCGTCACGCCGGCCTCCGCCTACGGCAGGAACCTCAAGGTCACCGTGCGTACGGCGAACCGCCCCGGCACCCGGGTGAACGTGACCGTCACCCAGAACGGTGCGGCCATCAAGACGAGCCTCACGACCAACAGCAGCGGCGTGGCGACCGTGGCACTCCCGGCGAAGGCCAGCGGCACCGTCACCGCGAGCACCCCGACCGACCTGTCGTATCTGGCCGCTTCGACCTCGGCGCGGTTCAGCACCCCGTCCGTGGTGACCGCCAAGCTGACCGGCCAGGCAAGCACCAAGAAGGGTGTGGCTCAGTACACGTCGTACTCGAAGGTCCGGCTGAACATCCAGATCCTGCCGAAGCACCTCGGGAAGGTGAGCATCTCCCTGCAGCGCCGCAGCGGCGGCACCTGGAAGACCGTCCAGAAGGGCACCGTCGCCACCGCGGCCAACGGCACGTTGCCGATCGTGATGACGGGGGCCGCCAAGAAGGTGACTTTCCGCTTCGTGGTCAAGGCCGCCGCCGACTCGGTCGCCGGAGCCTCCCCCACCGTGATTTCGCAGTCCCTCGTCGTCAACTGAAAAACGGCACGCCGCCCGTGAGCGGGCGGCGTGCCGTTCTTCAGATCAGCAACCAGGGAGACGCTTGATCAGGTAGTCCTCGATCTGGTCGAGGCCGACCCGCTCCTGCTTCATGGTGTCGCGGTCGCGGACCGTCACCGCGTCGTCGGTGAGGGTGTCGAAGTCGACCGTGACGCAGAACGGGGTGCCGATCTCGTCCTGGCGGCGGTAGCGCCGGCCGATGGCCTGGGAGTCGTCGAACTCCACCATCCAGCGCTTGCGCAGCAGAGCCGCCAGGCCGCGCGCCTTGGGCGACAGCTCCGGGTTACGCGACAGCGGCAGGACCGCCACCTTGATCGGGGCCAGGCGCGGGTCGAACCGCATCACCGTGCGCTTGTCGACGCCGCCCTTGGTGTTCGGCGCCTCGTCCTCGTCGTACGCCTCGAGCAGGAACGCCAGCACCGCGCGGGTCAGACCGGCCGCCGGCTCGATGACGTACGGCACCCAGCGTTCCTGCTTCTCCTGGTCGAAGTAGGACAGGTCGACGCCGGAGTGCTTCGAGTGGGTCGAGAGGTCGAAGTCGGTGCGGTTGGCGATGCCCTCGAGCTCGGCGAATTCCGTACCGCCGAACTTGAAGCGGTATTCGATGTCGACCGTGCGCTTGGAGTAGTGCGAGAGCTTCTCCTTGGGGTGCTCGAAGAAGCGCAGGTTGTTCTCGCTGAGGCCGAGGTCGCGGTACCAGTTCCAGCGCTGCTCGAGCCAGTACTCGTGCCACTTCTCGTCCTCGCCGGGCTCGACGAAGAACTCCATCTCCATCTGCTCGAATTCGCGCGTACGGAAGATGAAGTTGCCCGGGGTGATCTCGTTGCGGAACGACTTGCCGACCTGCGCGATGCCGAACGGCGGCTTCTTGCGCGCGGCGGTCGCCACGTTGTTGTAGTTGACGAAGATGCCCTGTGCGGTCTCGGGGCGCAGGTAGTGCAGGCCCTCGGCGCTCTCGGTCGGGCCGAGGTAGGTCTTCATCAGCCCGTTGAACATCTTCGGCTCGGTGAACGTGCCCTTGTTGCCGCAGTTGGGGCAGTTGAGCTCGCTCAGCGAGGCGGGCGCGGAGCCGTGCTTGGCCTCGTACGCCTCTTCGAGGTGGTCGGCGCGGAACCGCTTGTGGCACGACTGGCACTCGGTCAGCGGGTCGACGAACGCGTCGAGGTGACCGGAGGCGGCCCACACGTCGCGGGACAGGATGACGGCGGAGTCGAGGCCGACGATGTCGTCACGCTGCTGCACCATCGTGCGCCACCACTGCTGGCGGACGTTCTCCTTGAGGGCGACGCCGAGCGGACCGTAGTCCCAGGCCGAGCGGGTGCCTCCGTAGATCTCGCTGGAGGGGAAGACGAGGCCGCGGCGCTTGGCCAGGCTGACAACGGCGTCGATACGGTCGACGGGCATGTTCCTCCTACGCCGGCTGGTTGTCGGCGGGGACGTGTGACGGACAAAATGAGGAGATTACCCCTCGATACTGCACACCTCGAAACCACCTGTCCGGCGGTTCTGCGCCAGGTACGCCTTGAGCCGGTCGGTGGAGCCGTCGACGTAGGTGACGTCGACGGGCGCGGACAGCCGGAGGGTATCGAGGTCGCCCACGTCGTAGGTGGCGATCGGCTCCTGGTCGGAGACCTCGCTGGTGAACTCCGCCTCGGTGGTGTTGTCCTTCGTCTCCTGGCACAACATGTCGTAGGCGCTGCCGTAGCGCCGGTCGCGGAGCGCGTCGAGGTAGTCGCCGACCACGACGTCGGCCTGCTCGTTGAGCGCGCTGGTGGCGACCGTGACGAGTCCGATCCCGGCGGCGAGGCCACCGCCGAGGACCAGCACGAGCGCGCCGATGCCGAGGCCCACGCCGAGGCCGACGCGCCGGCCACGGCCCTCGACCGGCGGGGCCGGGAAGGGCGGGACGACCCCCGGACCCGGCGGCGGGTCGGGCACCGGAGCCGTGGGCGGTGCGGCCTCCGGAGCCGTGGGTGGGCCGGCTGGCGCCGGGCCGGGGAAGGCCGGAGCCGGGCCACCGAACGCGGGGTCTCCGAGGGCGGTCATGGGATCAAGCCTACGGCTCAGCGCCAGGGTTCGGCGGCGCGGTCGCTGGCGCTGGCGACGACGCCCGCGCCGGGTTCGGCCGCCGCCAGCGTCTCGAACGCCGACGGCTCGTCGAGCGACTCGGACAGCAGGGGCGTGGCGTGCACCTTCACGTCGAATCGGCCCAGCGCGCGGCGGTAGGCTCCCACGGACTCCCATTCGGTGACCAGGGTCCAGTAGGCGGGGTCGTCCAGGGCGCGGGTGAGCCGCCCGGAGGCGTACCCGGTGCTCGCGGCGAGGGCGGCGAGAGCGGCGTGCGCCCGTTCGACGAACGAGTCCTGCGTGTCGGATGGGACGACGAAGCGGTTGAGCACCAGCATGTCGTGAGCGTACGCATCGCAGGAGGAACCGACATGACGCAGTCCCCGCCCGAGAACCTGCTGCGCCGGCTGGCCGGCGTCAACCCGACGACCGCGCTGCTCGTCGCGCTGGCGGTGTTTCTCGCCGGCCTCTTCCTGCCCGGCATCATCGGCGCGGCGCTGCTGTTCACGCTGGGGGCGGGGTTGGCGGCCCTGACGTTCACGACGTGGCCGGTGCAGACGCCCGCGCTGCGCACCGTACGGGTGATTCTGCTGGGCCTGCTCCTCGTCACGGCGTTGGCCAAGGCGCTCTGACCCATGCGCTTTTGACAATCATTACCAATATCGCGCATGGTAGATGCTATGCCGTTCCACCGACTCCTCGCCGTGACCGCCGCCGCGCTACTCCTGGGCGCGGTCAGCGCCTGCGGGCAGAAGGCGAGCGGGTCCACCGGCGGCCGACTCGACGTGGTGACGGCGTTCTATCCCCTGAAGTTCCTGACCGAGCGCGTCGGCGGCGACGACGTGCGGGTCACCCAGCTCACCAAGCCCGGCGCCGAGCCGCACGAGGTCGAGCTCACCGTCCGTCAGGTCGCCGAGATCAGCGACGCCGGGCTCGTCGTCTATCTCAAGGGCTTCCAGCCGGCCGTCGACAAGGCCGTCGGGCAGCAGGCACGGCGGGTGTTCGACGCGGGCACCGCGGTCGAGTTGCTCCCCGCCGGCCACCACGAGCACGAGCCCGGCGAAGAGGAGCACGCCGACGAGGGCGGCACCGATCCGCATGTCTGGCTCGATCCGACGCGCTACGCGACCATCGCGGACGCGCTCGGCAAGCAGCTGGCCACGGCCGATCCGGAGCACGCCACGGCCTACACGGAACGCGCCCGCGCCCTGCACGCCGAGCTGGACGCGCTCCACGGCGAGTACGTCGCCAAGCTCAAGACGTGCGAACGCCGCGAGTTCGTGACCAGCCACACCGCGTTCCACTACCTCGCCGACCGCTACTCCCTGAAGGAGATCGGCATCACCGGCATCTCCCCCGAGGCGGAACCCTCGCCGCAACGCCTCGCGGAGGTCGCCGAGCAGGCGCGCGCCACGGGCGCCACCACCATCTTCTTCGAGACTCTGGTCAGCGACAAAGTCGCCAAGACCGTCGCGAGGGAGGTCGGCGTCGGCACCGCCGTCCTCGACCCGGTCGAGGGTGTGAGCCAGCCCGGCGCGGACTACTTTTCCGTCATGCGCGCCAACCTGACCGCCCTCGCCACGGCACTGGGGTGTTCGTCATGAGCGTCATCGACGTCCGCCACGCCGCGGTCGCGTACGCCGGCCGCACGGTCCTGCGCGACGTATCCCTCACCGTCACCGACGGCCAGTTCGTCGCGATCCTGGGCGCCAACGGCTCCGGCAAGTCGACGCTGATCCGGACGATCCTCGGCCTCGTGCCGCTGGCCGACGGCGAGATCGAGCTCTTCGGCACCCCCCGGCGCCGCTTCCGACAGTGGGCGCGCATCGGATATGTGCCGCAACGGATGGGTGCCGGCAGCGGCGTGCCCGCCACGGTCGGCGAGGTCGTGGCCTCCGGCCGGCTGGCCCGGCGCGGCATCTTCCGGCCCGCCCGCGCCGTCGACCGGGCCGCCGTCCGCGCGGCGCTGGAGGACGTCGGGCTCCTCGACCGGATCGCCGACCCGGTCGCCACCCTCTCCGGCGGCCAGCAGCAGCGCACCCTGATCGCCCGGGCCCTCGCCGGGCGCCCCGACCTGCTCGTCCTCGACGAGCCGACCGCCGGGGTCGACGTGGGCAGCCAGGAGGCCTTCGCCGACGCGTTGCGCCGCTTCGCCGAGCGCGGCGGCACGGTGCTGCTCGTCGCGCACGAGCTCGGCCCGCTGGAGCCGCTGATCGACAAGGCCGTGGTCGTGCACGACGGACGGATCGCGTACGAGGGACAGGTCCCCGAACCGGCCGGGCATCACGCGCGGCCCGGCCACGACCATGTCCACCCGCACGCGGCACCCGAACAGGCCGGGATCTGCGTGGCCCCCACGGATCGGATGTCGGCGAATTGATCGACCTACTCATGCACGACTTCGTGCTCATGGCATTCGCCGGCGCGCTGATCATCGGTCTCACCGCTCCCGCGCTCGGCATCTATCTGGTGCAGCGCCGGCTGTCGCTGATCGGCGACGGCATCGGCCACGTGGCGCTCACCGGCGTCGGCGTCGGCCTGCTGCTGGACCGCTCCCCCGTGATCACCGCGGTCGTGGTGTCGGTGCTCGGCGCGGTCGCGGTGGAGCTGGTTCGCGAGCGGGGGCGTACCTCCGGCGACCTGGCCCTGGCCCTGCTCTTCTACGGCGGGATCGCGGGCGGGGTGGTGCTGGTCGGCCTCTCCGAGAACGGCGGCAACGTCAGCCTGGTGCAGTACCTGTTCGGCTCGCTGACCACCACGAGCCGGCAGGAACTGATCGTGATCGCGATCCTGGGCGCCGCCGTGCTCGCCGCGACGCTGGGGCTGCGCCCGGCACTGTTCGCGGTCTGCAACGACGAGGAGTACGCACGGGTTTCGGGCCTGCCCGTCCGTACGCTCAATCTGGTGCTCGCGGTGACCACCGCCGTGACCGTCACGATCGCCATGCGCACCGTCGGCCTGCTGTTGGTCAGCGCCCTGATGGTGGTGCCCGTGGCCGCCGCGCAGCAGGTCACCCGCGGCTTCCGCGCCACGATGGCGACGGCCATGGCCATCGGCGTCCTCGCCGCCGCCGCCGGGGTCGTCGTGTCCGCCCGGGCCGACACGGCGTCGGGCGCGACCATCGTCATCCTCGCCATCGCCGCCTTCGTCCTGCTCACCGTCGGCGGCGGCATCTGGCGCATGGTGCGCCATCGGGTCTCGGCCGGCACGGCCACGGACCCCGCCGGAGCCGAGCCGCCGGACGTCGTGTTGCGGGCCGGCGTGTGAGCGCGCACGCCATGACGCAGCCCGCCGGGTACGAGGCCTACGAAGCGGCCGGTGAGCTGCTGCGGGCGCTGTCCGCGCCGATCCGCGTGGCGATCGTCGCGGAGCTGGGCGGCGGCGAGCGCTGCGTGCACGAGCTGGTCGAGAAGCTGGGCGCGCCACAACCCCTGGTTTCCCAGCATCTGCGGGTGTTGCGGGGCGCGGGGGTGGTCCGGGGTGCCCGCCGCGGACGCGAGATCGCATACTCACTCGTGGACGAACACGTCGCGCACATCGTCGCCGACGCCGTAAGCCACGCGAGGGAGGCACGAACATGACGGACGAAACAACCGTTGTCCGCAACACCCGGCAGCGCGCGGCGGTCCGTGAGCTCCTCGCCGACTGCGAGGGCTTCCACAGCGCCCAGGACCTGCACGCCCTCCTGCGGGATCGCGGCGAGCGGGTGGGTCTGACCACTGTGTATCGCACGTTGCAGGGCCTCGCCGACGCCGGCGAGATCGACGTGATGCGCCCGCCGGGCGGCGAGCACCTCTACCGGCGGTGCAGCGAGGGCCACCACCACCATCTCGTCTGCCGCTCCTGCGGGCGTACGGTCGAGGTCGAGGGACCGGCGGTGGAGACCTGGGCCGACAAGGTCGCCGGTCAGCACGGCTTCGTCGACGTCTCGCACACCATGGAGATCTTCGGTATGTGCCCGGACTGCGCGGCCAAGCGGATCTAGGCCGCCCGTGGCAGGCTGGCCGGCGTGAAGATGTACGCCGACCGGCTGCCCACCGCCGTACGCCAGTTGCTCACCGACCTCTTCGTCGTGCTCTGGATCTACTGCTGGATCCGGGCCGGCCTCTGGGTGCACGATCTGGTGGAGAAGCTCGGCGTGCCGGGGCGGAAGGTGCAGGAGGCGGGCACCGCCATCGCGGGCAACCTCGGTGACATCGGCGGCAAGGTGGGCCGGGTGCCACTGGTGGGCGACGAGCTGACGTCACCCTTCTCCCGCGCCGCCGACGCGGCCAACGGTCTCGCCGAGGCCGGACGGCAGCAACAGGAGATCGTCGCCGACCTGGCGCTGGCCGTGTCGCTGCTCATCGTCGCCGCGCCGCTGGCGCTGGTGCTCTTCGGCTGGCTGCCGCTGCGGCTGCGCTGGATGCGGCGCGCCGCGGTGGCGGCCCGGGTCCGCAATGACCCGGCCGGGCGGGACCTGCTGGCGCTGCGAGCACTCGCCAGCCGTCCGCTCAACGAGCTGACGCGGCTGGGCCCGGACATCGCCCAGTCCTGGCGCAACGGTGACGCCGCCGCGGTCGACGCGCTGGCCGCCCTGGAGCTGCGTGAGCTCGGGCTCAAGCCCGCGAAGGCACGTTAGGCTCCGCCGCGTCCTTCGCGAAGTCCTCGTCCTCCTCCTCCGCGTCATCGTCCAGCCAGTTGCGCTTGGCGAACGGGATGGCCGCCCAGAACGTCAGGAAGTAGGCGGCCGCGACCGCGGTGAGCACGATCGACACCCAGGTGTCCAGCAGGTAGTCCGTGATGAGCAGGATGCTGCTGACCATTGAGATCAGCATGAAGGCGAGTCCGCCGGTCGCCATGCGGTGTGCGTACCGGACGAGCTCCGGCTTGCGGCCCTGACGGAACAGCGCCCGGTGGAAGGCGACCGGCGAGATGATCATCGCGGTGGCGAACGCCGCCGTGATGAGCGCGACGACGTAGGTGTCCTTCTGGAAATCCGTCACCTTCGGGAAGCCGTTGCTGAACGGCAGCGTCAGCAGGAACGCGAAGAGGATCTGCACGCCGGTCTGCGCGACGCGCAACTCCTGCAACAGGTCCGCGAAGTTGCGGTCCCAACGCTCCTTCTCCGTCTCGTGCTTCATCCGCTGTTTCTCGCCGGCCATCCGTGCGCCACCTCCAGGTCATGTGGCGCACCGCATGCCCGCTGCGGAAGAACGTCAAACACCGATGCGCGCGAGCGCCACCTCGGCCAGCGCCTGCGGCGCCTCCTCCGGCACCCAGTGGCTGATCCCGCGCAGGACGACCAGGCGGTAGTCCGCTTCCACCCAGGTCCGCGTCGCCAGTGCGGCGGAGCGGCCCACGACCGGATCGCCGTCGCTCCACACGTACGTCGTGGGCACGGTGATCGTCCCGACGTCGGCCAACTGTCCTCGGGAGAGCGCCCGGTACCAGTTCAACGCCCCGGTGAGGCGGCCCGGCTCGGCCATCGCCCGGGCGTACATCGCGGCGCGGGGGCCGATGTCGCGCATCATCCCCCTCAGCACGGCGCCGTCGCGGGCCAGCAGCAGGCGCTCGGCGAACCGGGACCGGAACACCGTCATGTAGGCGAACCGCAGCCGCTGTGAGGGCTGGTTGCGCAGCGCGACGGAGATGGCGCGCGGGTGCGGCACCGAGACCGCGGTGAGCGTACGGACCCGATCCGGGTGGTGGGCGGCCAGCATCCACGCCACCTGGGCACCCCAGTCGTGCCCGATCACGTGCACCTGCTCCAGGCCGAGCGCGTCGAGCACCGCCACCGCGTCGGCCTCCGGCTCACGCAGCCGGTAGTCGGCGACCGCGTCGGGCCGCGCCCCCGGCGAGTACCCGCGCTGGTCCAGGGCGTAGGTCCGCAGCCCCGCACCGTGCAGCCGCGGCAGAACCAGGTCCCACTCGCGGTGGTCCTGCGGAAAGCCGTGCAGCAGGAGCACCGGCGGCCCGTCCTCCGGACCGGAAACGGACACGTCGAAGGCGAGCCCTCGCGTCTTGATCTCCATGTGACGCCTCCTACGCTGTTCCCGTACGGTGTTAGCGTCATCGAAACACATGCCATGAAGATTGTTCGCGATGGCGCAGTCGCGTTTGCATAGCGGACAAACTTCACCGACAGGGGAGCGCACGGCGCTGAGAGTGCGGTATCACCGCCGCAGACCCTCGAACCTGATCTGGGTAATGCCAGCGCAGGGAGCTCGGTCTTCTCCAGCCGCGCCACGTCCGGGACCGTCCGGATATGGCGTGCGTCTTCTCCCGGTCATCGCTGGGAGGCACATATATGAGCAATCAGAACGATCCATATCGCTGGCGCACGATCGACATCGTGATCGCCTCGGTCATCGCCGTCACCTTCGGCGTCATCTTCTGGGCCTGGGGCCACCTCTGGACCGTCACCGAGGGCGCGTTCGCCTTCTACAAGCCGGCGCAGGCCGTGCTCTACGGCATCTGGCTGGTGCCCGCCGTGCTCGCCGCACTGATCATCCGCAAGCCGGGCGCGGCCCTCTACACCGAGACGGTCGCCGCGGTCATCTCCGCGCTGCTCGGCGAGAGGTGGGGCGCGATGGTCATTCCGCAGGGCCTGGTCCAGGGCCTCGGCGCCGAGCTCGCCTTCGCGATGCTGTTCTACCGGTCGTGGAAGCTGCCCGTCGCCCTGCTGGCCGGGGCCTTCGCCGGCCTGGGCGCCGCCCTGTTCGACTTCTTCGCCTGGAACAGCACCTACGACCTGTGGGACTACCGGATCCCGTACGCGCTGATCACCGTCGTCAGCAGCACGGTGATCGCGGGTGTCGGCAGCTGGGCGCTGACCCGGGCCCTGGCACCCACCGGCGTTCTCGACCGCTTCGCGGCCGGCCGGGACCGGACCCTGGTCTGAGCGATGGCGGAGGTCGTACTGCGCGGTTTCGGCTGGCGCCACGCGGGACGCCGGGCCTGGGCCGTCCGCGGCGTCGACCTCCGCATCCGTAGCGGCGAGCGGGTGCTGCTCCTCGGCCCGTCGGGCGCGGGCAAGAGCACCCTGCTCGCCGCGCTCGCCGGGCTGCTGCCGGAGGACTCCGGCGAATCCGAGGGCACGGTCACCGTCGACGGGCGGGATCCGCATGCCCGGGAGAGCGCCGGCCTGCTCTTCCAGGACCCGCAGACCCAGCTCGTGATGGCCCGCAGCGGCGACGACGTGGCGTTCGGCCTCGAGAACAGGGGCGTGCCCGCGGGCGAGATCTGGCCGCGGGTCAGCGACGCGCTGGACCGGGTCGGCTTCCCGTACCCGATCACCAGGCCGACCCACGCCCTCTCCGGCGGCGAGCAGCAACGCCTGGCGCTGGCGGGCGTCCTCGCCCCGCGCCCGGGCCTGCTGCTGCTCGACGAGCCCACCGCCAACCTCGACCCGGCCGGCGGCACGCTGATCCGCGAGGCGATCGCCAGGGCCGTCGACCGCGACACCACCATGATCGTCGTGGAGCACCGGGTCGAGGAGGCGCTGCCCCTGATCGACCGGGTCGTGGTGCTCGCGCCGGGCGGCGGCGTCGCCGCCGACGGCGCGCCAGAGGTCGTCTTCGCCGGTCACGGCCCCGCACTGGCCGAGCAGGGGGTCTGGGTGCCGGGCTATCCGCTGCCCCACCACCGGGCCGTCGCACCACCGGGAGATCTTCTGGTACGGGCGGAGGCCGTCGCCGTCGACCGCCGCCTCGCACCCGCACACCTCGAGGTGCGCTCCGGCGAGGTCCTCGCGGTGACCGGCCCCAACGGGGTGGGCAAGTCCACCCTCGCGCTCATCCTCGGCGGACTGCTGGCGCCGACCTCGGGCACGGTGACCGCCTTCGACGACCCCAAGCCTCCGCACCGCTGGCGCGCGGCGACGCTGGCCCAGCGCATCGGCTCGGTCTTCCAGACACCCGAGCACCAGTTCGTCACCTCCCGGGTCGCCGACGAGCTCGCCCTCGGCCCGCGCCGCCTGCGCCGCCCGGCCGCCGAGGTATCGGCCACTGTGGACGAGCTCCTCGCTCGGCTGCGGCTGACAGCGCTGGCGGAGGCCAACCCGCACACGCTCTCCGGGGGTGAGGCCCGCCGCCTCAGCGTGGCGACGGCGCTGGCGACCGCGCCCCGCCTGCTCGTCCTCGACGAGCCGACCTTCGGCCAGGACCGCAGCACCTGGATCGGCCTGGTGGCCCTGCTGGCCCGGCTCCGGGACGAGGGGCACGGCATCGTGGCCGTGACCCACGACGACGCGTTCGTCGCCGCGCTGGCCGACCGGGTCCACGACAACCCGGCCCAGCCCGAGCCGCTCCCCCGCCGACCCGACCGGAGGCCCGCGTGAGCCTCGCGCTGGAACCGGTCGCGGACCCCACGGCGCCACTGGCACGCCGCAACCCGGTGGCGAAGCTCGGTGCGGCCCTGCTGTTCTCCCTGCCGCTGATCGCCACCCTCGATCCGCTCACCCCGGCCCTCGCCCTCGCCGTCGAGCTGGTCCTGCTGCCGTTCTTCGGCGTACGCCCGCTGGTCCTGGCCCGCCGGGCATGGCCGCTGCTCATCACGGCGGGCGGCATTCTCGTGACGATGGTGATGTTCGCCGCCGAGCGCACCGGCGCACTGCTGGTCGAGCTAGGGCCGTTCGCCGTGACCACCGGCGTACTCTCCACCGCACTGGCCCTGGTCCTGCGGGTCTTCGCGGTGGCGCTGCCGGGCATCATCGTCTTCGCCACCACCGACCCGACCGACCTCGCGGACGCCCTGGTGCAGAATGCCAAGGCCCCGGCCCGCTTCGCCATCGGCGCCCTGGCCGCCTTTCGCCTGATCCCGCTGCTGGCGCGGGAATGGCAGATGCTGACCCTGGCCCGGCGGGCCCGCGGCATCGACGCGGGCCGCAACCCGCTGGCGAAGCTGAGGCTCTTCGGCTCGACGGCCTTCGCCCTGCTCGTGGGCGCGCTGCGACGAGGGGTCCGACTGGCGACGGCCATGGACGCCCGGGGATTCGACTCCGGAATGCCCCGGACCTACGCCCGCCACCAGCGTTTCGGACCCGCCGACACGGCCCTGCTGCTGGGCGCGGCGCTGCTGTCGGCCGCGGCGCTGACCACGAGCATCCTGACCGGCTTCTTCAACCCGGTCCTGAGCTGACCCGCGGTCGGCACAGGAACGGGCGGGCGAGACCCAGGGCCACGGCGGTGAGTGCGGTGCCGAGATAGACCGGGACCAGGTGCTCGAAGCTGGTGTATCCGATGAACAGGTGCACGACCACCGCGGGCCCGAACCCGGTGACCGCGGCCAGGGCCAGTGACCACCACACCCAGGACTCGCCGCGCCGCCACCCCCACGCGCTGAGCAGGATGATGGCCACCGCGGCGGAGATCAGGGCGCCGCCGAAGCCGGCCCGGTCATGGGCGATGAACGGCACGAGGTGAGGGTTCGCCGCGTGCAGCTGGTGGGAGTCGGTGCTCAGGAAAGCCAGATCGGTGCCGACGAAGACAGAGCTGAGGCCGACGACGGAAATGGTGACGCCGCCGACGAGCATCCCGGCGCCGACGACGACCATGAGGAGCTGGCCGACCAGGGCCCGGCGCCGCACCGGCTCCGGCCCGTCCGGGCGTACGCTCCACCGCGGTGCGCCCGGACGGTGCCGGACGGCGAGCACGAACATGGGGAACATCGCCGCCGTGGCCACGGCGTGCAGCACATCCACGAAGCCGGAACCGATGAAGTAGAACAGGGTCGGAAAGCCCACCGCCCCCGAGGCGAGGTACGCGTAGCGCGCCCACCTCCAGCCCTGCCGCATGCCGCCGGTCGCCAGACCGGCGTAAAGCACGCCGATGGCGACCAGGGCGCCGGCCAGGCTGATCCGGTCATGCTGCACAAAGTGGACAAGCCGCGGGTTGATCGCGTGCAGCTGCCCCCGGTCCACGCCGAGGTAGTCGTTGTCGTACCACGCCAGCAGCGGGCCGAGGGTGATCGCCGCGGCGACGAGGCCGGAGACAATCATGCCGGTCCCCACGAGCAGCCCCCACCACCACGCCGGCCACCGGCGCGGGTCCACGACGACCGCCCGCTCCGGCGGCGCCGTCGCCTCGCCGACCCTCTGGAACCAGCCGGGGCCGGCCGTGACCAGCAGGTCGGTCGTAGCCAGAACCGTCACCGCCGGGTCGGCCAGCACCGCCGCCGCAGCGGCCACATCCGGCTCGCTCAGTCGCACCAAATCCGGCTCGTCGCCACACGCGATCCGGTCGACGTCCGACGCGAGCGCCGCCGCCACCTCCGGGGCGGCGGCGCCCACGACAAGCCTGCAGCGGCGCCCGGCCGCGGCGCGCCGGACCAGCGGGACGTCGGCCGGGCCCACCGGGCGCACCTCGACGACTCCCGCCCCCAGGGCCGGCATCGCCCGGATGGCATCCCTGGCCACCGCGGGCGGAACCGTCACCCCCAGCCGCTCCACCACACCCGCCGGCGCGTCGAACCGGCCGGCGAACGCCGAGACCAACCGGAAGCCGCCCGGCAGCGAGGTCAGCGTGGCCAACGCCCGCAGCGCCGCCCGCTGAGACCGTCGCCGACCCCCGACCGCGGCCGCGGCCGACCGCAGGGGATGGTAGGTCCAGTCCGGCATCGCGCCATGATCACATGCCGGCGCAAAGGCCCGGGATCAGTGCGTCGACGCTCCGACCTCCTCCCGAGCACGTCGCTCGTCGCCGCTCACCGTGTGCAGCGGCTTCTCCTTGATGAACAGGACCGCGATCACGGCGAGCAGCGCGATCGGCGCGGCCACCAGGAACAGACCGCCGGTGGCCTCGCCATAGACGTCCTGGACGACGGTCAGCACCTGCGGCGGCAAGGAGGCCAGATCGGGCACCTTCGCGGTGCCGCCCGCCGCGGTCGCGCCGAAATGCTCGGCCAGCATCGAGGTCACCTTCGCGGTCAGCACCGCACCCAGCACGCTGACGCCGACCGCACCACCCATCGTCCGGAAGAACGTCAGCGCGGACGTGGTCGCGCCCAGCTCCCGCGCCGGCACGTCGTTCTGGGCCGCCACCATCAGGTTCTGCATCAGCATGCCGACACCGACGCCGAGCACCGCCATGAACAGCGCCAGCCTCAGCACCGGGGTGTGCGCGTCGATCGTGCTGAGCAGCAACATCCCGCCGGTCATCACCACCGAGCCGGCCACCAGGAAGGCCTTCCAGCGGCCGTACCTGGTGATCAGCTGGCCCACCACCGTCGACGACACCATCACACCCCCGATGAGCGGAAGGCTCATCATGCCGGCGACCGTCGGCGACTTGCCGAGCGAAATCTGGAAATACTGCGACAGGAACACCGTGCCGCCGAACATCGCCAGACCGACCAGCACGCTGACGACGATCGCCAACGAGACCGTCCGATTGCGGAAAATGCTCAACGGGACGATCGGCTGCTTGGCCCGCGACTCCACGTACACGGCGAGGGCGAGCAGCAGGACGCCGCCCGCGACGAAGACCGCGGTCTGGCCCGACGCCCAGGCGAAACGGTGACCGGCCAGGGTCGACCAGATCAGCAGATCACACACGCCCCCGACGATCAGTACGGCGCCGAGCCAGTCGATCGAGACCGGCCCCCGCGGCGTCCGGGGCAGTTGCAGCGTCTTCTGCAACAACACGATCGCGGCCAGCGAAAACGGTACGCCGATGAAGAAGCACCAGCGCCACCCGAGCCACGACGTGTCCACCAGCAGGCCGCCGATCAGCGGACCCCCGATGGTCCCGAGACCGAACACGGCATGGAACAGGCCGGAGTAACGGCCCAACTCGCGCGTCGGAATCATCGCCGCCATCACGATCATCGTGAGCGCGCCCATGCCGCCCGCGCCGATGCCCTGCCCGACCCGGCTGACGATGAGAACCGCGACGTTCGGCGTGAGCCCGGCGACCAGCGAGGCGACGACGAACATGCTGAGCGAGATCTGGATGAGAAGTTTCTTGCTGTAGAGATCGGCGAGCTTGCCCCACAACGGCACGCTCGCCGTCATAGCCAGAAGTTCTGTGGTGACGATCCAGGTGTAGGCCGACTGGCTGCCGTCCAGATCGGCGATGATCCGCGGCAGGGCGTTCGAGACGATCGTGGAGGCGAGGATCGTCACGAACATGCCGAGCATCAGGCCGGAAAGCGCCTGGACGACCTCGCGGTGCGACATTGCCATGGAGGGCTGGTGAGGCGGACTGGTGACAGACGTCATCGGTCTCCAATTTCTTCAGATCGCTTACCGAAATTGCGCGATTCCGGTTTCGGCCAGCGATTCTGCGCCATGACCCGGGTCTTGCCGCAAGCCCCCCAATGCGGTATATATTAGAAGTGGAAAGAAGTGCGTAGTCCTTCTTTCCACTTCCCTCCTCTTCTCCACTTTCCCTTCCGGCCTCTTTCCGCGGCCGCCGTCGCATGCCGCCACACCCGGTCCATGCTGGTCGCTCACTCGGCGGGCACGGTCACTCGGCGGGCACGCTCACTCGGCGGGCACGCTCACTCGGCGGGCACGCTCACTCGGCGGGCAGTGCGCCGCCGAGATATCCGACGTCCGCGGCTCCCGTCGCGATTCGCACCGGATAGCCCCACCGCCGCAGGGCCTGCGCCATCTTGGCGGCACCGGCCGGGTTGGCGGAGTGAATGTTGATGACGCCGACCTCGAAGGGAGACCCCTCGAAGGCCGCCAGCTCGAGGACCTCCACGACCGGCCAGATCGTGTCCCGCTCCCCGAGATCGTGATCGAGCCACAGCTCGTCCAGCCGGTGCCGCCTATGACGAGCGAGGAGTTCGACCCCGGCCAAGCTGGTGCGTGCCACCTCCGCGCGACGGCCGTCAACGAAGGAACGGAGATCGTCGACGAGGATGATCCTGGTCTCGGCGGTCGTCATCCGGCGATGATGCCAGGCGGTGGGCGAATCGATGGGGACGATGCGACCATGAGGCCCATGCTGATCGCTTTCTCCGTCACCCCCATCGGCGTCTCCGATTCCGTCGGCGACCTCGTCGCCGAGGCCGTCCGGGTGGTGCGCGCCTCCGGATTGCCGAACCGAACCGATGCGATGTTCACCACCATCGAGGGCGAGTGGGACGAGGTCATGGCCGTCGTCAAACAGGCCGTCGACGCCGTCGCCGCCGGGGCGCCGCGCGTCAGCCTGTCGCTCAAGGCCGACGTGCGGCCCGGGGTAACCGGCGCGCTGGAGGCCAAGGTGGAGCACATCGAGCGGAGGCTTGCCGAGCAGTGAGGCGCCTGGACATGTGCGACATCGAGCGAGGGCTGGCCGAGCAGTGAGGCGCCTGGGTCATATGCGACATCGAGCCAAGGCTGGCCCCGCGGTGAGACGGCTGGCCATATGCGACATCGAGCCAAGGCTGGCCCCGCAGTGAGACGGCTGGTCATGTGGGACATCGACCACACCCTGCTGCGGGGCGGGGACGTCGCCGCGCGGGCGTGGATGGCTGCCTTCACCGAGGTGACCGGGCTGGCTTGGCAGGCGACGCCGGCCTTCGGGGGGCGTACCGACCTGGACATCTGCGCCGAGGTGTTCGCCGTGCACGGGGTCACCGACTGCACGCCGGAGCGGTTCTTCGCCCGTTATGTGGAGCAGGTGCACGCTTCGCGGCATCTCTTCGCCGAGCGGGGGATGCTGCTGCCCGGCGTGCGGGCCGTACTCGACGCGCTGGGCACCCGCGAGGACGTCGTGCAGACGCTGGTCACCGGCAACGTGCCGCAGGTCGCCGCCGCCAAGGTCGCGGCCTTCGGCCTGACCGGTGCGTTCGACGCGGAGGTCGGTGGTTACGGCACCGACGACAGCGTACGGGCGACGCTCGTCCGCCGGTCCCGCGAGCGGGCAGAGGCGAAGTACGGCGAAAGCTTCCGCCCCATCGTCATCGGCGACACGGCACACGACGTGTCGGCGGCCCTGGCGAACGACGCCCTCGCCGTCGGGGTAGCGACGGGCGGAACGACGATGGCCGAGCTGGCCCTCGCCGGCGCCCACGCCGTCCTACCCGACCTGTCGGACGTGGCGGCAACCATCGAGATCATCACGGCCTGACCCGACCTGTCTTCGGCCAGGCCGTGACCTGACCTCGACCACGCGCCGCAGCCCCGCCCACGCGCCGCAACCCAACCTCGACCAGGCGGCGCAACCCAACCCCGCCCACGCGCCGCAACCTCGACCTGACGCCGCGACCCGACCTCGAGCCAACGCCGCAACCTCAACCTGACGCCGCAACCCAGCCTCGACCCGGCCCCAACCTGGTCCCGACCTAACGCCGCGACCATCGCGCTCATCGCCAGCCGACGGGGTCAGGGCCTCACCGAGGGGCGATCGGGTTCGGGATAGCGCCGCCGAAGCGGCGGTCGCGCTGGGCGTAGAGCTCGCACGCGTACCAGAGATGCCGGCGGTCGAAGTCGGGCCACAGCGTGTCGAGGAAGACCAGCTCCGCGTAAGCGGACTGCCAGAGCAGGAAGTTGGACGTGCGCTGCTCGCCGGACGGGCGGAGGAACAGGTCCACCTCCGGCACCTCGGGGTGGTAGAGGTACTTCTGGATGGTCTTCTCGTTGACCTTGTCCGCCCGCAGCTTCCCGGCCGCCACGTCACGCGCGATCGCCGCCGTCGCGTCCGCGATCTCGGCCTGCCCGCCGTAGTTGACGCAGAACTGCAGGGTCAGCTTCTTGTTGCCGCGCGACATTTCCTCGGCGGTCTGAAGCTCCGAGATGACGCTCTTCCAGAGCCGGCCGCTGCGGCCCGACCAGATCACCCGGACGCCGAGCTCGACGAGCTGGTCACGGCGGCGGCGGATCACGTCGCGGTTGAAGCCCATGAGGAAGCGGACCTCCTCCGGCGACCGCTTCCAGTTCTCGGTCGAGAACGCGTACGCCGAGAGATAGGGGATGCCGAGCTCGATGGCGCCCTCGATGGCGTCGAAGAGCGAGTATTCGCCCTGCTCGTGACCCTTGGTGCGGGACAGGCCGCGCTCCTTGGCCCAGCGGCCGTTGCCGTCCATCACCAGCGCCACGTGCCGCGGAATCGCATCCTTGGGCAGCGCCGGCGGCTTCGCGCCGGAGATGTGCGGGGTGGGCGGACGTGTCACAGGGTCTCCCGTTCGGTGATGGGGTGACGCGGAGCCGGCGGCGACTCGCGGCGGTCGACGAGGGGCAGGGCGCGCAAGTTGCGCTCCATGTGCCACTGCAGGTGGGCGGCGACCAGACCGCTGCACTCGCGGCGCACCGGCGGCTCGGTGCCGTCGGCGACGTGCCAGTCGCCGTGGGTCAGGGCGAGCATCAGGCCGAGCGTTGCCGGGGCCGGGTGGGCCGCACCCGGCGGACGGCAGTCGGGGCAGACCGAGCCGCCGGCCGGCACCGAGAACGCGCCGTGCTGCCCGGGTGTGCCGCAGACCGCGCACTCGGCCAGCGCCGGGGCCCACCCGGCGAACGCCATGCCCCGCAGCAGGTAGGCGTCGAGGACGAGGCTCGTGGCGTGCTCACCCACGGACAGCGCTTTGAGCGCGCCGAGGGTGAGCTGGAAGAGCCGCAGCGACGGTTCCCGCTCCACCGGGGTGAGGCGCTCGGCGGTCTCCGCGATGGCGCTGGCGGCGGTGTATCGGGGGTAGTCCTCGAGGAACCGCTTGCCGTAGAGGGCGACGCCCTCGACCTGGCTGATCGAGTGCAGGCTGCTGCCCACGCCCTCCGGGGAACCGGCGAGCTGCACGTCGATGTGGCCGAACGGCTCAAGCCGGGCGCCGAAGCGGGAGGAGGTGCGGCGCACGCCCCGGGCGACGGCGCGTAGCCTGCCGTGGCGGCGGGTCAGCAGGGTGATGATCCGGTCACTCTCGCCGAGTTTCTGCACACGCAGCACCACCGCGTCGTCGCGGTAGAGCTGGCGTCGGTATCCGGCGGGCACGCAGCCATTCTGCCCGGTCGGTGCGACAGACCCTGACCCGGATCTCAGGGTCATCTCGGGGGTTGCTGGGTGGAGGGACGGATGGCGCCGGGCGTACCCGGGCTCATAGGTTCATTCTCATGACAGCGAGGTTGACCCGGCGCGCCGGCGCACTCACCCTGATCGCCGCCGCGGCGGCGGTCCTCACCGGCTGTGACGGCGTGATCGGCGCCAAGCTCACCTACGACGACACCGAGAAGGTGAAGGTCACCGAGATCGTGGTGACGGGAGGCTCCGGAAACGTCCAGGTGAAGACCGCGGCGATCGGCGAGACCCACATCAAGCGCGTCGTCCGGGGCGGCACCAGCGACCCCGGGGTCTCCTACCGGCTCTCCGGCACCACCCTGACCGTCGACACGAGCTGCGGCTTGGACTGTCACGCCTCGTACGAGATCGAGGCGCCCACCGGCGTCGCCGTCCGCGGCACGCTCCACAGCGGCAACCTGGACCTCCTCGCGGTAGCGTCCGCCGACGTGAGCGTGACGTCCGGCGAGATCCACATCGAGGGGGCCACCGGCGAGGTGAAGGCGAAGTCGACCTCGGGCAACATCGTCGTCAACGGCCTCGCCGGCCCGGCCACGCTGATCGCCACCTCGGGCAACATCGAGGCCCTGGAGCTGACCGGCGGCGGCGCGATCCGGGCGGACGCCAGTTCGGGCAACGTCGACCTGCTCCTGCGCCAGCCGGCAACGGTCACCGCGGGGGCGACGAGCGGCAACGTCGACCTGGCGGTGCCGGCCGGCTCCTACAAGATCGTGGAGCAGGTCGGCGCGGGAAACTTCGACTCCCAGGTGCGATCCGACCCGAAGGCGACACAGGTGCTGACCGTGCGCACGAGCAGCGGCAACGCGACGATCAGGGCCTTGTAGGACCGGTCAGAACCCGAGCCGGCGCAACTGCTTCGGGTCGCGCTGCCACTCCTTCGCGATGCGTACGTGCAGGTCGAGGTAGATCCGACGGCCCAGCAGCGCCTCGATCTCGGCACGTGCCCGGGTCCCGACGTCCTTCAGCCGGGCTCCCCGCGTACCGATCACGATCGACTTCTGGCTGTCACGCTCGACGTACATGTTGGCATAGATCTTGGTGATGTTTCCCTCGACGAGCATTTCCTCGACGAGCACGGCGATCGAGTGCGGCAGCTCGTCGCGCACCCCCTCGAGCGCGGCCTCCCGGATCAGCTCGCCGATGAGCACCTGCTCGGGTTCCTCGGTGAGCACGTCGTCCGGGTACAGCGGCGGCGACTCCGGCAGGTGCTTGACGATCACATCGACCAGCGTGTCCACCTGATGCCCGGAAACCGCGCTGACCGGCACGATGTCGGCGAAGTCGTAGAGCCGGCTCACCTCGAGCAGCCGCTGCGCGAGGACGGCGGGCGACACCAGATCGACCTTGGTGACCAGCGCGATGACCGTGGCCTTGAGCTCGGCGATCTCCGCGGAAATGAAGCGGTCACCGGCACCCACGGCCTCGTCCGCCGGGAAGCAGACCCCGATCACGTCGACCTCGCTCCACGTCTCGCGCACGAGATCGTTGAGCCGCTCGCCGAGCAGCGTGCGCGGTCGGTGCAGCCCCGGCGTGTCGACCAGCACGAGCTGGGCGTTCTCCCGATGCAGCACGCCCCGGATGACGTGCCGGGTGGTCTGCGGCTTGTTCGACGTGATCGCGATCTTCTGCCCGATGATGGCGTTGGTCAGCGTCGACTTGCCAGCGTTAGGCCGCCCGACAAAACAGGCAAACCCCGCGCGATACACGTCGTCCACCGGCCGGGTGAGGCGCGCGGCCTTATGCCGGTGCTTCTTTACCCCGGATACGGTACGGGCGTTCCCCGAACCATCCCCTGCCCGTGGCCCCGAGCTCAGGGCTTCCTCAGGCGCGCCGCCACCACTACCGCCCGCGTCCCCAACCAGGCCGCCGGGCCTCTTCCCGCCCGCGCCGCCACTACTTCCGGCCGCACTCCTACCACCCGGCCCGCCCACTCCGGTTGAGCCGCCGCTTCTTCCGGCCGCACTCCTACCACCCGGCCCGCCCACGCCGGTTGAGCCGCCACTTCTTCCGGCCGCGCTCTTACCGCCCGGGCCGCTCGCTCCGGCCGCGCCGCCGCTCTCGCCCGCCGCGCTCCGGCCGCCCGGGCGGCCTTTTCCGGCCGAGCCGTTCTTTCCGAAAGTGCCGGTGCTGCTCTTGGCTGCTCGGCCCTGGGCGGGTCGACCACCCGCTTCCTGCTCCCGGCGCGCCGCGCGACGCTCCTGGCGGCGCTTCTCGTTGCGCTCCCCCGGGGTGAGCCTGCGCTCCTCGCCACCGCCGGTCGGAGCCGTCACTGCGTCACCGTGCCCAACAGGGTGCCGTCCGGCGCCGCCACGTGGATGGGGGCGGCCTCGGCCAGGTCGCGCACCGCGTCATGGCCCGCGCCGTCGAGCGTGGCCGACTCCGTTGCCACCGCCGCGGCCTCGATCGTGGTCGCGCCCGCGGCCACCGCGGAGGCCACCGCGAGTTGCAGGGCGGTCACCTTGAGACTGGGCAGGGACACCGTCGCGGCCGCGTAGGTGCGGCCGTCCTGGTCGCGTACCGATGCTCCCTCGGTGGCGCCCACCCGGGCGCGGGCGCCGCGGGCCAGGGTGACCAGCTTCGCGTCCTCCGCGCTGAGCTCGGCGTTCGCGGAACCGGCGGGAATGGTCTGATCAGGCATCGGCGTGCTGTCTTTCCTCAGTCTCGGGGGCGTTCTCGTCGTCGGATTCCTCCGACAGGGGTTCGACGCGGCGCACCAGCACCGAATCGATGCGGTTGCGGCGGCCCGTGGTGCCCTCGGCGATCAGATGCAGGCCGCCCACGTCGACGGTGGCGCCGGGGATGGGTACCCGCCCCAGGGTCTGGGCGAGCAGGCCGCCGACCGTCTCGACCTCGTCGGCGGGCAGCTCGACGCCGAAGATCTGACCCAGATCCTCGATCGGCAGGCGCGCGGTGACCCGCACCGCGCCGCCGTCCAGGTGTTCGACCGGGGGACGCTCGACGTCGTACTCGTCGGTGATCTCGCCGACGATCTCCTCGAGGATGTCCTCGATGGTCACCAGGCCGGCGGTGCCACCGTACTCGTCGACGACGATGACCAGGTGCATGCGTGCCGCCTGCATCTCCGACAGCAGGTCGTCGACCGGCTTCGACTCGGGCACGAACGTCGCGGGGCGCATCAGCTCGGCGACCGGCACGACGGACGAGCCCGAGTCACCGTTCTGGGTGCGTCGGACCACGTCCTTCAGGTAGAGCACGCCCAGCACGTCGTCGACGCTGTCACCGATGACCGGGATGCGCGAGAAACCGGACCGCAGGAAGAGAAACAGCGCCTGCTGCAACGTCTTCGGCGCCTCGATCCACACCATCTCGGTCCGCGGCACCATGACCTCGCGGGCAATGGTGTCACCCAGCGCGAACACCGAGTGGATCATCTCGCGCTCGCCGTGCTCGACGACGCCCCGCTGCTCGGCCAGATCGACCAGCTCCCGCAGCTCCACCTGGCTGCCGAACGGCCCCTCGGGAAATCCCTTACCGGGCGTGACGGCGTTACCGATGAGGATCAGCAGCGACGCCAGCGGATTGAACACCCGCCCGATCCACCGCACCAGGGGCGCGGTCGCCTTGCCGACGGCGTACGCGTGCTGCCGCCCGACCGTACGCGGGCCGACCCCGACCACGACGAAGCTGACCAGGGTCATCGCCCCGGCGGTGACGAGCGCGGCCCGCCACCCCGCACCCCAACTGTCCACCGCGACGAGCGCGACGAGCGTGGTCGCGGTCAGCTCGCAGAGCAACCGCAGAAGCAGCAGCAGGTTGAGGTGGCGCACGACGTCACCGGCGACGGCGGTCAGCGCCGCGGCACCCCGCTGTCCTTCCCGCTCCATCTCGGCGGCCCGGGCCGGGGAGACGGTCCCGAGCGCGGCATCGGTCATCGACGCCAGCCCGGCGAGAAAGACCAGCACGACGGCATAGATGATGAGCTGAAGATCCGGCAACCCGGCCGCGCCCGCGGTATCGGCCGCCGCGAGCAGCGCGGACGGGTCGGCCGCCAGCAACGCGGACGGCTCGGCCGCCAGCAACGCGGACGGCTCGGCCGCCAGCAACGCGGACGAGTCGGCTGTGGCGTTCAGAGCGGACGGCTCGGCCGCCGCGAGCAACGCGGACGGGTCTGTTGTGGCGATCAGAGCGGACGGGTCGGCCGCGGGCGGCGCCGATGGGGCGGCCGCGGCGACTGGCGCGCTCAGGTGGGCCGCGGCAGCCAGTGAGGACGGCTCCATCGGATCAGCCGGTCCGCCGTCCGGAGCGCCAGCTCTGCAGCAACCGAGCCTGCAGGGCGAACATTTCACGCTCCTCGTCGGGTTCGGCGTGGTCGTAGCCGAGCAGGTGCAGCACGCCGTGCACGGTGAGCAGGTGCAACTCGTCCGCGGGAGTGTGCCCCGCGGCGGCGGCCTGTTTCGCGGCTACCTCCGGCGCCAGCACGATGTCGCCGAGCAGGGCCGGCTCGCCCGTGCCCGCCTCGCCCGGACCGTGGTCGACGCTGCCCTCGTCCATCGGGAAGGCGAGGACGTCTGTCGGGCCGTCGCTCCCCATCCAGCGATGGTTGAGCTCGGTCATGTAGTCGATGTCGACGAGCAGGATCGACAGCTCGGCGAGCGGGTTGACCCCCATCTCCTCGAGCGCGTGCCGGGCCACTGCGAGAATCGCGTCGGTGTCGACCTCGACTCCCGACTCGTTGGCGATCTCGATGGACATGCGGTGCGTTACCCCTGGTCTCGAATCGGTTCGGCACCGCCGGTCCGGCGGCCACCGGTCTTGCCCTTGCTGAACGGAACTCCCCGCGGCGCGTGACCCTTCCCACGCCGCGAACCCCCGCCGTCATCAGTCCCCGTGCTGTGCGGAACCCCACCGCCGAGTCCTGCGCCGGGCCAGACGGCCGATGGCAGTCCCGCGCCGAGCCGGACGGTCGGCGGCAGTCCCGCGCCGAGCCGGACGGCCGATGGCAGTCCCGCGCCCAGCCAGACGGCCGATGGCAGTCCCGCGCCCAGCCGGACGGTCGGCGGCAGTCCCGCGCCCAGCCGGACGGCCGGTGGCCGTCCTGTGCCGGGCAGGACGGTCGGTGGCCGTCCTGCCCTGGCCCGGGTCGGCCGTTGCGGTCGGCGCATCAGCGGCTCAGCGCCGCCGTCGCCCGGCGGCGGCGGGTTGCTGCACCGCCCGGACGGACTGCTGGGTGGTCTGCTGCTCCACTTCGGCGTCGTAGCGCGCGTACGCGTCGACGATCTCCGCGACCAGCCGGTGCCGGACCACGTCCGAGCTGGACAGCTCGGCGAAGTGCACGTCCTCGACGCCCTGGAGGATCTCCCGGACGATCCGCAACCCGCTGGTGGTGCCGCCGGGCAGGTCGACCTGCGTGACGTCGCCGGTGACCACGATCTTGGCGCCGAAGCCGAGCCGGGTCAGGAACATCTTCATCTGCTCGGGCGTCGTGTTCTGCGCCTCGTCGAGAATGATGAAAGCGTCATTGAGGGTTCTTCCGCGCATATAGGCCAGCGGCGCGACCTCGATGGTTCCCGCCTGCATGAGCC
Source organism: Actinoplanes sp. NPDC051346 (assembly GCF_040682215.1). Classification (NCBI taxonomy): domain Bacteria; kingdom Bacillati; phylum Actinomycetota; class Actinomycetes; order Micromonosporales; family Micromonosporaceae; genus Actinoplanes; species Actinoplanes sp. NPDC051346. The sequence goes on along the minus strand of NZ_JBFBAJ010000018.1, from coordinate 75,679 downwards.
GCGGGATGGTCTCGGGGTCGAGCATGTCGTGCAGGGCGTCGTACAGCGGGCGCAGATACGGGTCGATCTTCTCGTTGAGCGTGCCGGGCAGGAAGCCGAGACGCTCGCCGGCTTCGACCGCCGGGCGGGTGAGGATGATCCGGTTGACCTGCTTCGCCTGCAGGGCCTGGACGGCCTTGGCCATGGCGAGGTACGTCTTGCCGGTGCCGGCCGGGCCGATGCCGAACACGATCGTGTTGGCGTCGATGGCGTCGACATAGCGCTTCTGGCCGAGCGTCTTGGGCCGGATGGTGCGCCCGCGCCGGGACAGGATGTTGAGCGTCAGCACCTCGGCCGGGCGCTCGGTGGTGTTCTGCTCCAGCATGGCGACCGTACGCCGGACCGCGTCGACGGTGAGCGTCTCGCCCTTCTCGGTGAGCTCGATGAGCTCGGAGAAGAGCCGCTCGGCGGTGGCGTTGTCGGCCGGAGCGCCGGTGATGGTGATCTCGTTCCCGCGGACGTGCACGTCGCTGGCGAGGGTGCGCTCGACGAGCCGCAGGATCTCGTCCTTCGGGCCGAGCAGGTTCACCATGATCTTCGGGTCGGAGACCGAGATCCTGGTCTGCACCCGAGCGGCAGCGCTGCTGTGTTCGGTGCCGGTCATAGGGGCGGCCGTACGGCCTACGCCACCTGCTCTCTTTCTCATCACCGCCGTTGCGTGGCGGCGTGCGTAAGGATCGTGCCATCGTATCCGTTCGGGAGCGACCCCGCCGAGGCCATTATCGGCCGTTTCGACGTGCCGACCGCGGCGGGGCTCCCGGCCGACAAAATCGGCGAACCGGCCGAGGGCATCGGCGAACCGGCCGAGGGCATCGGCGAACCGGGCGACGGCATCGGCGAACGCGCCAGGCGGGGCGGTCCGAGGCAGGGCAGAGCGTGCGACCGGGCCGGCGCGGCCACGCGGACAACAAAGTCGCGCACAACACACATGGTCGCGCGCACCACACATGGTCGCGCGCACCACACATGGTCGCGCACCACACATGGTCGCGCGCACAACACCACGTCGCCCGCCCAACACAAGATGGCCCGCACAACACGACGTCGCGCGCACAACACCACGCTGCGCACAACACAAAGTCGCGTGGTCAACAGAAGGTCGCGCAGACAACACGAGGCGGCCGGCGGTCAGCCCTGGGAGACCGGCACCCCCTCGAAGGTCTCCTGCGCCCGGGTGAAGCGGTAGGTGGCCCAATGCATCCGCACCACCACCCCCTCCGCGTCCCGGGTCAGCCGCAGCAACTCGCCCGCCTCCCGCCCCGACACCGTTCGCAGCGTGTCCGGCCGGTCGGGGATCGGGCGGAAGACCGACGGCGGCCGGTCGGCCGGGGCATCCGCCGCGCGCGCCTGCAGGGTGCCGTCGTGCCAGGTGAAGATGTGCGGGAAGCCCTCGCCCCACCATGGGCCCAGGATGCTGCGGAACTGCGGCGGGGCGGCCGCGCCCGGGAACCAGGGGCGGATGTCGGCCGGGTCGGCGTCGACCGCGATGGTCAAAAGGTCGTGGACGAGGTCGTTGATCTCTGTCGCCGTACCCGAGGAGGCCAGGACCGCCGCACCCAGCGCGCCGGGGTTTCCCTCGCCGCCGCGGCGGCCGTAGACGCCCGCCAGGAAGCCGGGCATGGCGCCGTCGTGGCCGACGTGCAGGACGCGGCCGCCCTGGGGGACCAGGATCAGGCCGAGGCCGAAGCCACCGGTCCAGAGGTTCTCGTCGGTGGTGGTGCGCGGCCAGCGCATCTCGTCGAGGGTGGCCGGCGCCAGCACGCGCGCGTCCGGGTCGATGAGCTCGGGCGAGGCGAGGAACGCCGCCCAGCGGGCCATGTCGGTCGCCGTGCTCCACAGCTGGGCCGCCGGGGAGACGCCCGCGAGATCCAGCCGGGGTTCGGGGCGTGCGGCGTCGGAATAGGCGTCGACGAGGTAGCCGATCGCCGCCTCGGCGGTCGGGTCGACCGTGGTGGCGGTGAGGCCGAGCGGGTCGAGGACGCGTTCTTGCAGCACCGAGGCCCAGGTGCCGCCGCGGAGGCGGGCGACGAGCTGGCCGAGCACGGCGAGGCCCAGGTTGGAGTAGTGGTAGCGCCGGTTGGCCGGCAGGACGCGTTCGGCGCGGGCGAGGTCGGCGAGCAGCTGGCGGTCGTCGGGAGCGGTCAGCACGTCCCAGACGTCGCCGTGCGGTTCGCGCTGGTAGCCGGCAGTGTGTGAGAGCAGGCTCCGGATCGTCGCCGTGCCGTGGGCGGGGACGTCGAGGTGGGCGGAGACCGGGTCGTCGAGGTCGAGCAGGCCGTCGTCGCGGGCCTGGAGCACCAGCACGGCGGTGAGGGTCTTGGTGACCGAGCCGACGCGGAAGCGGGTGCCGGCGTCCAGCGGCCGCGCCGGGTCGCCGGACGTCCCGACGGTGCAGGTCCAGGGCTCGCGGTCGGCCCGGTGCAGCGCGACGGAGAGCGCCGGGACCCGGGCGTCGGCTTGGACCTTGCGGACGGCCCGCTCGAGGCGCTGCCGGGCGTTCGTCAAGCGTTCTGGCTCCACGACGAAGATCTTAGGGTGGGGTGTGACGGGCCAGGCGTCAGCCGACCCGGGTGATCGTCAGGTCGAGGCCCTTGTCCGGGTCGTTGGTCCACACGGCGGTGTAGCCGGGCCATTCGCCTTCGAGCCGGCCGTCGGCGCCGACGGTGGAGAGCATCCGGGAGCTGAGGGCGCCGGGCACCTCGAGGGTGTCCATGACGCAGGTCATGGCCGGCTCGTCGAGGCCCATGGGGAACGTCTTCCCGGAGCCGTTGACGGTCAGCTTGCGGTTCTTGTCGGAGAGCTTGAGGCCCCGCTTGACCGGGTCGCACTTGCCGATCACGGTCAGCATCGGGTCGGCCTCGGAGGCGGCGACCGGCGCGGGGTCGTCTGCGGTGTCCTTGTCGAGGATCCGGGGCACGAGAACGACCCCGCCCGCGACGAGGAGGACGGCGAGGATCACCCACGGGATCGGACTTCGTTTCCGCGGGTGGGCGGGGTGGCGGTGCTGGTTCATGACACGTCCTAGAGCGTCGAGGGGGAGGGATCAACGCGAGGACGAAGTTTCCTCCGAGTAACGAACCGGGACAACGATCAGAAGTCGAACTCGGCCGAACAGATGATTCGACATTGGAAGAAAGGCCTACCCTATCCCCCAGGTTTGACCCCGAGTGGATCTATTGCAGGTCCCGGAGCGCCTGCCGCAGCAGGGCGGGCGTCTCGTCCGGTTGCGCCGCGTCGATGAACAGCCGGCCCATCGCCGCCGAGTAGTGGTCGACCTCCTCGCGCTTGTCCAGATAGATGCCGCTGGTCAGGTGTTCGATGTAGACCACGTCGGCCAGGTTCTGGTGCGGAAACCGCAGGATGGTGAACGCGCCGCCCGCCGCCGCGTGGCCGCCGGAGCGGAACGGGATCACCTGGAGCCGGATGTAGGGGTGTGTGGACATCTCCAACAGGTACGCGACCTGCTCCCGCAGCACCGCCCGGCCACCGATCGGGCGCTTGAGGACCGCCTCGTCGATCACCGCCCAGAGGCGCGGCGGGTTCTCGCGGGCGAGGAGTCGTTTACGGGCCATCCGCAGATCGGCGCGGCGGTCGATCTCCTCGGCGGAGGCGGTGCCGTGGCCGAGCATGATGACCGCGCGGGCGTACGCGTCCGTCTGCAACAGGCCCGGCACGAACTGGATCTCGTACGAGCGGATCAGCTCGGCGGCCTGCTCCAGGTCTAGGTAGTTCTGGAACCACGTGGTCAGCACGTCGCCGTACGAATGCCACCAGCCGGGCGAGTTCGCCTCGCGGGCGAGGGCGACCAGCCGCTGGTGCTCGCCGGGGTCCGTCACGCCGTACAGGGTGAGCAGGTCGGTGACGTCGCGCTCCTTGAACGCGACGCGGCCCAACTCCATCCGGCTGATCTTCGATTCCGAGCCGCGGATCTCGTAGCCTGCCCGGTCGCGGGTGATTCCGGCCGCCAGCCGCAGGCCGCGCAGGCGCGCGCCGAGTTGGAGCCGGCGAACGGTCGGCCCGCCGTTCTGCTCGGGGGCGCTCATCTGCTGGTTCCTCTGGTCGCGGGCCTGGGACGAAGGAAGGAACGGACGGTCCTCGATCGTCGCGCAAGCATAAACCCGACGCTACGGCGAAGGGGCGGCCGCGCGGCCGCCCCTTACTACCGCGACCCGCTCAGAGCTTCACGGATCCGATCCGGTTGTCGAAGCCGATCTCCCGCAGGTCGGCGATGCCACCGACGTTCTCCGCGTCCACCGCCCCCAGCTCCTTCGACTTCCCGGTGCAGCCCGGACCGCTCCAGATCTTGACGAGTCCGTCGAACACGATGGACGACGCGGTGCCGGGCTCGGTCGCGTCGACACAGCCGGTCTTGCCCTCGATCTTCTGGGAGTTCGCGGTCTCGTCGAAGACGTTGAAGGACCGGGCGCCGAAGAGCACGACGCGCTTGGCCGGAACGTTGCGTCCGGCGCCGTCACCGGGGGCGGGTTCGCTTCCCTCGTCCACGCCGGCCTTCTTGCCGTCCGGCCGGATGCCGAACCACGTGCCGCCGACGCCCTGACCCTTCGTGTCGCCCGGAGCGGTGTCCTTGGCGAAGCGGTAGACCGGCCAGCCCGCCACGGTCACCTGGAGCCGGCCGTCATCGCGCTTGACCACGCCGACCTTGCTCTTGGGCACCCCGGCGACGAAGATCTTGCCGTTGGGCTTGACGGTCACCGGCGGCCACTTCGCCGCGCAGTCGCCGTTGCAGGTGGACTTGGACGGCTTCGCCGTGTCCTGATCGAACCGGTAGAGCGTCAGGCCGGCGCCGTTCACCAGCACCGGGTTCAGGTCCCCGGCCCGGGCGGCGGTCAGCTGCACCCACTTCTGCGCCACGGTGGCGGCCTCGCCGGTCGGCGTACCGCCCTTCGGCGCCGCCCAGTCACCGGTGCCGCGCAGTGCCTGGGAGCTCTTCGCCGTACCCGTCACCAAGTCGGCCAGGGCCGCGACCGGCGCGGCCGCCGGGCCCGGAGTCGCGCTTCCGCACGCGGACAGGAGGAGCGCGCCAGTGACGGCAACTGCGGCAAAAGAAAGCATTCGCGGGGATTGCATGGCTGGGCCCTTTCTTATGGCCTTTGCGATACGAACGCCCTTCACACGTACGCCCCCACGAAGCGGTTCAGGCGGGGTCGGCGAAACCGCGAATGGTGGTCTGGATCACGGATGGTCGGCGCCGGTGGGAGTGCGGGACTCCCAGGCCGCCCACAGCCGGGCGTACCGGCCGCCCGCGGCGACGAGCTCGGCGTGCGGGCCGGACTCCACGATGGAGCCGTGCTCCAGCACCACGATCCGGTCGGCGGCGGCCGCCTGGGTCAGCCGGTGCGCCACGACCAGCGCGGTCCGTCCCCGCAACGCCGCCGCGGCGGCCTCCTCCAGCGCCCGGGCGCCCGCGCTGCCCGCCTCCGCGGTCGCCTCGTCCAGGATCGCCACGGCCGGGTCGAGCAGGACGAGCCGGGCCAACGCCAGCTGCTGCGCCTGTGCGGCGGTCAGGTCACGGCCACCTTCGCCGACGACCGTGTCCAGCCCGTCGGGCAGTGCGTGCACCCATTCCCACGCCCCGACCGTCGCCAGGGCGGCCTCGACGTCGGCGACGTCCGCCCCCGGCCGGGCCAGGCGCAGATCCTCGACGAGCGGGCCGGCGAAGACGTGCGTCTCCTGGCTGACGATGGCCACGGTGTGCGCGGGCAACTCGGCGACCGGCACGCCGCCGACCCGGGCGGTGCCGCTGCCGGGCCGCAGGAGGCCCGCGGCGATCGACGCGGCGGTCGTCTTCCCGGCACCGGTCGAGCCGACCAGCGCGACCCGCTCCCCCGGCGCGACCCGCAGCGACACGTCGCGCAAGACCGGGGTGACGCCGTCGTAGCTGAAGCCGACCTCGTCCAGCGACAGCGTCGAGTCGGCGGGCCGCCGCCCGCCGGCACGCTGCTCCACGGGCATCCGCTGGACGCCGACCAGGCGGGCCAGGCTCGCCCCGGCGGCCTGCACCTCGTCGAAGGTGAACACCAGCATCGCCACCGGGTTGAACAACCGGTGGAACAGCAGGGCGGCCGCCGACGTCTCGCCGACGGTGACGGCGCCCTCGCGGACCAGCAGAAAGCCCGTCGTCAGAAGCGCGGCGAGCCCGAAGAACTCGGCCCGGTTGATCCGGCCGCCGAAGCGGGTCAACAGCGCGAAGACGTTCACCGTGAGGTCCCGGGCCCGGGCGGAGGCGCCGTCGACGTCGCGCAGGTGCCGGTCCTCCAGCCGGTAGGCATGCACCGTCCGCAGGCCCTGCATGCTCTCGACGAGCAACTGGGACCGTTCGGCGACGGCGGCCCGCTCCTGGGCGTACCGGGGGCCCGAACGCGGCAGGTACCACCGCAGCGCGGCGACGTAGAACGGCACCGCGACGGCACCGGCCAGCCCCAGTCGCCAGTCGATCCCCGTCATCGCGGCGAGGCTCAGCACGGCGAGCAGGACGGACGAGAACAGCGGGGGCACGACGTCGGACACGGCCTTGCCGATCGCCGCGATGTCGGCGCCGACCCGTGACAGCAGATCGCCGCGGCCGGCCCGGTCCAGCACGAGCGCGGGCAGCCGCAGCGCGGTCGCCACGGTGCTCTCGCGCAGGTCGGCGAGCATCCGGGCGCCGAGCCGGCCACCGAGGTACGTGGACAGCCCGGTCGCACCGCCACCCACCAGCGCGGAGACCACGATGACGAGGATGAGCCCCACGATCGCCGAGGTGCCGGCTCCCGCGCGGACCCGGTCGACGAGCAGCCCCAGCGCCCACACCGGAACGATGGAGGCGGCGGCCGCGAGCAGTCCGACCGCCACCGTCCCGGCCACCTCGCCCCGGCGGTCGCGCGCCTCGGCTCGAAGCCAGTCCCAGCTCTGCCTAGCCGTCGCGACCGGAAGCCTGGCCGTCATCGCAGCACCAACCGGCGATAGGAGTCGTCGGCGGCGCCGAGATCCGCGTGGGTGCCCTCGGCGGTGACCACGCCGTCGCCGAGGACGACGACCCGGTCGGTGGCGGCGAGCAGGGCCGGGCTGCTGGTGATCACGACCGTGCCGAAGCCCGATCCCGGACCGTGGCGCAGCGCGCGGATGCCCTGGGCGATGGCGTGCTCGGTGACCGCGTCGACGGCGGTGGTCGGATCGTGCAGCACCAGCACCGGCGGGCGGGCGAGCAGGGCACGGGCCAGGGCGAGCCGCTGCCGCTGGCCGCCGGAGAGGCTGGCACCCCGCTCGGCGACCGGCGTGTCGAGCCCGTCGGGGTGGGTGTCCACCACCTCGTCGGCGGCCGCGGCGGCGAGCGCTTCGGCCAGGGAGTCGCGATCGTCGTGTACGGCGACATTGGCCGCGATGGTGCCGGTGAACAGGTCGCAGTGGTGCGGTTCGACCAGCAGGAGGCGTCGGGCGTGGTCCCGGTCGACCTCGTCGATCGGTACGCCGCCGAGCTGGACCGTACCCTCGTAGCCGGTCGGAAGGGCGAGCAGTCCGACCAGGGCCTCGGCGTCCGCCGCCCGACGGGCCACGACGCCGACGAACTCCCCGGGGCGCACGTGCAGGTCCAGGCCCGCGAGCGGGCCGTGCCGGACTCCGCTCAGGCGCAGCTCGCACCGCTCGGCGGCGGGGGCGGCGGTCCCCCGCGGCAGGATCAGGCCGGCGTCGGTGGCCCGGGCGACCCGGTCCGCGCTGGCGCGCGCCTCCGCGACCAGGCCCGGCACGATCGCCAGCAGGCCGAACGGCTCGACGAGGAACTGCGCGGAGCCGATGACGGTGATGAACTGGCCGACCGTGATGCGGCCGGTGAGGGCGAACCACCCGGCGAGGATCGCGATGCCGCACGCCAGGAGCGTGCTCAGCGTGGTGGAAGCGGTGAGATAGATGCTCTGCGTACGGCCGGCGCGCAAAGTGGCGGCAAGCGAGCGGCGGCTCACCCCGCGGTAGCGCTCGGCGGCCGCCTCCCGCGCGCCGATGCCCCGCAACGGCCGCAGTCCCGTGACCAGGTCGACGGCGAGCGAGGCGGCCCGGCCGGCCTGCTCCTGCTCGTCGGCGACCCGCTTGCGGATCAGTGGGGCGCTGATCTGCAACACGATCAGCACCAGCGGCGTCGCGAGCAGCACTGCCAGCCCCAGCGGCACGGAGATCAGCAACAGCGTGACGGCGCTGACCGCGGTTGCCACGAGGGCGCCGACGATGCGCGGCACATAGTCGAGCAGGTACGACGTGTTGTCGGCGTCGCTGGTCGACACGGTCAGCAGGTCCCCGGCGCGGAAATCGGTATGAACGCCGCGAGGATGCAGGATCTTCGCGGAAACCTCGACGCGCAGCCGGTGCGCCTCCTCGGCGATCGCCGCCATGAGCAGCCGCGCCCCGAACCGGTACGACAGGGTCAGCACGGCGAACACCAGGCCGAGCACCCCGATCCAGAGCGCCAGCGCGGTGCCGTCGCCCGGGGTGACGGCACGGTCGACGATCACGCCGATGAGGACCGGGATCGCCGCCTCGCAGGCCTGGAACAGGCCAACCAGCGCGGTGCCGGCCGACAGCCGCCGGCCGTTGCGGGTGATCGCCCTGCGCAGAATGCGGCCGCCGGAGCGGCTCACCAACGGTCTAGCCGCGCCGACAGCACGGCGAGCGCGGCAACCCCCGCGGTCGACGTCCGCAACACCGCGTCGCCGAGCCGCACCGGCTGGGCGCCGGCCGCGACGAACGCGCCCACCTCCTGGTCGCTTATCCCGCCCTCAGGCCCCACGACCAGCACGATCTCGCCCGAGTCTGGCAGCTTCGCCCCGGTCAGCCGGTCGGTCGCCTCCTCGTGCAGCACGAAGGCCGCCGCGGCGGCCGACAGCCGCGCGGCGGCCTGCTTGGTCGACACGTCGGGGTCGCCGGACACCAGCGGCAGCCAGGGCCGGCGTGCCTGCTTGGCGGCCTCGCGCGCGGTGGAGACCCACTTCTCCCGGGCGCGTACGCCCCGGTCTCCGCGCCACTGCGTCACCGCCCGGGACGCGGCCCAGGGAATGATCTCGTCGACCCCGATCTCCGTCATCGCCTGCACGGCGAGCTCGCCGCGGTCACCCTTGGCGATCCCCTGCACGACGACCAACCGTGGGTCCGGCGCGGGCGTGAGGGTCCGCTCCCCGACCTCGACGTCGATGCTGCCCCGGCCGACCCCGGTGACCTCGGCACGCACCGAGCCGCCCCGCCCGTCGGCGAGGACCAGGGCCTCCCCGACCCGCAGTCGCTGCACGTCGGCGGCGTGATGGCCCTCCCGGCCGGCCAGCGTGAAGCGCCCGGACGTGGGCAGGTCGTCGACGAGGAACAGGGGCGCGGACACGGTCAGTGCCCGTTGAAGGCGTCCCGCATGCGCGAGAAGAACCCGCCCTGCTTACTCAGCTCGGCCACGTCCTCGCCACGGGTCTTGGCGAAGTCGCGCAGCATCCGCTCCTGGTCGGCCGTGAGCTTGGTCGGGGTCTTCACGTCGAGGTGCACGAAGAGCTCGCCGCGGCCCTGCCCGCGCAGGTGCGGCACGCCCTTGCCGCGTACGCGCAGGGTCGAAGCCGGCTGCGTGCCGGGCTTGACCTCGATGTTCTCCTCCGAGTCGAGGGTCTTGATGGTCAGCCGGGTGCCGAGGGCCGCCGCCGTCATCGGCAGGGTGACGCGGCAGTGCAGGTCGTCGCCCTTGCGGGAGTAGACGTCGTGCGGACGCTCGTGGATCTCCACGTAGAGATCGCCGGCCGTGCCGCCGCCGGGGCCGACCTCGCCCTGCTGGGCCAGGCGGATCCGCATGCCGTCCTCGACGCCGGCCGGGATCTTGACCGTCAGCGAGCGCCGGGTCCGGATCCGGCCGTCGCCGGCGCAGGTCGGGCAGGGTTGCGGGATCACCGTGCCGTGACCCTGGCAGTTCTGACAGGGACGCGACGAGACAACCTGGCCCAGGAAGGTGCGCTGCACCGACTGGACCTCGCCCCGGCCGCCACAGGTCTCACAGGTGGCCAGATGGGTGCCGGGCGCGGTGCCGGCGCCGGTGCACTGGGTGCAGAGCACCGCGGTGTCGACGGTGATCGGCGCCTCGACCCCGAACGCGGTCTCGACCAGGTCGAGCTCCAGGCGCAGGATCGCGTCGGCGCCGGGCCGGGTGCGCGGCCGCGGGCCCCGGGCCCCGGCGCCGCCGGCGGCCGTGCCGAAGAACGCGTCCATGATGTCCTGGAAGCCGACGAACGGGCCGGCGCCGCCGGGACCGCCCGGACCGGCACCCGCGCCGCCGCCGGGGGCGAGAGGGTCGCCGCCCAGGTCGACGATCTGCCGCTTCTGGTCGTCGGAGAGGACCTCGTAGGCTGCGTTGATGTCCTTGAACTTCTCGTGCGCCTCGGGATCGGGATTGACGTCGGGGTGGTACTGACGGGCCAGCTTGCGGTAGGCACGCTTGATCTCGTCGTCGGTGGCTTCGCGGCTGATGCCGAGAATTCCGTAGTAGTCCTTCGCCACAGGGTTTCGAGTCCTCATGTCTGCCCCGCGCTGTGCGCCGGAGACCGTCGTCGCTTTTGCTTCAGTTCTGGGCCAGCAGATCGCCAACGTAGCGTGCCACGGCACGCACCGTGGCGATGGTGCCGGGGTAGTCCATCCGAGTCGGCCCCAGCACGCCGAGGCCACCAACGATTGTCGTACCCGGTCCGTAACCGGTGCTCACCACCGACGCCGCCCGGAGATTGTCGATCTCGTTCTCGTCGCCGATGCGGACCCGGGTGGTGCTGGGCTCCACTTCGCCGATGAGCTTGAGCAGGATGACCTCCTCCTCGAGAGCCTCCAGCACGGGACGCAGCGAACCCTGGAAATCCAGGACGCCGCCGCGGGTCAGGTTGGCCGTGCCGGCCAGGGCGAGACGTTCGTCACTGCGCTCGACCAGGGTCTCCAGGAGCACGGAGGCGACGCACGCCACGGTGTTGCGCTTCTCCGGGGCGGACTCGTCGACCAGCGCCTGCACCAGCGGCGGCGTGTCGGCGAGCTTCACCCCGGTCAACTTCGCGTTGACCTTGCGCCGCATGTCGAGCACGTCGTCGGGGCCGGTCGGCGCGGGCAGCTCGACGAGCCGCTGCTCGACCCGACCGGTGTCGGCGATCATCACGAGCATGATCCGGGTGGTGGAGATCGGCACCAGCTCGAGGTGCCGCACGGAGGAGCGGGACAAACTCGGATATTGCACCACGGCGACCTGGCGGGTGAGCTGGGCGAGCAGGCGCACCGTGCGGTGCACCACGTCGTCCAGGTCGACCGCGCCGGCCAGGAACCGCTCGATGGCCCGCCGCTCGGCCGGGCTCAGCGCTTTGACCCGCGACAACCGGTCCACGAAGAGCCGGTAGCCGGCGTCGGTGGGCACCCGACCCGCACTGGTGTGCGGCTGGCGGATGTAACCCTCCTCCTCCAGCACGGCCATGTCGTTGCGGACGGTGGCCGGGGAGACGCCGAGCTGGCGGCGCTCGACGAGGGCTTTGCTGCCCACCGGCTCCTGGGTGGCGACGTAGTCCTCGACGATGGCGCGGAGCACCTCGAGCTTGCGGTCATCGAGACTCATGACCCCTCCACCCTGTCCCCTGGCACTCCGTCAAGTCGAGTGCCAGTCTACGACGCCCCCGGTCGCCGCGCGATGATCGACCGATGATGCAGAGGCTACTTAGCCGAGTGTCTATTCTTCGACCTGGGCCGGGTGTTGCCCTCGCCACGATCGGCCCGCGGTCCTACCGTGTGGGCCATGACTGAACCGCCGCGCCCGCCCGGTGAGGGAAATCCCTCGGACCCCACCGCGCCTTTCCACCAGTATCCGGGCAGCCAGGGCTCGGCCCCGCCGCCGCCCCCGGCCTACGGATCCCCCCAGCCTCCGTCCTACGGAGCTCCCCAGCCCCCGCCCTATGGCGCCCCGCCGCCCACCTCCGGCGCCGGCGGGTACGGCCCGCCGCCGAGTTCCGGCGCGGGCGGATACGGACCCCCGCCCGGCTCCGGCTCCCCGTATGGCGCTCCCGGCGCGTACGGCCAGCAGCCCGGCTACCCGTCGAAGGGCTACGGCCAGCCCGGTGGCGACGACAAGACCTGGATCCTGCTCGCGCACTTCGGCGGCATCGTCGTCGGCTTCATCGCTCCGCTGGTAGCGCTCCTGGCCCGGGGCAACGTGTCACCGACGGTCCGTGCGCACGCTGTCGACGCACTCAACTTCCAGATCACCTGGGCGATTGCCACCATCGCGTCCAGCATCCTCGCGGTGTGTTCGGCGGGTCTGCTCTTCTTCCTGCCGTTGGCCGCATGGGTGGTTGTCGTCGTGTTCTCCCTCATCGCCGGCATGAAGGCGAACGAGGGCACGCCGTACAAATATCCGATGTCGATGTCGTTGATCAAGTAGCGCGTGGGGCGGCGTCGGCACTCGGCGGCGCCGCCCAGGTCACACGAGGTCGCGAACTACCGCGTCGGCCAGCAGACGGCCACGCAGGGTCAGAACCGCCCTGCCTTCCCCGTACGCGATCGGTTCGAGAAGTCCGTTTTCCAGGGCCCGCCGGGCGCCGTCCTGGCGGGCCAGGCCGAGCGGCAGCCCGTCGGCCAGCCTCAGCCGCAGCATGACCTCCTCCATCCGGCGGTCCTCGCCGCTGAGCACCTCCCGGCCCAGTCCCGGCGAGACCCCGTCGGCCAGCCGCTTCGCGTACGCGGAAGGGTGCTTGACGTTCCACCACCGCACCCCGCCGACGTGGCTGTGCGCGCCCGGCCCGAGGCCCCACCAGTCGCCGCCGGTCCAGTACAGGCGGTTGTGCCGGCACCGCGCCGCCTCCGACGTGGCCCAGTTGGAGACCTCGTACCAGGAGAATCCCGCCGCCGCGAGGGCCCGCTCGGCGGCCAGGTAGCGATCGGCCGCGACGTCGTCCTCCGGGTACGGCAGTTCGCCGCGGCGCATCCGGCCGGCTATCCGCGTGCCGTCCTCGACGATCAGCGAGTACGCGCTGACATGGTCGACCCCGGCCGCGATCGCGGCGTCGAGCGAGGCGGCGAAGTCGTCCGCGGTCTCCCCGGGCGTCCCGTAGATCAGGTCCAGGTTGACGTGGTCGAACCCGGCTTCCCGGGCCTCCACCGCGGCCTGGGGCGCCCGCCCGGCGGTGTGCCGGCGGTCGAGAATCGCGAGCACGCCGGGCGAGGCCGACTGCATGCCCAGCGAGATGCGGTTGTATCCGGCCTTGCGCAGCGCCTGCAACGAGGCCGGGGTCACCGACTCGGGGTTGGCCTCGGTGGTGATCTCCGCGTCCGCGGCCAGGCCCCAGGTGCGGTCGATGCCCTCCAGGATCCGGCCCAGGTCGCCCGGGTCGAGCAGGGTGGGCGTGCCGCCGCCGACGAAGACCGTGTCGACCCGCGCCCGCAGGATCCCGCCGGCGAGCGCGAGCTCGCGCAGCACCGTGTCCGCGTACTCGTCGCGGCTCGCCCCGCCACCCAGCTCGCTCGCCGTGTACGTGTTGAAGTCGCAGTAGCCGCAGCGGCTCGCGCAGAACGGCACGTGGACGTACACGCCGAAGCCGCCGCGGCCGGCCTCGCGCAACGCCGAGGCGGGCAGCGAACCGTCAGCCGGCACGGGCTCGCCGTCGGGCAGGGGACCAGGCATCTGCCAAGTGTGCACGGGCACCGTTAGGGTTCGGTCATGGCTCTGGTCCGTACCGTCACCGACGCCGGGGTTGCCACCCTGACGCTGGACAGCCCCTCGAACCGCAACGCGCTGTCCTCCCAGCTCATGACCGAACTGCTCAGCGGCCTCAGCGCCGCGCTGACCGACGCCGCCGTCCGGGCGGTGGTGATCTCCCATACCGGCCCGGTGTTCTGCTCCGGGGCCGATCTGAAGGAGACCGCCGAGGCGCGGGAGAACGGCCGGGTCCCCGCCGAACTGCTGGCCGACGTGCTGGCGGCCATCTGGGAGTTCCCCAAGCCCGTGGTGGCCAGGATCGGCGGGCCGGCCCGCGCCGGCGGGCTCGGCCTGGTCGCCGCGGCCGACATCGCCGTCTGCACCCGCGAGACCACGTTCGCCTTCTCCGAGGTGCGGCTCGGCGTGATCCCTTCTGTGATCAGCGCCACCGTGCTGCCCCGGCTGGCTCCCCGGGCCGCCGCGGAGCTCTACCTGACCGGCAACGTGTTCGACGGCGCCCGGGCGGAGCAGATCGGCCTGGTCACCGCCGCGGTCGAGGCCGACGGGCTGGACGCCGCCGTGGGCGCGTACTGCGACGCCCTGGTCAAGGGCGGCCCCCTCGCGCTGGCCGGCACCAAGCAGCTGTTGCGCCGGTCACCGGGCGGGTCCATCCGCGCCGATCTCGCGGAGCTCTCCGAGCGCTCGGCGGCATACTTCAAGTCGGACGAGGGACGCGAGGGCGTGACGGCCTTCCGGGAGAAGCGCCCGGCGAGCTGGGTACCGGTCACGTAAACCACGCGCGATCGTTGTCTACGCTTGTCGTCCGACGACAAGGGGGAGGCTGCGGTGAAGCGGAAGCCGATCGCGATTACCGCGGTGGTCGTGCTCGTCGCCGCCCTCGGGTTGTTCTTCGTCAGCAAGTCCTTCACCGGCGGCCTCAAGCTGCCGCGGCTCGGACCGGAGTGCACGGTCCGAGCCGACGGTGAGGTCACTCTCGACTCGGTCCAGATGGCCAACGCGGCCACGATCTCGGCGGTCGGCATGCGGCGCAAAATGCCCGAACGCGCCGTCGTGGTCGCGCTGGCCACCGCGTTCCAGGAGTCCAAGCTGGAGAATCTGGACACCGGCGACCGCGACTCGGTCGGCCTCTTCCAGCAGCGGCCCAGCCAGGGATGGGGCACCCCGGAGAAGATCCAGGACCCCCGCTACGCGGCGGACAAGTTCTATTCCGCGCTCAAGAAGGTCAAGGGCTGGAAGAAGATGCGGGTCACGGACGCGGCGCAGAAGGTGCAGCGCTCGGCGTACCCGAACGCGTACGAGAAATGGGCCGACGAGTCCGAGGTGCTCGCCAAGGCGCTCACCGGTCGGGCCACCGGCGCGGTGGAGTGCGCGGTCAGCGGCAAACCCACCCTGCGGGGCGCGGCCGCGGCGACGGCCCTGGCGCAGGGTTTCGCCCTCGACTGGGGAGTCGAGGCCCCGAACGCCGCGGACCTCACCGTCGCCGTCAAGGACCCGAGTGCGGGATGGCAGTACGCGCACTGGTTGGTGTCGCACGCCGAATCCACCGGCCTCGAACGGGTACGTTTCGCCGATCGCGAGTGGACCGCACCGGACGGAAAGTGGCAGCCCGTAACCGGCGACCGCCGGGTCGGCAACGGCACTGTCGTGGCCGAGGTATTTCACTGACCTGCGCCGATTCTCGATGCGTCCGCGCATTCACGCGCATTCACGCGGGTTCACGCCGGTCGCGCAACGCTTCCTCGGTCATAGCGCTGCGTATATATCGACATGGACAGACAGCGACCGTGCTGGTACTAGTTATTGGTGCTCCAAGCCCTGGAATGGATCCTGTTCGGAGCCGCGAGCGTCGGAGCCTTCGCCGTCGGGCTGAGCCGCCACCGGCCGGCCCGCCTCGCACCCTGGCTCCTGCTCGCTGCCTCGATCGTCTGCATTTCCGCTGGTGACGCCTGCTACGCGCTGGGCGCCTACGACGCCGCGGCAACCTGCTACCTGACGATGTTCGTCTTCGTGGCGCTGGCGCTGCTGCAGTTCACCCGCAGAGGCGCCCTGCTCATGAGCCGTGCCCGGCTCATCGACCTGCTCGCGGCCGCCTGCGCGGCCCTGCTGGTGGGATGGGTCTTCCTCATCGGCGACAGCGGCCGGCTCGCCGCCCTCTCGTCGACCGACGTCATCGGCTCCCTGCTCCTCATCGGCGTCACCGTCCGGCTGGCGGCGGCTGCCTGGTTCAACTGGTCGGCGCTGCTGCTCTGCACGGGCGCGGTCGGCTTGCTCGCCAGCGACCTCGCGTACGGCCTGCACCCGGCCTGGTACAGCGAGATCGGCTACATGGTCCTCTACCTCGCCTGGGGCGCCGCCGCCCTGCACCCCTCGATGGTCCGCCTGACCAACCCCATCCCGACACGCCCGGCCCCGTGGCAGGGCCGCTGGGCCGCCCTGCTGGGTGTGTCAGTCGCCACACCCCCGCTGGTCCTGCTGGTCGAAGCGGCGTCAGGCACGGTCACCGACGGCGTCGTCATCGCGGTCACGGCCGCCATCACCCTGGTGCTGACGATCACCCGCCTCGCCGACTCGGTCACGCTCAACAGCCAGGCCCTCCTGCGCGAACGAGCCCTCCGCGAGGCCAGCGCGGCCCTGGTCGCCGCGGCGGACGAAGCCGCCGTCGACCGGGCGGTCCGCGGCGCCGTGTCCCAACTCCTGTTCGCGAACGACCTGACCCGCGTCGTGTTCGCCACCGACGACCGCCAACTCACCCTCGCCGCCCTGCCCCCGGCCGCGAACGGCCCCCGCCCACGCAGCTGGTGGCTCAGCCCGACCCGCCCCACCACCCCACCGGGCACCGACACAGACCCCGTGGGCGAGGCCACACTCGTGTGCCCACTCTGGCTGGAACCGCTGGCCGTGGCCCGCCCCAACGGCGGCGCCCTCGTCCTCGAAGGCAACCGCGACACCCTGACCGCCAGCCGCGACGCCCTCGAAGTCCTCGCCGGCCAGGCCGCCCTCGCCCTGGACCGCATCTGCCTGGTCGACGCGGTCGGCCGCCGCGACAGCGACCTCTACCTGCGCGCGGTCATCCGCAACACCGCGGACATCATGCTCGTCGTCGACGACGACCAGGTGATCCGCTACGCCAGCCCCGCCCTCCACGAACTGCTGGGCACCGAGGAACTCCCGCCCTTCGCCACCCTCCTGGACCTGGTCCACCCGGACGACACCAGCCACGTCCGCCGCGCCCTGCGCGAGGACGGCGACGGAGTCCTCTACTGCGCCCTACGCCGCCCGGACGACACCCAGATCCTGGTCGAAGCAACCTACCGCGACCTGCGCGGCGACCGCCTCGTCCAAGGCTGCGTCGTCACAATGCGCGACGTGACACAGGCCCACGACCCGGTCGAGCAGATCCCCCACCTCGGGCACATCGACGCCCTCCCGGCCTGGGTCAACCGCCGCAGCGCCCAGCACAAGTTCCGCTACTGAAGATCTTTTTTCAGATACGGGCACACCCCAGTCCCGTGGCACACACCCGACCCAGGACTCTGGTCCAGACCGTTACGGGCGCGCCGGGCTGACCTGCCACACCCGCCCCTCCGGCCGTGGTGGCGACCCACCTTGACCCTCTCCTCCGGCCGTAGCGGCAACCTGCCTGACCCTCTTCTCCGGCCGTGGGGGCAACCTGCCTGACCCTCTCCTCCGGCCGTAGCGGCAACCTGCCTGACCCTCTTCTCCGGCCGTGGGGGCAACCTGCCTGACCCTCTTCTCCGGCCGTGGGGGCTGACCTGCCTTGGCCCTCTCCAGCGCCCGTGGCGGGTCGGGCATGCGAAACGCCGGGCCCCTTCGGGCCCGGCGTCTCTTGGCAGTGCGGTTCCTACAAGCCCCCGAGGGGCCTGAGGTTAGCGGCGGCTGACACCGCGGCGACCGCCGATGCCGACGACCAGCGCCACACCCAGCGCGGCCAGAACGACCTGGAACAGCAGCTCAGTCCAGTCGACCCCAGCGGTCCGGTCGACACCCACGGCGCGGGCGAGCACGGTGCCCAGCAGCGCGGCCACGACACCGATAACCATCGTGAGCCAGATCGGAATGTTCTGCTTGCCGGGTACGACCAGGCGACCCAGGGCGCCGATAATGAGACCGACGATGAGCGCGGTGATGATGCCGGTGACAGTCATTGGGAGTACCTCCTCGGGGGGTGGAACATTCGTTGCGTCCGTCGAACCGCAGAGTTCCCGAGCACCCGAAAAATCAAACCGCGAATTGCCAGGAAGCTCTCAGCCGCCCGCCGCCCGCAATCCCCCGAAGAGGTCATCGGCGCAGGTCGCGCCCTTCATTCGCTCTGTTACCGATTCCTGGCCACCCGCCGTAATTCCATCGCCCGGGAACCCCACACAACCCACTGACAACACCGTCCACAGGACCCGAAGAGACTGCACCGGCCTTCCTGCCAGAACCCATCCGGCCATCCGGCCACTCAGTGCCACCTCCCGCGACGCCACCTCGCACCTGCTGCCGCTGCCAACCCACCAGCCCGCAGGGCTCAGCCACCGCCCGCACCACCAGCCACGCGGCTCAGCCACTGCTCCCGCCGCCTGCCCTGGGGCTCAACCACTGCTTGCCGCGCGGCTCAGCCGACGCTCGCACCACAGGCCCGCGCGGCTCAGCCGACGCTCGCACCACAGGCCCGCGCGGCTCAGCCGACGCTCGCAAGCTGCTGCCGCGCCACCAGCCACTACCGCGCCACCACCCGGTCGGGGGCATGCCTCAACGCGGCACCCCCATTTTTGCGGGGCGCCGCTGGGGGCGGGGGCTACTTCTTGGCGGCGCCCTTGGTGTCGGGGCCGTCTGAGGTGGAGAGCGCGGCGATGAAGGCCTCCTGCGGCACCTCGACCCGGCCGACCATCTTCATCCGCTTCTTGCCTTCCTTCTGCTTCTCGAGCAGCTTGCGCTTACGGCTGATGTCACCGCCGTAGCACTTGGCGAGCACGTCCTTGCGGATGGCGCGGATCGTTTCGCGGGCGATGATCCGGCTGCCGATGGCCGCCTGGATCGGCACCTCGAACTGCTGGCGCGGGATCAGCTTCTGCAGCTTGGAGGCGATCGTGACGCCGTAGTTGTAGGCCTTGTCCTTGTGCACGATCGCGCTGAACGCGTCGACCGGCTCGCCGTGCAGGAGGATGTCGACCTTCACCAGGTCGGCCACCTGCTCGCCGGAGGGTTCGTAGTCGAGTGACGCGTACCCCTTGGTCTTGCTCTTGAGCTGGTCGAAGAAGTCAAAAATGATCTCCGCGAGCGGCAGGGTGTAGCGCAGTTCGACCCGCTCGGAGGAGAGGTACTCCATGCCGAGGAGGCTGCCGCGGCGGCTCTGGCACAGCTCCATGACCGCGCCCACGTACTCGTTGGGCACCAGCACCGTCGCCCGGACCACCGGCTCGTGGATCTCGGCGATCTTGCCGGTCGGGAATTCGCTGGGGTTGGTGACGACGAATTCCTGCATGTCCTCGGTGATCACCTGATAGACCACGTTCGGCGCGGTGGAGATCAGGTCGAGGTTGAACTCCCGCTCCAGCCGCTCACCGATGATCTCCAGGTGCAGCAGGCCAAGGAAGCCGCACCGGAACCCGAAGCCGAGCGCCGCGGACGTCTCCGGCTCGTAGGTGAGCGCGGCGTCGTTGAGCTTGAGCTTGTCGAGCGCGTCACGCAGCGCCGGGTAGTCGGAGCCGTCGATCGGATACAGCCCTGAGTACACCATCGGGCGCGGGTCCTTGTAGCCGCCGAGCGCCTCCTGGGCGGGACGCGCGTTGCCGGTGACGGTGTCGCCGACCCGGGACTGCCGCACGTCCTTCACACCGGTGATCAGGTAGCCGACCTCGCCGACCCCGAGCGCGCCGGCCTTCTCCATCTCGGGAGAGACGACCCCGATCTCGAGAAGCTCGTGTACGGCCCCGGTCGACATCATCTTGATCCGGTCGCGAGCCTCGATCCGCCCGTCGATGACCCGCACATAGGTGACGACGCCGCGGTACACGTCGTACACGGAGTCGAAGATCATCGCCCGGGCGGGCCCCGCCGCGTCACCGACCGGCGGCTGGAACTGCCGGACGATCTCGTCGAGCAGGTGCCCGACCCCCTCGCCCGTCTTGCCGGAGACCCGCAGCACGTCACTGGGCTCACACCCGATGAGCTTGGCGAGCTCCTCGCCATACTTCTCCGGCTGGGCGGCGGGAAGATCGATCTTGTTCAGTACGGGGATGATGTGCAGATCGTTCTCCATGGCCAGATACAGGTTGGCCAGGGTCTGCGCCTCGATCCCCTGCGCGGCGTCGACCAGGAGAACCGCCCCTTCACAGGCGGCAAGGCTGCGGGACACCTCGTAGGTGAAGTCGACGTGCCCGGGAGTGTCGATCATGTTGAGGACGGCGGACTCACCCGTCTGCTCACCCTCGCGAACGACCCAGGGCATGCGCACGGCCTGGCTCTTGATCGTGATGCCACGCTCACGCTCGATGTCCATGCGGTCGAGATACTGAGCCCGCATCTGCCGCGGGTCGACCACGCCGGTGATCTGCAGCATCCGGTCGGCCAAGGTCGACTTGCCGTGGTCGATGTGAGCGATGATGCAGAAGTTGCGGATACGACCTGGATCGGTCGCTCCGATGATGTTCACGCCGGGGTCGAGCGGTCCAGGCACGTTCGTCCGTTCTTCTCACGCAGGTCAGATCTGCCGACTGGCAACCGGCACGAGGTCCGGCCCTCCTATCGTCCCACGTCCCGAACCCACCCCGGACAAGACCCGATCCTCCCCCGCCTCGTAAGACCCCGAAACCCACCCCGCCACGGCCGTCTCACACCCGATCCAGCGCCCGACGCGGCCCCACCGCCGGCAACTCGACGGCAATGTCGTCACCGGGCCGAATCGTCCCGCCGCGCAGCACAACGGCCATCACGCCGGCCTTGCGCACGACATTCCCCTCGGCATCCTTGCCCAGCACCTGCCTGAGCAGCCCACTCCGGAACCGATTGATCTGCTGGCAGGGATTACGCAGCCCGGTCACCACAACAGCGGGCCGCAAATCCCCCCTGCCACCCCGAGCCTCCTCAGCCGCGACGACGGCCGCCAGCACCGCGACAACATCCTCGCCAGAGCCGTCGAGCGACGCCCTCCGAGCGGCAACAACAACGTCGGCCGGGCTACCACCGACCGCCGCGCTACCACCGACCGCCACGCCACCACCGTGGGTCGCGCCACCACCGACCGCCGAGCCACCACCGACCGCCGAGCCACCACCGTGGGTCGCGCTACCGCCGTCGACCAACCCACCACCCGTCGGCGCACCGCCCTCGCCGACCAGGCCACTACCCACCGGCGCGCCACCACCGTCGACCAAGCCACCACTCACCGGCGCGCCGCCATCGTCGGCCGAGCCACCACCCACCGGGGCACCGCCGCCGTCGACCAAGCCACCACCCACCAGGGCACCGCCGCCGGTCGAGCCACCACCCATCGGCGCATCGCCGCTCGCCGCCACGATGTCGCTCGCCGGGACGTCGCGATCCACCGCGTTTGGCGTCTCGTCGCTTTCATTCGCCGCGTCCGACGGCGACTCCGGGACGGGGGGCCCGAAGCGGAGGATCGTTCCACATGGGAGCGCGAGCAGATCGATGCCCGCGGTGGTTACGTTCTCCCCCAGTCCGCCCGGCGGGACGTCGTAACCAAGGTCGCGCACCTGTTCGTGCAGCTCGGCGTGGATCAGGTGCACCTGCCGCAGGTTGGGCTGGGTCGGATCGGCGGCGACCCTGCTTCGGTGCCGAACCGTGACGCCGGCGTGCACGTCACCGCGGACGCCGAGGCCGGCGACCAGCTCGATCGCCTCGTGCTGGGGCTTGCTGAAGGAATAGGCGTCGTTACGACTCACGGCCACGACCCTGCCCCGCGGAGGCGGCGCGGGCCGGGCAGCCGGCCGTGGATCCGGCGCGGTCGCAGACGACCGTGTCGGCGGAGCGTGCCGTGCTGCGGCTGGCGGCCACCGTGCGACGTCATGCTGAGGCACGCTCATGGCTTCGGTCTGTTCAATTCACACATCCGTCCTCGATGCGAATCCTCACCGTTGCCCACCATGGACGGCGGGCGTGTCCGTGGCCGCGTGCCTATTCCGGCGGCTCGAGGAAGAGGGATGACAAGCGTGGCAGGCGACGCTGCATCTCCTCCTCGTCGTCGAAATCCCAGAGCATCGACGCGTCAGGGCGGGTTGGGGCGGCCTCGCCGGGCGGCAGCTCGTCGCCCGTCGCCTCGCGGTGGGCCACCTGGGCGATCGTCAGGATTTCCTCCGCCTCGAACACCGCGCCGGTCGAGGCAGCGGCGCGGACGGCGGGTAGGTCGGCGAGGGAGTCGGGGTCGCGGACGGCTCGGGCCAGGACCTCCCGGCCGTTGGCGATCAGCCAACCCCGAAAGTGGTCGAAACCGTCGTCCGAGCAGCCGCCGTTGATCAGGTAGGCCGCAGCCCACAGATCCTCCTTGCCGGAGGCGGCCATCACCTTGTCGAGGTGCCGGCCCCACGCCACGATCTCGGCGGGATCGCGCCCGGTCAGGTCGGCGACCGCCCGCTTCGCCACCTCGTCGGGCGAACCCGGCCGGTCGGCGGTGGCCCGGTCGATGACCGCCCAGAAGTCGTCCGTTCTCATGGGCGACAGCCTGCCAGCCGGGTACGACAAAAGCGGGGAGGCAGGATGGGGGCATGCGTCCGATATCGCTGCCCGAGGTCGCTTACGGTGCTACGGCCGTACGTCCGCATTGGGGGGATTTGCCGTTGACCCTGCGGGATGCGATCGAAGCGCGGCTCGGCGCCCGGGTGACCGCCTCGACCACCGCAGGCGGGGGCTTCACCAGGGCTTTCGCGGCCGTTGTCGAGACATCGGCCGGCGAACGCGCGTTCCTCAAGGCGGCTCCGCTGACTCAACCCGATGCCGATGCGTACGCCCGTGAGGCGGTCGTCACATCGGCGCTGCCGCCACAGGTACGGGCACCACGGCTCCGGTGGGCGATGGCCACGGAAGGGCACTACGTGCTGTGTTTGGACGCGCTCGACGGGCGCGTACCCGAACTGCCGTGGAAACCGGACGACCTCGCGGCAGCGTTGCGGGCCTGGCAGACGGCGTCCGCCGCGTTGTCTCTGCCGACGACGCCCGGGCTGCCGAGGCTGAGCGACATCGTGAGCGGCGAATTGTCCTGGTGGTCGGAGATCGCCGGCGGGCGGGCCCCACTCCCACCAGCACCCCCGTGGGTCCGCGAGCGCCTTGACGACCTGGCGCACCTCGAGCAAGGGCTGCCGGCCCTGGTCGCCGGGCCTGGCATGCTCCACGGCGACCTGCGGATAGACAACGTCATGATCGACGGGTACGGGGAAGCCTGGCTCTGCGACTGGACCTGGCCATGCCTGGGCGCCCCCTGGTTCGACACGGTGAGCCTGCTGGTCACGGCGTACGCCAGCGGACTCGACGCGGATGGCCTGCTCGCGCCGTGGGAGGCGCCGGCGGCGGGCGTGGACGGGACCCTGGCGGCGATGAGCGGCTACTGGCTGACCCGGGCGGCCAGCGGGCCGAGCACCGCCTCACCGCACAGCCGGCAGCACCAGAGGTTCAGCGGGGAACAGGCGCTGGCGTGGCTCGCCGCCCGGCGCGGATGGCAGCCTCGCTGAGCTATGCGTGGGACTGTCTCGCGCGGAGGCGGGACGGATCGCTTCGTCCCGGCTGACGACGCGGGGCAGCCCTTCTCGGCGCGACCACGGGTGGCGTTCTCAGCGCGCCCACGGACGGCGTTCTCAGCGCGCCCACGGACGGCCTTCTCGGCGCGACCACAGACGGCCTTCGCAGCGCGACCACAGACGGCCTTCTCAGCGCGACCGTAGAGGGCCTTGTCGGCACGACCACGGGCGGCAGCAATTCGGGTGCCGCGTGGCCGAGGTAGGCGCGGGCGGATCCGGCCCGGCTCCGCGCCTCGGGTCCGCCAGCCGAGGCGGTGTCGACCCTGGCCACATCGGCGATGTCGGGCAGGGTCGCGACCACCGCTCTACGGCCCGCTTCGGCGACGAGCTACCGTTTCGTTGCGCGGACCGGCTTGGCGGACGGCTCGATTTGGGCGGGCCCGATCAGGCCTGATACATTGGTTCGTCGCGTGTGGTGATGCGCTGCTGCTTGCCGTCGTCGCCACCGTCCGAGTACATCATCCGAACTAGTCAGGACAAGGCTGTCGCGTGGCGAACATCAAGTCCCAGATCAAGCGCAACCGGCAGAACGAGAAGGCCCGGCTGCGCAACAAGTCGGTCAAGTCGTCGCTGAAGACCGTGATTCGCAAGCTGAACGAGGCGAGCGAGGCCGGCAACAGCGAGACGGCTACCGCGCTGCTGCGTGACGCCTCGCGCCAGCTCGACAAGGCCGTGAGCAAGGGCGTCATTCACAAGAACCAGGCGGCGAACCGCAAGTCGGCCATCGCCAAGCGGGTCGCCTCGCTGTCTGCCTGATCACTGACCTACCACGGTCGCGCCTTGAAGCGTGATCGGGTCATAGATCACATCTCCGGGCACCGCCGGACCTTCGGGTTCAGCGGTGCCTGAGTTGTATCCGGACTCACGCCCCTGGACAGTTTCGATCTCTGGGCGCCTTTCCGGCCACCACCTCCCTGGCCGCCTACTCCCCTGTTCCTCTCCGGGGATGCCTTTCGCGGCCGTGCCCGCCTGCGCGCGCCGCCCCAGCCGCCGGCTGCTCGGTCGCCGCATGCGAGCCGCCGGACGCGCGCCTTGGGCTGCTCACCTGCCGCCGCCCGCACCTGCCGTGCTCCGGCCGGGCTTGTCGCGCCGTGCTGCGGCCGGACTTGTCGCGCCCCTGCCGGCTGCTCACCTGCCGCCGCCCGCACCTGCCGTGCTCCGGCCGGGCTTGTCGCGCCGTGCTGCGGCCGGACTTGTCGCGCCCCTGCCGGCTGCTTACCTGCCGCCGCCCGCGCCTGCCGTGCTCCGGCCGGAAGTTGTCGCGCTCTGCCGGCTGCTCGCCCGCCGGCCTCGCGCCTGTCGTGCGTCTGCCACCTGCCGCCCGCCGCACGTCTGCCACCCCACCGCCGCGCGCTTGCCGCGGCCGCACATCTGCCGCCCACCGCGCGACTGCCGCCCACCGCCGCGCGCTTGCCGCGGCCGCACATCTGCCGCCCACCGCGCGACTGCCGCTGCCGCGCGACTGCCGCTGCCACGTGACTGCCGCTGCCACGTGACTGCCGCTGCCACGTGACTGCCGCTGCCACGTGACTACCGCTGCCACGTGACTGCTACCCGCTGCCCGCCTGCTCGCCGCACGGCCGGGTCGCGGTCCAGCCCGCCGCCGCACGAACGGCCCTGCCAACCTGCGGCCGAGCGAGCCCCTTACCCAGCGCAGCCGGTCCCTGGCCAAGCTGCCATCAGTCACACCCCGCCGACCGTCCGGGCCCGCGGCCCAGCGACTGACGCTGCATTGAGTCAGTGGTGATGGTAGTGATGGACCACCGCGTGCCCCCTGCCTCGGGAGATCATCCATCGGTTGATCGGCACCGTGAGTATGAATGCCACGGCGAGGGAGGACCCGAGCGAAACCCAGAACAAGCCGTCCGCCAAGCCTGCCTCCATCGCGCCGGGCACGGCCAGCATGACGGTGTTGTCCAGAAGCTCCATCACAGCGATCGACACCGTGTCCGCGGCGAGGGCGACCTTCACTGCGGCGCGTACGCCGAGACGCGCCCTGAGCAGGGGACGCATCGTCAACGCATACCCGAAGATGAACGCCAGTGCTACCGCCAGGAGCACCGTCGGGCCGGCGGACCAGCCCAGTGCGGTGCCGATGACCATGCCGAGTACTTCTCCGATGGCGCAGCCGGTGAGACAGTGCAGGGTCGCCTGCGCGGCTGTCCGCCACGACGCTCGCGAGTTAGGTGCGCCAAGACCATTAGGAGCGCCACGAGTCCCCGGAGCGCCCGGAGCGCCAAGGGTCCCGGCAGCACCAGAAGCCCCGGCAGCACCAGAAGCCCCGGCAGCACCAGAAGCCCCGGGAGCGCCGGGAGCGCCGGGAGCGCTGGGAGCGCTGGGAGCGCTGGGGACGTGTCGTCCTTCTGGCCGCGACGCCGTTGTGTCCTGCGTCGCGGGGCGGCTGTTCGGCGATCCGGGGATGGCATGACCGGGGTGGGTGTCGCGGTGGGTGGCGGGGTCGGGCGTGTGTCCGGCACGGAAAGTCAAGAACGTCATAGTGGGGCCTCCTCCGGGTCCAGGATACCCCTAGGGGGTATGCATGGCGATCCGCTCAGGGCGCCGATCGACTTCTCGCCTATAGGGTCAATGCGGGGCAAGACGGCAATGCTTGACCAGCGGATCCCGCCCGGATGCGGGCGTGATCAGGTCGGGACGGCAGGTGCTGGGCCGGGTGCTACGGGACGTGGCTGTGTCCGTACTTGAAAAAGCGCGACACGCCCGGATTAAGCCTTGTGTTTGGTTTGACCCCCGGCTATCGGTCGACATGTGCGTCGGATCACGTTGAGCTTGCGGCCGCCTTGTCCCGCCTGATCGAGGCGGTTGCGCAGTCGGTGAGCATGGCGCATTGCCGATATGTCTGGTTTCGCGTTCGATGATCAGACGGCTGCGCGCAGGAGTGAGCCTCGCGGAAGTGTCGGACCAACATGCAAAGATTCTGTACGTGAACAGCGCACCTCCCGCCCCCCTCGTTCTCGTTCTCGGTGACGAGGAGTTGCTGGCTGCACGTGCCATCACCGCGACGGTCGAGGCTGCCCGGGAGCAGGATCCCGGCGCCGACGTCCGGGAGTATGAGGCGGGTCAGCTCAGCGCCGGCGAGGTTGCCGAGATGCTCAGCCCCTCGTTGTTCGGTGGGCGGCGGGTGCTCGTCGTGCGCAGCGGGCAGGACGCCCGTAAGGATCTTGTTTCCGCTCTCCTGGCCTACGCGAAGAGTCCCGACCCCGAGGTGACGCTTGTCGTTGCCCACCTCGGCGCGGCCAAGGGCAAGGCGTTCGCCGACGGGTTGAAGTCCGCGGGGGCGACCGTGGTGCCCGCCGTGAAGCTGAAGGGTGACCGGGAGCGGGTCGCGTTCGTGCGCGATGAATTCCGGCGCCACGGCGGGCGGTGCGACGAGACGGCCGCGGCTGCGCTGTTGCAGGCCGTCGGCACCGACCTGCGGGAGATCGCGGCCGCGTGCTCCCAGTTGCTCGCCGACACCGACGGCAAGATCAGTGCGGGGGTGGTCGCCCGCTACTACAAGGGGCGGGCCGAGGTGAGCGGGTTCGCCGTGGCCGACGCCGCGATGGTCGGCGACGTGCCGGGCGCGTTGGAGGCGTTGCGCTGGGCCCTGCACGTCGGGGTCGATCCCGTGCCGATCGCGGATGCGATCGCCGACGGGGTGCGCACGGTCGCGCGGGTGGCGTCCGCCGGGCGCGGCAATCCCTATCAGCTGGCGAGTTCGCTCGGCATGCCCGCGTGGAAGATCCAGAAGGCCCAGGAACGCAGCCGCGGCTGGACGCCGGAGGGCCTGGTCGACGCGATGCGCGCCGCCGCCGACTGCAACGCCGCCGTCAAGGGCGGTGCCGAGGACCGGGGGTACGCGTTGGAGCAGGCCGTTTTCGCGGTCGCGCAGGCGCGGCAGTCCGGAGGTGCCCGATGACCCGGTCCCGCCGTGCCGGGCTGTCGCGCGACGAGGTTCGTCAACAGCCGCTGTATGCCCGGATGCTCGGCCTGCAATATCTGGCGCCCAGCGGGTTCCTCTGCTTCGTCTTCCTCGAGGGAGCGATCGCGCTCGGTATCCTGCTGGCGCTGGCGGAGCTCGTCAGCTGGTGGGGTGTGCTCGTGCTGCCGGTGACCGTCGCGATCATGGTCAAACTCAACGATGCCGTGGCGGGGGCGTTGACAAGGCCGCAGGTGCGCCCGGCAGGGGCAGGCTCACGAAGCGGTCCGGACCTCGGCGCCCGGGTGCCCGGATCGCGGGGTTCCGACTTCGAGCCCCATACTCGCGGTGCGGAGACGGTGCGGCTTCCCGAATCCCTCATCGCGAAGGTCAACGGTACGCCGCCACTGCGCTCGGCGGCGGCGGCCGAGCAGTCGCCCCACCCCGAAACGGCCGCGCCGCCCGAACGCGAGCCGGTCGACGGCCCGTGGGCGCCGCGCCCCGCAGAGCGGTGGACGCCGGGGACGCCCGGCCGCTTCGCGCCCGCAAGCGCCAGCCATGTCACCCGCGTCGGCACCGACCGGTTCCTCCCAGACAGCGCGACGCCGTTCGGCCCTGACGAGGCGGCGGCCGCGTTCACCCAGGATGGCGGGGACCGGATCGGGCGCGGGGATTCAGGACCGTTTGCGCCAGAAGGCGCCGGTCCGTCCACGTCGGGCGGTGGGGGTTCGTTCTCGTCGGGCGGTGGGGGTTCGTTCTCGTCGGGCGGTGGGGGTTCGTTCTCGTCGGGCAGTGCGGGTTCGTTCGCGTCGGGCAGTGCGGGTTCGTTCGCGTCGGGCAGTGCGGGTTCGTTCGCGTCGGATGGTGCTGGTCCGTTCATCCCCGACAGTGCTGGCCCGGTGGTGCGCGATGATGCGGAACCGTTTGCGCGCGATGGGGACGACCGGTTCGGGCACGAGGGCTGGAACCGGTGGACGGCGCGCGACGGTGAGCAGCGGCTTCCGGCCGGGCCGCCGATCGGTGCGGGAGCTTTCGCCGCCGATGCTGAGGCCGGGGGTGGGGCGGGCGGGCCGCTGTCCGCACCCGATGCCGACGGCGGCGAGCCTGGCATGCTTCATGGTCCGCGCACGGTTCAGCAGTGGGCGAGTCACGTAGACGACCAGCAGCAACGCGCACGACAGTCGGCGGCCCGCCGCTACGAGTAGCGGAGTTCGCGGTGGGTGCGTTCCAGCGTAAGGCTGACTCGGGTGGAGCGTAAGGCTGGCTCGGGCGGAGCGTAAGGCTGGCTCGGGCGGAGGGCGGGGCTGGCTCGGGCGGAGGGCGGGGCTGGCTCGCGCGGAGGGCGGGGCTGGCTCGCGCGAAGCGTGGCCCGGTGAGCTCCAGGCGGGGTCTATGAATTCCGGCATGGGTGACCAAGGCCTCGTCCGGATTCATCGAGACGACTTCCTCAACTGTGGATGGCTAGCCTCAACGCCCATCACGCTTTGGAAGACCGCTCAACGCTGTGTCACCCATTTCGATACTCCGATTGGTCGACTCCGATGGAGCGACCCTGACCATCCTCCTCCACCAGTCGGCGGCGGTTCCGGCCGGACCAGGTCGCAGTGGCCATGAAGAGCTTGGCATCCAGCGGTGGATACTGCGTAGCCTGGCGAGCATGCAGATCGCCGAGGAACGCACGCTGGAGCCGGACGAGGCCTTTGGGCTTTACGACGCGGTCGGTTGGTATGGCTACACGAAGGACGTCGGCAAACTCGTGCGCAGCCTTGCGGGGTCGCATCTGGTGCTTACCGTTCGGAACGCCGACGGCCGCCTGGTGGGGCTCGCCAGGACGGTCTCGGACGGGGAGACCGTCTGTTATCTGCAGGATCTATTGGTGCATCCTGACGCGCAGCGCAGTGGCATCGGCCGCGCCCTGGTCGAGGAACTGAAGCGACGCTACGAACACTGCCGGTTCTTCCTTCTGTCGACAGACGCCGCCGAGTCGCCGGAGGCCGAGATCTCTCACCCCTTCTACCGGGCGCTGGGTTTCGTGGCGCACGAGGATCAGGGCATGGCCGCGTTCGGGTTGCCGGTGAAACGATGAGTGCCTGAGCACCGCGCATTTGGGCACCGGACGACGGAGCGGCGGTAGCGGAAGCGGCAGATAGCGGGCGGGGCCCGCCGACCCCACCCCCGACACGAGCGTGCAACGGACTGGGAGCCGGGCCCGGCGCGGCGACGTCGAGGGAAATCTTGCGTGGGTCCGGCACTGCGGCGGCCACCGGGCGTGCTCACCGCTAAGCTCAGCGCCGCCGTGACCAGCACCGCCGTGACCAGCACCGCCGAGTTCGGGCGGGTCGGAGCCCGGAGGGCGGCCGGCCGCCATGCGCAGTTGGACCCAGCTCAAACCCTGGCGAGCGCGCGACGGCGGCTGCGCCTCGAGCCGTAAGTAGGCGCGGCTCTGTTCGTCGTCGCCAGGCCCCTCCGCCTCGGCGGCGACACCCAGAGCCTCCGAAATCGTCAGGTCGAACTCCTCGCGGAGCAACCGGGCCACTCAGGTCACCTGGCGGCGTTCTGCGGGCGCCTGCTCGGCCAGCGCGAGATCCACGACGTCGCCGTCCGTGAGTGACAGCCCGCGGGATAAGCCGCAACGGCCTCCCAGGCCGTCACCCCCGACCTCCCGACCTCGGGTTCCCGGGCGCCTGCACAGCCACCGCGAGATCCACGACGTCGCCGTCCGCGAGCGGCAGCGCGCGGAATAGCCCGCAACGGCCTCCCCGGGCCGACGCCGTAGGCGGTGTCCACGATTCGGCGTACCGTCTCCTGGGTTTTCCAGGGTTGGCCGAGGCCGTTGTAGAGCCACGGTGCGTGGATTCCCGGCTCGTTCGTCGGGTCGTAGCGCAACAGGTTGCCGCCGAGCACCGGCCAGTTTCCGTTCTCGTCGTGGCAGAGTCCGTCCAGCCGGGTCGCCGCCGCTTCCCTGCCGCCCATGAGTGTGGCCAGGCCGGACACGTTCTGCGGAACCATCCAGGTGTAGGTGGCGCTCGTCCCTTGCGCGAATCCGATGTCCGTCGACGGGCTGGAGCCGGGCTGCCAGCTGCCGTCCGCTCGCCGCGCCGCCTGGTAGCCGACCGCCGGGTTGAAGGTGTTCTTCCAGTAGTCCCCGCGCGGCCGCAACCGCCGGGAGAGGTCGCCGCGGCCGGCCTGCCGCGCCCACATCGCCAGCGAGAAGTCGGCCAGGGATCTCTCCAGCGTCTCGGCGGCACCGCCCCAGCAGTGGCATATGTCGTTGGCCGCGTATCTCAGGGCGAGGTAGGTGTCGAGCGTCGGCCGCTGCCCCACGCATTGTCCCGGGCACCGCGCGTCCGACAGCGCGTCCGGATTTTGCACCGTCGCCTGTCGGACCAGCGAATCCAGGGCCCCGCGGACGTCGAAGTTGCGCACACCCATGGCGTAGTAGGTGGCCAGCGTCGGTGCGGCCGGGTCGCCGGTCATGACATGGTCGCGTCTTTCCACGTGCCGGTCCGGGCGAAGTCACGGTCGAACACCGCGCTGAAGTACAACCGGTAGTAGGAGCGGCGGTTGGCGTTGGACGCTCCCCCACCGTTGCCACGTCGGCCGCAGAAGCCCCCGGTCAACACCGATCCGTGCACCGTACGGGTGGAGGCGTCGATCGAGATCTCGGCGTCCTCGCTGCTGTTGAGCGAATTCGACGCGCGAAACAGCAGGTTGGCGGCCGACCCCACGGGGAACGCGAAGTCACCCACAGCGGCCCGCGTGCTCACCGCGAGGTCGGCCCGCGCGCCCGAATGGCCCGCGCGCCCGAATCGAGTGCGACCGTGTAGCGCCCCGGGCTCGCCGACTCGTTGGCGTGCGAGAACGTCGACGCGTATCGGGCGTCCCGGGTGTCGGCGGTCGGCGAGGTGTCGACGTCGCCCACGAACGGCAGGATCGGCACGTCGCCGGCCGCGCCCGGGTTGCATCCGGCCCCGTTGACGTGGGTGAGACTGAAGCCCCGCACCTTGGTGACCTTGTATTCGTAGCCGTTGGCGGCACCGGTGCTGGTCTGGTCGCCGGTGGTGCTGGTCGGGCTCCACGCGATCATGCCGAAGGGCCGGGTGGCGCCGGGCCAGGTGTTACCACCGCGGGTGGTGCCGACGAAGGGATCCACGTAGGAGGCCGGGTCTTCCACCAGGGGCACGGTGGCGGATCCGCGCCCGGCGACGGCGGGGACGGCGGACGCCAGCGTCACGATCAGAACGGTTCCCATGGCGCCGGCCAGCACGGTGCGCAGAGGCGGCAAGGACATTCGTCACCCCTTCGAGGTCTGCTCGGACCCTAGGACGACGTCGACGGCTACCGATGCCGCTGCGGCGTCTCGTGAGTGAACGGTCAGAATCCGCTGCCCGGCCCGCCCTCCGCGAGCCACTGGTCGAAGGTCCGCACCCCGCGGGCTCCCGGCCCGCTCGGCAGCAGGCCGCCGTGCCCCATCGGCCCGGGCACCCAGAGCGGCAGCACCGGCCGCCGCCGCGCACCGCCCGCGGCGATGAGCCGCCGTGCCATCGTGACCAGCGACTCCACCCGCGGTCCGGCCAGTTCCCCCGCCATTCCCCGCGGCTCGTCGGCCGCCAATGCCACCAGCGCCTCGGCGACCTCACGGACCGCGATCGGTTGCACGGTCAGCCGCGGCATGAACGCGATTGGCCCGGGCAACCGATCGAGCAACTGCCCGGCGAACTCGTGGAACTGTGTCGCCCGCAGCACGCTCCACGGCACCCCGCGGTCGCGCACGACCGCCTCCTGGCGCAGCTTGCCCTGGTAGTAGCCGCTCGCGACCCGGTCGATGCCGACGATCGACAGCACGACGTGGTGCCGCACCCCGGCCCGCGCGGCCGCCGCCAACAGGTTGCGTCCCGCCTGCTCGAAGAAGCCGACGGCCACCTTCCGCTTCATCGTCGTCACATTGCTGACGTCGATGATGGCGTCCACCCCGGCCAGCGCCGAGTCGAGCCCGGCGCCGGTCAGCAGGTCGACGCCCCGCCCCCGGGCCAGCACCACCGGCTCATGACCGACGGCGGTCAGCGTCTCGACCACGTGCCGGCCGGTGAGACCGGTTCCACCCGCAACTGCGACCTTCATCGTCTGCTCCCTGAAGTCAGTGTGTTCGCACCAGGGACGAGTCATCCGCCGAGAAGGTGACACGACCCGCACGACACGGTGAGCGGGATCACCGTTCAGGAGCCGCGCGCGACGACCGCGAGGCCGTTCCCGGCCAGCACGACCGCCAGATCACCTCCTTCATCCGTACGCAGCACCCGTGCCCCGTCCCGGCCGAGGCGCGCCATCAGCGCCGCGTTCGGATGCCCGTAGTCGTTGTCGCGTCCCACCGACACCAGTGCGACCGCCGGATCCACCGCGTCGACGAACTCGGCCGACTGGTACGCACTCCCGTGGTGCGCCACCTTCAGCACGTCGGCCCGCACCGCTCGAGGCCCGAGGTGACCGAGCAGTTCCTGCTGTTCCTCGGTCTCAGCATCGCCGGGCAGCACTATCGTCCGCCCGCCCACCCGGGCGCGGAGCACGAGGGAATTGTTGTTCGGATCCGAGTTGGTGCCACGCAACGGCTCGATGGGGCCGATCACGGTCACCGCGAGGCCTTCCGTCGCATATGTCCACCCCGGACGCACCGCGGCCACGGGCACCCGGGCGGCCGCCGACTGGGCGGCGACGGCGGCGCGACCGCCCGGCGGCTCGGGCCAGTCGGGGGTGACCACCGCGCCGACCCGACGGCCCCGGAACACCCCGGCCATGCCGCCGATGTGGTCGACGTGGAAGTGGCTGACGACGAACAGCGCCACCTCGTGGACGCCGAGGCGTCGCAGGCAGCGGTCCACCGCCGTCGGCTCGGGGCCGGCGTCGACGACGATCGCCCGTCCCTTCCCCGCGGGCAGCACCACGGCGTCGCCCTGCCCGACCGCGCACGTCACCACGATCCAGCGCGGCGGCGGCCAGCCGGACGCCAGCAGACGCACCGGCAGGGCTCCGAGCATCGCCCCGGCCGCGACCACGGCGACCAGCCGTCGCACCAGGGGCCGGCGGGCCGCGACCAGCAACGTGACGGTGAGGGCGCCGAGCAGGAGGGCGCCGGTCACACCGCCGGGCCAGGGCAGCGTTCCGGCCGGAACGCGGGCTCCGTGCGTGGCGACGAGCACGAGCCACCGCGCGGGCCACTGCCCCACCCACGCCGCGAACTCGGCACCGGCCGGCCACACGGGCGACAGCACGGCGGCGGAGACGCCCAGGAGCGTCGCGGGGGCGATGGCCGGCACGACCAACAGGTTCGCCGGTATGGCGACCAGGCTGACACCGCCGGAGATCGCCGCCACCACGGGCCCGCAGGCGACCTGGGCCGCCGCGGGAACCGCCAGCGCGTCGGCCGCCACGACCGGCCATCCCCGCCGCCGCAACGCGTCACGCCACACCGGCGCGATCAGCAGCAATCCGGCCGTCGCCAGCACGGACAGGGCGAAGCCCACATCACCGGCCAGCTCGGGATCGGCCAGGATCAGGACCGCGATCCCGGCGCCCAGCGCGGGCACCGCGGCCCGGGGGCGTCCCGCCGCGAGGCCGAACAGCCCGATCGCGCCCATCGCCGCGGCCCGCACGACACTCGGCGAGGGGCGCGCGAGGATGACGAAGCCCACCAGGGCGGCGGCGCAGATCAACGCGGTGACGACGGGCCCGGCCCGGGCCCACCGCACGAGGAACAGCACCACGCCGATGATGATCGCCACGTTGGCGCCGCTGACAGCATTGAGATGCGTCATGCCGGTGACGCGGAAATCCTCTTCGAGGGCGGGGTCCATCCGGCTCGTGTCCCCCACGACCAGCCCCGGCAGCAGGCCGCCGACGTCGTCCGGCAGGGGCGCGCACGCACGCTGCAACCCGGACCGCAGATGGCCGGCCGCACGCTGCGCGGAAGACGACCGACCGATGAACCGCGGAGGATCCTTGACGGACAGCACGGCGGCCCGCAGGTCGCCGCCCCGGGGCGCCAGCAGCCGTCCGGTGGCCGACGCCCGCTGCCCGGGCAGCGGGGAACGCCAGGCGGGGTCCGCACCGAGCACGAGGGCGCGGGCCGACAGCCGCATCGAGGGACCGTCCTCGGGGTGCACGCGGGTCAGGTCCACCGAGACCAGGTAGGTGGGTGGCAGGCCCGGCGAGCCGTCGATCGGGCGGGGATCGTCGCGCACGGTGAGCTCCACCCGTACGGTGGCGCCGGCGGCGATCAGGGCAGCCAGCGGGCCTGCCTCCCGCACAGCGACCCGCGCGGACGTGGCGGCGGCTCCGCACCCGGCTCCGAGCAGCATCGACGCCACCACGAACCGCGCGGCCCGCCCCGCCCCGTCGGGGCGCCGGACGCGAAGAAGACCAGTCGCGGCGGCGGACAGAAGCGCGATGGCGGCGACGCCCAGCCCGGCGCGGAACGGCAGATGCAGGGCGGCGAGGGCGGCCAGCCAGAGCGCGACGGCGAACCCGGCGAGGCGCAGATCCGGCGCCTTCATACGGTCACCAGGTCTTGGAGCTGCTCATACCGTGCCGTCCCGATGCCGTCGACCTTGCGGAGGTCGCTCACGGCGCGAAAGCCGCCCTGGGCGTCGCGGGCGTCGAGGATGCGCTGGGCCAGCACCGGGCCGACGCCGGGAAGGGTGTCGAGGTCCGCGATCGTGGCGGTGTTGAGGTTGACGAGACCGCCGGCGGACGTGCCGCCTCCGGCGGGGGCGGCGCCGGGCGGCTGCGGGACGCCCACCATGATGAGCTCGCCGTCCACGACCTTGCGGGCCAGGTTGAGCGGCGCGACGTCGACGCCGGGCCGGGCACCGCCGGCGGCCCGCACCGCGTCGGCCACCCGGGATCCGGGGGCGAGCTGGACCAACCCGGGCTTGTGCACCTTGCCGCCGACCGCCACCACCACCTCCTCGGTGGGCGGGGAGGAGGATGTGGGCTCGGCGGCGGCGAGCGGTGGGCTGGCCGGCTCGATCCGGGGCCGCGCCCGCCAGGCGAGCACCGCAGCGATCACCACGACGACGACCGCGACGGCCGCGAGGGCCCGGACGCCACGCCGCCCGGGATCGAACAGGCCGAGCCGCGAACCCGGAGCGCCGCCCCCGAAGGCGCCGGCACCACTGAGCGCGGGCTCCGCGCTGCTGGAGTCGCCGCTCCAGGGAGGCCGGCAAGCGAGATCCGTCTCTCCGGTGGCGTCCCCCGGGTCAGCCTCGGCGACCGGCGGGGCCGTGATGACCACGTCGTCGGGCCATCCGGGCACGACCTCCGCCCAGCTCAGCGCGGGCCCGCCCGGAGCGGGCCATCGCGGGTCGGCCGACGACACGGCCGGCACCGTCAGCACTGTCATCAGCCTGGCGCGTACCGAAGCCTCGGGGTTGTTCTCCTCACGCACCCCGCGACCGTAGGGTTTCGCCATCATGACCCGCGCCGCCGCTTGTGGACGACGGCGCATTGTGGACAACCGGGAGTTCGATGAAATCTGTGCTACCGGCGGACCTGGCCGAGGCTGTGACCCGGCTCCGCGCCGCGGGCTGCGTCTTCGCCGAGGAGGAGGCCACGGTGCTCGCCGAGGCCGCCGCGGACGCCGCCGCCCTGGCCGGGTCGGTCCGGCGCCGGGCCGCCGGCGAGCCCCTCGAGCAGGTCGTCGGGTACGCCGACTTCTGCGGCGTGCGGGTCCGGCTGGGCCCCGGCGTCTTCGTCCCCCGGCTCCGCAGCGAGCTGCTGGTGAGACTCGCCGCCACTCACGCCGGCCCGGGCACCGTCGTCGTCGACCTCTGCTGCGGCTCGGGCGCGCTCGGGCTGGCCGTGCGCCACCGCGAACCCGGTGTCGAGTTGTACGCCACGGACAGCGATCCCGTCGCCGTCGCCTGCGCCCGTGACAACCTCGGCACCGGCGTACACCAGGGGAATCTCTTCGCCGCCCTGCCGAACGGCTTGCGGGGTCGCATCGGGGTTCTGCTCGCCAACGTGCCCTATGTCGCCACCCGGCACATCCCCTTCCTTCCCGCCGAGGCGCGTCTGCACGAACCGCACACCGCCCTGGACGGCGGCGAGGACGGCCTGGACGTCTTCCGCGCCGTCGTCGCCGAGGCCGCCGGGTGGCTGGCCCCCGCCGGCGTGCTGTTGTCGGAGATCACCGGGGAGCAGATCAAGCCCGCGACCGCGACGGTACGGGCGGCCGGCCTGCACGCCGCAATTCACACTGATGACGACCTGGAGGCCACGGTCGTGACAGCCACCAGAGCGACGGGATAAGGTCGGCGCCCACCGACACGCGGAAGGGCACGAGCGCCGTGGGCTTGTTGCGGAGGATCGCCCGCGCGCGCCTGGCCGGCCAGGTCATCAGGCGGCTGCGCCGTGCCGGCGTGCGGGAGGCCCGCTACCACTCCGCCTCCTTCACGGTGCGCTTCGTCCGCCCCGGCGACGACGAGCCGAGCGTGCTGCGGCTCGACGAGGTCCACCGCGGGCGCGTCGACGATTTCGTCGCCGGGCTGCTGCGGGCGCCGGGCCTGCCGGCCACCTGGGCGCAGGCACGCCCCCTGCTGCGTCCCGTCCTGCGCGGCGTGACCCCGCCCGCCGAGGTGACGACGCCGCTGCACCGTCCGGCGCTGCCGTTCCTGGCCGAGTTCGTCGTGGTCGATCAGCCCGACACCATGACGTACGTGAACGCCGCGCACGGCTGGGGTGTCACCGACGACGAGGTCTTCGCGGCCGCGCGGGCCAATCTCTCGGGTGCCAAGCTTCTCGGCGCCGCCGACGAGCCGGTGGTCGTGCGGTTCGTCGACGACGGCGACGCGTACTGGACCTCGCATCTGCTGATCGACGGCTGGCTCGCCGGCCTGGCCGGGCAGGTCGGCGGCGTCCCGGTCGCTTTCGCGCCCGAGCGCGGCACGCTGCTGGTCACCGCGGACGGCAGCGACCATCTCCCCGACCTGTTCGCCCGGGCCGAGGCGATCTTCCTGCGCTCGCCACGGGCGATCACCCCGATGGCGTACGTGTCGGACGAGCGCGGCCGCACAGTGCCCTACACGGCGGAGCCCGGATCGCCGTTCTGGGTCTGCGTACGCCGATCCGAGGCCGTCATCGCCTCCTGGGGCTACGCGCGTCAGGCCGAGCGTCTTCCGCTCGCCGCCGAGCTGCTGATCACCCCGGACGGCCGGACCCGTGCGGTGTGGGCGTCGAACGGGCCCGCACTGCTGCCGTGCGCCGACGAGGTGCAGTGCGGCGAGACCGTACGGCCGTGGGAAGAGATCAGCGACCACCTGACCGCCCAGGGTCTGAATCCCGAGCGCTGGCGGGGAGAAGCCTGGCCTGAGGGTTAAGCCCTGCGGTGGACCACCACGGCGGCGACGCCCGGGCCGACGTGCGCGGCCACCACCGCGCCGATCTCGGTGATGTAGCAGTCGCGGAGCCGGTCGCCGAGTCGGTCCGAGACGGCGTCCGCCAGCGCCGCCGCCCGGTCGGCCGCTCCCAGGTGGTGGACGGCGATGTCGGCCTCGCCGCTGCCGGACGCCTCCACCGCCAGGTCCACGAGCCGGGCGAGGGCACGCCCGGCCGTGCGGACCTTGTCGCGGACGACGATCGCGCCGTCGGCCATGTGCAGGATGGGCTTCACCGACAGGGCGGTGCCGAGCAGGGCGGAGGCGGCGCCGATGCGGCCGCCGCGCCGCAGGAACTCCAGGGTGTCCACGTAGAAGAGGGTGCTGACCCGGGAGGCGTGGTCGACGGCTGTCCGCCGTACGGAATCCAGATTGTCGCCCAGGTCTGCCGCGGCGGCCGCGGCGAGGGCGGCAAAGCCGAGCCCCATTCCGGTCGTCTGGCTGTCCACGACCTCGACCTGCGGCCCGATAGCGGCCGCGGCCAGCGTGGCCGCCTCGAACGTTCCGGAAAGCTTCGCGGACAGGTGCACGGAGACGATGCTGTCGGCGCCGTCGTCCAGCACTTTCCGGTACGCGCGGGCGAACTGCTCCGGGGCGGGCCGTGAGGTGCTGACGGCGCAGCGCCGGGCGCCGAGCGCGAGCGCCACCTGGGCCGGGGAGATCTCCTCCCCCTCGAGCCCCTCGTCACCGTTGATCACGACGGTGAGGGGCACGACGGTCAGGTCATACCTTCCGCTCAACTCGGCCGGCAGGTACGCGGTGGAGTCGGTGACGACCGCGACGGGCATGCGGGCACCGTAGCGGATCGTCGCCTAGTTCGCGCGGATAGTGGTGACCATGAACGGCGTGCCCTGCTGACAGGTGCTCATCATGCCGGGCTCGGCACGGCCCGTGACGGTGACCTCGGCGCCGACCTTGGCCTTGGCGCGCAGGGATTCCTGGTCGATGACGAGCAGGTTGTCGCCGAGGAGCAGGCAGTTGGGCTCGACGCCGGCGGTGATCCGGCCGGAGATCGTCCGGCTGCCGCTCGCGGCCGGCGGCTTCGCACCCGGCTTGGCGCCCGGCTTCTGCTTGGCGGAGCCGGAGGGGCTGGCGGGGGTGGGCACGGCGGACGGAACGGGTGCGGACGACGGCGTCTCCGCGGCGGGAGCGCCGGCCGGAACTGTGCCGGCCTCGGATCCGGTGCCGTTGGCGCAGCCCGCGACGGACAGCGCGACCAGAGCCGAGGCGACGAGAGTCATACGTTGAATGATCATGATGCCTTGGACGCTACCGGGACCGGATCCGTTCCGCCCGTCGGGCGGAACGGATGATCAGTGCGCGGACGGGACCGGGCGCTCGGAGAACGGGCCGACGTTGTAGGCGGCGAGCTGCCAGCCTCGGACGTCGTCGTGGCTCAGCTCCGTCCAGTGGCAGTTCTGCAGGGCGCGCAGGGTCCGCAGCTGCTCCCGGGGCCAGCCGAGCAGGTGGCCGGTGCCCTGGCGGGCGGCCCCACCGTGGGTGGCCACCACGACGGTGCCGCCGGGCGGAACGGCGTCGACCGCGGCCTGGAGCGCGTCGCCGACCCGCTTGCCGAGATCGTCCAGGGTCTCGACGCCGCCGCCCACCACGTCGGCCCCGGCCTTCCAGGCGGCGTGCTCGTCGGGGCGGGTCTCGATGACCTCGGCCATGGTGAGGCCCTGCCAGGCACCGAAGTGACGCTCGCGCAGCCGCTCGTCGCGCTTGACGGACAGGCCGGTGAGGGCGGCGAGGGCGGCGGCGGTGTCCGCGGCCCGGCTCAGGTCGCTGGAGAAGAGCGCGTCGGGGCGCAGCCGGACGAGCAGCTCGGCCGCGTCGACGGCCTGCTGCTCGCCCAGGGCGTTGAGCGGGACGTCGGTCTGGCCCTGGACGCGGCCCGCCGCGTTCCAGTCGGTGTTGCCGTGCCGCCAGACGACGAGACGGGTGGTGGTCATGCGGCGCCGGAGGAGTCGGCGTCGACCATGTCGCGGTCGACGAACGGAACCGTCGGGCAGTCCTTCCACAGCTTGTCGAGGGCGTAGAACTCCCGCTCCTCGGTGTGCTGGATGTGCACGACGATGTCGATGTAGTCGAGCAGCACCCAACGGCCCTGCCGCTCGCCCTCACGGCGGACCGGCTTGGCCTTCTCCGGCAGGTTGATCAGAGCTTCCTCGACGGCGTCGACGATGGCGATCACCTGCCGCTCGTTGGACGCCGACGCGATGACGAACGCGTCGGTGATGTAGAGCTGCTCAGCGACGTCGATGACGACGATGTCCTGCGCCTTCTTGTCGGCAGCGGCCTGGGCCGCCGTCAACGCGAGCTCGCGGGCGCGTTCGGTGACGGGCACCGGTCTCCCCTCGTTCGGTGTCAGAGGTACTAGCGTCTCACACCGGTGTGATAACCCGAGTCGGACAAACAACCAGAAAAGGTCTGTTATTCGCGATAGAGCCGTCGTTTGGCGATGTACTGCACCACACCATCGGGTACGAGGTACCAGACCGGCTGCCCCTCGGCGACCCGCGCCCGGCAGTCGCTGGACGAGATCGCCATGGCCGGCACCTCGACCAGGGTGACCGAATCGGCCGGCAGGTGCGCGTCGGAGAGCTCGAACCCGGGCCGGGTGACGCCCACGAAGTGCGCCAGCGAGAGCATCTCCAGCGCGTCCTTCCACGACAGGATCTTCGCCAACGCGTCGGCGCCGGTGATGAAGAAGAGCTCGGCGTCCGGGCCGTAGACGGCGCTCAGGTCCCGCAGCGTATCCACGGTGTAGGTCGGCCCGTCGCGGTCGATGTCCGCCCGGCTGACGTGGAAGTGCGGGTTGGAGGCCGTCGCGACGACGGTCATCAGATAGCGGTCCTCGGCGGCGCTGACCCGGCCCTTCTGCCACGGCTGACCGGTGGGCACGAAGACGACCTCGTCCAGCTCGAAGCGGCTCTGCACCTCGCTCGCCGCCACCAGGTGACCGTGGTGGATCGGGTCGAAGGTCCCGCCCATGATTCCGATCCGTCGCCGCCCGCGCATCGGCGCATCCTAGATCAGGCGGCCGGTCAGCCGTCGAGCCGCTTGCGGACGGCGGTCAGCAGGTCCGCGGCGGTGAACGGCTTCTCCAGCAGCGCCACGCCCGGATCGAGCGTCCCCTTCGAGGCGAGCACGGGCTGCGCATAGCCGGACATG
The DNA here is from genome assembly GCF_040682215.1 of Actinoplanes sp. NPDC051346. Taxonomy (NCBI): domain Bacteria; kingdom Bacillati; phylum Actinomycetota; class Actinomycetes; order Micromonosporales; family Micromonosporaceae; genus Actinoplanes; species Actinoplanes sp. NPDC051346. The sequence goes on along the minus strand of NZ_JBFBAJ010000018.1, from coordinate 34,684 downwards.
TACAGCACCCGGGTGTCCGGGCGCACGTCGGTGATCCGCTCGGCCAGCTCCTTGCCGAGCATGCCGGGCATCACGACGTCGCTGACCAGCAGGTCGATCGTGCCGTCGTGCAGCCGGGCCAGCTCCAGCGCCTGGGCGCCGCCGTCGGCCGCGAGCACCCGGTAGCCCGCACCGGAGAGGATCCGTCCCGCGACGTCGCGCAGGGCCGACTCGTCGTCGACCACCAGCAGCGTCTCCCCGCACCCGGCGGTGGTCGCCGGATCGGCCTCGGGCTCCGGTTCCGGCTTCGTGCCCTCCGACGCCGGCAGCAGCACGGTCACGGTGGTGCCCACGCCCGGCTCCGAGGCCAGGCTCACGCTGCCGCTGGCCTGCGTGACGATGCCGTACACGGTGGCCAGGCCCAGCCCGGTCGCCTCATGGTTGGGCTTCGTGGTGAAGAAGGGTTCGAACGCGCGCTCGACCACGTCCGGCGTCATGCCACGGCCGGAGTCCGACACCCGCAACCGCACGTAGTCACCCGCCGGGAGCTCAGGATGCTCGTCCGGCGACAGGCGGGAACAGGCGGTGTCGATCACGAGGTTGCCGCCCGACGGCATGGCATTGCGGGCGTTGGTGGCGAGACTGACCAGGAGCTGATCGAGCTGCCCGGGGTCGCAGGTGACCGGCGGGAGCGCGTCGGCCGGCCGGATGATCAGCCGGACGTCCTCGCCGATCGCACCGCGCAGAGCGCCCTCGGCCGCCGCGATGACCTCGTTGAGGTCCAGGAGCTGCGGGCGGACGACCTCACGCCGGGCGAACTTCAGCAGTTGCTGGGTCAGCCCGGTGCCCCGCTCGCCGGCCTTGATCACCTGGCGGGCGTCGGCCGCGATCGCGGTGACGTCCGGGGTGGGCGCCTCCGTCTCCTCGACGACGAAGTTCGCGTAGTTGACGATCACACCGAGCAGGTTGTTGAAGTCGTGCGCGACGCCGCCGGCGAGCTTGCCCAGCGCTTCCAGCCGCTGAGTGCGCTGGCTGTGGGCCTCGGCGCGGGGCTGGTGACGCCCTGTGACATCCCGGATGACGGCGACGGTGAGCCGGCCCTGCGGCACCTCCACGACCCCCAGCGACGCCTCCGCCGGAAACTCCGCGCCGTCGCGGCGACGGCCCTGCACGACGACCGTGCCCGCCTTGCCGGTGAACGACGCCGCGTCGGTGAGCAGCACCTGAGCGTCACGGCCCAGCAGGTCGGCGCGCGGCCACCCGAAGACCTCCTCGGCCCGGTCATTGACCAGGACGACGCGGTCCCCGTCCAGGACCACGATCGCGTCCGGGGCGGCCTGCAGCAGGCCGCTGGACAGCTCTTCGGACCATTCCACCGCTCACCCCCCGTAACTGCGAGGCTATCGGCTCGAACGGGTATCGAGGGGCGAAATCATGCACCCCGCGCCCGGAGCGCCCGGCGGATGTCGTCATCGCCGTCGGTCACCACCCGCCGCGCGATCGACGAGATGCCGGGATCCGCCAACAGCTCCGCGGCCAGCTGCCTGGTGCGTGGCGACACGACCACCGACGGGTACGCCGCGGCGGCCACCCGCTCCCCGCTCATGCCGGTACGGCGCTCCAACAGCCCCGCGACCTCGGCGAAGTAGCGCTCGGCGTAGTCGGTGACGAGATCGAGCTGCTCCGGCTGCCAGAAGCCCTGCGCCGTGGCCTCGAGAATGCGGTTGGACGCCTCCGGATCACGCAGGATCAGCTCCCAGGCACGGGCCTTGGCGCCGGCGTCGGGCACTGCGGCGCGGCACCGGGCCGCCGCCTGTTCCCCGAAGGCGCTGCGGTCGGCGGCGAGCTCGGCCTCGATCCGCTCGGGTCCGGCCGCACCCAGCACGACCAGGCGGTACAGGATCAACCAGCGCAGGTCCGCGTCGACGGCCACACCCTCGGGCACGTTCTCACCGGCCAACCAGCCGTCCAGGCGTACGGTGTCGACGCTCGCGCCGATCAGACCGCGCACCCCCGCCAGCTGACGCGAGCTGCCCGGCTCCGCCGCGGCCACCAGCCGGTCGCAGGCCTGGGCGAGCAGCTCCAGGGCGGCCGGCCGGGTCTCCGGCGTGGGATAGCGATCCACCAGCGACCGGGTCATCCGCAGCACGTCCTCGACGACGACCACCTCCCGCTCGACCGGCAGGGCGGCGAGCACGAGCGTGACCAGCTCCGCCACCGGCCGCTCGGCGTCGATGACGGCGTCCAGCATCGCGCCCCAGATCAGCGCGCGGGCCAGGGAATTCTCCAACAGCGGCAACAACATCGGCACGGCGTCCGCCGAGGCCTCGTCGAGGCGCACCTTCGCGTACGTGAGGTCCCCGTCGTTGACGAGCAGCAGGTCGGCGGCGGGCTCCCCGGTCAGCTCGGGCAGCGGCGTCCGGCCGTCGTCACCGAGCGGATCCACCTCGACCTCGAGCAGGCGCCGCCGGGTGACCACCCCGTCGGCGCCGTGGTCGTAGAGGCCCACACAGAGCTTGTGCGGGCGCAGCGTCGGAAATTCCTCCGGAGCCGTCTGCACGAGCGTGACCCGCGCGTAGCGGCCGTCGTCGGTGCGCTCCACCTCGGCCCTCAAGGTGTTGACCTGGGCGCGGCGCAGCCACACCCCGGCCCAGGCGCTCAGGTCGCGCCCACTCGCCCGGGAGACGGCACCGAGCAGATCGGCCAGGGTGGCGTTGCCGAACGCGTGCGCGGCGAAATGCTCGTTCAGCCCGGCCATGAAGGCCTTGTCCCCCACGTACGCGACGAGCTGGCGCAACACCGCGGCGCCCTTCGCGTACGAGATGCCGTCGAAGTTGAGCAGGGCCAGGGCGGTGTCGTCGACGTCGCTGGGCGCGACCGGATGGGTCGAGGGGCGCTGGTCGGCGCGCATCCCCCAGGCCTTGCGCTGCATCGCGAAGGTCGTCCAGGTCTCGGTGAACCGGGTCGCCTCGGCGGTGATCCGGGTGCCCAGATACTCGGCGAACGACTCGTTGAGCCACAGGTCGTCCCACCACGCCATGGTGACCAGGTCGCCGAACCACTGGTGCGCCATCTCGTGGGCGATCACCATGGCGCGCTGCTCCCGCTCGCCGTCGGTGACCGCGGACCGGAAGACGAACTCGTCCCGGAAGACCACCAGGCCCGGGTTCTCCATCGCGCCGAAGTTGAACTCCGGCACGAACGCCTGCTGGTAGTGGCCGAACGGATACCGGACGTCGAACAGCTCGTGGTACCGGTCGAAGCACTGCTTCGTGATCGTGAAGAGCTCGTCGGCCTGCTCGTCGAGGTGTTCGGCGAGCGCCTGCCGGCAATAGAGCGCGAGCGGAATGCCGTCGTGGGAGTCCGTGCGCGCGTGGTACGGCCCGGCGATCAGCGAGATCAGATACGTGGACAGCGGTTTCGTCGGCGCGAACCGCCACGTGCCGCCCCGCGCGGCATCCGCCCGCTCGCCGTTGGCGGCCACGAGCCAGCCCTCTTCAGCGGTGACGGTCAAGGTGACCGGCGCCTTGAGATCGGGCTGGTCGAAACTGGGGAAGATCCGACGTGCCCCGTCGAGGAACATGTGCGCGTAGAGATACACGCGACCGTCGGCCGGGTCGACGAAACGGTGCAGGCCCTCACCGGTGTTCGAGTAGCGCATCTCGCCCTCGACCACGAGCTCGTTGGTCGCCGCCAGACCGGTCAGCGTCAGCCGCTCCTCCGCCAGAGCGGACGGCTCCAGCGCCACACCGTTGAGCGTCGCGGACACCAACTCCGCGGGCTCCAACTCGACAAAGGACGTGCCGCCCGGCGCCGCATCGAAGGCGATCACCGTCCGGGAATGAAAGGTGTCACCGCCACCGGTGAGATTAAGAGCGATGTCATATCCGGTGACGGTGATCGCGGCAGCCCGCGAAACAGCCTCAGCGCGCGTCAAACTCGGTGTTGTCATGGCCTCGCTCCGCTCGGCGGGCACTGCGCCCCTGGGGAGCCGCTGTGCGACTTTGGTTGCGTTAAGCGTCGGTGTCGTCGGTGTCGTCGTTCTCGTCGTCGCTGACCAGGACCGGCTTGGTGGACATGGCGACGGTGGAGACCTGGCCGTCGGAGTTCATGTGCAGGAGTTCGTCGTCGGAGCGGATGCGGCGGGCCTTGCGGGCGGCGAGGCGCTGGGCGGCGGTAGCCCGGTTCGCGTCGTCCTCGAGGCGGACGTCGGTGCCGCGCGGGCCCGAGACGTATTCGCCGGTGTTGGGGTGCCAGTCGAACTCGCGGTCGGCGATGCGGACCGGGTCGCCGGCCTTGGCGCCCTGCTTGGCCAGCGCCGCCTCCACGCCGAGGCGCTCCAGGCGGTCGCCGAGATATCCGATGGCCTCGTCGTTGTCGAAGTTCGTCTGGCGGATCCAGCGCTCGACCTGAATGCCGCGCACCACGAAGACGCCCTCGGCGTCCTGCTCGATCGTGAAGCCCTTCTCGTCGACCGCGCGCGGGCGGACCACCGCTCGGCTCGGCTCGGGCGCGGGCTTGGCCAGGCGGTGCGCGGCGACGGCCTCGGCCAGGGCGTACAGGAACTCCTTGAGCCCTTCGCGGGTGATCGCGCTGACCTCGAACACGCGCAGGCCGCGGGCCTCGAGATCGGGCCGCACCATCTCGGCGAGGTCGCGACCGTCCGGGATGTCGATCTTGTTGAGGACGACCATGCGGGGCCGGTCCTCCAGCCCGCCGTACGCGCTCAGCTCCGCCTCGATGGCGTCCAGGTCGGCGATCGGATCGCGTTCGATCTCGAGCGCCGCCGCGTCGAGCACGTGGACCAGCACGGAGGTGCGCTCGATGTGCCGCAGGAACTCCAGGCCCAGCCCCTTGCCAGTGGCGGCGCCGGGGATGAGGCCCGGCACGTCCGCGACCGTGAAGGTCTCGTCGCCGGCCTGCACGACACCGAGGTTCGGCACCAGCGTGGTGAACGGATAGTCGGCGATCTTCGGCTTGGCCGCGGAGATGACCGAGATGAGCGACGACTTACCCGCCGAGGGGAAGCCCACAAGGCCGACGTCGGCGACGCTCTTGAGCTCCAGGACCACGTCGAGGTGGTCGCCGGGCTCGCCCAGCTCGGCGAAGCCGGGAACCTTGCGGCGGGTGTTGGCCAGCGACGCGTTGCCACGCCCGCCCCGGCCGCCGCGGGCCACCTCGAAGGTGGTGCCCGCACCGATCAGGTCGGCGATGACCTCGCCGTCGGGGGTCTGCACGACGGTGCCGTCGGGCACCTTGACCACGAGATCGCCGCCGTTGGCGCCGTCACGGTTGTCGCCCATGCCGCCGACGCCGTTCTGCGCCTTGACGTGCGGACGGAAGTGGAAGTCGAGCAGCGTGTGCTGCTGCGGGTCGACGACGAGAGTGATGCCGCCACCGTGTCCGCCGTTGCCGCCGTCGGGGCCGCCCAGGGGCTTGAACTTCTCCCGCTTCACGGACACACAGCCGTGACCACCGTCACCTGCCTGCAGGTGCAGCACAACCCGGTCGACGAACGTAGCCACTTCGGTACTCCCACTGTTGCGAGCGGCGGCCGCGACGTGCGGAAGCCGGTGGAACAAAGACAGCGGGCCGCGGACCCCGGAAGGTCCACGGCCCGCTGCAACGCTGTCGGGCCCGCCGCGAGAAGTCTCGCCGCGGCCGGCCCGCGTGACGCGACCGGACTTACTCGGCCGCGACCGGCACGATGCTGATGGTCTTGCGACCACGCTTGTGACCGAAGAGCACGTTGCCCGCGGCGAGCGCGAACAGCGTGTCGTCGCCACCGCGGCCGACCAGGTCGCCCGGGTGGAACTTCGTGCCGCGCTGGCGGACGATGATCTCGCCGGCGTTGACCAGCTGGCCGCCGAACCGCTTCACTCCGAGCCGCTGAGCGGCGGAGTCACGGCCGTTCCGCGAGCTGGAAGCACCCTTTTTGTGAGCCATGGCGGTTCGCCCCTACTTCCCGCTGGAGATGCCGGTCACCTTGACGCGGGTCAGCGGCTGACGGTGCCCCTGGCGCTTGTGGTATCCGGTCTTGTTCTTGAACTTGTGGATCCGGATCTTCGGACCCTTGGTGTGCTCGGCGATCTCGCCGGACACCGTCACGTTGGCAAGCTTGGCCGCATCGGTCACCAGGTTGTCACCGTCGACGAGGAGGATCGCGGCGAGTGTCAGCGAGTCGCCGGGAACACCCGCGAGCTTCTCGACCTCGATCACGTCGCCCTCGGCAACCTTGTACTGCTTGCCGCCGGTCTTGACGATCGCGTACATCGGACGCGGACTCCCTGAGACTTACGCAGCGGAAATCGCTGCTTGGCGGATGTAACTCGGGCCCTCGGCGCCGCAGATCACTGCCTCGCGCACGGGAGCACAGCGCTTGAAAAAGCGCCGACGGATAGCGTACTTCATTCCTGGGGCGCCACCCAAACCGGGGAGACGCTCAGGCGACGCCACAGGCCTTGGCCAGCGTGTCCTGCAGCTCCACGAAGTCGCTCGGGACGAGCTTGCGGATGTCGCCCTTGAGCGTCGAGACCTTCTTACCCATGGCGGAGAGGGCCTTCTTGAGCTCCGGCTCGGAGGCGAGCTTCGCCATGTCGGCGAGGGCGGACGCGTAGTTCTCCACGTCCCGGCTGGTCTTCGCCCGCGCCTTGGTCACCGCGGCGGGATCCTGTGCCGTTTCGGCCTCGATCAGCAGTTTGAGGTCCTGGGCGAACTTGTCGGCGGCCTCCCCGCCGGTCCGCGCGGCCTGGTCGCAGATCGCCTTGGTGTTGCCCTTGAGCGCGGCGTCGCCGCCCGCGGCGGAGGAACCGGCCGGCGTGGGCGCGCCACTGCCACCGGGCTCCGCGGTGGCGGAAACCACGGTCGCTGGGGTGGCGGTGGAGTCGGCCGACTTGTCGGCGGTGCAGGCGCCGAGCACGAGAAGGGCGCCGCTCAGAGCGGTCGCGCACAGCAGGCGTCGCATGGTGATCTGGCTCCTCGGGACGGGACGGGGAGGTCGAGGGTAGCCGACATCGATCAGCATGCCCGGCCCGGGCGGCCCAGCAGGCGAAACCTGCCGAACCGCCCGGATCCGCGGGTGTTACGGGCGGGTCCGCCGCCGGGAGCCGCCGCGCCGGGAGCGCCGTCGGCCTCCCGCACCGGCGCCGACCGGCTCGTCGTCGTCGCCGTCCTCGTCCACGTCCTCGTCGTCGGCCGCGTCCGGGTCGTCGGACCCGGTCAGCCGCAGCGGCTCATCCGCGTACGAGCCGTTCGTCTCGTACCGGGAGAGGTCGTAGCCGCTGATGTCGTACTCGTCCTCGTCCTCGGTGCTCGCGACCTGCGGCGCCCGCGTGATCACGCCCGATCCCGCCGGGGTGGCGACCCCGGACTCGGTCGGCGGCAGACCGGCCGTCTCCGCCACGGGATCCTCCGTGCGGTGCTCGGGTGCCACCTCGGCCGAGGCCGACTCGACCGCGACCGGCTCGGCGTCGATCTGGGCGGCGTCGATCTGGGCGGCGTCGATCTGGGCCGGCTCGACCGCCGCCTGATCCCCGCCCCCGCCCCGGCGCCGCCGGGACCGCGACGATGAAGCCGGCTGGGTCGGCTGGGCCGGCGCCTCGGTGCGCACCGCCGCGGCGACGGCCTTGACCTGGGTGACCGCGCCCGACGACCGCTTCTCCGGCACCGGCTCGGTGTGCATGACCAGACCGCGGCCCTTGCAGTGCTCGCAGTTCTCGCTGAACGCCTCGAGCAGCCCGGCACCGATGCGCTTGCGGGTCATCTGCACGAGGCCCAGCGAGGTGATCTCGGTGACCTGGTGCTTCGTCCGGTCCCGGCCCAGGCACTCGGTGAGCCGCCGCAGCACCAGGTCGCGGTTGCTCTCCAGCACCATGTCGATGAAGTCGATCACCACGATGCCGCCGAGGTCGCGCAGGCGCAGCTGCCGCACGATCTCCTCGGCCGCCTCCAGGTTGTTGCGGGTGACCGTCTCCTCCAGGTTGCCGCCCGCACCGGTGTACTTGCCGGTGTTGACGTCGACCACGGTCATCGCCTCGGTGCGGTCGATCACCAGGTGACCGCCGGAGGGCAGGAAGACCTTGCGGTCGAGGGCCTTGAGGATCTGCTCGTCGACCCGCTTCTCGGCGAAGACGTCGCCCGCGCCGGTGTGCCGGTGCAGCCGCTCCATGAGGTCCGGGGAGACCGACTCGAGGTAGTTCTCGATCTCCTGGTACGCCTGGTCACCCTGCACGATCAGGTCGCGGAAGTCCTCGTTGAAGAGGTCCCGGACCACGCGGATGACCAGGTCGGGCTCCTCCGACAGCGGGCGCGGCGCGGCACCCTCGGCGGCCCTGGCCTGGATGTCCTCCCACTGCGCCTGCAGCCGCGTGACGTCGCGCTCCAGTTCCTCCTCGGAGGCGCCCTCCGCGGCGGTACGCACGATGACGCCGGCGCCGTCCGGCACGAGCTTCTTCAGCACGTCCCGCAGCCGCTTGCGCTCGTTGTCCGGCAGCTTGCGGCTGATGCCCGAGGCGTTGCCGTTGGGCACGTAGACCAGGTGCCGGCCGGAGAGCGCGATGTGGCTGCTCAGCCGGGCACCCTTGTGCCCGATCGGGTCCTTGGTGACCTGCACCAGCACCGAGTCGCCGGAGCGCAGCGCCTGCTCGATCGAACGGGCGCGGCCCTCCAGCCCGGTGGCGTCCCAGTTGACCTCGCCGGCGTACAGGACGGCGTTGCGGCCGCGGCCGACGTCGACGAAGGCCGCCTCCATGCTCGGCAGCACGTTCTGCACCTTGCCGAGGTAGACGTTGCCGACCATGGTCCCCGAGGTGGAACGCGACACGTAGTGCTCGACGAGGATGCCGTCCTCGAGCACGGCGATCTGGGTGCGGTCCGGCTTCTGCCGCACGACCATGACCCGGTCGACCGCCTCGCGGCGGGCCAGGAACTCCGACTCGCTCAGGATCGGCGGCCGGGTGCGCCGCTGCTCGCGGCCGTCGCGCCGACGCTGCCGCTTCGCCTCCAGCCGGGTGGAGCCGGAGACACCCTGCACCTCGTCGCTGCGGCGCGGCTCGCGCACCCGCACGACGGTGTGCACCCCGTCCTCGACCCCGCCGGTCTCGGCGTCGCCGGAGCCCTTGCGGCGCCGGCGACGACGCCTGCGGGTGACCCCGTCGCCGTCCTCGGCGTCCTCCTCGACGTCGGCCTCGGCCTCGGTCTCGGTCTCGGCGACCTCGTCGGAGCCGCCCTCGTCGCCCTCATCGCCCTCGTCGGACGGGCCCTTGCCGCGGCCGCGGCCGCGGCGTCCCCGCCGGCGGCGACGACGGGCGTTGGCGTCCTCGTCGTCGAGGTCGTCCTCAGCGCCCTCCTCGACGTCGTCGGCGCTCTCGTCGGCCTCTTCCAGCGCGGGCTGTTCGGTGATCTCGGCGGTCGTGGGCTCGTCGGCCTCCGCCGCGGCGCCCCGGCGGCGGCGCCGGGTCTTGCGGGTGCCCTCGGCGGACTCCTCCGCTGCCGGCACCGGCTCGGCGGACGTCTCCGGCTCGGCGATCGGCTCGGTGACGGCGGCCACGGCCGCGCCACGCCGACCGCGCCGGGGTGCGGGCGCCGGCTCGGCGTCGGGTTCCGGCGGCATGAAGAGTACGGCGGGAGGCAGCGCGGCCTTGCGCCCCCGACGCCGGGTGGGCGCCTCCTCGACGAAGTCGTCGTCCAGGGGCAGCACGCCGACGACCGGCACGCCGGCCGGCTCCGTGGCCTGTTCCTCTTCTTCCTCTTCCTCGACCGGCTCGTCGGCCGGCTCGTCGGCCGGCACTTCGGCGACCGGGGCCGGAACCTCGGCCTCCACGACCGGGGTGTCCTCCGGGGCCTCGGCCGGGGCTGCCGGGGCAGCCTTCTTCCGGGCCCGGCTGCGGGTCGCCTTGACCGGGGGCGCCGGGGCCTCTGCCTCGGCATCACCGGCCGGAGTCCCCGTCGCCTCGGAATCGGGCTCCGGGGTGGCGGCCGCCGGGACGGCCTTCTTCCTGGCCCGGCTGCGGGTCGCCTTCACCGGCGCCGCGGGGGCGTCGGCCATGGCGGCCGCGTCGACGGCGTTCGCCGCCTCGTCGGCCGCACCGGGCTCGGTGCCCGGCGCGTCGGCCGGCACGGCCGCCGTTGCGGCGGCCTTGCGGCGCGGTGCGCGCGTCCGGCGCGCGGGTGCGGTGCTCTCGGCGGCATCGACGGCAGGAGGTGCGGACACCTCTTCCCGTTCACCGCCCTGTGGCTCGTTATCGAGCATGGGGCGCTCTCCAGTTCTGGCGGCCCCGGGCGCGGGTAAGCGCTGCCACGCAGGGTCGCCGCAAGTTTTTCGCGGACCCGACACTCATCGGACGGGCTTGGCGAAGTCTGCCAACGCGGGCACCGGCCGAACCGGCTAGCGCCCTCCGATGGGTGCGTCCTCGCGATCCGCGTCCAACGGATCGACGATCTCCCCCTGCGGGGTGAGCGAGCCCTGGGCCAGCCGGGTCACCCGTGGGGGCACCGGCGGCTCCAGACCGGCCACCACGCGCAGGCCGGACATGACGTCATCGGGCCGAACGGCGGGAGTGACCTGCCGCACGACAAGGTCGATTATCGCACACGGTGCCGCCGCAGCCCCGGAAGGTGCGTCAGACTCGTCGTTCACCACGAAGGATGTCACTGCTTGACGGGCGTCGAAACAGCGGCGTCCCTGCTTGGTCATGCGCTCGACCTGCACCTCGCTCGCCGCGAGGAAGGCTTCGACAGCCTTCTCCGCAACCGCCGTTTCGACCTCGGGCAATTCGATGCGCCACCGAGAGGCGTCGATCCGGTCGGCGAGGCTGCCCTCGCGCGCCACGACCGCGTCAAGAACATCCAAACCGGGCGACAACGCCGCGTCGAGAGCCGCTCGCACGGCCGCCGGGTCGGCCTCGGCCTGAAGGCCGATCTCCAGGTACTCCGCTTCGCTGCCGACCCCGGTGGGCGCGGCGCTCGCGTACGAAATCTTGGGGTGGGGGGAGAACCCCTGAGAGAAGGCGATCGGTACGCCCGCACGCCGCAGCGCCCTCTCGAAGGCTCGCGCGAAGTCGCGGTGCGAGGTGAAACGCAACGGCCCCCGCTTGGCATACCGGAGGCGGATGCGCTGCACGACCGGCGCCTGACCGCCCACTGGTTGATTCTTGGCGATGGCTCTGTCCCCTTAGTGAGTATGTGCCGGGGTGCGCAGGCCGTTGACCGGGGTCAGCGGCAGCAGCTTCTTCCCGGTCGGGCCGATCTGGATCTCGGTGTCCATCGATGGGCAGACACCACAGTCGAAGCACGGCGTCCAGCGACAGTCGTCCTGCTCGTACTCGCTCATCGAGTCCTGCCAGTCCTGCCAGAGCCAGTCCTTGTCCAGCCCGGAGTCGAGGTGGTCCCAGGGCAGCACCTCGAGCTGTTCGCGCTCGCGGGTGGTGAACCAGTCCAGGTCGACGCCGAACCCCGGCAGGACCTCGGCGCAGGCCTCGACCCAGCGGCTGTACGAGAAGTGCTCCGACCAGCCGTCGAACCGCCCGCCCTTGTCCCACACGCGCCGGATCACCGCACCGACCCGGCGGTCGCCGCGCGACAGCAGGCCCTCGATCAGCGACGGCTCGCCGTCGTGATAGCGGTAGCCGATCGCCCGACCCAGCGAGCGATCGCTGTTGATCTCCTGCTTGAGCAGCTTGAGGCGGTTGTCGATGACCTCCGGGCGCTCCATCGGCGCCCACTGGAACGGGGTGTGCGGCTTGGGCACGAACCCGCCGATCGACACCGTGCAGCGGATGTCCTTGGTGCCGGCGGCCGCCCGGCCGGCCCGGATCACCTCGTGCGCCATGTGCGCGATCTCGAGCACGTCGTCGTCGGTCTCGGTGGGCAGGCCGCACATGAAGTACAGCTTCACCTGCCGCCAGCCGTTGGAATACGCGGTGACGACCGTCCGGATCAGATCCTCCTTGGTCACCATCTTGTTGATGACCTTGCGGATCCGCTCGGAACCACCCTCCGGCGCGAACGTGAGGCCGGTGCGGCGCCCGTTGCGCGACAGTTCCTGAGCCAGGTCGATGTTGAAGGCGTCCACCCGGGTCGACGGCAGCGACAGGGAGACGTTCGTGTCGGCATACTGCTCGGCGAGGCCGGAGCACATGTCACCGATCTCCGAGTGGTCGGCGCTGGAGAGTGACAGCAGGCCGACCTCGGAGAATCCGGAGAACTCCAGGCCCTCCTTGACCATCTGGCCCACCGTGGTGATCGACCGCTCGCGGACCGGCCGGGTGATCATGCCCGCCTGGCAGAACCGGCAGCCGCGGGTGCAGCCGCGGAAGATCTCCACCGCATAGCGCTCATGGACCGTCTCGGCGAGCGGGACCAGCGGCTTCTTCGGGTACGGCCAGGCGTCCAGGTCCATCGTCGTGCGCTTGGCCACCCGGAACGGCACGTCGGGGCGGTTGGGCACGACCCGCTGGATCCGCCCGTCCGGGAGGTAGTCCACGTCGTAGAAGCGCGGCACATAGATGCTCTCGGTGCGGGCGAGGCGCAACAGCAGCTCGTCGCGGCCGCCCGGGCACCCCTCGGCCTTCCACTCCCGGATGATGCCGGTGATCTCGAGGACCGCCTCCTCGCCGTCGCCGAGCACCGCGGCGTCGATGAAGTCCGCGATCGGCTCGGGGTTGAAGGAGGCGTGGCCGCCGGCCAACACGATCGGGTCGTCGTCACCGCGGTCGGCGCTGTTCAGCGGGATGCCGGCGAGATCGAGCGCCGAGAGCATGTTGGTGTAACCGAGCTCGGTGGCAAACGACAAACCGAGCACGTCGAACGCGCGGACCGGACGGTGGGCGTCGACCGTGAACTGCGGGACGCCGGCTTCCTTCATCAGCGCCTCGAGGTCGGGCCAGACCGCGTACGTCCGCTCGGCCAGCACGTCGGGCTGCTCGTTGAGCACCTCGTACAGAATCTGCACGCCCTGGTTGGGCAGCCCCACCTCGTACGCGTCCGGATACATCAGGGCCCACCGGACGGTGGTGGCGTCCCAGTCCTTGACAACGGCGCCGAGCTCGCCCCCCACGTACTGGATCGGCTTGCTGACCCGGGGCAGCAACTGCTCGAGCTGCGGAAAGACGGAAGAGACGCTCATGGGTCTCCAGGGTACGCGGACTACCCGCGCAATTCCTCCGCGGCCCGGTCGAGGTCGGTGGTCACTAGATCGTCCCGGAATGCGCACAGCTGAAGGGTCATCCGGACCGGCCCACTCTCACCCACCACGAGCCGGACCGGCGTTCCGGCGTGGTCCATGTCACCGACGAGCGTGTCGAGCAGCCGCACCCCGGCGCTGTCGAGGAACGAGACGGCGGTGAGATCGATCAGCACCGCGCCCGCCCGGCCGGTGTGCTGGATGATCTCGCGAGAGAGCTCCGGAGCGTTCGCCAGGTCGATCTCGCCGGCGAGCCGTACCAGCTCGGCGTCGCCGAGCTTCGAAAAGGTCACCCACCGGTCGGTCATGCTGTGCCCTCCTGGCATGCCCTCCTGGCCCTCACCGTCACGGCCGTCGCAGGCGGACCTGGGTGCGGTTCGGTGCAGTCGGTCATACCGCTTCCCGTCGGGCTCGTCGCATCATCACCGTGGTGCCATCCGTACGGTCGAAGGTCACGTCGTCCATCACCTGGTGGATGAGCTGCAGTCCCCGGCCACGCATGACCTCCTCCCCGGCGACCCGCCAGTCGCCGCGATCGGTGACCTTCACCTCGATCGCCTCCGCCGAGACCACGGCCGTGACGTCGACGACACCGAACGGATCGTTGCGGTAGCCGTGTTCGATGGCGTTGGCGACCGCCTCCGAGCAGGCCAGCAGCACCGCCTGGGTGCTCTCGTCGTCGACATCGTGCGACGCCAGCCAGCCACGCATGTCCTTGCGCAGCAGCGCGATCTGCATCGGGTCGGCGCCGATCGCGCGCTCCAGCCGTTCCTCGGTGCCGATTGCGAGGCAGAGCAGGCACACGTCGTCGCTGTGCTCGCGCCCGACGAGACGCTCCGCCAGCCCGGCGGTCAGGCCCGGCAGCGGGGAGTCGCGACGGCCCGCGTACGCCCGGGCCAGCATCTCGAAGCCGGCGTCGATGCGACGGTGGCGACGCTCGATCAGCCCGTCGGTGTAGAGCAGCAATCGACTGCCGGCCGCCAGGCGGAGCCGGTGCTCCAGGCGGGTCCTGCGCCCGGCCCGGGTGCCCAGAGCGCCGGAGCGGCCGTCGAGCAAATAGCGCGGTGCGGCGCCCGGCTCGGCCAGCAGCGGCGGCAGGTGTCCGGCGCAGGCGTACGTCATCTCGCTCGTGGTCAGGTCGATCTCGGCGTACGCGACGGTCGCCATGCGCGCCGACTCGACCCGGTCGACGAAGCGGTCGAGCCGCTCCAGCAGCCGCGCGGGGCCGGCCTCGGCCGACGCGAGCGCCCGGATCGCGCTGCGCAGCTGACCCATGGTGGTGGCGGCGTCGATACCCCGGCCGACCACGTCGCCGACGACCACGGCGAGCCTGTCCGGGGTGATCAGTAACGCGTCGAACCAGTCGCCGCCCACCTCCACGTCATGGGCGGCGGCCTGATAGTGCGTCTCCAACGCGAAGCGCGGATCGGTGGGCATGTCGCTGGCGAGCAGGCTGCGCTGCAAGGTGCGGGCGACGGCCCGCTCCTGCTCGTAGAGGCGGGCGTTCTCCAGCGCCAGCCCGGCCCGGTCGGCCAGGTCGTTCAGGAATACGGCGTCGGCGGAGGCCGTACGACGACCCGGCGCCATCCGCAGGGCCAGCGTGCCGAGGACCTTGCCGCCGGCAGCCAGCGGCAGGACGGCGTAGTCCGGGTCCGGACCACCGCCCGTCAACTCGGCCTTACCGTGTGTGCCGACCAGGGCGACGCGCTGGGCGAGTCCTACCGGGTCGGGCGCGGGACCGCCCTCCTCGGCCTGCAGTCCGGCGGGACCGACCTGGAGCCGGATGGCGGCCCACTCGGCGACCTCGGGCACCAACCGGTCGATCAGCCGGCGGGCGCGGAGCATGAGCCGGGGCACCTCGTCGAGCGCTCGGGTGGTCTCGGCGAGGAAGGTGGCCCGCTCCTCGCGGCGCCGGGCGTCGTCGTACAGCCGGGCGCGGTCCAGGGCCTGGCCGGCCTGGTGTCCCAGCAGCCGGACCACCCGCAGTTCGCTGTCTGTCAGCTCGCGCTCCTCGGCGAAGGCGAAGCTGAGCACCCCGAGCACGTCGGCACCGATGGACTCGCCGGCGAAGCCCGCGGTGAGCGGGAGCAGCACCACGGTGTGGTGACCCGAGCGGCGCATCGGGGCCGCCAACTCCGGAAAGTGCCGCTCGGCCTCCTCCACCGACCCGATGACGTGCAGGTCGCCACGGCGGGCGACCTCGGCGACCGGACGCGACGAGCCGAGCGGCACGTCGTCGTCGGCCGCGGCGCCGGGCTCGGCGCCGGGCTCGGCGCCGCTCTCGACGCTGGTCCCGGTGCCGATCTCGGTGCTGGTCCCGGTGCCGCTCTCGACGCTGGTCCCGGTGCCGATCTCGGTGCTGGCCAGGGCGAGCAGCCGCTCGCGGTCCGGATCGAGCAGCCACACCCGGGCGGCCACGGCACCGAAGGCGGAGCCGGGCGCGCGCACCACCGCCTCGCCGACCTCGGCGGCTGTGGCGGCCGCCGCAAGATCCGCGACCACCTGCTGCAGGGCGCCCACCCGCTGCTCGGAGGCCTCGGCCAGGCGCCGGGCGGCGAGCAGCTCCTTCTCGTAACCGCGCCGCTCGGTGGCGTTGAAGACGGTGGTCCGCACCACCCGCGGCCGCCCGGACGGGTCACGCCCGAGGATCGAATTGACCAGGATCGGCAACCGGCGACCGTCGGCGCGCACGAGATCGAACGCCATCTCGAGCACGTCGTCCTGCATGCTCAACAGCGGCGCGTAGTGCGTCTCGTAGTAGATCTTGTCGCCGGGACTGAGCAGATCCCGGAACCGCCGGCGGCCGACGAGCGCCACCCGCTCGTACCCGGTCCAGGCGAGAAACGTCTCGTTGACCTTGACGATCGTGCCGTCCGGCAACATGGTCAGGTAGCCGCACGGCGCATGCTCGTACAGATCTCCGGGATCCTCGTCCCAGGGAACACGCAGGTCCTGCGTCACGTCCGGCCCACCACCGCCGCTCTCCGTCATCGCCGTCAGATGTACGCCTTGATCGCCGCAACGGTCTCGGCGGGCGCGCTCAGATTCGGGCAGTGGCCGGTCGCGTTCATGGCCACCAGTGTGCTCCCCGCGAGGCGCTCGTGCACATAATCGCCGACGACCGACGACGCGATGACATCGTCGGCGCACTGCAAAATCAATGCCGGGGTACGCAGCTTCGCCAGGTCGTCACGGTTGTCGGACATGAACGTCACGCGCGCGAACTTCCTGGCGATCTCGGGGTCGGTGGCACAGAAACTGTTGGTGAGCTCCTGCCCGAGCTCCGGCCGGTCCGGATTGCCCATGATGACCGGCGCCATCGTGCTCGACCAGCCGAGATAGTTGCTGTCCAGGGACTCCAGCATCGCCTCGATGTCGGCCTTGGTGAACCCGCCCACGTAGTCGCCATCGTCGATGTATCGCGGCGACGGCCCGATGAGCACCAGCCTGGCGAACCGCTCCGGCTCCCGCACCGCGGCGAGCACCCCGATCATCGCGCTGACCGAATGCCCGACGAAGATCACGTCGCGCAGTTCCAGGTCGTGCACGATCTCGAGAACATCGGACGCGTAACCGTCCAGCGTCGAATAACGCCGCTCGTCGTACGCCCGCAGATCCGAACGGCCCGCACCGACATGGTCGAAGAGCACGACCCGATGGGTCCCGACGAACTCGGGGGCGACGAACCGCCACATGTTCTGATCGCAGCCGAATCCATGTGCGAACAGCATCGGCTGCCCGTCGCGGAGGCCGGTGTCGTGGATCGCATGTCTCTGAGTCATGTTCATATCCGGGTCACCACCGGGTCACCATACGACTCCGGACCGTCTAGCACATCGCCCCCTCTGTCCGTCATCTTCCAGAGATCTTGCCGGGCGTCCGGTTCCATTTGGATGCCCGGAGGCCGATCTCGCGGGTGGGCGTAGTGGCACACCGCCTCTAACCTGGCCTCAGGCAGCGACGTCCGGGAGGAGAGCGACGGATGACCGACCAGCAGCCGGTCGACCCGGCCGCGGGCGAATCCGCCACCAGCCCCGACCCGACCCGGGTAGACCCCCTCGCCAGCGAGCCACCCACCGCCTCCGCTCCCGGCGCCCCAACCCCGAGCACGTCGGCCACCAGCGCCCCGACTCCAAGCACGTCGACCCCCGGCTCTCCGGCCGCAGGCTCTCCGGCCGCAGCGTCTCCGGCCGCAGCGTCTCCGGCCGCAGGGTCTCCGGCCCCCGGCTCCCCGGCCCCCGGCTCCCCGGCCCCCGGCTCCTCGGCCCTCAACTCACCCGCCGCCGGCTTCCGGGCCACGGACGGCGACATCGCAGGCGCGCCCGCTGGACCGTCGCCGTCGCCCACTGGGCCGCCCCCGTCGCCCGCTGGACCATCGCCGTCGCCGTCGCCCGCTGGACCATCGCCGTCGCCTGCTGGGTCATCTCCGTCGCCGTCAGCCGCTGGATCGCCGGCGGCCGATGCCGCTCTCGACGCCGCAGTCGCCGGCCGGGTGGATGACGGGCCGGTCCCGGCGACCGAGCACGTGCCGCAACGCTGGAGCGGTTCGGCGGCCGTCCCACCGCCCACGCCGAAGAAATCCTGGTGGGAACGCCGCCGGGCGGCGACCGACGAGCCCGCCCCGCCACCCGTGGACCCCTGGGCGGGCGACGAGGACTGGTCCACCAGCCCGCCGGTCGACCCGTGGGCCGACCAGGACACCCCCATCGACTTCCTGGAGCCATTCCCGGAGGCCATGCCGCCGACCCGCGTGGACCGCCCGGTCCCACCCGCCGCCCCGGGCCCGCCTCTGCCACCCGTCGGCGTCGATCAGCCGCTTCCACCGACCCGTGTGGAAGCACCCCTGCCGCCCACGCGCATGGACGCGCCCGCCCCCACCCGCATCGATGCGCCTTCTCCCGGGAACGCCACGCCCCACACCCGGTCGGACGCACCCTTGCCTCCGACCCGGATCGAGCGTCCCGCCGGAGCGACGGCGTCGCCGCCCCCGTCACCACCCGCGCCAACGCCCGCCGCCGCGGAAGCCGGACCGGCCGAACCGCGCCGCCGATGGGGACTGTGGCGCCGCGACAAGACCCCGCGGGCGTCGACCAATCAAGCCCCGATCCAGCCCCAGCAGGCGCCATCCCAGCCCCACCAGGGGCCGGTCCAGGCCCACCAAGCCCCGCCCGGCTCCGCGCCGGTCCAGCCCCGCCAAGCCCCACCCGGCTCCGCGCCAGTCCAGCCCCGGCAGGCACCGCACCCGCCCCACCAGGCGCCGCACCCGCCCCACCAGGCGCCGGTCCCGCCCCACCGGGCGGCACCGCTGCCCCCACCCGCCGCGCTTCCGCAGGCTTATCTCGACCGGGCCCGCCCCTTACCGCCACCCCCGCCAGGCAAGAAGGCCAAGAAACGACAAAAGCGACAACCGGCACCGCTTGTCCGGCAACCGCAGGCCGGTCCCCGCCCCGCCGGCCAACCCCCGCGGGCCGGGGGTCGGCCCGCCGCGCGACCGCTACCGCCCCCGCCTCGCCGCAAGCGCCGCTGGGGACGTCGGCTGTTCATGGTCGCCCTGCTCAGCGCCCTGTGCTGCTGTGGCGTACCCGGCTACTTCCTCCTGCCTGCCGCCCAGCAGTACCCGGTGTCGGCCGTCCTGCCGTCGCACATCGGCGATCTCGACCTTCGGGAGGACGCGGCCGGCCGGCAAGCCACCGAGCGCCTCGCCGAGCAGGCCGGTGGCACCAACTTGGTGTCATCCGGTGACGCCTTCGCCGGCGTGTACGCCGACGGTAACGGCAAACGGGTCACCCTCTTCGGGACGACCGGACTACGCCTGACTCCGGAGAGCGATGTCGAGGCCGAGCTGGCGCACCTGACCGAGGCGTACCAGATCGAGGACATCCAGGCGTTCGACCTCGGCGAGACCGGCGTGCACGAGCGGTGTGGCGTCGGCCGTACCCGGCAGGGCACGGTCGTCGTCTGCGCCTGGGCCGACCATGGCAGCATGGCCACCGTGCTGCTGACCCGCCGGTCGGTCGAGGAGAGCGCCGGACTCACCGGCACGCTGCGCGCCGCCATCCTCACCCGCGGATAGGAACAAGCGCCTCAGGTGGGGCGCGGCGGGGCGTAACGCGGCACGTACTCCTGGCCGGTCAGCTTCTGGATCTCGGCCATGACCTCGTCGGTCAGCGCACGCAGCGCGGTGCGGTCGTCGTCGCGGCCGACCGTTTCGATCGGCTTGCCGAACTTCACCGTGACCTCGCCCTTGCCCTGGCCCCACTTCGGATACGGCTGCCCGATCGGCTGCACCTTCTCCGTGCCGACCATGCCGACCGGGATGATCGGCACGCCGGCGGCGACGGCGAGGCGGGCCGCGCCCGTACGCCCTCGGTAGAGCTTGCCGTCCGGGGAGCGGGTGCCCTCGGGATAGACGGCGACCAGGTCGCCGGCCTTGAGCACCGGGATGGCGCCGTCGAAGGCGGTAAGCGCGGCGCGGCCGCCGCCACGCTCGACCCGGATCGCGCCGAGGCCGTTCATGACGAGCTTGGTGAGGTTGCCACGCAGGCCGCCGCCGCGGAAGTACTCGGCCTTGGCCCAGAAGGCGATGTGCCGCGGCACGACCGCGCCGAGGAACAGCTCGTCCGCGACGGACAGGTGGTTTCCGGCGAAAATGGCGCCGCCGGTGGCGGGGATGTTCTCGAGGCCTTCGACGCGGGGTCGCCAGCCGATCATCATCGCCTTGCCGACTGTGATTTTGCCGATCGAGTAGAGCAGCGGCAACGTGTTCCTCCGGCGGACATGCAAAAGAGAAGTGGGGGGCGGTAGGACGATATCCGACGCCGCCGGGGAATCTCTCGTCGAGCTTGGCACCGGGCTCGGCATTTACCGCGTAAGACGGCAAATGCCGAGCCTCGTCAGGTGCGGCTAGCCGGCGCGGACCACCGAGACCGTCACGGTGTCGCCGTCGCCGACCTCGCCCGCGAAGCCCTCGCTCACGCCGCCGAAGCTCAGCGACGTGGCCAGGGTTTCGGCGGCGACGAAGTCGCGGTGCGCCTCCACCGCGGCCACGACCGCTTCGGCGGCGGCGACGGTGAGCGTGATGCGGTCCGAGACGTCCAGGTCCGCCCCGCGGCGCGCCTGCTGCACCACCCGGATCACGTCGCGGGCCAGGCCCTCGGCGGCGAGCTCCGGGGTGACCTCGGTGTCGAGCATGACGACACCACGGTCCCCGGGCAGCGGCGCGGAATTCTCCACGTCGGCGGCGACGAGCTTCAGCTCGTACTCGCCGTCCTGGAGGGTGACGCCCGCCGCGACCGGCGCGCCGTCGACCAGCTCCCAGTCGCCGGCCTTGACGGCCTTGATCACCTGCTGCACCTGCTTGCCCAGGCGCGGTCCGAGGGCCCGCGGGACCACGGTCAAAACCTGCCGACAGTACGCGGCCAGATCGGCGCTGAGCGCGACCTCCTTCACGTTGACCTCGTCGACGAGCAGGTCCTGGAACGCCCGCAGCCGCTCGGCGTCGCCCGTGGCCACGGTGAGCCGGGCCAGCGGCAGGCGCACCCGCAGCCCGCGGGCCTTGCGCAGCGACAGCGCCGCCGACGCCACGTCACGGATCGCGTCCATCGACGCCACCAGCTCGTGGTCGGCGGGGAACTCCCGCGCCGAGGGCCAGTCGGTCAGGTGCACCGAGCGGCCACCGGTCAGCCCACGCCAGATCTCCTCGCTGGTCAGCGGGGCCAACGGCGCGACGACCCGGCACAACACCTCGAGCACGGTGGCCAGGGTGTCGAACGCGTCGGCGTCGCCGGCCCAGAAGCGGTCACGGGAGCGGCGCACGTACCAGTTGGTGAGCGCGTCGAGGTATGACCGCACCGCGCCGGCGGCACCCGAGATGTCGTACTCGTCCATCCGGGCCTGGACGTCGGTGACCAGCTCGTTGGTCTTCGCCAGGATGTAACGGTCGAGCAGATGCTCGGAGTCGGTCCGCGGGGTCGCGGTGTGACCCGACGCGTTCGCGTACAGGCTGAAGAAGTACCAGACGTTCCAGAGCGGGAGCAGCACCTGCCGGACCGAATCGCGGATCGCGGTCTCGGTGACCGGCATGTCACCGCCGCGCAGCACCGGCGACGACATGAGCATCCACCGCATGGCATCCGAGCCGTAGGAGTCGAAGACCCCGTAGACGTCCGGGTAGTTGCGCAGGCTCTTGGACATCTTGCGCCCGTCCTCGCCGAGCAGGATGCCGTGGCTGAGGCAGTTGCGGAACGCCGGCCGGTCGAACAGCGCCGTGGCCAGCACGTGCATGGTGTAGAACCAGCCGCGCGTCTGGCCGATGTACTCGACGATGAAGTCGCCCGGGTAGTGGTGCTCGAACCATTCCTTGTTCTCGAACGGGTAGTGCACCTGCGCGAACGGCATCGACCCCGACTCGAACCAGCAGTCGAGCACCTCCGGCACCCGGCGCATCGTCGACTTCCCGGTCGGGTCGTCCGGGTTCGGCCGGGTCAGCTCGTCGACGTACGGACGGTGCAGGTCGGTGACCTTCACCCCGAAGTCGCGTTCCATCTCCTCGAACGAGCCGTACACGTCGGCCCGCGGGTAGTTCGGGTCGTCGGACTTCCACACCGGGATCGGCGAACCCCAGAACCGGTTGCGGGAGATCGACCAGTCGCGGGCGTTCGCCAGCCACTTGCCGAACGAGCCGTCCTTGATGTGCCCGGGCGTCCAGGTGATCTCCTGGTTGAGCTCGACCATCCGGTCCCGGAATGTGGTCACGGCCACGAACCACGACGACACCGCCTTGTAGACCAGCGGGGTGTCACAACGCCAGCAGTGCGGGTACGAGTGCGTGTAGCCCTCGTGCCGCAGCACCAGGCCGCGCCCCTTGAGGTCGGCGATGATCGGCTTGTTCGCCTCGAAGACCTGCACGCCCTCCCACGGCGCGACCAGCGCGGTGAACCGGGTGTGCTCGTCCACGGTCACGACGGTCGGGATGCCGGCCGCGTTGCAGACGTTCTGGTCGTCCTCACCGAAGGCCGGCGCCTGGTGCACGACGCCCGTACCGTCCTCGTCGCTGACGTAGTCGGCCGCGAGCACCTGGAAAGCGTTCGGCCCGGCCTGCTCCACCAGGAAGTCGAACATCGGGGTGTAGCGACGCCCGGCCAGCTCACTGCCGCGCACCGTACCCACCTGCTCGTACCCGTCCAACTCCTTGGCGTAGGCGCCCACCCGTCCGGCGCCCAGGACGAGCTTGTGGCCGTCCTTCTCCAGCACGGCGTACTCGATGTCGGGCCCGACCGCGAGCGCGAGGTTCGACGGCAGCGTCCACGGCGTAGTGGTCCACACCGCGATGTCCTCGCCGGTCTCCAACCGGAACGTGACGGTCAGCGCCGGGTCGGTCCGGTCCCGGTAGACGTCGTCCATCCGCGTCTCGGTGTTCGACAGCGGCGTCTCGCAGCGGAAGCAGTACGCGAGCACCCGGAAGCCCTCGTACACCAGGCCCTTGTCGTGCAGGGTCTTGAACGCCCACATGACCGACTCCATGTAACTGGGGTCGAGGGTCTTGTAATCGTTGCCGAAGTCGACCCACCGGGCCTGGCGCGTGACGTACCGCTCCCAATCCTTGGTGTACGTCAGCACGGACGTGCGGCAGGCGTCGTTGAACTTGTCGACGCCCAGCTCGAGGATCTGCGCCTTGGTGCTGATGCCGAGCTGCTTCTCGGCCTCCACCTCGGCGGGCAGCCCGTGGGTGTCCCACCCGAACCGCCGCTCGACGCGCCTGCCCCGCATCGTCTGGTAACGCGGAACGACGTCCTTGACATAGCCGGTGAACAGGTGCCCGTAGTGCGGCAGCCCGTTGGCGAACGGCGGGCCGTCGTAGAAGACGTACTCGTTGCCGCCGTCCTGCCCGGCGGGACGCTGGTCGACGGAGGCCTCGAAGGTCTTGTCGGCCGCCCAGTGCTCGAGCACGGCCCGCTCGACCGCGGGCAGGTCCGGGCTCGCTGGCACGCCGGATGCGTCGGTGTGCTGGGGATACGCCATCGGTGGTTCGCTTTCCTCGCAGGTCACGTGGACTGCGAGGACGAGCTCGGCAGAGCCCGCGGTACCACCTCGCTTGACGGTCGCGATGCGGCCGCCCGCTCGTTCGCCGGCGCGGATGCGGGCCGGTACCGCCCGGTTCTACTGAGACCCGGATCATCCGGGTCCGTTCTTCCGGAGGCTCCCCGGTGATGGCCGGATCGACGCCTTGTGAACAACGATACCCCGGCGCGCATCCGCTTTTCTTCGCTCCTCCGGGTCGCTGTCACAACGACGGGAGCTGTCTCGTCCTCAAGGTGACACCGCAACTCACAGGAGGTTCCCATGTCCCGCTTGACGATCGACCAGGTCGCCCCGGGCGCCTACCGCGCGGTCCTCGGCATGGAGCAGTACTGCCGGCAGACCGTCGACCCCACCCTGCTGGAGCTGATCAAGCTGCGCGCGTCGATGGTGAACGGCTGCTCGTTCTGCACCGACATGCACAGCCGCGAAGCGCTGGAACAGGGAGAGTCGTCCCGCCGCCTCTTCGCCGTCGCGGCATGGCACGACGCGCCGTTCTTCAGCGACCGCGAGCGGGCGGCGCTGGCACTGACCGACGCGGTGACCCGCCTAGGCGAGGACGGCGTCCCGGACGAGGTCTGGGAGCCGGCCGCCAAGGCGTTCACCGAGGAGGAACTGGGCAACGTGCTCATGGCCATCGCCACGATCAACGTGTGGAACCGGCTCTCGATCGCCGTGCGCAACGAGCCGCCGGCGCTCTGAGCCCCGAGCCCACCGGCGTGACGGGGCCGACGACCGACCGTCGGCCCCGTCGGCCCGCCTAAGCTTCGACGATGATCCACATCGAGCTCGACGACGCGACGGTGGCCAGGACCAGGATCGCCATCAGTCCGCTGGCCGAGGCGGTGTACAGCCTCCATCTCATGGGGCGGTTCAGTTCGGTGCCCTGGCCGTACACCGCCTGGGCCGGGCGCGCTCGGCGAATCCTCGCCACGAACCCGATCATGGACCCGTTACGCCTCTTCCTCGACGCCCCGATGATCATTCCCAACTTCCTGCTACCGGTTCCGCGCACCGGGCTACCGACCATCACCGAGCAACTCGAGCTTGTCCGCGACACCCCGCATGAACTCGCGGAGGCCCAGTTCGCGGCGGATTTCCCGAACGGCGCGATCCCACCAGACCTTCTTCCCTTCCGTACGGACCTGCGCGGTTCCCTGCGCCGGCTGACCGAGGGGCTGGCGGCGTACTGGGAGGCCGCGATCGAGCCGTACTGGCCCGCCATGCGCACCGCCCTCGACGAGGAGGTCCTGCTGCGGGCCCGCGAGCTGGCTACCAACGGGCCGGAGGGGTTGCTGTCCGAGCTGCACCCCCAGATCAGCTGGAACCCGCCCATGCTGACCCTGGCGAAGCCGCTCGACCACGCGTTGACGGTTCGCGACCGTCGCCTGGTCCTCATGCCGGTGATCTTCGCGGGTGGTCATGTGGGCTGTTCCAGCTCGGACCCCGAGTTGCAATCGGTCGACTACCAGTGCCGAGGTGCCGCGCTGCTGGCCGAGGACTCGGTGAAACCATCGGTCTCGGACGACGACCGGCTCGGGCTCCTGGTCGGCCGCGGCCGGGCATCCGTGCTGCGGGCACTGCGGACCCCGACCACGACCACCGGCCTGGCGCGCATCCTCGGCCTGGCGCCGAGCACCGTCTCCGAGCATCTCGCGGCTCTGCAGGCGGCCGGGGTGGCGCACCGTCGCCGGGCCGGCCGGCGGGTGTTCTACGCGCTCGCGCCCGCCGGAACCGCCCTGGTCACCCTGCTGGGCGACGATTCGGCCGGCTCCGAATCCGTTTCCTAGGCCGCCGCCGGTCTCTACGGTTCCTCTCGCGACAGCATCCGCGTCGCCGGCCCGGCCAGTGCCTTCGCCCGCAGCATGCGGGCGGGCGCGAGGTCCGACCAGGGCTTTGGCCGCAGCACGCGGGCGCACGCGGGTCCGGCCAGGGCTTTGCCGCACCGCGCGAGCGGGCGGGAGATCCGGCCAGGGCTTTTGCCGCACCGCGCGAGCGCACGCGGGGTCCGGCCAGGGGCTTTTGCCGCACCGCGCGGGGCACGCGCGGCGGGACGACGTCACGGGGGCGATCGTCTCGCCGCCGGACGCCGCCCGGGTCCGCGTCGACTCGGGCGGGGCGCGGTCATGGCCGGCTGCCCGGTCGGAGCCGTCAGGGCATATCCGCCCGCGTCGGACTCAGTGACGCAAGCGTCAGAGGTTCGGGAACCAGAGCGCGAGCTCGCGCTTCGCGCTGTCCGCGGAGTCGGAGGCGTGCACGAGGTTCTCCCGGTTGGACAGGGACAGGTCGCCACGGATCGTGCCCGCGGCGGCTTTGCGCCCGTCGGTGGCGCCGACCAGAGTGCGCACGACCGAGATCACCTCGTCGCCGGAAAGCACCGCGGCGACCAGCGGTCCGCCGGTCATGAAGTCCTTCAGCGGCGGATAGAACGCCTTGTCCACGTGCTCGGCGTAGTGCGCGTCGGCCAGCTCCGCGTCCATGGTGCGCAGCTCAAGAGCCTCGACGACGAGGCCCTTACGCTCGAAGCGGCCGAGAATCTCCCCGAGCAGGCCGCGCCGCAGCGCATCGGGCTTGACGAGCACGAGCGTGCGCTCGGCAGGGCTGGTGGACACGAAAACGGCCTCCTGGTCGTGGTACGGCCCCGGCGGGCAACGCGACACGCCGGTGTTGTCATGCCGGGATGTCAGCCTATCGGTACCTCGTCCGGCGCGAGCAGCAACCGTCCGGTAGCGCACTTTCCACCGATGCTCGCCGCTACGTAACCTGACGGGTAGTCCCCGGGAGGTCCACAGTGGCGAACCAGAACGGCCGGCCGATCGCGCCGGCCCGCAAGCTCGTGGCCGCGGTCGTCGGCACCATCGCCGTCTTCGTCATGGTGTTCGGTCTCGGCATGTCGAGCTGGGCGATCGTCGCGCTGGGCGTGGCGATGCTGGCACTCGCGATCGGCATCGGCATGGTCAACGTGGTCCGCCGCGGCGCCCGCGCCTGGGTCTCGGGCACAGCCCAGGTCAAGGCAGTCTCGGAACCCCCCGCCACCTCCATCTACGGCCGCGCCGAGATCCTCATCCTGATCATCGCCCCCGGCCTCCCCGCCGCCGAGGTGACGGTCCGCGACCCCCGCGTCCCGGTGGCCAAATGGCCCCACCCCGGCGACATGCTCCCGGTCACCGTCGACGTCGACGACATGCGCCGCGTCAAAATCGACTGGGACGAAACAGAGCCACACCAGGCAACCACGGCCACCGCCTCGCCGGCGTTTTACGAGGAAGACCTGCCGGACGACGACCTGCTGGGCGGAGAACCGGAACCCCCGCCGTGGGCCGCCCGAGACCGCCAATGGGGCCGAGGCCCAGACGAACCCCCGCCGCCACCACCCCCGGCACCCCGAGCGGGCGACCCGGACGACCTCCCCCCACCCCCGCCACCGGGCGTGATCGTCCACGACGCTCCGGGAGGACCCATCGTCGAGGGACAGCTGGTGGAGGGCGACTACATCCAGCCCCTCCCCCGCCGAGCGGGCACGGCAACGGCAACAGCCCCGCCGCCCACAGCACCCCCCGCCCCGCCGGCAGCATCACCAACCTCGCCCGCAGCGCCTCCTGTGTCACCTGCCGCACCTTCGGGCTCGCCGGCAGGACCTCCCGCTGCACCCCCGGGCTCGCCCTCAACAACCCAGGCCTCGCCCGCGGGGGCACACACCGCCGCGTCATCTGCACCCTTATCCGGGGCGACCGCTGCGGCACCGCCTGGATCACCACCCACGGCACCGACCCGCCCCGCCGACTCTCGACCGCGCCCCCGCCCCAAGCCGCGATCAGCGCCGCCCGAGGAATCCACGGCATCCCTGGCGCAACAATCCCCGGCGCCGATCGACGAAGGCCTCCCCAGCGACGTGCCGCCAGCCGAAACACCTGAGTCGGCTGCCACCTCAGATGCCGGACCCTCCAGGCAGACTCCTCCCACGGCCACGATGACCACCCCCTCGGCGGAATCTGTCGACGAGGACATCGATCTTCCCTTGGAAGGCGACCCGGAACCCCCACCGGAAAACCGGCCAGAGTCCCGCGCGGCGATGGCTAGCGGCATCATGGCCCAGCCTGCCACCGAGCGTCCGGCCGAGCCCTCCCCCATGAGCACCCCGCGCCAGCCCGAACCCTCGGACGACGACCTCCTAGGCGACCTCGAACCACCGCCCTGGCAACAGCGCGCCACCGAATCCCGAGACGCGGCCGCTCCCCACGAGACAGAAGCCCCCGCCTCGCGGCCGTCGACCCCTGCCTCGCCCTCGGGCCCGCTCTCACCGGCGCCGTCCAGCCAGGCCTCACCATCTGATCCGCCCTCAGCGGCTCCCCCCGGCCAAGCTTCGTCGTCTCTCCCGGACCCGTATGCCGGCGCTGTCAGAGATTCCTCCTCGAAGGAGGAATTCTCCGCCCGGCCTCACGTCCGGTCCGAGAGTGCCGTAGCCCCGGAAACGTCATCCACTCCGCCAAGCGAACACCCGGTCGCTTCCCCGAAGGCAGCCACGGGATTGGCCGCGGCCGTCGCCGCCGGGGTGGCGGCACTCAGCAATGCCTTGCGCAACCGGAACAGGGACGAGACGTCACCCGAGGATCCCCAGACCGCACAGGCACCCGCGAGCGCCCCGCCGATCCCGGAACAACGGCCCGAACAGCGCCCACACGAGCGCCCCGGCAGAGAGACGGAAAGCGCTGGGGAACCGGCACATCCGCCGTCCCCGGGAGGCGAACCGGTCCCTCAACAAGCCCCGCGCCCGGCTTCCCAGGATCAAGTTCCACGCGCTTCCGCCCCTCAGGCTGGCCTACAGAACGTCAATCCTCCGTCTCAACGCAACGTCACTCCTCAGGAAAGCTCGCAGAGAGTCACCGCCAAAGACGGCGCAAAGCGTGCCGCCTCCCAAGATCGATCACAGAGCGTAATATCTCAGGAGAGCTCACAGGACTCCATTTCCCCGCCGGAATCCCAAGAAGCGACCGACCCTCAGCGAGGCCCGAGGCGAGCAGTGCCCGAACAGAGCCAGCGGCGCGGCCCGTGGTCCGATCTCGAGGACGGCTTCCAGCCGGACGACCGCGCCGACGAGTTGATCACGGCATACCCGAGCGCCCGCCCAGGCCCGGCCGGCGCCATCCACGGCGTGGGCATCACCGTGCTGGTCACCAACCTGGCCCGCTCGATCGAGTTCTACAAGGAGATGCTGGGCTTCTTCGAAATCGACGCCGGCCGAGGAAACGCGGTACTGGCGTCGGGCGACACCCGCCTGGTCCTGCGCACGGTAGGCGATCTGTCCACCGTCGCGGGCCGCCACTTCCACCTCAACCTCGAGGTGGGCGACGTGGAAGCCGTCTACCAGGAACTGAAGCGCAAGGGTGTCGCCTTCGTCCACGGCCCACGCCCGGTAAACCGAGGCGACAAGTTGGAACTGTGGGCGGCATCCTTCCACGACCCGGACGAGCACAACATCGCCATAACCCAATGGAGAGCCATCCGCTGACGGCCCGCAGTCGGCGGGCTGGGTCGCGGGCCCGGCGCGGCTGGGTCGCAGGCCCGGCGCGGCTGGGTCGCGGGCCCGGCGCGGCTGGGTCGCGGGCCCGGCGCGGCTGGGTCGCGGGCCCGGCGCGGCTGGGTCGCAGGCCCGGCGCGGCTGGGTCGCGGCCCGGCGCGGCGCATCGCAGGCCTGGCGCGGCGCATCGCAGGCCTGGCGCGGCACATCCCGGACCCGGCGCGGGCAGGGTCGCGGACCCGGCGCGGCGAGCTGATGGTCCCGGCTCAGCCCAGGATCGTGCGGCGAACGTAGCTCGCGTATACCCAGGCGGCCCCGAAGATGAGCCCGAGCGCGGCGAGTGACCAGTGCAGCAGCCCGGAAACCAGCAGCAGCGCCTGCAAGGCCGTCCCCGCGTGCCAGGCCCAGGAGCGCCGCATGCTTCCGGCGATCGCCACGGCGGCGAGCGCGAGGCCGACCACCGCGCCGATTCCCCAACCGGTCAGCTCGCCGCCCATGATGCGGATCGGCTGGATCGCGAGGAGAAGCACGATCGCTTCCAACACCAGCGTTCCGGAGCCGAGGCCCCGGACGGCGGCCTCGGGATTGCGCAGCCCCGAGCGCCGGCCGCCGGCCGCAGCCGATTCCGGCTCCGAATCCGGTTCCGAGTCCGGGGAGCGACCGGGAGGAGCCGGGTCGGGTGTCGTCACTTTTTCAGCAGCTTCCTGGCGTCTGCCACCGTCACGACGGAGCCCGTGATCAGCACTCCCACGCCGCTCAGCTCGCCGCTTGTGTCCTCCTCGGCGAGCACGACCGCTTCCTCGATCGCGTCAGGCATCGTGTGTGCGACGGTCACCCGGTCCTCGCCGAAGATGTTCATCGCGATCTCCGCCAGCTCGGCGACGGGCATGGATCGGGGCGAACTGTTCTGCGTGACGACGATGCGGGCCGCGACCGGCTCAAGGAGGTCGATCAGGCCGGAGACGTCCTTGTCGCCGAGCACCGCGACCACCACGACGAGGTGGCGGAACGCGAACTCCTCCTCCAACGCGGTGACGGTGGCGGTCATGCCGTGCGGGTTGTGGGCGCCGTCGAGCAGGATCGTGGGCGCGCTGCGTACGCGCTCGAGCCGCCCGGGCGAGTCCACGCTGGCGAAGCCTTCCCGGACGAGCTCGAGGTCGAGCTGCTTGTGGGCACCGGCGCCAAGGAACGCTTCGACGGCGGCCAGGGCCAGCGCCGCGTTCTGGGCCTGGTGAGCGCCGAAGAGCGGCAGGAACACCTCGTCGTACACACCGCCGAGGCCCTGCAGGGTGAGTAGCTGGCCACCGACCGCCTGGTCGCGGCGGACCACTCCGAACTCGCTGCCCTCACGGGCGAGTGTGGCGCCCAGGTCGGCGCAGCGCTCGAGCAGGGGCCGCAGCGCCTCCTCGGTCTGCACCGCGGTGATGACGGTGGCGCCGCGGTGGATGATGCCGGCCTTCGCCCAGGCGATGTCCTCGATCGTGTCGCCAAGCCACTCGGTGTGGTCGAGCCCGATCGGGGTGATGACGCAGACGCCCGCCTCGATGACGTTGGTCGCGTCCTCCTCGCCGCCCAGTCCCACCTCGACGACGGCGATGTCCACGGGCGCGTCCGCGAAGGCCGCGAACGCCATCGCCGTGGTCATGTCGAAGTAGGTCAGCGGCTCCGGCGCCCGCTTGTCGATGAGGTCCGCCAGGGGTGCGACCTCCTCGTACGTGACGACGAGCCGCTCCTCGGACACCGGCTCTCCGTCGAGGCTGATCCGCTCGCGGACCGTCTCCAGGTGCGGGCTGGTGTAGCGGCCGGTGTGCAGGCCATGCGCCCGCAGCAGACTGTCGATCATCCGCGCGGTCGACGTCTTGCCGTTGGTGCCGGTCAGGTGGATCGCCGGGTACGCCCGCTGCGGGCTGCCCAGCACGTCCATGAGGTCACGGATCTTCTGCATGTCGAAGTGCATGCGGGTGAAGCCGCGCCCGTCGAGCGCGGCCACCACCTCGTCGTAGCTGCTCATTTCCGGCCTCCGGCCGTGCCGAGGTAGGGGGCGCTCATGCTGAGGGCAACGCCGTCAGCGCCGCGGCGATCCGGGTGAGGTCGGCCTCGGCCGTGGCGAGCCGATCCTTGATCTTCGCCACCACCTGCTCCGGCGCCTTGCCGATGAACGCCTCGTTGCCCAGCTTGGCCCGGCACTGCGCCGCCTCCTTCTCGGCCGCCGCACGGTCCTTCTCGAGGCGGGCACGCTCGGCCGCGACGTCGATCGTGCCGCGGGTGTCGAGGTCGACCGTGATGCCGCCGGTGATCGCCAGGGTCGCCGTGGCGGTGAACTCGGCGCCGGGGGCGTCGAGCCGGGCGAGCGACCTGATCAGCGGCTCGTGGGCGTCGATGCCGACGTTGCCGAGCCCGGTGAGCGCCGCGCTGACCCGCTGGCCGGGCCGCAGGCCCTGGTCGGAACGGAATCGCCGCACCTCGGTGACCACCTTCTGCAGGGCGGTGAGCTCCTCCTCGGCCGCGTCGTCGATCAGCGCCCGGTCGACCACCGGCCACGCGGCCCGCGTGACGGTCTCGGCGCCGGTCAGCACCGTCCACAGCTCCTCGGTGACGAACGGGATGACCGGGTGGAGCAGGCGCAGCAGCTGGTCGAGGACGTGCCCGAGCACCCGTCGGCTCCGTGCGGCCTCAGCACCGTCGCCGGCGAGGACGGGCTTGCTGAGCTCGACGTACCAGTCACAGACGTCGTCCCAGGCAAAGTGATAGAGGGTGTCGCAGACCTTCGCGTACTCATAGGTGGCGAACAGCTCGTCGACCTCGGCGACGACGTGCTGCAGCCGGGAGAGGATCCACTTGTCGACGGCGGACAGCTCCTCCACCGCGGGCAGGTCGCCCTCGACCGTGGCACCGTTCATCAGCGCGAAGCGCGTCGCGTTCCACAGCTTGTTGCAGAAGTTGCGGGAGCCCTGGCACCACTCCTCGCTGATCGGCACGTCGGAGCCGGGGTTGGCGCCGCGGGCCAGCGTGAACCGGGTGGCGTCGGCGCCGTAACGGTCGATCCAGTCCAGCGGGTCCACCACGTTGCCGAAAGACTTCGACATCTTCTTGCCGTGCCCGTCGCGGACCATGCCGTGCAGGTTCACCACGTTGAAGGGCTGCACGCCATCCATCGCGTACAGACCGAACATCATCATCCGGGCGACCCAGAAGAAGAGGATGTCGTAGCCGGTGACCAGCACGCTGGTCGGATAGAACCTCGCCAGGGTGTCGGTCTGCTCGGGCCAACCCATCGTGGAGAACGGCCACAGGGCGGACGAGAACCAGGTGTCGAGCACGTCCTCGTCCTGGCGCCAGCCCTCACCGCTGGGCGGTTCCTCGTCGGGGCCGACGCAGACGACCTCGTCGTTGGGCCCGTACCAGACGGGGATGCGGTGTCCCCACCACAGCTGGCGCGAGATGCACCAGTCGTGCATGTTGTCGACCCAGGCGAAGTAGCGCTTGGAGAGCTCGACGGGCTCGATCGTCACCCGCCCGTCGCGCACCGCGTCGCCGGCGGCCTTGGCCAGCGGGCCGGTGTTGACGAACCACTGCAGCGACAGCCGCGGCTCGACGGTCGTCTTGCACCGGGAGCAGTGACCCACGGAATGCACATAGGGACGCTTCTCGGCGACGATCCGTCCCTGCTCACGCAGGGCGGCCACGATCGCCGGCCGGGCCTCGTAACGATCAAGACCCTCGAACGGTCCGGGTACGGTGACGACGGCCCGTTCGTCCATGATCGTGATGCTCGGCAGGTCGTGCCGCTGGCCGATCTCGAAGTCGTTCGGGTCGTGCGCCGGCGTCACCTTGACAGCACCCGTACCGAAGCTGGGGTCGACGTGTTCGTCGGCCACGATCGGAATGCGCCGCCCGGTGAGGGGAAGCTCGACTTCGGTGCCGATCAGGTGCTTGTAGCGCTCGTCGTCGGGGTGCACGGCCACCGCCGTGTCGCCGAGCATCGTCTCGGCCCGCGTGGTGGCGACCACGATCGCGTTGTCGCCGTCGCCGTAGCGGATCGAAACCAGCTCGCCGTCGTCGTCGGAGTGCTCGACCTCGATGTCACTGAGCGCGGTCAGGCACCGCGGGCACCAGTTGATGATCCGGTTGGCACGGTAGATCAGGTCGTCGTCGTACAGTCGCTTGAAGATCGTCTGGACGGCCCGCGACAGGCCCTCGTCCATGGTGAACCGCTCGCGGCTCCAGTCGACGGAGTCGCCGAGGCGACGCATCTGTCCGAGGATCGCACCGCCGGACTCGGCCTTCCACTCCCAGACCCTCTCGACGAACTTCTCGCGCCCGAGGTCGTGGCGGGACAGCTTCTGCGAGGCGAGCTGCCGCTCGACCACGTTCTGCGTGGCGATGCCGGCGTGGTCCATGCCGGGCAGCCACAACACCTCGAAGCCCTGCATGCGCTTGAGCCGGCTGAGCGTGTCCTGAATGGTGTGGTCGAGGGCGTGGCCGATGTGCAGGGAACCGGTCACGTTCGGCGGAGGGATGACGATGGAGAAGGGTGGCTTGTCACTCGCCGGGTCCGCCGTGAAGTAGCCGGCCGATACCCAGTGCTCGTACCGCCGCTGCTCTACTTCACCCGGCTGGTACTGGGCGGAGAGGCCACCGGTGGGCCGGCTGTCGGGGGTGCGGGTGTCGGTTGCTTCGGTCACGCGACAAGTCTACGGAGCCCGTGGGGGTGGGCTGCGGGCGCATGCCCCCGCCTGTGGATAACTTGTTGTTAGGCTCGCACGATGTCCGAGCGCCCTGGCGATACGCCTGCCTCCCCGGTCGAGCCGGCGGAGATCGCTCCCGAGCCTTTCCCGCTCACGGAGCCGGCGGAGCAAGAAGCGAAGGACAACGCACCCCCTAGCCGGGCCAAGACCATCGTGCTCCGCTCACTCCTCGCGGTCAGCCTTCTGGGTGCGGGAATCATCGGGTACGCCGGTTGGCGAATCGCCGATCAGAAGGACGCGACCCTCACGGTGCCGCCGCAGGTAAATGGCCTCGCTTTGAACACCAGCGAGAACGGCCGCTCGACGGCCGAGTACCTCCAGACGGCACTGTCGGCGGATGTGGAACTGGACAAGGCGATCGGCGCGGTCTATTCGGATGGCAGCGGTAAGGACGTGCTGTTCTTCGGCGGCACGACGCTGCTCTGGACTCCGGAGAACGATCTCGACACCGCCCTCGAGCTGATCTCAGACGCCCAGGGTGCGGTCGTCGGGCTGCATGACGTGTCGGCGGGCCCGCTCGGCGGCACCATGAAATGCGGCACCACGAAGTCCGACGGTGTGGACATGCCGGTGTGCGGCTGGGCGGACCATGGAAGCTTGGCGTTGGCGATGTTCCCGGGCCGCACGGAGACCGACGCGGCGGGCCTGCTGCGTGATATCCGCGGCGCCGCCCAAACCCGCCACTAGCCTCGCCGGCCGCCTGAGACACATCGTCCGGGCGCGCCCTGCCGCCGCCGGTGCTCAGACCGCGGCGGAGGTGAGCAGGGTGATACCTCGCCCGGTTACCCCCATAGCGCGGGAAGCGAATGGTCCCGGGCGGTCGCCTGTTTGGGTGTGGAAATGAGGAAAGGCCGACCCGGGGGCGGGTCGGCCTCAGATGACATGGGTGTGGATATAACGGAAACGCCCACCCCGACACGTGTGTCGGGGTGGGCGTTTCTTCACGTTAAGTCCGGCGGCGTCCTACTCTCCCACACCCTCCCGAGTGCAGTACCATCGGCGCTGGAGGGCTTAGCTTCCGGGTTCGGAATGAGACCGGGCGTTTCCCCTCCGCTATGACCACCGAAACACCTTTCAGCAGCACCATCCTGTCCCCGGTGAGTGTTTCCGGGGATGGGTGGTTGTTTGCTGTGAATCACACAGTGGACGCTGAGTATCAAGTTTGGTGTGGTTAAGCCCTCG
>NZ_JBFBAJ010000017.1:25910-132368 GCF_040682215.1 Actinoplanes sp. NPDC051346 | reverse complement strand
TGTCGAGGACCGCCTTGCCGGTGCCGGAGTCCAGGTTCACGATCATCAGGACCTTGACCCCGCTGGAGATCATGCCGTCGGCGATCGTCTGGAACTGGCTCTTGTCACCCTGGGCGTTCTGGATGTCGACCGCCACCCCGGCCGCGTCGAACGCCGCTTTCAGGAACTTCGGGTCGGCGGTCGCCCACCGCGCCGAACTCTTGGTGTCGGGCAGGATCACGCCGACCCTGCCCACCCCGCCGTCGTCGTCGCCACCACCGTCGCACGCCGAGACGGCGCCGGCGGCCAGCATGCCGGCCGCGGCGAGGGCCAGGGCCGTCCTTGCCATCGTCGTTCCTTCCCGTCCGCCTCACGCGAGGAGTCCCGCGCCGGAAACCGTGTCCGGCAACGGTCGTCCATCGCGGGCACGAACACAAGCGGCGGGGGCGAAACGGCGCCGGACGTCGGCGGAGGACAAGGTGTCAGAGCAGCCCCGACCGGCGCCACAGCACCATGCCCGGGCCGCCGATCAGGTCCAGTTCCCGCAGGAACGCGACCACTTTCTCCGCCGCCCACCGCAGCGTCTCGCGGTGGTGGGGATTGGCCCACGCCGCCCGGACGCCCACCTTGGGGTCGATGCCCACCGACCGGTAGACCTCGGGCGAGATCAGGCGCCGGCCGGCCAGGTACGCGGACCGCGCGATGATCACGCGGTCGTGTGCCAGCCGCTTCTTGCCGGCCGCCCGCACCTGCCGGACGAGTTCCTCGCGGGCGTAGCGGACGTGGCGGGCCTCCTCGATGACATGGATGCGGGACACCATGCGGACCAGCGGCTGCACCGTCTCGTCCGCCGCCGCCTCGCGCTGCAGGGTATCGAGGATCTCCTCGCAGATGAGGATGGCCGCGTACATGCGGGGGCCGGTCGCCGTCGCCGCGATCAGCTTGCCCAGGCCGGCGTCGATCGCGCTGACGCGGTAGACCGGGCACTCGAGCTTGGAGATCATGCGGCCGAACATCACCGAGTGGCGGCACTCGTCGGCGACCTCGGTGAGGGCGTACTGGGCGTGGGGGTCGGTGGGGTCCTGTTTGTAGTACTGGCGAAGGAGCAGTTGCATGAGGATGGTCTCGAACCACACGCCGAGGCCGGCGATGCTGGCGACCTCGTGGCGGCCGAGGGTGATCCGCTGCTCGGGAGTGAGCCGGTGCCACAGGTCGGTGCCGTAGAGCGACGACCGGTGCTCCGGCACGAACCAGGCGTCCGGCAGCAGGGGCGCCTCCCAGTCGATCTCGACACCGGGGTCGTAGGAATGCGACGCCGACGAGCGCAGCAGGCGGGTAGCGGTCTGGGAACGGTCGGAGAGAACCACGTCTGACCTCCGCGGGGGGTTGACGTTACCGGAAGTAACAGCTACTTCTCGTACTATGAGCGCCGACGACGAGACCGTCAACAGTTCCGACGGACGCAGCCGAAGGTGGGCACACCACCGCGAGCGCCGCCGGGAGGAGCTTGTGGACGCCGTCATCGCGGCGATCCGCGAGCTGGGCCCCGAGCCCGGCATCGACGCGGTCGCCGCGCACGCCGGCGTCAGCAAGCCCGTGCTCTACCGCTACTTCACCGACAAGTCGGGGCTCTGGGAGGCCGTCGCCCGGCGGGCGGCGTCGGCGGTGGTCGAGGCGGTGGGCCCCGCGGTCGCCGCCGTCGGCGAGGATCGCGAGGTGGTCGTCGCGGCGGTCGACGCCTACCTCGCCTACATCGAGAACGACCCACACCTCTACCGGTTCGTGGTGCACCAGCGCGGCATCGCCCGCGAGCGCGACGTCGTCTCCGACGCGATCGACACCGTCGCCAGCGTCCTGGCCCGCATCCTCGGCGACCGGCTGCGGGCCCTCGGGCTCGACTCGGGAGGCGCGCTTCCGTGGGCGTACGGGATCGTCGGCTACGTCCAGACGGTCGGCGACTGGTGGCTGCGCCACCAGCAGCCGATCAGCCGCGAGGCCCTCGCGGAATACCTGACCACATTGCTCTGGGGCGGAATGACCGGGGTCCGGGCCGCCGCGGACATACCAGGCGGATTGGCGGCACCACTGTGAGCGACGCGGACGAGGAATACCGGGGCGAGGCCGAGATCCGGGCGGGCGAGACGGCGGTGACCGTCACCGTGCGGCTGTCGGTGCAGTTCGAGCCGATCGAGGGACGCTACCGCTGGGCCGGGCGGGCCGCGCCCGACGAGACCCTCAGCGCCCACCTGCGGGCCGGCACCCGGGAGGTGACCGTCCGCATCGGCGAGCGCGAGTCGCCGGCCCGGCTGGGCGAGCCGGACCCCTGGGGCGGTGTGCGGGTCACCGGGGTGGGACGGCCACCCTGGAGCGCAGCTGCCGGGGTGTGAGGCCGTACCAGCGCCGCACCGCGCGGCTCAGCGCGGACTGCTCCGCCAGACCGACCATGGCGGTGACCTGGGTCAGCGGCAGATCGGTCTGCGTGATGAGCCGGTGCGCGGCGACCCGGCGCACCTCGTCGAGAATGGTCTCGAACGTGGTGTCCTCGCTCGCCAGGCGGCGCTGCAACGTCCGCGGGTGGACCCTTAGCGCCTTCGCGACGGCGGTGACCTCGACCGGTGAGGAGCCCAGCGCCTGGGCCAACAGCAGGCGCACCCCGTCCGCGACGCGCTCCCCCGGCGCCGGGAAATGGCTGGCGATGTAGCTGACGGCGAGCTCGTGCAGCACCTGGTTGCCGCCGGGGACCGCGGTGTTGGCGAGGCCGCCGGGCACCCGCAGCACCGCGTCGGGCCGGTCGAAACGCACCTCCGCCCCGAAGAAGCGGGTGTACGTCTCGACCGGCGCCAGCGCCGGGTGCGGCAGGTGCACCGAGCGCAGCCCGTACGGGCCGCCGTGCAGCAGCACGATGATCCGGTGGAACAGGCCCAGGCCGAGGCCGGCGGCCTGCGGCGGCAGCGGCTCGGCGTCCGTGCTCCGGTAGAGCAACCCCACCACGCCCGCCCGGCCCGACGGGTCCGGGATCTGCGAGACGGTGATGGCCGGGCTGTGCACGAAGAGGAACCGGCGGGTGGTGGCGAGCGCCTCGCCGAAGGTCGGAGAATTCTCGATCGCCACGGCGAGCGGCCCGAGCACCGACGCGTTCTGCGTCCCGGCCAGGCGCAGCCCCAGATCCGGGCAGCCGAGCTCGATGGCGGCCGTCTCCAGCAGCTCGCCCACGGCGAGCGCCGGGATCACCGCGTCGTCGGACTCCACCGCCGCGCAGGCCACGCCGAAGCGGGCGAACAGGGCGGCGCCGTCGCCGCCGAGGCCGTCCACGAGCGCGGGAAGCCCCCGCAGGCAGGCCGCGCGCACCATTGGCTCCATGGCGGGCAAGGATAAATCCCTGTCGCGCAAAGGCAAGTCCCGCGACGGGTACGGGCGAAACACTGGTCCCATGGCCGAACACTTCGACGTCCTCATCATCGGCGCGGGCCTCTCCGGGATCGGCGCGGCATGGCGGCTGCGCCGGGAACGGCCCGGCACGACATACGCGATCCTCGAGGCCCGCACCGCCATCGGCGGCACCTGGGACCTGTTCCGCTACCCCGGCGTCCGCTCGGACTCCGACATGTTCACCCTCAGCTACCCATTCCGGCCGTGGCGCGGCGCCCAGGCGATCGCGTCCGGCGAGTCGATCCGGGCGTACATCCGGGCGACCGCCGAGGACGGCGACATCACGCCGCACATCCGCTTCGGCACCCGGGTGCTCGCCGCGAGCTGGGCGGACTCCCGCTGGACCGTCACCACCGACCAGGGCACCTTCACCTGCGACTTCCTCTACGCCTGCGCGGGCTACTACGACTACGCGCGGGGCTACCAGCCGGACTTCCCGGGCCTCGACGACTTCCGGGGCACCGTCGTGCACCCGCAGTTCTGGCCCGAGGACCTGGACTACACCGGCAAGCGGGTCATCGTCATCGGCAGCGGCGCGACCGCGGTGACCGTGGTGCCGGCGATGGCCGAGACCGCGGCGCACGTGACGATGCTGCAACGCTCCCCCACGTACATGACGGTGCTGCCGGAGCGCGACGTCATCGCCGACGTCCTGCGCCGGGGGTTGCCGGCCCGGGTCGCGCACACCCTCGTCCGCGCCAAGAACGTCCTGCTGATGCAGGGCTTCTATCAGCTCGCGCGGCGCCGGCCCGCGCAGGTCAAGGCCCTGCTGCGCCGGCTCACCCTGTCCCAGCTCGGCGACCGGGGCCTGGTGGACGAGCACTTCACGCCGAACTACCAGCCCTGGGACCAGCGGCTGTGCGTGGTCCCCGACGGCGACCTCTTCACCGCCATCAAGGCGGGCACGGCCTCGGTGGTGACCGCCCACATCGACAGGTTCGTGCCGGAGGGCATCCGGCTCACCGACGGTCGCGTGCTGGAGGCGGACGTCGTGGTCTCCGCCACCGGGCTGTCGCTGCTGCCGATCGGCGGCGTCGAGCTGACCGTGGACGGCGCGGTCGTGGAACCCGGCAAGACGGTCGCCTACCGCGGCGTGATGCTCAGCGGCGTGCCGAACTTCGCGTACTGCATCGGCTACACCAACGCGTCCTGGACCCTGCGCGCCGACCTGTCCCACCGCTACGTCCTGCGGCTGCTGTCCTACCTGGCCCGCAACGGGTTCACCAGCGCGACACCGCAGGCCCGGCCGGGCCCCCGCCGGCCACTGCTCGACCTGACCTCCGGGTACGTGCAGCGGTCCCTCGACCGCTTCCCCAGCCAGGGCGACCGTGACCCGTGGACCGTCCGGCAGAACTATCTGCGCGATGTCCTGTTCACCCCGCGCGCCGACGTGCGCCGGGACATGACGTTCAGCCGCAAGCCCGCCCCCGTGCTCGAGGAGATTCGATGACCGGACTGAACCCGTACCGATTCGTCGGGCGTACCGCCGTGGTGACCGGCGCCGCCGGCGGCATCGGCGAGCAGCTCGCCCACGGCCTCGCCGCGCGGGGCAGCGAGCTGGTGCTCGTCGACCGCGACGCGCTGCGCCTCGACGAGGTGGCCGAGTCGCTCCGGGCCGCGTACCCCGGCCGCGCCATCGAGGCCCTGGTCGTGGACCTCGCCGACCGGGACGCGGTGATCTCCCTCGCGGAAGGCCTGCGCGAGCGGCATCCGCGGCTGGGCCTGCTGATCAACAACGCCGGCGTCGCCCTGGGCGGGCGCTTCGACCAGGTGACGGTGGAGGAGTTCGAGTGGGTCATGGCGGTGAACTTCACCGCGCCGATGCTGCTCATGCACCACCTGCTCCCGGCCCTGACCGCCGAGCCGGGCTCGCACCTGGTCAACATCTCCAGCCTGTACGGCCTCATCGCCCCGCCCGGGCAGTCCGCGTACAGCTCCAGCAAGTTCGCGATCCGCGGCCTGAGCGAGGTGCTGCGCGGCGAGCTGCTCGAGTGCGGCGTCGGCGTGACCACCGTGCATCCGGGCGGCGTGCGTACCCGCATCGCGGAGAGCGCCCGCATCGCCGAGGGCGTGCCACCCGACGACGTCGAGCAGCATCAGCGGATGTGGGCGGCGCTGCTGACCTACGCCCCGGAGAAGGCGGCCGCCGACATCCTCAACGCCGTGCGGCGCCGCCGCGGTCGGGTCCTCATCGCCCCCACCGCGAAGATCCCCGACCTGCTCGCCCGGCTGATGCCGGAGTCGCACATGCGGCTGCTCGCCAAGGCCACCGAGGCCGTCGCCCGGCGTGGTCAGGCCAAGGTCCGGGTGAGCAAATGATCACGAACCTGAACGTACGCGGCGCGTCCATCCGCGTGCACGCCACCGGCGACCCGGACCACCCACCGATCCTGCTGTTGCACGGCATCGGCCGCAGCCTGGAGGACTGGCTGCCGCAACACGAGCGGCTCTCCGCCCGCTGGCGGGTGATCAGCGTGGACCTGCCCGGCTTCGGCCTGTCCGACCGGCTGCCCGGGCCGGTCAGCCTCGCCTCGCTGGCCGACGGCGTGCTCGCCACCATCGACACGCTGGGCGAACGGCGACCGCTGAACGTGATGGGCAACTCGCTGGGCGGCGCGGTGGCGATGCAGCTCCTGACCGCCGTGCCCGACCGGGTGTCGACGCTGACGCTGGTCAACAGCGCCGGCTTCGGCAAGGAGGTGGCGTACTTCCTGCGGGCTCTGGCCATCCCCGGCCTCGGCAGGCCGCTCATGCGCCGGATCGACGCCCGGGTGGCCCGGAGGATCGAGCGCGCCATCTTCTTCGACCGGGTCCACGTCACCCAGGAGCGCGTCGACTTCGCGCTCCAGGTGGCCGCCCGCCCCGAGTACGCGATGGCGTTCCTGGAGACCGCTCAGGCGCTGGGCGGCCTGCGCGGCATCCGGGCACCCTGGCGGCAGACGCTGCTGGCCGAGGTGGCCCGTCACCCGCGACCCACGCTGCTCGTGTGGGGCGACCGCGACCTGATCCTGCCCGCGAAGCACCTGACGGCGGCCCAGGCGGCGTTTCCCGACGCCCGCTCGCACATGTTCGCCGACACCGGGCACATGCCCCAGATCGAACGCCCCGACGAGTTCGCCGACCTCGCCGAGCTGTTCCTCACGGCCCGCTCGGACACTCCCGCCTAGATCTTCCGGGAATGACGTGGGGGCGGCTCGCGCCGTCGGAGGGGCGTAGTGCCGCACTGACCTAAAGTGATCCACATGTCCGTCTGGCCGAGCAGTCCCGCCCACCACCGCTGGCTCGACCAGCACAGCCGCGACCTGCTCGCCTTCGGGCGCCGCACCGCCGACCCCCACGGCGGCGCCCGCTGGCTGGACGACCACGGCGTGCCGATGCCCGATCGACCCGTGTCGGTGCTGATCAGCAGCCGGATGGCCCACGTCTACGGCATCGGGGCCCTGCTCGGCGTGCCCGGTGCCGGCCGGATCGCCGCCCGGGCGCTGGCCGGGCTCACCGGGCGGCTGCGCGACCCGCGCGGCGGCTGGTTCCCGGCCGCCGCCGCAGACGGCACGCCCGAGCCGGGCAAGACCTGTTACGACCATGCCTTCGTGCTGCTCGCGGCCTCCACGGCGGTGCAGGCCGGGCTGCCCGGCGCCGACGAGTTGCTCGACGAGGCCGGACGGGTGCTGCTCGCGCGCTTCTGGGACGACGAGGTCGGCCTGTGCGCCGACACCTGGGACAGCGGGTTCACGAAGCTCGACGACTATCGCGGCGTCAACGCCAACATGCACGCCGTCGAGGCGATGCTGTCGGTGGCCAGCGTGACCGGCGACCATGCCTGGGTCACCCGCGCGCTGCGCGTCTGCCGGTTCGTCGTGACCACCGCCGAGGCGCACCGGTGGCGCATCCCCGAGCACTACGACGCCGCGTGGCGGCCGCTGCCGGATTACCACCGCGACGAGCCCGACCATCCCTTCAAGCCGTACGGGGCCACGATCGGTCACGGCCTCGAATGGTCGCGTCTGCTGCTGCACGCCGCGTCCGCCCCCACAGCCGGGGAGTCGGCGTGGCTGAGCACCGCCGCCCGGGAGCTGTTCGCCCGCGCGGTGACCGACGGCTGGGCGGTCGACGGTCAGCCGGGCTTCGTCTACACGACCGACTGGACGGGCCGCCCGGTCGTCCGCGACCGGATGCACTGGGTGGCGGCCGAGGGAGTCCACGCCGCGGCGGCGTTGCACGCCTACACCCGGGAGCCGGAGTACGCCCAGTGGTACCGAACCTGGTGGGACTACATCGACGAGCACCTGATCGACCACGAGCACGGGTCGTGGTTCCACCAGCTCGACCCGGAGAACGCGCCGACCGCGACGGTGTGGCCGGGCAAGGCCGACCTCTACCACGCGTTCCAGGCGACGCTGGGCCCCCGCGTACCCCTGTGGCCGATGCTCGCGACCGCCGTCGACGAGCACCTCACCGTCTAGACCCGGAAGCGTCCGACGGCGCTTTGCAGGTCGGTGGCGAGCCGTGCCAACTCGGCGGCGGTGCGGTCGGCCTCGGACAGTTCCGTCGTGGTCAGCTCGGCGGACGCCGCCACGCCGCGGACGTTCTCGGCGATGTCGGACGCACCGCCGGCCGCCTCGGTGACGCCGCGGGACATCTCTCCGGCGGTTGTCGTCTGTTCCTCGACCGCCGCGGCGATGGTCAGCTGATAGTCGTTGATCCGGGCGATGATCCGGCTGATCTCGCCGATGGTGTCGACCGCCTTGACGGTGTCGGACTGAATCGCCGCCACCCGCCGCGAGATGTCCTCGGTGGCCCGGGCGGTCTCCTGGGCGAGGTCCTTGACCTCGCTGGCGACCACCGCGAAGCCCTTGCCCGACTCCCCGGCGCGGGCCGCCTCGATGGTCGCGTTGAGCGCCAGCAGGTTGGTCTGCTCGGCGATCGACGTGATGGCCTTGACGACGGTGTCGATCTCGGCCGACGACTCGCCGAGCTTGGCGACGGTCTGTGTGGTGACCTCCGCGACGCCCACCGCGTCCGCGGCGACCCGGGCGGCGTCCTGGGCGTTCTGCGCGATCTCGCGGATGGACGATCGCATCTGCTCGGAGCCGGCGGCGACGCTCTGCACGTTGTTCGACACGTCGCCCGCCGCGGTCGCGACCACGTTGGCCTGGTCCGCGGCCCCCTGCGCGTTGACGGCGATCCGCCCGGTCACCCCGGTGAGCCGCTGGGAGCTGTCGCCCAGGGTGCGGGAACCGGCGGCGAGCGTCTCGACGGTGTGCCGGATGCCGTCTCTGGCCTCGTTGACCGCCGCGGCCATCCGACCCAGCTCGTCGCGGCACCGGACCTCGGCCGGGTGGGTCAGATCCCCACCGGCGACCGCGTGCAGCGCGGCGGAGGCGCCGCGCAGCTGCCGCGCCATCATCCGGGACACCGCGAACCCGACCGCCGCCGCGATGATCAGGCCGAGCAGCAGCGCGGCGATCGTGACCGCCCGTGCCGCCCGGTACTTCGCGTCCGCTCCGGCGGCCATCACGGCCGCGGCCTCCGCCTCGGCGCTGCGCAGCGCGGTGATCGAGTTCTCCATCCGCGTCGCGACGTCGGCGAACGCCGCGGAGATTCCGTCGACGGGCGGCGGGGTGAAGCCCGCCGGCGGCGGCTCGCCGAAGTCCAGCGTGTTGCGCAGCAACCGGTAGTCGGCGATGGCCTTGGCACACGCCTCGATCGCCGCGCGGCGCTCCGCGACGCCGCCGGTGCGTTCGTGACCGCCCTGCGGACCGTTCGCCACGAGCTCCTGATACTTGGACAGTGCCGCGTCGACCTCGTCGTCGGCGGCCGCGACGTCCTTGCGACCCTGCGTCCGCAACGCCGGATCGCGATCGCCGTGGCTGTGGAGCAGCAGGCCGCCGTACATGTCCGCCAGCCCGCCCCGCAGGTCGCCGAGGTGCTTGAGGCTCTCGACGTGCACGGTCTTCGTCTGCTCGAGGTCGTCGCTCAGGACCGACATCCGGTTGACCGACAGCGCGCCGACGCTGATCGCCACGAGCCCGGTGATCCCCGCCGCGAGCAGGCCCTTGACGTTCACACTGCGATCGGCCAGCCAGCCCGCAACCGGGTTACGGCGGATCGTGACCTCCACCGGGCGCCTCGCCGCTTTCGATGACTCCATCGCCTTCGTACGGTACGCGCCGGACCGGCGCGACAGGCACGAAACCGCAGGTCCGGCCAGGGACGCGCGTCAGGGAACGGTGCCGGCCGGGCGGCGCAGGTAGACCGCCCAGGTCACCAGGAGGCCCACCGCGTAGAAGGCGATGAACGCGAGGTACGCGGCGTCCGCCGAGCCGTACTCCAGGAACGACTGCCGGAAGGCCAGGTTGACCAGCACGCCGCCGAAGGCGCCGATCGCACCGGCGATGCCGATCACCGCGCCGGAAAGCCGGCGGGCCTCCTGCTCATGCTCCGGGTGCTTGAGGGCGAAGATCCGCGGGATCATCTTGTACGTCGAGCCGTTGCCGATCCCGCTGACCACGAACAGCGTGACGAACCCGGCCAGGTAGAGCGACAGGGAGTGTTGCCGCGAGGCCAACAGGACGATGCCGGCGCCCGCCGCGAGGGCCGCGAAGGTCCACGCCGTGACCCGGGCGCCGCCGAGCCGGTCCGCCAGCGCCCCGCCGACCGGGCGGACCAGCGAGCCCAGCAACGGACCGAGGAAGGTCAGGTACGCGGCCTCGGCCGGGGTGCTGAACACGTCGCGGAACTGCACCTGCAGCACCTGGCCGAAGGCGAACCCGAAGCCGATG
Organism: Actinoplanes sp. NPDC051346; assembly: GCF_040682215.1. Taxonomy (NCBI): domain Bacteria; kingdom Bacillati; phylum Actinomycetota; class Actinomycetes; order Micromonosporales; family Micromonosporaceae; genus Actinoplanes; species Actinoplanes sp. NPDC051346. The sequence goes on along the minus strand of NZ_JBFBAJ010000017.1, from coordinate 122,178 downwards.
AACGAGCCGAACGTGCCGATGTAGAGCAGCGACATGATCCAGGTGTGCGGCTCCCGGGCTGCGTCGCGCATCCCACGCCGCGCGGCGCGCGCCTGGGTCAGGTTGTCCATGGAGAGCGCCGCGCCGACGGCGGCGACGACGATCAGGGGGATGTAGACGCCGGCCACGATGCCGGGGTGCCCGGCGCCGAAGACGAACAGGACGACGAGACCGACGAGTTGCACGGCGGCCACACCGAGGTTGCCGCCGCCGGCGTTGATGCCCAGCGCCCAGCCCTTGAGGCGGTCCGGGTAGAAGTAGTTGATGTTCGCCATCGAGGAGGCGAAGTTGCCGCCGCCGACGCCGGCGACCGCGGCCAGCGCCAGCAGCGTGCCGTAGGAGACGCCGGGCTCGATGAGGAAGGCGGCGAGGACCGCCGGGACCAGCAGCAGCGCCGCGCTGATGATCGTCCAGTTGCGGCCACCGAACCGGGCCACCGCGAACGTGTACGGAATCCGCAGCACCGATCCGACCAGCGCCGGCACCGCGGTGAGCAGGAACTTGCCGGCCGGATCGATCCCGTACTCGGGGCCGAGGAAGAGCACCAGCACCGACCACATCGTCCACACGGAGAAGCCGATGTGTTCGGCGAAGATCGAGTAGGCGAGGTTGCGGCGGGCGATCGCGGCGCCGCCGTTCGCCCAGAACTCCGGATCCTCCGGCCGCCAGTCGTCGATCCAGTGGCCGCGCACAGTCAGCGCGGGACGTTCCAGGGTGGGGGCGCTCATGCGGGAACCTCCAGGTGGATGACGATGTGGCCGTCGTCGTCGACGGCGACAGGGTAGGTGGTCACGTCGGGCTGTCCACTGAGTGAGCAGCCGGTGGTCAGGTCGAACGCGTTGAGGTGCAGCGGGCAGACGACCACCCGGCCGTCGGTCTGTCCGTCGGCGAGGGGGCCGCCCCGGTGCGGGCAGACCGCGGAGAGGGCACGCAGGGAGCCGTCGCGCAGGCGGAACACGGCCACCATCTCGCCGTCCACGGCGAACGCGCGTCCCTCGCCGAGCGGGATCTGGTCCACGGGACCCAGCCGGGTGCTCATCGGACCGGCACCTGGGGCAGGACCACCAGCGGCAGCGAGGTGCGGAACTGTCCGGGCGTCACCGGCTCGGCGCGTTCTCGCCAAGGGTCGGCGTAGGCGGCCACGGACGCGTCCATGGCGGCGTCGAGGTCCGCGGCGATCCCGTCGGCGTCGTCGACGACCACCTCGCGGATGCGGTCGATGCCGATCCGCGGCACCCACGCGTACGTCCGCTCCAGCCAGTTGGCGTTCTCCCGGTAGTACTGCAGGAAGCGCCCGGTCAGCGTGACGACCTCGGCGGCCGTCGTCACCGTGGCGAGCAGATCGCCCTTGCGCACATGCGCTCCGGCCGCCCCGCCGACGTAGATCTCCCAGCGGCCACCGTCGACGGCGACGACACCCAGGTCCTTCACGTACGCCTCGGCGCAGTTGCGCGGACATCCGGTGACGGCGAGCTTCATCTTGCCCGGCCCCTCGATGCCCTGGTAGCGCTCCTCGAGGGCGATGCCGAGCGCGGTGGAGTCACCGACGCCGAAGCGGCAGTAGTCGGAGCCGACACAGGTCTTCACGGTGCGGAAACTCTTGGCGTAGGCGTACCCGGACGGCATGTCGAGCTCGGCCCAGATCTGCGGCAGCTTCTCCTTCGGCACGCCCAGCAGGTCGATGCGCTGCCCGCCGGTCACCTTCACCATGGGTACGTCGTGCCGCTCGGCGACCTCGGCGATCCGTTTGAGCTGGGCGGGCGTGGTGACGCCGCCCTTCATCTGCGGCACCACGGAGAACGTGCCGTCGCGCTGGATGTTGGCGTGCACCCGGTCGTTGATGAACCGGGCGTCGCGCTCGTCCTCGTACTCCTCGCCCCACATCATCTTCAGCAGCGAGGCCAGGCCCATCTTGCTCCGGGCGTCTTCCTCGCCGCCGGGCACCAGCGTGGCGAAGACCGAGGACACCGATTTCAGGCCGTGCGTACGGATGGCCCGCATCAGCTCCGGCTTCGGCATCGGTACGCCGGGAACATACCAGGACGCCGTCGGATCCTCCTCGGCCTCTCCCCCGGCGGCCCACTCGACGATCCGCTGGACGACGCTCTTGCAGGTGCCGCAGCCCTTGCCGGCCCGGGTCGCGTCCATGACGCCGTTGACGGTCCGGCAGCCGCCCTGCACGGCACCCACGAGCGTGGCCTTGCTGACGCCGTTGCAGTTGCAGACCTGGGTGTCGTCGGGCATGTCGGCGGCGCTGACCTCGGCGGGCGGTCCGCCGAGGTCGAACATCAGCTCGACGCGGTCCTCCGGCAGGGCCAGTTCCCGGTCGAACGCCTGCATGAGGAACGCCACCTTGCGGACGTCTCCGACCAGGGTGGCGCCGACCAGGCGCCCGTCGCGGATGACCAGGCTCTTGTAGACACCCTTGGCCGGCTCGCTGAAGACCAGGGTCTCGTCGTCGTCGCGCTCGGCCTGCTGGATCCCCATCGCGGCGACGTCCACCCCGGCTACCTTCAGCTTGGTGGCCACCCGGGAGCCGTGGTAGGCGGCGTCCGGATCGCGGCCGGTGAGGTGGTCGGCGAGCACCTTCGCCTGATCCCAGAGCGGAGCCACCAGTCCGTAGACCTCGCCGCGGTGCTGGACGCACTCGCCGACGGCGTAGATGTCGGAGTCGTCTCGCACGCGCATCTGGTCGTCGACGACGATGCCGCGATCGACCTCGATGCCGCTCACCTTCGCCACCTCGGCGTTGGGGCGGATGCCGGCGGCGATCACCACGACGTCGCAGTCGATCGTGCGGCCGTCCTTGAGCTTCACCCCGGTGACCGCGTGCTTGCCGAGGATCTCCGTGGTCATCGCGTCGGTGACCACCTCGATGCCGAGCTTCTCCACGCTGCGCTGCAGGGTCGCGCCGCCCTGCGCGTCCAGCTGGGTGTTCATCAGATGCCCCATGGCGTGCAGCAGCGTCACCTGGCTCACGTGGTTCTGCAGGCCGCGGGCCGCCTCCAGGCCGAGCAGGCCGCCACCGATGACGACCGCGCGCTCGTGGTCGCGGGCGTAACGGATCATCGACCGGGTGTCGTCGAGCGTCCGGAACGCGAAGACGCCCTGGTGGTATCCGCGGCCGGGGCGGTGGATGCCGGCGATCGGCGGCACCCAGGGGCTGCTGCCGGTGGCGATGATCAGCTTGTCGTAGGGCGTCGCGGTGCCGTCCTCGGCGTACACCTTCTTGGCGCGACGGTCGATGCGCGCGATGCGGGTGTCGGTGTGCAGGGTGATGCCGTTGTCGGCATACCAGGACAGGTCGTTGAGGAAGATGCCCGCCTCGTCCTCCACGCCCGCGAGCACGTTGGAGAGCATGATGCGGTTGTAGTTGCCGTAGGGCTCGTCACCGAACACGGTGACGGCGAATTCGCCGCCGCGGGCGAGGATCTCCTCGAGCGTACGGACGCCGGCCATGCCGTTGCCGATGACTACCAAGCGCTGCATGTCAACTCTTCCCCTCTGGTTCGTCCGTCCGTGCGATAGCGACCGCGCACGCCTTGAAGGCCGGCATCCGGGAATGCCGGTCGAGTGCGGGGTCGGTGAGGGCATTGACGGCGTTGTCGCCACCCCAGTGGAACGGCGCGAAGACGGTGTCCGGGCGGATGCCGGGATCGAGCCGGGCCCGGAAGAACGCGCGGCCGCGACGGCTGCGCAGCTCGACCAGGTCGCTGTCGGCGATGCCGTGCCGGCGGGCCAGATCGGGATGCAGTTCGACGCGCGGCTCGGGCGTCCCCATGGTGAGCGCGGCGACGCGGCGGGTCTGGTTGCCGCTCTGGTACTGCTGCATCGTCCGGCCGGTCGTCAGGACGTACGGAAAATGCTGGTCGGGAAGCTCGTGCGGATCGCGGTGCTCGACCCGCACGAACCTCGCCCGCCCGTCGGGCGTCGGGAAGCCGTCGGCGAACAGCCGCGGCGTACCCGGGTGGTCCTCGGACGGACACGGCCAGAACACGCCCTGCTCGGCGTCGATCCGCTCGTAGGTGATGCCGGCATAGTCGGCGATCCCGCCCGCGCTGGCCCGGCGCAGCTCCTCGAACACCTCGCGCGGCTCGTCGCTGAAGTGCTCGCCGCGGCCGAGCCGCTCCGCGAGGTCCTTGAGGAAGTGCAGGTCGGTGCGGACCCCGGGCGGCGGGGGAAGGGCCCGACGGCGGCGGATGACCCGCCCCTCCAGGTTGGTCATGGTGCCTTCCTCCTCGGCCCACTGGGCCGTCGGGAGGACCACGTCGGCGAGCGCGGCGGTCTCCGAGAGGAAGATGTCGGAGACCACGAGCAGGTCGAGAGCGCGCAGCCGGTCGATCACGTGGGTGGCGTGCGGCGCGGAGACGGCGATGTTGCTGGCGAGCACGAGCAGCACCCGCACGCCGCCGTCGGTGCCGAGCCGGTCGAGCATCTCGTACGCGGACTTGCCCGGCATCGGCAGCTCGGCGGGATCGACGCCCCAGACCGCCGCGACGTGCGCCCGGGCGGCGGGATCGTCGAGGCGCCGGTAGCCGGGCAGTTGGTCGGCTTTCTGCCCGTGTTCGCGCCCGCCCTGCCCGTTGCCCTGGCCGGTGATGGTGCCGTAGCCCGAGTACGGCCGCCCGACCAGGCCCAGCGCGAGGGCGAGGTTGAGGTAGGCCTGTGCGGTGTCCGTACCGTTGCTGTGCTGTTCGGCGCCGCGAGCGGTGAGAATCATCGCCGGGCCCTCGGTGGCGAGCAGGCGGGCCGTCTCGCGCAGGTGTGCCTCCGGCACGCCGGTCATCCGCTCGACCCGCTGCGGCCAGTAGGAGTTGACGGCGGCGCGAACCGCTTCGAAGCCGCTCGTGCGGTCCCGGACATAGTCCTCGTCGACCAGGCCGTCGCGGATCGCGACGTGCAACAGGCCGTTGGCCAGTGCCAGGTCCGTGCCGGGCAGCGGTTGCAGATGCCGGTACGCGCCCTTGGCCGTCGCCGTCAGCCGCGGGTCCACGACGATGAGGCGGGCGCCGTCGGCCCGGCCGGCGTCGAAATACTGCATGGACGGCGGCATCGCGTCGGCCGGGTTCGCGCCGACCAGCAACACCGTCCGCGCCCGGGCGACGTCCTCGAGCGGGAAGGGCAACCCGCGGTCGACGCCGAACGCGCGGTTGGCGGCGGTGGCGGCCGACGACATGCAGAAGCGTCCGTTGTAGTCGATGGACGCCGACCGCAGCGCCACCCGGACGAACTTGCCGAGCGTGTAGGCCTTCTCGTTGGTGAGCCCGCCGCCGCCGAACGCGCCGACGCTGTCCGGGCCGAACCTCTGCTGGCTGGCCCGGATCGCGTTGACGATCCGGTCCATGGCCTCGTCCCAGGTCGCCGGGCGCAGCGGGCTGCGGCGGTCGGCGGCGTCCTCGCGGACCAGCGGGTTCACCAGGCGGTCCCCGTGGTCGAGCAGCTCCGCGGCGGTCCAGCCCTTGGCGCAGAGACCGCCACGGTTCACCGGGAAGTCGGCGGGTTCCAGCCGCACCCGGGGAATCACAGGCGTCAGCCGGATGCCGCACTGCAACGCGCAGTACGGGCAATGCGTCTCGGTGACCGTCACGCGAACGATGGTGGCGGGCCGTCGTTTCCATTCACCGCGCGTGCCGGTTGCCCCGACGTTCGCAATTCCCTACAACCTGTGAACGGGCGATGTGAGATCCACGTCGTCGACCCGCAGCCGGTATCCGCGCTTGACGACGGTCTCGATGTGCCCGCCCCCGCCGAGCGCGGTCCGCAGCCGGGCGATCGCGACGTCCACGGCGTGCGCGTCGGTGCCCCGAGGCAGCGCGTCGGCCAGCCGCTCCCGGGCGACCACGACGCCGGGCCGGGCCGCGAGCGCGCCGATGATGGCCATCGCGGCCGGGGCCAGTGTCCGCAACCGACCGCCGACGAGCACCGCATGCCCCCGGATCTCCAGCTCGTCCCCGGCCACCCGCAGCCTCGTCGCCCGTCGCGGCAGCTCGTCGGTGACGACCTTGACCAGCGCGCCGAGCCGTGACCGGTGCGGCGTCACCACCGGCACACCGAGCTCCACCAGGGAAGCGGCGGTAACCGGCCCGACACAGGCCGCCATCGTGGGGCCGCGAAACCGGTCCAGAACCTCGGCGGCGTCCTCGCCCGCGGTTTCCAGCAGCGCCTGCACGGCGGGGGCGCTCGTGAACGTGACGGCGTCGACCTGCCCGGCGGTGAGTCGGCCGACAAGCCGGCGTACCGGTGCCACATCCGACGGCAGCGTCCACCGGTAGACCGGGACCTCCACGACGGTGGCCCCCGCCGCCCGCAGCGCGCCGGTGAACTCCGCCTGCGGGCCACCGTGCAGCTGGACGGCGATCCGCCGGCCGGCGACACCCTGCGCCAGCAGCCACTGGAGGATCTCCTCCGACGACTCGGTCGCCGCCGACCAGTCCTCGGTGAGGCCCGCGGCCCGAATCGCCCCACACGGCTTGGCGCCGCGAGCGATCAGCGTCGCCCGGCGCAGCGCGGCCCGCAGGGTGTCGCCCATCCCCCAGCCCTCGGCGGCCTCCAGCCATCCCCGGAATCCGAAGCCGGTGGTGGCGACGACGATGTCCGGTGCCAACTCGACACAGGCCCCGGTCGCGGCCTGAAGCGCCCGGTCGTCGCGCACCGGCACGATGGTGATGACGGGCGCGACGACGACCCGCGCGCCCCGCCGCTCCAGCAGGGCGGCCAGCTCGTCGCGGCGGCGCTCGGCGGTGACGGCCACGGTGAATCCGGCGAGCGGGCCCGCGCCGTCGTTCTGGTCGGCTTTCACCCATCAGATGCTCGCCACCGGCCGTTACGGGCCGGGATCCCACATGTTTCCCGGGTGTCAACGCCGCCGGGCTTCCGGAAACCTCCAGGTCATCTTTGTCACCGGCGGTCACCCGCGTCCACCACGGCGAAGTTACGCTCTGCGCGTGTTGGGAAACTCAGGATCACCGATTCCTCATCCGGTGGGGCTGTACGCGCACCTGTCCCCACCGGAGTGGCACAACGTCTGCGCCGCCGGCGTGCCGGTGCACTACCAGCCTCGTGCGGTGCTGCTTCGACAGGGAGAGTCGACCGAACACGTGCACATCATCGTCGCCGGATGCGTCAAGGCGACCCGGTCCGAGTCGGATGGCAGCCAGGCGTTGCTGACCCTGCGCGCGGCCGGTGACGTGGTCGGCGACCTGTCAGCCGTGGACCGGCGTCCCCGCTCGGCCACCGTCACCGCGCTGACCGATGTGATCACCCACCTGCTGAGCGGTGAACAATTCCGCCGGTTCCTCACGCTGCCGTCGGTGGCGGCCGGGTTCGCGGCGTACACGGTGGGTCGGCTGCGGGAAGCGGACCGCCAGCGCACCGAGATGGCCGTCCTGTCGGTGCGGCAACGGCTGGCCCGCACCCTGCTGCGCCTCGACCGGGCCGGCGGCCACACTCCCGGCCCCATCCGGCTGCCACAGTGGGAGCTGGCCGAACTCGTCGGTGCCTCGCGCAACGCCGTCGTGGCCGAGCTCGCCAGCCTGCGGGACCAGGGCATCGTGGTGACCCGGCGACGGCAGATCGACGTCGTCGATAGCGAGCGGCTCACGGTGGTCGCCGCGGAGCCGGCCACGGACTGACGCCTCGGTCACACCGCGAACGCCCAGAAATGTGCGGACTTCCCGCGGCGCGAGCCCGACGCTGACGGTGTTCAGCCATCCATCGGAGGGAATGCCGTGGACCCGTTCAGCCAGACCGTCGACCTGCCGCCGTACCGGGCGATCCTGGCCGTCGACGCCAAAGACTTCACCGCACAGCCCAGCATCGCGCACGAGCCGATCAGCGGCTCCATCCTGGACCTGGTCGGGGACGCCTTCACCAGGACCGGCCTGACGACCGAATGGAGCCAGCCCGCGTTCCTGGGGCCGACCGGCGACGGATTCGCGATCGGCCTGCCGCCGCGGATCCTGCCATACCTGGTCTACCCCTTCGGCCGGGTGCTGCAGGAGCGGCTGGCCGAGCACAACCGCACGGCGCGCGGCGACCACGCCCGCATCCGCCTGCGGATGAGCCTCAACGTCGGTCCGCTGCCGGCCGACCCCGCGGACCCGCACCGGACCGGCAACGGCACCGCGCGCAACGACACCCATCGCTTGCTGGACTCGGTGCCCGTCAAGTCGATCCTCGCCGCCTCCAGTAGTCAGGTGACGCATCTGGCCTGCGTCTTCAGCGACCGCGTCTTCCAGGACGTGGTGGCCGCGGGATACGCCGAGCTGCACCCCGACCGCTGCATCGAGGTGCCGGCGACCGTGGACGGGAAGGCGTTCGCCCAGCGTGCCTGGCTGTACGTCCCCGAGATCTCCGGAAACCTTCTCGGGATCGCGCGGCCCGCTGCGAGCCACGAGCCGGCCCCGGCGCGGAAGAAGGCGAAACCCGGGGCGGCGGGTCCCCGGGTGGGGAAGAACTGGGGTCAGGTGGCCACGACGGTGGAGTCGATGACCCAGAACACCGGCGGTGAACGATGACCACGGAGCCGGAGGAACCCCGCCCGGTGGACGACGCCGCCGCGGACATCGATGTCGCCGCCGACGACCTGCCCGAGGAGTCCCCGGAGTCCACCGCGGGCCCGGTCGTCCAGGACAATCGTGGGCAGGTCGCGAACCACGTCGACCGGATGAACCAGATCAACAACAACTACTGGCTCCACCACAATCGGGCCGTCTTCGCGTTGAGCCGGGGCTCCGTGCGACTGATCATGGACACCTTCGTCGAGCGCGAGTATCGGCGGGTCGGGAGCGCGGACGGCCCCGTGGACAGCCACTCGGCCGCGCGGATGTTCGACGGGCACCGTTGCCTGCTGCTGGTGGGCCCGGCCGACTCGGGTCGCCGGACCGCCGCGGTCGCCCTGCTCAGCCACACCGGCGGATCGCTGCATGTGCTTCCGGCCGACGACGACAACCATCGGCTCCTGCCGGTCGGCGAATTCGCCTGGCCGGAGGACGACGAGCCGGCCGCCTACCTGGTGGAGGTGCCGTCCGGCGCGGAGCGGCACAGCCGGTTGCCCGAGCAACTGGCCGCCTACCGGCAGGAGGTCGAGCGCCGCGAGGCCCTCCTGGTGATGCTCATCGACCCGGAGACCTGGGAGGCGATCGAGGGCGTGCCGGACTACGTCGCCGTCCGGGTGGCCGGGCCGAATCCGTACGCGGTGATGGAGGTGCTGCTCCAGACCGAGCGCGAGCACTGGGACACCGACCGGCTTCTGCACGAGAAGCGGGTGAGCGAGGTGCTGAACGGTGCGACGCCGAGGCAGGTGGAACGGTTGTACCGACGGGTGGTGGCCGCGGCCGGCGAGGTGCGCGCACAGGAGGTGGCCGATCCGGTCGCGGCGATCGCGGCGATGGCGGTCAGCGCCTACGAGAACTGGGACAAGGAGCTGGCGGACTGGTTCGAGGAGCACACGGATCCGCGGACGCGTCTCTTCCTGATCGCCCTCGCCTTTCTCGACGGCGAGCCGGCCGCCGACGTTCTCGACCAGGCGGAGCGGCTCGCGTCGACGCTGGGGGTGTCCAAGGAGTTCCGGGGCGGGATCAGCGGCACCGGAATCCGACAGCTGGCCCGGCTGGTCGGCGCGCACGTCGATGACAACTGGCGGATCCGGTTCACCAGGACCGCGTACGGGACCTCCGTGCTGAGGTTCGTGCACGGCGACCAGTCGGCGGAATTCCGCCGTCAACTGTGGGTGTGGGCGGCCGCTCTGCCGCTGCGCCGGGGAGCACCCCACCAGAGGACCGCGAACGAGGTGGCCAGAGCCATGCTCGGGATACACCTCGCGATGCCCAGACCCAACATTCCCGAACTGCGACTCCTGGTCCACTCCTGGTGGCGGTATCCGACGTTGCGGCCGCTGGTCACGAATCTCATCACCGAACTGGCGTTGAGCCCCGAGGCGGGATCGATCATCCGGGCCCGGCTGCTGCGCTGGTCCGAGGCGTCGGGTGACTCCCGGGTGCTCGAAGCCGTCGCCGCTGTCTGTGCGGGTCAGTTCGCGGACGCGTACCCGCAGGCGGCGTTCACCCGACTCAATCGACTGGCGTCCCGGATGATCGTGGACAACGACGTCGTCGACGCGATCGCCGAGTTGTGGTCGCGGTCAACACACCGCAGGACCGTCCTGCGTCAGGTCGTCGGTTGGGCGGCCGAAGATGGCCCACGGCGAGCGGTCGGCCTCAGCGCGCTGGCCGCCATCACCACGACCGAGCCCGACGTCCGGGCGGTGTTCGAGGAACTGGCCGGCGACGACACGGTGCGGGCAGATCTCGTCCAGGCGTTCAGCGACCTCTTCGTCCCCCCAGGTCCGTTCGGGGAATTCCGTCAGGCCTTCAAGGTCTGGCTGGAGGTCGCGGCGGAGCACCAGGGATACCGCGATCTGATCGCACGCCTGCTGCTCCACGGCGGCACGTGGTCCGGGGACGACGGCGTCAGCGCCCGCTACGCCACGATGAACACGCTTCTCTTCGAGTGGCGACCGGTTCTCGGCGACGACGAGAACCCCCGCGCGCGGGACTTCCGCGCCTGGCTGGCCGAACGGTTGATCCACGCCGATCCGCTGACGAACCACCGTCCTTCCGAGCCCCGGGCGGCGGCCTGATGACCGCGACGGCAGACTCGTGGTACCGACGCCTGTTCACCGGGTGGGAGGGTTCCGGCGGCTGGAGCGAGACGCACCCGGTGACCGCGCCGCCGGTCCGGCAGAGCCAATTCTCGGCGGAACTGGCGAGCCGTGATCCGGGCCTGGCGTTCACGGCCTCGTTCGAGCTGTTCTGGCAGGGCGAGGAAAGGGCCGTCTGGGCGACCTTGCGGGACCTGCATCACTGGGCGGCCGACATCTCCCGCCGATACTGCGTCGCACAGACGGGATACCTGCAAGCCGAGTTGAACGCGCTGGTCGGTCAGCGGTGGGCACGCCAGATCGACACGGTGACCCGGATCGTCGACGCGAAGGTCCGGGTGGCCGCCAGTCACGACGTCCTGACCGCCTACACCGAGATGCAGTCGATCAAGCGGCGCGCGGCGATCGAACGGCTGCGCTGGGAGACCGACCTCGAGGAGCTCGCCTTCCTGCGGGAGAAGGTCTTCTCCCGCCCGGACGTCGCCCGCAGCTACTGGCTGAACCGTCACCTCGACAAGCCGGATGAATTCGGCAGGGTGCCGTTCGACGAGATCGCCGAGGCCTTCGGCGCGTCCTCGAAGGAAAGCATGTCCGCCCGGATCGGTGGACTCATCGAGGAATTCCTCGGCGGACTGGACGAGGGACAACGCAACTATCTCGTCGTCCAACTCGGGCAGGTGTTCTCCTCGTACCTCCGCCCCGACCTCGCGAAGCTGCTCGACGAGGCCCGCGAGGACCGCGATCCGGATCGGGTGCCGGAGTGACCGGCGCGGTGACGCGGGTGGGCGGATCTGCCCGCGTCACCGGCGGCGGAGCCGGAACCTGGCAAAATCGCCGCATGTCCGACCCCGAGCTGGTTCTCGTGCTGCGTTACCGCAAGGCCGTCACGTACGGCTTCCACGTGCTGCTCGGCGCCTTGGAACAGCACGAGACAGGCACTCGATACGAGGTGCACTTCGGCGACACCGCCAAATCGACCGCCGAGCACATCCAAGCCGCGCTCGCGACCGGCGCCAAGGTGCTCGTCCTCTGGTCGTTCTACTCACCTGACGCCGCGGCACTCGCGGAGGAACTCAGTCGCATCCGTGAGCTGGCGGACGGCTCCTCCGTGCTCCACGTCGCCGGCGGCGTGCACGCCACCGCCGAGCCCGTCCAGACCCTCGACGCGGGCTGGGACGTGGCCGCGATCGGCGAGGGCGAGACCACCCTGCTCGCCCTGGTCGATGCCAAGGGTGACCCCACCGGGATCGGCGGTCTGGCCTACCGCGACACCGGCGGCGACCTGGTCCGCACCGGTAAGGCGAAGCAGCGCCCGCTCGACGACTTCCCCGGCTTCTCCCTGAGATGGGACCGCTTCAACGCTCTGGAGATCACCCGCGGGTGCGTCTACGCCTGCCGGTTCTGTCAGACGCCCTTCATGTTCTCCGCGCGGTTCCGGCATCGCAGCATCGGCAACGTGCGGTGGCACGTCGACCGGATGCGTGCCCGCGAGCTGCGTGACGTCCGGTTCGTCACGCCGACCGCGCTGTCCTACGGCAGCCAGACCGACGAGCCGAACCTCGCGGCGGTCGAGGAACTGCTCGCCTCGTGCAAGGAGGGCATCGGGCCGCACGGCCGGGTCTTCTTCGGATCGTTCCCCAGCGAGATCCGCCCGGAGCACGTGAGCCGCGAGGCGCTGCGCCTGGTCAAGCGGTACTGCGCCAACAACAACATCATCGTGGGCGCCCAGTCCGGGTCCGATCGCGTCCTCGACGCCGCCAAGCGGGGACACGGCGTCGAGGATGTCCGGCGGGCGGTGCGCCTCGGCGTCGAGGAGGGCTTCCGGATCAATGTCGACATGATCTTCGGCATGCCCGGCGAGGGAGCGGCGGAGGTCGCGGAGTCGCTCGCGCTCGCCGGGGAGCTGGCCGATCTCGGCGCCCGCATTCACGCGCACACCTTCATGCCCCTGCCGGGTACGCCCTGGCGGGACGCGCCGCCGGGTGATGTCGACCCGGCGACGATCAGTGAGGTTGACCGGCTCTCGCAGCGCGGCGCCCTCTACGGGCACTGGCAGAAGCAACGCGATCACGCGGCCCGGCTCGCGGCCGCGGCCGCGGCATACCCGCGGCCGGGCCGCAGCCGCACGATCCTGCCGACGCTGCCGGTCGGCGAACAGCGCCTGTCAGGGTGAGACCGACGCCGCGAGCAGGCGGCCCACCGCGTCGGAGGCTTTCAGCGCCGTGCCGGTCAGGATCATCACCGCGGTCTCGTCTGGACGCAGCGATCCCCGGCGCAGGAATTCCCGGACGGCGGGCACCACGATCGCGCTGGTCGGCTCGGCGTAGAGGCCGCGCCCGGCCAGTTCGAACGTCGCCGGCCCGATGTCCTGTTCGGCCACCGCCGCCATGTCGCCGCCGGAGGCGCGGATCGCCGCGAGCACCTCGCGGTCGCGGACGGGCCGGGCGATGGCCGTGCCCTCGGCAACCGTCGGGGTCCACTCCCCCGCCGTCACCTCGTCGGCGCCGCCGGTGAACGCGGCGACGAGCGGGGCGCAGTGGCTCGGCTGGGCGACCAGCAGGCGGGGGCGGCGCTCGATCGCTCCCGAGGCGAGCAGCTCGCCGAAGCCGAGGTGCAGGCCCAGCACCAGGCTGCCGGCTCCGCACGGCAGCACGACCGCGTCCGGCGCGGCGAAGCCCAGATCTTCCCAGATTTCGTACGCCAGCAGCTTCGTGCCGTGCAGGAAGAACGGATGCCAGTTGTGGCTGGCGTAGAACACCGAGGCGGAACGCCGTACAGCCGCGTCGGCGGTGTCCTGGCGGCTGCCCGGCACGAGTTCCACCGTCGCGCCGTGCACCCGGCTCTGCTGGATCTTGGCCGGGGAGGTCGTCTCGGGGGCGAGGATCGTGGCGCGGATCCCGGCGGCGGCCGCGTAGGCGGCGACCGAGGAGCCGCCGTTGCCGCTGCTGTCCTCCAGCATCTCGGCGATGCCCTGCTGCCGCAGGGTGGAGACCATGACGGTGGTGCCGCGGTCCTTGAAGCTGCCGGTCGGATTCAGCCACTCCGGCTTGACCCGCAGCACGGCGCCGTCGAGCTCGAGGGACAGCATCGGCGTGAGGCCCTCGCCGAGGGTCACCGGGTGGTCGATCGGCGTGGGCAGGGCGGCGGCATAGCGCCACTGGGAGCGTACGGAGGTGTCGACGTCGGCCCGGGTGATGCCGGGCAGGGGCGCCACCAGGAGCGGCGAACCGTCGTCCCCGCGCCACCGTGGCTCGTCCAGGGGGTAGTGGCGGCCGTGGCGATCGAAGAGATAGGACATGCCACCATCCTCGCAGAAAAAAATCTTGGAGAAACTCTTGGCACTCGTCCATGGACAGTGCTAAAAAATGAACTGTCGCTGCAGCTCACCGCGGTGATGACCACCTCGGATCAGCTGCGCGATCTCGGCAGAGAAGATCAGATCGCCGAGCGCCACTCGCCCGCCGGACCGACCGGCGGGCCGGATGAGGAGGTGGATTCGTGGTGCTGACCTTTGATCCTTTCCGGGAGCTCGACCGCCTGGCCGGCCAGGTCCTGGGCGCCGCACCGGGTGCCGCAGGGGCCGCTACCGCGGCGATGCCGATGGATCTCTACCGCTCCGGCGACCATTTCGTCCTGCACTGCGACCTGGCCGGTGTCGATCCCGGCTCGGTGCACGTCGGCGTCGAGAACCAGGTCCTGACCATCCGGGCCGAGCGCTCGCCGCGTACCGACTCCGACGTCCAATGGCTGCGCCGCGAGCGCGTCACCGGCACCTTTGAGCGCCGCCTGACCCTCGGCGACGGCCTCGACCTCGACCGCATCGCGGCGACCTGGCAGGACGGCGTCCTCACCCTGACGATTCCCATCGCCCAGGCGGCCAAGCCGCGGCGCATCGAAATCGTCACGGGCACCGGCACCCCGGCGCTCAAGAGCGAATCCGGCCCGGTGGTCGAGGGCTCAGCTCAGGAACGGCCGTCCGTCTCGTCGTAACCCGGTATTCCGGAGCCGGGCGGTGCGCCCGGCTCCGGAGCGTTTCCGGCCAGCCCGTTCAGCCGACCGCCAGCCCGTTCAGCCGACCGCCAGCCTGTTCAGCCGACCGGCGCGCCGCGGCCCCGGAGGCGTCCGAAACCCGTCCGGAAGCTGTCGCGGCCCGCGCGCAGTGCCGCACCCACCCGGTTCACCACGCCGTCGCTGGTGATCAGCAACTCCCCCACGTACGCCGAGGCGCGGTCCATCAGCAGCAGGGCCCGCTCCAGGTCCTCCTCGTCGTCCCGCAGCGCCCAGAGCCGCTCGGCCTGCTCCCAGGCGCGGGCCCGGGTGGCCGCCACGAGGACGCGCTGGCTCCAGTCGTCCAGGTCGCCGACCAGGCCGTCGATGCGCAGCTGCCAATGGGTCGAGTAGCGGCGGCGCAGCGCCGGGATCTCCGCGTAGAAGATCTCGTTGACCAGCAGATAGTCCGGGTGGACCAACTCGTCGCGGGGCGGGCCGAGGTGCTTCCAGGTGGCGATCAGGGCCAGCGCCAGGTCGTGGTTGATGTGGGCGTTCACGCCCAGCATCGCGGCCGCGAGCCTGCTGAGCCTGTGGTCCTGGGCCCGGCGGAAGAGGATCTCCCACGCGTCCGGGGTGGCCAGGTCCTCCTCGCCCCAGAGGCGGAGCGCCTCGAAGTAGCGCTTGGCGAACTCGACGTCGAGCAGCTCCAGGAAGTCGCAGTCGCGCACGCCCGTGCCCCGTAACGCCGTCTCGACGCGGTCGGTGATGGTGAAGTAGAGCGAGTTGAACGACGCGACCCGGTTCGCCGTGGGCGGCGGCAGCTTGTCCATGATCTTCTGCGCCCGGGTCAGCATGCGCAGCACGTCACCGATGGTGTCGGGGCAGTCGGCGCACAGCTCGGCCATCTCCCGGGCCGCGGGCGCCCAGCCGCGGCCGCCGGGCACCAGGCCCGGTTCGTCCGGCGCGATGCGCCGACGTTCCTCGCGTAACAGCTTCGCGCTGCTCTGCACGCCACCGCGGTCGAAAGCGATAGTCGTGGTCATGGTGGCCCCCCAGCCCCCGAAAATTCCCCGTCGGTCGTCCACAGTGCTGAAGATCGCCGTGGTTGACCAGCTTCCCGGCGGCTACCCGACAGTAGTGGGCACTCCGGTCAGCGCGGAAGCAGGTTACCGAATAGGACCGTGTCGATGCTGCCCCTTATTCGATCACACCGATGTGGCCGGTGGGACTGGCGGGACCGGTGGGGCCGGTGGGACGTCACGAGGTCGGTTGTTGCTTCAGCCGCGCCTTCTGGACCTTACCCATCGCGTTGCGGGGCAGCTCCGCGACGACGTGCACCACCCGGGGACGCTTGTGCGCGGCCAGCCGGCCGGCGACGAACCCCGCGAGCTCGTCCGGATCGGGACGGCCGTCGGCGACCACGAAGGCGGTCACCTGTTCGCCCAGGTCCGGGTGGGGGGTCCCGATCACCGCGGCTTCGCGTACGGCGGGATGTGCCAGCAACGCGTCCTCGACCTCGCCGGCGCCGACCCGGTACCCGCCGGTCTTGATCAGGTCGGTGGAGGCGCGGCCGACGATCCGGTGCCAGCCGTCGGCGCCGATCGTGGCGACGTCGCCGGTGCGATACCAACCATCGGCGGTGAGCGGAGCAGCGGCGGTGCCGTCGGCCCGAAGGTATCCGTCGAAGAGGGTCGCCCCACGAACCTCGAGATGCCCGATGCCGGCGCCGTCGGCCGCCACGGCCTCGCCCGAGTCGCCGACCAGGCGGGTCTCGACGCCCGCGACGGGCAGGCCGACCTGGCCCGCGCGCCGCTCGCCGTCCGCGCGGGCGCTGACCGTGATGAGGGTCTCGGTCATGCCGTACCGCTCGACCGGCGCCTGCCCGGTCAGGGCGACCAGGTCGTCGAAGACCGGCACCGGAAGGGGCGCGCTGCCGGACACCAGCAGCCGCGCACCCCGCAACGCGCGCGCCGCCTCCGGTGCGGCGCACACCCGCGACCACACGGTCGGCACCCCGAAGTAGAGGCTGCCGGCGGCTTCCGCGTACGCCTGCGGGGTGGGCCGTCCGGTGTGGACGAGCCGCGACCCGGCCCGCAGCGCGCCGAGCACGCCCAGCACGAGCCCGTGCACGTGGTAGAGCGGAAGCCCGTGCACGAGGGTGTCGCCGGCCGTCCACTGCCAGGCCTCGGCGAGGGCGTCGAGGTCGGCGGCGATCGCCTGGCGCGACAGCACGACGCCTTTCGGCGGTCCGGTCGTTCCGCTGGTGTAGAGCACGAGGGCGGGGGTGTCGGCGGCCGGCTCGGCGGGCACGGTTCCCCGTCCGGGCCGAGTTTCCCGTCCGGGTCGGGTGACGGGTATGACGGGAAGCCCGCTGTGTCCGGCGGCCCCGGGATCGTCGGACAGCACCACGGCCGCGCCGGAGTCCCGCAGCATGTGCGCCCGCTCGACGTCGCCGGCGTCGGGCGGCACGGGAACGATCGGCACGCCGGCCAGCAGTCCGGCGGTCACGGCCACGACCGTCGGTGCCGCCGGGACGGCGTGCACCGCGGCCATGGGTACGCCGCGCAGCTCGGCCGCGAGGGCGGCGGCCCAGCCGAGCAGTTCGTGCCGGGACAGCGTCAGCTCGGGCGTGACGACGGCCCGCTCGTCGTCAGCGGGTTCGTGCAGGGCTCGCAGCAGACGCATGCCCGCGATGATCCCAGACGCCCGGCGACCGTCGACGACCGATTCAGTGCCTGATCACGTAGCGCATCGTCTGCCCCAGGTAGTCGATCTCGTTCAGCACCCGGTAGGGCATGCCGTCGGGCACCGCGGTGTCCAGGACCACCTCGGCGCCTGTCGGCCCGTCGCTGCAGGCCAGCACCGGCTCGGTGTACTCAGACTCCCCCTCGGCGGGAAAGTAGCCGAGAAGGAAGGTGGCACAGTGGTCGTCGGGATTCCGCGGGTCGCTGATGTTCCTGACGGTGATGGTGGTGCACCGGCTGCTCGCCGGCACCGTCAGCAGCTCGCTGGCGACCCGGCCGCCCTCGTAGAAGTCCGGCTGGGGCCGGACGGTGCGGCATGGGGCCCGGTCGCTCGGAGGCGCCGCCACGGCGGGTGCCGCCGTGGCGACCGTGCCCGTCACCGTCAGGGCGAGTCCGGCGATCCAGACTGTCGTGCGGCGCGGGAGACGGGCGCGGTGAACAGACATGACGACCTTTCCAGTGGAAGAACCGGCCTCGGTGGGCCGGCTTCCCCCAGGGAAGGGCATGGCGGCCCGTTACGCCGCACTACGTCCTTGATCCGACCCGACGCGGCGGGCGTGCGGGCGGCCGCGCGGGCCGCGCGGGCCCTATCGTCTGCGTCATGACGCGCATCCTGCTGATCTCGGGTGACACCCGGGAGGGCTCCCCGCACACCGCCGCGCTGCGCACGGCGGTGCGGTATGCGCCCGCGGGCATTGCCGTGACCCTCTACGACGGCCTGCGTACCCTCCCGGCGTTCGTCCCCGGCCAACCGGTCCCGCCCGCCGCCGTGGCCCTGCTGCGCCACTGGGCCGGTGCGGCGGAGGCCGTCCTGATCAGCACCCCCGAATACGCCGGCTCCCTGCCCGGCAGCCTCAAGAACCTTCTCGACTGGCTGGTGGACAGCGGCGAGCTCAGCGGAAAGCCGGCGGCCTGGCTGTCGCTGTGCCCGGCGGCACAGGATCAGGCGGCGCTCGTCACGCTGGAGGCGGTGCTGGGTCATGCCCGGGCCCGGGTGCTGAAGTCGGCGTGCATCCGCATCCCGCTCGGTCCGCGCGCCGTCGCCGACGGCGTGGTCACCGACCCGCGGCTACGGACGGCCCTGCAGGACATGCTTCAGGCCCTGGACCGGACACTCGCGGTCAGCGAGCCGCGGTCGGCGCCGTCGTGGCAGGTGCACTCGAGCCTCTTTCCGATTGTGTCGCGGCGTAACAACATTTCCGGCTTCGATCCCGGCCGGCTCCACACCTGACCTGTCCGTTCGGCTATGAACCAGCTCACCCCGCCCGGCCGTCGATAACGCAGCGCTCACCCTCGTCATCGACGGTTGACGATCATTTATTGATCTTATCGAGGCCGATCCCTGCCCGGCCGCGACTGCACCGGCAGTGCAGGGTCACTCTCCGCAAATCTGCACGGCGACTGCGCCCATCGAGCGGCTTGCCCTCCATCGAGCGACGCTGTTACCTTCGCCCCGCTTCCGGCGCCGGAAAAACTCAGGAAAAGCCGAGCAGTGCAGCAATTTTTTCATTCATCTCGCGTTCATGCGTGAAATTTTGCTGCCCAGCGCCGGAGAAGGGGGAGGAACATGTCGAACACCAATCGTCGCGACCTACTGAAGTTCGCCGGCGCCGCCACCGTGGCCGCCGGCACGGGCGCTCTCATTGTTCAGGTCACCACCGCCGCCGGGTCCCAGGCCGCCGTCGACGCTCCGCGTCCGGTCGAGGACCCGAAGCAGCTGGTCGAGACCTACCGCGGCCGCAAGATCGAGATCGGCGGCACCTCGGCGGCCCAGAAGCAGGCCGGGGCTCACCACCTGTCCGCCGCCGGCGGGACGGTCGACGCCGGCATCCGGATCGACGGCGTCCCGCTGCACGTGATGCAGAACGCCGACGGCACCTACACGAGCGTCTCGAACCACTACGAGAGCTTCAAGTCCCTGCGCGCGGTCGCCCGCGCCGCCGTCGACGAGCTCGACGGTGCCCGCCTGCTGCCGCTGCAGCACGGCTGACCCCCTCACTTAAGAAAGGCGACCGCACCCCTCATGGGCGTACGCAAGGACCAGCGCAACCTGTCCGCGACGGAGAAGAAGGCGTTCACCGATGCCGTGCTGCAGCTCAAGCGCAGCGGCCGGTACGACGCTTTCGTCCGTACCCACAACCAGTTCATCGTCAGTGACTCCGACAACGGCAACCGCGTCGGGCACCGCTCGCCGTCGTTCCTGCCGTGGCACCGGCAGTTCCTGCTCGACTTCGAGCGGGCGCTGCAGGCGATCAACCCGGCCGTGAACCTGCCGTACTGGAACTGGACCGTCGACCGCACCGCGACCTCGTCGATCTGGGCGGCGGACTTCATGGGCGGCAACGGCCGCAGCTCGGACGGCCAGGTGACCACCGGCCCGTTCGCGTTCAACACCGGCAACTGGACGATCAACGTCCGCAGCGACACCCGCAACTACCTGCGCCGCTCGCTGGGCGCCGGCGGGCGTTCCCTGCCGACCGCCACCCAGCTGCAGACGGTGCTGGCCCAGACGGTCTACGACGTCGCGCCGTGGAACAGCACCTCCGCCACGGGCTTCCGCAACCAGCTCGAGGGCTGGCGCGGACCGGGCATGCACAACAGCGTCCACGTCTGGGTCGGCGGCGACATGCAGACCGGCACGTCGCCCAACGACCCGGTCTTCTGGCTGCACCACTGCCACATCGACAAGCTGTGGTCGGACTGGCAGCGGGCGCACCCCACCTCCGGCTACCTGCCGACCGGCAACACCACGAACGTCGTGGACCTCAACGACACCATGACCCCGTGGGGCACCGTGCGGCCGTCGGACATGCTGAGCCACACCGCCTGGTACACCTACGAGTGACCGGCACCCGATAACGCGGGCACCGGCCCGGGCGACGCCAGCCCGGGCCGGGATCCTCGGCGAATTCCGCCACCTTCCGGGCCGCATAACCGCCCTGAGCTGGGGTAGTGGGTGGCCATGAGCGACACACGGATGCGGCTGGACTCCTCGACCGAGGCACCAACGGGAGCCCTCGTCAGCCAGATGACCGAGCAGGTGTCCACCCTCGTACGCGAGGAACTGGCGCTGGCGCGTACGGAAATGATCGAGAAGGGCAAGCGGGCCGGAACCGGCGCGGGACTGCTCGGCGGAGCCGGCGTCCTCGCCCTCTACGGCGTCGGCACCCTGCTATTGACCGCCGGCGCCGCCCTGGCCCTGGCCTGGCCCGCGTGGCTGGCCGCCCTGACCGTCACGGTCGCGGTGTTCGCGGTGGCGGCCGTCGCGGCGCTGATCGGCAAGAACCAGGTGCAACAGGCGGTGCCGCCGGCCCCGACCGCCGCGGTCGCCAGCGCCAAGCGTGACGTCGACAGCGTCAAGGCAGCCGTCCGGAAGGGTCGCGACGGCTGACCGCGTGGCGTAGTTGGACGGCCCCGGTACCGGCAACGATCATGAACTCATGATCTACGTCGCCGCTCCGGACCGTTACACCAGTGGAATGCAGTACCGCCGCACCGGGCGCTCGGGCCTCGACCTGCCCGTGCTCTCGCTCGGTTTCTGGCACAACTTCGGCGACGACAAGCCGTACGGCGACCAGCGGGCCATCGTCCGGCGGGCCTTCGACCTCGGCATCACGCACTTCGACCTGGCCAACAACTACGGGCCGCCCTACGGAGGCGCCGAGGTCAGCTTCGGCCGGATGATGCGCGAGGACCTGCGGCCGTACCGGGACGAGATCCTGGTCTCGACGAAGGCCGGCTGGGACATGTGGCCGGGCCCGTACGGAAAGGGCGGCGGCGGCCGCAAGTATGTGCTCGCCAGCCTGGACCAGTCGCTGAGCCGGATGGGCCTCGACTACGTCGACATCTTCTACTCGCACCGCTTCGATCCCACCACCCCGCTGGAGGAGACCGCCTCGGCGCTGGACGCGGCCGTCCGCGCGGGCAAGGCCCTGTACGTGGGCATCTCCTCCTACGACGCCGAGCACACCCGCCGGATGGCGGCGCTGCTGCGCGAGCTGGGTACGCCGCTGTTGATCCACCAGCCGTCGTACTCGATGCTCAACCGTTGGATCGAAACCGAGGGCCTGCTGGACGCCGCCGCCGAGGTGGGCGCGGGGGTCATCGGCTTCACCGCGTTGGCTCAGGGGCTGCTCACCGGCAGGTATCTGAACGGCATCCCGGAGGGCTCGCGCGCCACCCAGGGCAAGTCGCTTCGCCCGGACTCGATCGACGAGGCGATCGTCTCGCGGCTCCGCGCGCTCGACGACGTCGCCTCGGGCCGCGGGCAGAACCTGGCCCAGCTCGCGCTGGCCTGGGCGCTGCGCGATCCGCGCGTCACATCCCTGGTGATCGGCGCCAGCAGCGTGCGCCAGCTCGAGCAGAACGTGGCCGCGCTCGGCAACCTCGACTTCACCGACGACGAGCTGACCACCATCGACAAGATCCTCGACGCCGACCTGGCCTCGGTGGATCTCTGGGAGGGCGCCCGCCAGGGCAAAGTCTGATCCCTCACTCAGGTGAGACAAACTTGTCTCACCTGAGCTATGTTTGTCTCGTGAGAGAACGCGACGACATCCTGCGGGCGGCGGCCGAGTTCCTGGGCCGCCGCCCGAACGCTACCCAAGACGAGATCGCCAAGGCGGCCGGGGTGAGCCGGGCGACGCTGCACCGGCACTTCGCCGGCCGCGCCGCGCTGTTCGAGGCCCTCGAGCAACTCGCCGTGGAGCAGATGCGGCAAGCGCTGCACACCGCCCGGCTGTCGGACGGCCCGGCCGCCGACGCCCTCGGCCGCCTCGTGGCCGCCAGCCAGGCCGCCTCCGAATGCCTGGCGCTGATGTACAGCCAGAGCCAGGAGTACGACCCCGACCACCCGCACGAGGCCTGGGCGGAGATCGACGCGCGGATCGCCGCCCTCTTCGCGCGAGGGCAGGAAGCCGGCGAGTTCCGGCTCGACCTCAGCCCCGCCTGGCTGGCCGACGCCTTCTACAGCCTCGCCGCCGGCGCGGCCTGGTCCCTGCAGACCGGGCGGGTCGCCGCCCGGGACTACTCCCACATGATCACCACGCTCCTCCTGCACGGCGCGTCGCGCCGCGGCACCGGACCGGGTCAGGAGTGAACCCATGGCCACCCTCACCACCCCCGCCGGCGGCGACACCGCCCAGGGCCGGCCGACCCGTTGGCTCGGCTTCGGCGCGCTGATCCTCGCGGTGCTGCTCGTCTCGGTCGACGGCACCGTCCTCGCCCTGGCGATGCCGTCCATCAGCCGCGACCTCGAGGCCACCGGCACCCAGATGCTCTGGATCGGCGACGTCTATTCCTTCGTCCTCGCCGGCCTGCTGGTCACCATGGGCACCCTGGGCGACCGGATCGGCCGCCGGCGACTGCTTCTCTGCGGAGCCGCCGGGTTCGGACTCGTCTCCACGGTGCTCGCGTACGCCCCCAGCGCACCGTGGCTGATCACGGGCCGGGTGCTGCTGGGCGTCGCCGGCGCGACGCTGATGCCCGCCACCCTCGCCCTGATCCGCACCCTCTTCCCCGACAGCAGGGAGCGCAGCACGGCGATCGGCATCTGGGGTGCCGCCATGTCCGCGGGCGCGGCCCTCGGCCCCGTCCTCGGCGGGTTCCTCCTCGAGCACTTCTGGTGGGGCTCCGCCTTCCTCATCAACGTGCCCGTCATGGCGGTGCTGCTGGTAGTCGGCGTCAAACTGCTGCCCGAGTCGAAGAACTCCGAGCCGGGACCGTGGGACCTGCCCAGCGTCGCCCTCTCCATGGTCGGCATGTTCGGCACGGTCTTCGCCATCAAGGAAATCGCCGCCCACGGTCCGGACGCCGGCACGATCGCCGCCGCCGCCGTCGGCGCGGCCGCGCTCGTCGCCTTCGCGCGGCGCCAGCTCAGGCTGCCGTATCCACTCATCGACGTCCGGTTGTTTCGCCACCGCACCTTCACCGCCGTGATCGCGGCCGGCGTGCTCTCGGTCCTCGGGCTCTCCGGACTGCTCTACTTCCTGTCCCAGTACTTCCAACTCGTCGAGGGATTCAGCCCCCTCAAGGCGGGCCTGGCGGAGCTACCCGCCGCGATCGGCTCCATGGTCTTCGGCGTCCTGGCCGGCGCCGTCGTCCGCCGCACCTCCATCCGCGCGGTCCTCGGCGGCGGGACGGCGCTCAGCGGCCTCGCCATGGCCACCCTGATCACGATCGATCCGTCCACTCCGTACCCGCTGCTCGGCACGGCCCTGTTCCTCATGGGCGCGGGCATGGGGCTGGCCTACACGGTGGCCAGCGACGTCATTCTGACCGTCGTACCCCAGGAGCAGGCCGGCGCCGCGTCCGCGGTCTCCGAGACCGCGTACGAACTCGGCATGGCCCTGGGAATCGCCACCCTGGGCACGGTCGTGACCGGCGCCTACCGCGGCGTCGACCTGCCGGCCGGCATGCCGCCGGAGCTGATCCCGATCGCCCGGGACTCCCTGGCCGGCGCCGTCGAGGCGGCGGGCTCACTGCCCGTGGAGCAGGCGGCGGTGCTCCTGGACGCGGCACGGACCGCGTTCACCGATGGGCTCGCCCTCGCCACGACAGCCGGCAGCATCCTGCTCCTCGCCGCCGCGGCGGCGGTGCTGGCCCTCATCAAGCGTCAATAGCCGCGTCGAGCTCCACATCCCACATGGTGGGAGGCAACGCGCAGGGTTTCGCGCGTCACACAAGTCGATGACGCCGCAGGTCACCCCCTCCGCACCGGGCGTGTTCGAGCTTCCATTGTGGCGAAAAGGTCAGCGGAGCCGCGGGAAAACCCCAACGATGAATCGACGCCGTCGCACTGGCTCGGGGCCCGCTCGTGGCCCCTGCTTCGCGGCTTGCTCGCGGCGCGACGGGCGGTATTCGCGGCCGTCGCCGGACGGAATTCCGGCGCGGCCGCACGCCATTCGGGGGAGGGCACATGCAGCACACCAGGCACCACGTAGTCGAACGGCTCCGGTACCGGCTGACCGGCCGGAGCAATCGATCGACCGTCACATCCACGGGTCATCCGCACGCCAGAGGCGACTACCGGTCCTCACGCGACACCGCTGCCACCAGGTTACGCGGCGAGGACGCCAAACTACTCGGCCTGGGTCGCCGCCGGCGGCCGAACAGCACTCTGGTCGACTACTACTCGCGGTCGTAGATCGGACCCGTCGCGTCCGCACCGTCTTCCACCGAGGACGGTGCGGACGCCGGCTCGTCGGTCCGGGCGGGAGCCGCTCAGTGGAAAACGATCGCGTGACCACTCGCGAGGCTGACCCGGCACGCCTCGAAGAGGGTCAGCCATACCATCGACTCGGTGGCGAACGGCGCGTCGGTAGGGAGCCGGAAAATCCGCTCCGCCTCGACGTCGGAGAGTTCCCCACCGTCGAGGTGGATGCCGAGTGGCGCGGCGCAGCGACGTAGCTCGTCGCGCAGGGCGAGGCTGGAGCCGACGATGCCGCCACCCTCCACGCCGGCCTCGGTCGGCAGGAACAGCGGATCGTCGAGGTCCACCGGCACGAAGAAGCCGGCCGAGTCGGAGTGGCACACCAGGTGCGAGTCGAGCATCGACGACCGTTCGTCGATTTCCCTCCAGTCCCGGTCGAGGTTGTCGGCCCGGTCGGCCGGAGGGACCGGCTCGCCGGCGTCGGTGAGGACCAGCACCCGCCGCAGGTATCGCAGGCAGGAGTACGGGAATCCGCCCACGTGCCGGCGCATCGGCGGGGCGTCGCCGACCGGCTCGCTCCAGCCAACCCCTTCCGCGCCCAGAGCGGCACTGAGCCGGTCGAGGGCAGCGCGGTGCTGAGCCACGCCGTCCTCGTCGAAGGATGCCAGGCCGACATTGATCGCGAGTCCCATGCGGCGGAGCCTAGGCGAATGGCCGCCAGCAGGTCCGTCCGGTCCGGCATATCGGATTCGCGGAAGGTCAGGTTCGGTCCGGCATCCCGGATTCGGGGAAGTCAGGCTCGGGCCACGGCGAGCAGGTCGGGCACGGTGCCGGCGAAGTCGGGCAGCAACCGCGCGATGGCCGGCCAGTTCCGGGGCGGGACGGCGGGCAACGCGGCGAACAGCGCGGTGACCTTCTCGGCCAGAGCGACCCGTACCAGGTCCTTTCGGGCCGCGGCCGGGTCGTGCCACGGCGGACCGACTGGCGGGGCGGCGAGGGCCCACTCGAGGACCGCCACGGCGGGACGGGCCGCCGCCAACACCTCGTCGACGCTGAGCGTCCCGGCGCACAGGAGCGAGGTGAGGGCCGCCCGCCACAGCATCGGCGGCATCGTCCAGTCGTCGCGACGCAGCGCGGCCAGGGCGAACGGGCGACCGGCGTTCCCGGCGTGCGCGAGCGGCCGGTAGGGCAGGCCGTCGAGAAGCGCCTCGGGAAAGCCCGGCCGGTCCGCGAGCGCCGCCACGGAGTGCGTCGGAAGCGGATCGTCGGCGTGCGCCGCGACGAGCGGCGGCCACGACGGCGCGGCGCCGTCCGGCAGGGCGGCCACGAGTACCGCCTCCGCCTCGACAGCACCGGCACATCCGCGCAGCGCGGCAATCAGGTCGACGGACGGATCGGGCGGCGGCAGCAGGGCCGCGAACCGCCGTCGCAGCGCGACATCGCGCAACGCACGAATCGCCACGTCCTGCTCCAGTAGGGTGCCGGCCAGCACGCCGGAGAGTCCTACCAGGGTCTCGGCAGAGGCCGCGCCGGGCACCGCGCGGACCCAGGTGACGTACTCCCGGCGGGGACGCGCCCCGCCACGCAGCCCACGCTCGACGAGTTCGGCCCGCCGACCGGAACGGTCCTGGGCGGCGCCGATCTGGTGCAGGTCGTCGTCGGACCAGGCGTCTAGCACCGCGGCGAGAACGCGGTCGGGTGCCAACGTCAGTACCCGAAGGTCGACCGCTTCCGCCGGTGGCCGGGGCGCGTCGGGTCCGGCGGTGCGCCGAAGCACGCCCCGGAGGGTGCCGGGGTGGCGGGGCAGCAGCGCCGCCGTCGCCAGCCAGGCGGTCGGTCGCCGGCCGAGGGGCCCGCGCAGGAGCCGGCCCAGCGTCGGCCAGACCAGCGCCGCCGTCCGGCGGTGGCCGAAACTGTCGTCGCCGACCGCGGCCACCAGCAGATCGATGCGGGAGGTGGCGGTGAGCATCTCCTCGGCGGGGAAGCCCTGCTCCAACGCCTCGCGCAGGTACGCCCGGCGTACCTGCCCGACCCGCGAGAGGGCCTCGCGGACCTCCTCGGGACGGAACCGCTCGTCCGGTTCGGGCGATCGGAGTGCGCCGGCGTCCGGAGCGACCGGGTGCGTACCCAGTGCGATGCCCGCTCCCTCGAGCGCCGCCACCAGGCTCCGCAGCGGGTCCCGCGTTCGGTCGTCCATCCCCGTATTCGATCACGCGTGGCCGGCTCCGCGAGCTTTGTGGGGCATCCCACCGCGAAGCCCCTCCCCCGCTTCACCGCCCGCACCGGATCGGCCCGATACTCGACGCATGATCACGTCTGGGAACGGCACAGGGATGAAGATCGAGCTCGATGACCTTTCCCGCGAGGAGGTTCGGCGGCTGATCGCCGAGCACCTGGCCGACATGCACGCGACCTCGCCCCCCGAGAGCGTGCACGCCCTGGACCCGGGAGGACTCCGCACGGCCGGGGTGTCGTTCTGGACCGTGTGGGACGGGCCGAATCTGCTCGGCTGCGGCGCGCTGAAGGAACTGGACCCGACCGCGGGCGAGATCAAGGCGATGCGCACCCGCCCGGAGGCGCGCGGTCGTGGCGTTGCCGCCCACCTGCTCGGCTTCCTGCTCGAGGAGGCCCGGCGACGGGGCTATCAGAGCGTCAGCCTGGAGACGGGAACCCAGGACTTCTTCGCACCGGCCCGCCGGCTCTACGGTCGGCACGGATTCGTCCCCTGCCCGCCCTTCGCGGACTACACGTCGGACCCGAACAGCACATACATGACGCTCAGCCTCACCGCCCGGACACCGGCCGAAGACTGACGTATGCCGGCCAGCGCCGCCGTCGAGGTTGAACAAAGTGAGTATCGCTCGGTACCGTTCCGGCCCGTGAAGCGTATTCGTGGTACCGCCACCGTCCTGATCAGCGTCTCCCTGATGGTTCTCACCGCGTGTAGCGACGCCGGCACCGACTCCAAGGCCGGTTCCACCCCGCCCGCCGCCACGGGGGCTTCTTCGACTGCGCCGTCAGCGGCGGCTACCTCCGCGCCCGCGGCGGCGAGCGGCGGAAGCGACGCGGAGCTCTGCGCCAAGGCGAACGCCGCCGGCGAGGCTATGAAGGCGACCGTCATCGAGGCGGCGAAGGCCGCTCTTGCCAAGCAGGAGACACCACCCGCGGCCGAGATCAAGAAGGCCATGGAGGAGTTCTCGTCCACGCTGAACGCCGCGGCCGGCACGAGTGACAGCAAGGTGGCCACCGCGGTGAAGCAGGTGGCAGCACAGGGCGCCAAGGCCGCCGCCGCGAAGGATCCGTTCGCCGCCGCCGACCAGGCCGAGTTCACCAAGGCGTACACCGAGCTGACGACCGCGTGCAAGGCGGCGGGAGTCAAGATCACCGCATGACGAGGCGGCCGCCGTCGGCCCCTTCGTGATCGCGCCCTGGCTCCCTCTGGTCACCGTCGCACGGTGACCGGAGGGAGCCGCTGGTCAGGCCTCCGGACGCCACCAGTAGTCGAGGGGCGTCGCCGGCACGGTGCGCTTGTGCCGGGTCGCGTGATAGAGCGACTCCAGCCTGGCCGCCACGTCGGGTGCGACCTCGACGCCCTCGAGGTAGTCGTCGATCTGGTGGTAGGTCAGGCCCAACGCCACCTCGTCGGGCAGCGCCGGCCGGTCATCCTCCAGGTCGGCGGTCGGCACCTTCTCCCAGGAGCTCGCCGGGGCGCCCAACTCCCGCAGCAGGGCGGCACCCTGGCGCTTGGTCAGGCCGGTGAGCGGGGTGATGTCGACACCGCCGTCGCCGTACTTGGTGAAGAAGCCGGTCACCGCCTCGGCGGCGTGGTCCGTTCCCACGACGAGCAGGTTCAGCTGTCCGGCGATCGCATACTGGATCACCATGCGTTCGCGGGCCTTGATGTTGCCCCGGACGAAATCCCGCAGTTCGTCGCCCGGCAGCTCCCGCAGGCCCAGCGCCGCCTCGGCGGCGAGGGCGTCCACGCTGGGCTGGACGTTCACCGTGATCGACCGGTCGGCGCGGATGAACTCGAGTGCGATCTGCGCGTCGTTCTCGTCGGCCTGCACACCGTACGGAAGACGCATGGCGACGAAGGTCGCCGCTCGCCCCTCGGCACGCAGTTCCTCGACGGCGAGCTGGCACAACCGGCCGGCCAGCGTGCTGTCCTGGCCACCGCTGATGCCCAGCACAAAGCCCTCGGCCGGAGTCGACCGCAGGTAACCCTTGAGGAAGTCGACGCGGTGCCGAATCTCCGTCCCGGGGTCGATCGCCGGCTTGACGCCGAGCTCAGCGAGGATTCGCTGCTGTAGGTTCGCCATGATCGCACTGTACTGATCCACTCCCGAGCGGTCGTACGGGACAGCGGCATCGGTGTCCGACCGGAGCCGGCACCGATGCCGCTGTATTACTGGATCGGCGAGGTCAGGTGCGGTACCGGAAGAGGATCCGGCCGCGGGTGAGGTCGTACGGGCTCAATTCCACGAGTACGCGGTCATACGGCAGGACCTTGATGTAGTTCTTCCGGATCTTTCCACTGATATGTGCCAGCACCTTGTGCCCGTTCTGCAGTTCCACCCGGAAGGTGGCGTCGCGCAGACACTCGACAACGGTGCCCTCGAGTTGGATGCTTCCTGGCGCTTTGGTCATCTCTCGCACTGCTGCGATCGGGGAGGCGTCATCGAAGCACCAGTTCCAGGTTGCTGCTCGTCCGGCGCGCGCCGACGCCCTCGAACAGCGCGATCGCCGCCTCGTTGGACTGGTGCACATCCGCGGACGCCGTCGCGAGCCCGCGCCGGTGCGCCGAGCCGAGCACCTGAGCGAGAAGAGCCCGGGCGATACCTCGGCGGCGCAGGTCGGCCCGGACCGCGATGAGACCGATTCGCGGCTGCCGCGGCAACGGCACCACCCGCACGAGTCCCACGTATCGGCCGGACCGTGCCGCCACCGCATATTTCGACGGGTCCCACAACCGGGTTCCGTCGGGGTGGGCCAGCACCTCCGCGGACATGTTCTGCCATCCGACGGTGGCCTCGATCTCGTCGCGAATGACGCGGTCCAACTCGCGAAGCGGGCCGTCCTCGGCCTCGCCGACCGGCACCACCGTCACCCCGGGCGGCGGTGGCGTCGAGCCGAGCCCGGTGAGGTGGGGATCGGTGGGCACGACGTACTCCCACTCGCGGCGCCGGGGCCCGAAGCCCCTCCGCTCCCACCTGGACAACAGGTCCAGGTCGGCCTCGTCAACGACGGTGTACAGGGGCTTCGGCAGGTTCGCCAGCATGACGTCGGCCAGGTGGTCGAAGACGGTGCCGTGCCACGCGTCGATGCTGAGAAAACTCCGCCCGTCGGGCCGGCGCGAAACTTCGCCGCGGCCGACCACTCGATCGTCGCCGACAGCGTGCCACTGCCGCTCGGAGACCCGCGTGATGGCTACGACGTGCTCGTCTCTGTCCGCGAACAGGTAAGCAGGGTCCATGGGTGTCGCCTTTCTGGAATGCCTGGGTGAGGCGCTCCTCGGCGACACCTACGTCAGTCGCACCACCGTGACGACGAGGGGAGCACCCACATCGGAACAACGTTCACGGTGCTCACCTCCTCATGTTGTGTCACGGCTGACGGCAGGCTACCGGCACGCACATCGCCCGGTCCAACCAATTACCGCCGCGCCGCCCCGAAGGGCGGCGTGGCGGCAGCGCACCTGGTGGCCGGGCCGGCCGGTCAGTGGGCCAGGGGTAGGACGATCTTGGAGACGCCCAGGCGCACCCCGACCTGGGTGCCTGCCGGGTAGCGCAGGGTGTGGTCGCGGTCGGTGGAGATCAGCACGAGGCCGATGCGGTGGCCGGGGGCGAAGACGTGGTCCTGGGGCTGGGTGTTCCAGCGGAACGTGTACGTCTTGCCGGCCTCGATCGGGGTGCTGTGCGACGGCGACAGCCGGTTGCGGACGTCGAGCCAGCCGTGGCTGACGATTTCGAACGGGGTTTGCTCGGTCACGTACTCGCGGCGGTTGAAGCATCCCGGGTCTTCGGGGATGCCGGGGCCGACGCAGTCCTGGCCGGGCACCGTCCGGATGCCCGCGTAGCGGTCGGCCGTGCCGTAGTCGACCAGCAGCGCCGTCAGGTACGGCGATTTGCCGTCGAGGTCGGCGCGGACCGCCACCTCGGGCGTGCCGGAGAGGCGGGTTTCCTTCTCCAGCGGCGTGGACAGGTAGGACAGTCTGTTGGGGTCGGTGCCGAGCTCGTCGGCGACCAGGTCCTCGGCGGTGCGGGACGGGTCGTCCACGAAGGTCTGCCTCGGCCCGCGCGGCGCCGGCCAGGGTGCCAGGGTGCCCGGGCGGCCGTCGGCGGCGGGGCCGCCGAGGGCGAGCGACGTCGGTGTGGCGCCGGGCACCGGCCAGGTGTCGGCGGTGCGCCACTGGCCGGGTGCGACCTCCACGTCGGCCATCGGTTCGCGCATGATGCCGGTGTCGATGCCGTAGAGCCACTGGTCGAACCAGCGGTGCAGGGTGGCGAGCCAGGCGTCGCGCCGGACGTTGAAGGGGTCGGTGTGGCCGGCCTGGTGCAGCCAGATCTTGCGGGGCACGCCGCGGCGGGCCAGGGCGTCCCACCACTGTCCGGCATGCTGGGTGCGGACGTTGGCGTCGTGCAGGCCGTGCACCAGCAGCACGCTGGCGCGCACCTTGCGGGCGTCGCGGAGGTAGTCGCGCTCGGCCCAGAAGCGGCTGTAGTCGCCGGTCTCGCGGTCCTGCTCGCGTTCGAGGTCGGCCATCACGTCGGCGCAGGCCTCGGGGTTCTGCCTCGTCAGCACCGCCTTGGCCAGGACGTCGGTGTCCTCGCCCTGGAAGCCGCCGGGCGCCACGACGCCGCCGTTGGCGCGGTAGTAGTCGTACCAACTGGAGATGGCGGCGATCGGGACGATCGTCTCGAGGCCGGCCACTCCGGTCGCGGCCACGGCGTTGGGCAGGGTGCCGTTGTAGGACACGCCGATCATGCCGGTGCGGCCGGTGGACCAGGTGGCGCTGGTCGGGGCGCCGGACTCGTCGAAGCCCGGGGCGCGCCCGTTGAGCCAGTCGATCACGGCCTTCATGCCGAGCGTCTCGTTGCGTCCGCCGGACGTGGGGCAGCCGGTCGAGCCGCCGGTGCCGAGGCTGTCGGCGAAGACGACCGCGTAGCCGCGGGGCACGAAGTAGTTGTCGAGGTAACCGGAGAAGACGATGGTCTCGGCCGCCCGGTCCGCCCCGGGGGCCACGCCGCGTCGGGCGGCGGTGCCGTCGCGGTCGATGTCGTCATGGTTGGGTACGTCGTTGAGCCCCGCGTAGTAGGGGCTGGGCTGGAAGATCACCGGGATCTTCCCGGTGGCGGCGGTCTCCCGGGGTCGGATGACGCGCACCGCCACACGGTCGGGTTGCCCGTCGGCGTCGCTGTCGACCGGCACCTGCACCCACACCCGCTCACGAATGGCCTGGGTGTAGTCGTAGATGGGCTCGGTGCCGCCGAGCCCGGCCGGCGGGGCGGGCGCGGCGGTGGCGGTTGACGCCGCGCCGAGAACGGTAATGACGGCACAGGCGGCGGCGAGCAGCCGCGCCCCACCCCGGAAAGTTCGCATCGTCGACTGGCCTCCGGCGCTCGGATGAGAAGAGCCACACCCTATCGCCTGCCATCGATGTCCGATGCCCCGGGCGCGCCCGGCGGATGGCGACGAAAGATCGATTCGGCTGATCGGAACCGGTCACGAGTCCTGAACTCGGAGTCATGAACCCTCGATCCAAAGGGGCCGTCATGGCGACTATGGCGTGAGGGCTCGATCGCCTGCCCCGCCACAGCCTGCGGGAACAGCCCATCCTCGACCCGGCTGAGCACGGAAAATAGTCATTTAAGGACACGTTGACCTTGGCATGAATCACGCCTTGTAATCCGACAAATACGCTCCGTACTCTGTGGTCAGAAAGACCATCGATCGGCTTGAGTGCCATGAGGCTGGGGTGGCCTCGACCGTCCACAATTTCGGGGAGCGTCGCATGGTTATCAAGGTTGTCGAACAGATCAACGACGACGAGCTCATCGAGAACGCGTGGAAGATGTACGAGGAGTCGTTCCGCGGCCTGAACGCCCTGGCGGTCCAGCGTCATCTGATGTTCCGCCACGAGTTCGAGGACGTGATGCGCGACGGCCGGGTGCAGAAGTATCTCAGCCTCGACGACGAGGGCACGTTGTGCGGGCTCTCCACGTACACCAATGATCTGGACGCGATGCCGTTGATCTCGCCGCAGTACTTCGAGCGGCGCTGGCCGGAGCTCTACGCCCAGCGCAAGATCTGGTATTGCGGATTCGTCGCGGTGCTGCCCGGTGGGCGCTCCAGTTCGTCGTTCTCCGACCTGGTCGAGGCGATGTATCTGATCGCCGCCGCGCAGAACGGCATCATCGGGCTCGACTTCTGCCGGCACAACGACGAGAAGCGCAAGATGAGCCGGGTCATCAGGCTGATGCTGCAACGCTTCTCCGGCAACTGCGAGGCCGAGATGATGGACACGCAGCAGTTCTGGCTCTACCGCTTCCCGCAGGCGGCCTGAGCACGCCGGGACCGCCCGCCGCTTCGGCCGGATCCGCGCTCTTGGGGGGCTGACGGTCCGGCCGGTTGGGCTTCCTCCTTTCCGCACGGGGTCGGCGGGCGGTTCGGCGCATTTCGCGGGGGGTCTATTTCCAGCGGGAGGGTTCGGGCGGGGTCTCCCACGGCTGCTCGGGCGGGATCTCCCACCGTCCCTGCCCGGGCGGGGATTGCCAGGACGCCGATCCACCCGGCGGGGTCCGCCACGGCGGGGGCGTCTCGGAGTCGGGACCCCAGGTCGAGGACGCTTCCGGCAGTCCGTCCCGGGGCGGCGAGGGCCGCTCGTCCCACGGCGACGCGGGCTGGTCCTGCCAGGGGGGCGAGGGCTGGTCGTCCCACGGCGCCGACGGCTGCGACGGAATGGTCCACGTCCGGTTCACCTCGGTCGGGGCGTCGTCCCACTCGGGTGGGGCCTCGCGGGGCGTGGCGCCGGCGGCGAGCATCGCGCGGGCGCTGATCGGCTCGGTGTGCGAGCCCTTGAGGCGGGGGGCGTCGGAGACGAAACCGCTGTCCGCGCCGCGGCCGATCGCCGCGTACACCTCGGGGCGGGCGGCACGCATGACGATCGCCCAGATGAAGCCGACGACGGCGCAGACCGCGTACCCGGTGGGGAACAGCCAGTGGAAGATCGAGCCGGGCTGCACCTGCAGCAGGTCGCCGAGGCCGTAGACGGTCGCGGCCAGGATGATGCTCAGCAGCAGGAAGGCGATGATCGGCGAGACCTTGGCGCGCCACACGTTTTCCTGGTGGGGGTGCCGCAGGAAGAACGCGATCACCGCGGCCGAGGCGCTCCACATGAGGATGAGCACGCCCAGGCCGCCCACGACGGTGAGCCACGCGAACAGGTAGACCAGCGGGTCGGCGCCGGTGATCCGGTAGACGACCAGGACGCCGAGCGCGAGCAGACTCTGCGACAGCGAGCCGACGATGGGCGCCCCGGTGCGCGGGTGGGTGTATCCCCACGCGCGGGGCAGAACGCCCTCGCGTCCGAGCGCGAACTGGTAGCGCGCCACCGCGGCGTGGAAGGCCAACAGCGCGGCGAAGATGCTGGTCATGAAGAGCACGTAGCCGAGGTTGATCAGCGCCTCGGGCAGGTGCGGTCCGACCAGCGTGAAGACGAGATCGGTCTGCTCCTGCCTGGCGGCCGCCACGATGTTGCCCGGCCCCGCGCCCACGGACATGGCCCATGCCGACAGTCCACAGAGCAGCCCGGCGAGCATGACGGCCCAGTGGGTCGCCCGGGCGATCGTCCGGCGGGGGTCCTTCGCCTCCTCCGAGAGCACGACCGTCGCCTCGAAGCCGACGAAACCGCCGATGGCGAGCACCATCATGGCGGCCACCTCGGGGGTGAACACCTGCGTCGGCGACAGGGTGGAGAACGACACCGAGCCGCCGGCCGGGTTGGCGACCATCACCACGTCGTAGACGAGCACGATGACGATCTCGGCGATCAGCAGGACGGCGAGCACCTTGCCGCTGAGGTCGACCCAGAGCAGGCCCAGCACGGCGACCAGCACCCACGCGACGATGGCGCAGGTGAACCAGCCGACCTGGAAGCCCAGGCCGTCCAACACCCCGGAAGCGACCACACCGAACAGGCCGAACAATCCAATCTGCATCAACGCGTACGCCGGGAGCGCCACGAACGCCGCGCCGACGCCGGGGATGCGGCCCAGACCATGACTGATGTACGAGTAGAACGCGCCGCTGTTGACGATGTGGCGGCTCATCGCGACGAAGCCGACCGTGAAGATCGACAGGATCCCGGCGACGACCAGGTAGACCACCGGTACGGCGGTGTTGCCGACGACCGCGTAGATCGTCGTGATGGCTCCGATGACGACGGTGAGCGGGGCGGCACCCGCCACCCCGAAGAAGACCACCGAGGGAACGCCGAGCCGGTTCCGCGCCAGCGCGGTGGACACGATGTCGGGCTCGGATCTTTCACGCGCCATCAGGAGCCTCCCAGCCCATTGATCGATGTTGTCCCGTCGGCGGTGGTGCCGGCCGACGGCACTCACCTCCTGCCGACGGCGAGCACCGAGCCGACGGAACCCTCGGTCTGTTCGATCAACTGGCGGAAGTCCTCGGGCAGGGTGCCGATGGCGGTGGGAAGCTGGGTCAGGGCGTGGCGGTGCACCTCGAAGTCCCACAGGACGTGGCGGGTGAGTCCGGTCGCGACGACCAAGCCGGCGAGCAGCCGGTCGCTCACCGACATCTGCAGGCCGCGGACCATGATGTTGGCGAGCCGCATCGGCGCCCAGGCCGCGGCGTTGCGCTGCGCCTCGTTGTTGGGCATGTAGAAGGTCTGGGTGCTCAGCATCCGGCGGCGGGTCACGGATTCCACCGCGCCGACGCGCATCAGCCGCTCACCCACCCGGTCGGCGGCGTCCTGCGAAAGATACGCGAGCCAGGTGCGCACCTCGCGGTGCTGCGGTTGGGCGATGAGCAATTCCAGCACGGAATGGGACAGCGAATCCCGGGGTGGCTGGCGGCTGGAGATGTAAAGATCGCCGTCGAAGATTCGCAGGCGTCCCTCGAGCATCAATTCGCCGAGCAGAGCCGCGGCGAGACCCAGACCGGTGGCCCGGGGGTGCAGACGTGACCGGCCGGTCCGGTCCTCGTGTGCGATCAAGAAGAACTGGTCAGCCAGCACGCCGCCACTCCTTAGACAAATGTCGGAATACTTCGGCGGGCAACCACCCGTGTGAAGGCAATAACTCGCTGTTCGAAGCATCATGTACCTGGCTCCGAGGTCAATGCAAGAAGTACTAGACTCGCGAGAGTCCCGGTCCTCCAAAATGGATCATGAGACGATGGAGACGCCGGTGGTGACAGCCAAGATCGAGGGAGTCACAGTGTCCGTGGACGAGGGACCTACGCTGCGCCGACGTCGCCTGGGCACCGAATTGAAGCGATGCCGCGAGCGGGCCGGACTGACCCAGGAAAACGTTTCGCGCCATTTTGAATGGCACGCCGCCAAGGTCACCCGGATCGAGACGGCGCGGGTCGCCGTCACCCCGCGCGACGTTCGTGATCTCCTCGCCCTCTACGGCGTCGAGGACGAGCAATATCGCGAGGCACTCCTCGAACTGGCCCGCTCGTCACGCCAGAAGACCTGGTGGACGGACTACCGCGACATCATGCGGCCCGGCAACTTCATCGGCCTCGAGGCCGAGGCGTCGTCGCTACGCGACTGGGGTCCGATCATCGTGCCCGGGCTGCTGCAGACCGAGGCCTATATCAGGGCGTTGATGCGCACCGGTCGGGCGACGGACACGCCGCAGCACATCGACCGTCGGGTGGCACTGCGGCTCAAGCGGCAGGACAGGCTGACCGGCGCGAACCCGCTCGAGCTGCTCGCCATCATCGATGAATCCGTGGTGCGCCGCTCGGTCGGCGGCCCCGACGTGATGGACGGACAGCTCCGCCATCTCATCGACACCGCTAAATTACCGAACGTGACGCTGAAGATCCTTCCGTTCGACGCCGGCGAACACCCCTTCCTCGGGGGTTCAGCAGCGCTTTTGGAGTTTCGCGAGACCACTCATTTGGATGTAGTTTACCTAGAGGGTCTTGCGGGAGACCTCTACGAAGAGCAACATTCAGAGGTCGCACGTTACCGTGCGGAGTTCGAGCGGTTGAGCGCACGGGCATTGGATCCGCGCATGACCCTCAAGATGATCGAAAGTCTCCTGCGCGCGTAGGAGGCGGGCACGCACAATCGCATATCGAAGGGGGGTGCATGGCATGCCAGCGCACCATCTCAACGCTGCCGTTTGGAAAAAGAGCAGTCGCAGCAACGGAAACGGCGGCAACAACTGTGTCGAGGTCGCAGTCCTCGACACAGTCGTCGCCGTACGCGACAGCAAGAACCCTTCCGGTCCCGCTCTCGTCTTCGAATCGGCACACTGGAACGAGTTCGTGAACTCGGTTCAGGATGGCGAGTTCGATATCAACCGCTGACGAGATTACCGATCCGTACTCACGGATGGGAAGTGGATACTCAAAGTCAACTTCCTCCAGGGTTCAAGATCTAATTCAAGATGGTGAAATAGTCCTGATCAGGCTCGTTCACCATAGGTTCGGGGCGCCTTCTTCGAGGGCGCCCCGAACCGCATGACCACTCCCCCACCGCACGTCCCACGCATTGATCTCCATGCCCCCAGGTCATCGACGTTTCCGCCGTCGGGATGCATACTAAGTAGCGCACGCTCCGCATTGGACCAATTACTTAACGTAAGGGGTCTCCCGTTGCGCCAATTGTCGCCACACCTTGTCGTCGAGCCGATCGTCCACCCGCGCCCCGGGCCGGTGCTGGAGATGCGGGCCGAACGCATCGTCGCCGCTCTGGACACCTTCCGGGCCGCGTTCCCCGGGGTGCGGCCCTACTACGCCACCAAGTGCAACAACCACGTCGGCGTGCTGCGGACGCTGCACGACGCCGGATGCGGCTTCGAGGTCGCCTCCGCGAGTGAGATCGAGGTCCTGGCCGGCATCGGCGTCCCGGGGCCCGAGGTGATCTTCAGCAACCCGGTCCGGGCGCGGGACCAGACGGCCCGCGCGGCGGCCGCCGGCGTCGACCGGTTCAGCGTGGACTCCGCGGAAGAGCTCCACCGGCTCGCCGCCGTCTCCCCCGGTGCCCGGGTGTACGCACGGCTCGCGACCTTCGGACAGGACAGCGTCGTGCCCAGCGAGGGCAAGTTCGGCGTCGACGTCACCGGGGTGGTCCGACTGCTGCTGGAGGCCCGCGAGCGGGGGCTGGTGCCGTACGGAATCACCTTCCACATGGGGTCGCAGTCGCTGGCGCCGTCGGCACTGCGGCGACCGCTGCAGGACGTGGCCCACGCGATGGACCGGCTCCAGCGGGCCGGCGTGCGACTCGAGATGGTCGACATCGGGGGCGGTTTCCCGGCGGCGTACGACGAGCCCGTACCCCCGCTGGCCGACTTCGGTCGCGCGGCCGCCGCCGGGATCGCCGCCCTGCCGTACCCGGTGGAGATCTTCGCGGAGCCGGGCCGCTGCCTGGTCGCCGAGGCCGGGACGTTCCGCTGCCGGGTGATCGGCGTCGCCGAGCGCCCCTCCGGCTGGTGGGCGCACACCGACCTGGGGGTGTTCCACGGCCTCATGGAGGTCCTGGAGTCCGGCGGCGAGCTGCGTTACCCCATCCACGACACCCGCGGCACGCGGCTGCGGCGCTGCTACCACCTCACCGGTCCGACCTGCGACAGCCAGGACACCTTCGCCCGCGACGTGCTGCTCTCCTTCGACCTGCATGAGGGTGACGAGTTGCTGATCGGGTCCGCGGGGGCCTACACGAGCGTCTACGCGTCCCGTTTCAATGGGTTCGCCCCGCCACGCGTGGTGATGACCTGACCCGACCGGCCCCGCGATCGCCCCGCGAAAGCAACGAGGAAAATCCTCAAGTCCAGGTAAAGATTCTCAAGTCCTCCCGCACCACGTCGATTCCCACCGGCATGACGGGCAGACGAGCACGAGTGCGGCAGTACGCGGCAGCTGTCGCGATGACGGCCGCGGCCACGGTGGCGACGACCCTCTCCGGGTTGGCGCCCGCCCAGGCCGCCACGTCGGCCGACTACACCTTCGACGCCGCCGGGGCGACCCTGACCGACGTCCGCAGGATCACCCGGGCGGACGTCGCCGCGCAGCGCGGCTACACCGGCAAGGGCATCGGCATCGCCCTCATCGACACCGGCGTGGCCCCCGTCGAGGGTCTGACCTCCGGCAACGTGGCGAACGGCCCGGACCTGTCATTCGAGAGCCAGGTCGCGAACCTGCGGTGGCGCGACACCTACGGACACGGCACCCACCTGGCGGGCATCATCGCCGGCCGCGACACCGCCCGGAACGGGTTCACCGGAATGGCGCCCGACGCCAAGCTGCTGTCCCTCAAGGTGGGCGCGGCCAACGGCGCGGTCGACATCACCCAGGTGATCGCCGCCATCGACTGGGTGGTGGAGCACCGCAACGACGACCCCCGCAACCCGATCCGCGTGCTGAACCTCTCCTACGGCACCGACGGCGTACTGAGCTGGCAGAAGAACCCGCTGTCACACGCGGTGCAGAACGCCTACCGGGCCGGCATCGCGGTCGTGGTGTCCTCCGGAAACACCGGCGGCGCCATCACCAACCCGGCCTACGACCCGTACGTGATCACCGTCGGCGCGACCGACCCTCGCGGCACGACGTCCCCCGCGGACGACCAGGTGGCATCGTTCACCAGCATGGGCGCGGCGCCGCGCGTGCCGGACCTGCTCGTGCCCGGGCGTTCGGTGGTGTCGCTGCGGGTGCCCGGCTCCATGGTCGACGCCATGAACCCGACGGCACGCGTCGGCGAGCGCTACTTCGTCGGCAGCGGCACCTCCCAGGCCGCCGCGGTCGCCACCGGCGCGGTCGCGGTGCTGCTCGACCGGTACCCGGGCCTGACGCCGGACTCCCTGAAGTGCTCGCTGCGCCAGTCCGGCCCCACCGTGGGCAGCGCCGCCAACGGCGGCAAGATGATCGACCTCGACCGGGCGACGGCGACCCTGCCGACCCTGTGCCGCGCGGTCGGCCCGCACTCGACGGGTACGGGCAGCATCCAGGCCGCCCGGGGCACCTCGATCGTCACGCTCAACGGCGTGTCGCTGACCGGCGAGCGGGACATCTTCGGCCCGCTGAAGTCGTCCACGTGGGCCGCGGCGAGCAAGACCGGACGGGCCTGGCAGGGCGGGTTCTGGATGGACCGGCCGATGACCGGCACCGGCTGGACCACCAGCCAGTACGGACAGGCCAACTGGGCCGGCCGCTCCTGGTCGGGCACCAACTGGGCCGGCCGGTCGTGGTCGGACATCGCCTGGGCCGAGGCGACCTGGAACGGCCGCTCATGGTCGAACACCCTGGTGGACGGCGCGCCCTGGTCCGGACGCTCCTGGTCGGGCGTGTCCTGGCAGCACGGCACCAAGGGCGCCTGGCTGAAGTAACGATCGCCGCCGAAGCCCCCGGCGCGGTTTACCGTGCCGGGGGCATCCGCACGTCAATCGATGAGGTTGCTGAAGTGCCAGAAGAGCAAAGGACCGACCCGAGCGCGGTCGGCGAGCTCATGGACGGATGGCGGAAACTCGCCGCCTGGCAACGAGAAGGGCATCCCGGCTGGCGTCGATGGAACACCCTTGTCGACAAGCTCAATCGCATCGCCGAGAATGCCATCACCGACCCGGCCCGCGTCACGGCGCTGCGGCAGGTCGCCGCGGAAGACCCAGATCCCTCCGTACGCCTGTATGCCCGCCAATGGGTGACGCCATATGTTCCTCGTCCCGATTCCGCGGTTGACCTCGCCCGGTGGATGAACCATCCCCTCGTCGACATCGCCTCGATGGACCTGCGGCCGCGAGTGGCGCTGGCCCTGGTCCCCGACGACGGCCCGGATGACAGCCCCGACGCCGACCTGACGGAGTCGAGCCTGACCTGGCTGCGGGGAACGCCCGTGGCCGCGGCCGACCTGGCTTGGCCCCGACGCGCGGACGACATCGCGCTAGCACACCTGGTCCAGGCGGAGATCGGGAACCAGCCGCTGCTGCGGGACCGGTATCCCCGATTCCCCGACGCCGGCGTCCTGCAGTTCTTCCATGACCTCGAAACGTCGGGGCACGACCTGGAGGACGGGAAAGCCGGAGCCTGGCAGATCCGGCTGCTCGACGAGCCCGCCGCGACGCTTCTGCGCCGACCCGATGACCTGGGCGACGACGCCTTCGGGGAGCGATGGCCCGCTGAGGCCACGCCCACCTGGACCTTCCCAAGCTCGAGCGACCTCGACATCGACGGCGCCGCGGCGGATCGCCTCGATATCGCCAACGAGAGGGTCCGCGAAACCCTCCACACAGGATGGGGTATCAGTGAAAAACGCGGACCAATTCCCACCTACCCTTTGATTCTCGGTCACGGCGCCGAGCCGGCACGCGACATCGCCGACCTGCTCCGCGAGGTTCGCCCACCGCGGTCCGCCGAAGACCACCACGTCCTCCTTCTGTCCGTTCCGGGAGAGGGGCCGTTCGACGGATGGCTCGGCGATTCCGGCAATCTGGAGTTCTGGATCCGCGACAGCGACCTGCGTCGCAACGCCGTCGACGAGGCTTGGGCACTCCTGCGCTGAGCCGCGTTCGCTAGTCGACATGTGGCATGTTGCCGTCGAGATAATCCTCCGTGGACGTCTCGAACAGCGAGCCGTACCACGACCTTCCCATAGCTCAGCAGACGACGCGGTCGCGGCCGGTGCGTTTGGCTACGTAGAGGTTGCGGTCGGCTTCGGCGAGGAGGCCGGCCTGGTCCTCGCAGGATCCCACGGGTCCGGCGACCGCGCCGATGCTCACCGTGACCGGCAGTTCGCCGGTGATGGGTTCCCACAGGTGGTCGCGGACCGAGTGGCGGAGGCGGTTCAGCCATGAGCGGGCTCCGGCCTCGGCGAGGCCGGGTACCACGATGAGGAACTCCTCGCCGCCCATGCGGGCGACGAACGCGTCCTTGTCCTGACCGTCCAGTACGGCGGCGAGCAGGTCGGCGATGGCGACCAGGACGCGGTCGCCGACGTCGTGGGAGAGGGTGTCGTTGATGCGCTTGAAGTGGTCGAGGTCGATCAGGGCGACGGCGAGGGGGGTGCCGGCCCGGACCGCGTTGGTGATGATCTGTGGCAGGCGTTCGTCGACGAAGCGGCGGTTGTAGAGGCCGGTGAGCGGGTCCCGGCGGGCCTGCTCGCGGTAGCGCTCGGCCTCGCGGCGCGCCTCGGCGGTCTCGAACATGGCCTGGCGGGTGCGTGCCCGCGCCTCGTGCTGCCGGGAGCGGAGTTCCTCGGCAGCGGCGTGGAAGCGCTTGTACTCGGCGAAGGCGTCGGCGTACCGGCCGGCCGCCGCGTACAGCTCGGCCTGCTCCGCCATCGCGCGGACCAGGACGGCCCGGAGGTTGTCGCTGGTGCAGGATGCCCGGCAGCGGTCGAGGGTCGCCTGGGCGCGAACAAGCGCGCCGAGCTGGCGCTGCGCGGCGGCCAGGGTGAGCCGGGCGTCGGCGACGTCGTGGGCCTCGAACCAGCGGGGCGCGTCGGCGATCCCCGCCAGGGTGCGCTCGGCGCCGGCGAAGTCTCCGGCGCTCATCTGCACGTTGGCGATGGTGTCGCATTCGACGACGAGGTAGTCGCGGCCGAGGGCGCGGACCGCGGCGTGCATGCGTTCGACGATGGTGGCGGCGACGGCGTCGTTGCCGGCTTCCATCTCGGTGTAGGCGAGGTTGTTGAGCACCAGCAGCTGGCGGGTGAGGTCGCCGGCGTCGATCGCGATGCGCTCGGCCTGGGCGTACCGCTCCCGGGCGGGGGCGAGGGAGCCGCACTCGACCAGCGAGTTGGCCAGCCGGACGAGGTACATGATCCGTAGTCCGGCCGGCGCCGTCTCCTCGAGCAGTTCGACCGAGGCGAGCGCGTGCTCGAGGGCCGCCGGCTGGTCACCGAGGTAGTGGTAGGTCAGGGCCAGGTGGAAGTGGCTGCGGGCGCGCAGCGGCCGGCAGTCGTTGCGTTCCGCCCAGGCGTGGATCGTGAGGAAGGTCCGGGCCGCGTCGCCGGGGGTGCCGTTGCGCTGCCGCATGTCGGCCTGCACGAGCTGGGCGCGGCGCAGGAGCAGGTCGTCGCCGAGCGCCTGGGCCGCCCAGGCCGCCTCGGCGGCGCGGACGAGGATCGAGTCGATGTCGTGGCCCTGGTGATCTTCAAGATCATCCAGCTCGAACGCCAGCTTGGTCGCGGCACCGGAGGGTTCCGCGACCGCCTTCGGCGTCCGCACACTCACAGGCCTTCCGATCGGCCGCCGGAGCCGGAATCGGAGCGTTAGTGATCCTGCTGGTAGGCCGGGGTGGTGCCCGCGCGGCATCCCCGCCGACGGGGGACGGTTACGTGCGGCGGCCCTCGAGGGGGAAAGGGACGGTGATGGACGACAGGGCCGCGATCGAGCTTGTCGGCGTACACAAGGACTTCGTGTCCCATGGTGAGACAGTACGGGCGGTATGCCCCATGGATCTGACCGTCCGGTCAGGCGAGTGCTTCTCCCTGCTGGGGCCCTCCGCTGCTTCCGCACCTCAATATCTACCGGAACGTGGCTTTCGGGTTGGAGAGCGCGGGGGTCGCCCGCGACGAGATCCGCCGCCGGGTCGGCGAGATGCTCTAGATCGTCGCGCTGGCCGGCCTGGAGAAACTCTCCCCGCGGGAGCTGTCCGGCGGACAGCAGCAGCGGGTCGCCCTGGCCCGCGCGCGCCCGGCCCGCCAGGACCAGAGGCTAGGTCAGGGCGGCGAGCAGCTCGTCCCGGCCGGCGACGCCGGTCTTGCGGTAGATCGACTTCAGGTGGTCGTTGACCGTGTACGGCGACAGCCGCAGCCGGCTGGCGATCTGTTTGGCGGGCAGACCCTGCCTTACCTGGTCGAGTACCACGCGTTCGGCGGGGGTGATGTCGAACCAGGACGCGAAGGCCGGCAGCAGCAGATCCGCGGAGGCGGGTTGGATGGTGATCACCACGGCGCCGGACTCCGGGTCGTCGAACGGTTGGGCCCGCATCGCCAGCCATCCTCCGCCGGCGGGGATGCGGGTGAGCGCCTCACCGCCGGAGCGCCGCGCGGCGTAGACGACGTTCCACAGGTTGGCGAAGAGGGCGTCGTCGTCGGCCTCCTCGGACGGTGGCAGCAGCTGGCGCAGCCAGGCACGCCCGCTGGCCGCGG
The DNA here is from genome assembly GCF_040682215.1 of Actinoplanes sp. NPDC051346. Classification (NCBI taxonomy): domain Bacteria; kingdom Bacillati; phylum Actinomycetota; class Actinomycetes; order Micromonosporales; family Micromonosporaceae; genus Actinoplanes; species Actinoplanes sp. NPDC051346. The sequence continues at coordinate 78,253 of NZ_JBFBAJ010000017.1, read as the reverse complement.
CCCGGACGGTGTCGTCGGCCTCGACCATGACGACGCCCGGCGCGGCGCGGCCGTCGAGCGGGCGTGGCCGCCGACCGGCGACGAACCGCTTCAGCGCCACGGCCAGCGGCGCGGACAACCGCTCGGCGTGGCCGGCTTCGGCGGTGGTGAACGCCCGGCTCCCCCGCTCCCGGAGCAGGGTGAGTGTTCCCCAGGTGACACCGGCGTGGACGAGGGCGACGCGCAGCTCGCCGCCGAAGCCCTCGCCGGCCATGATGTCGTGCAGGCGTTCGCTGCGGCGTTCCTCGCTCGCGCCGGTGCCGAGCACGCCCACGCGACGGTCCCCGCCGGTCAGGGAGGCCAGGGAGTGCAGGTCTCGGCCGGCGAAATCGTTGAGCTCGATTCGCCGGGCGGCGGCGGCGCGGTAGCCGCCCTCGCTGATGACGAGGCAGCCGACGCCGGTGGTGGGGTCCAGAGCGCGGAGCTGGTAGCCGTCGTGCGGGATCAGCCGCCCGATCTTGCGGGAAATCTCGGCGCCGAACTCGGCGGGCGTCGTCGGCATGCGCCGAGTCTGCCGCCTCGACCATCCCCAGGTCTTGGGATTTTGCGGCGGCGTGCGTCACACCAGACTCGAGGGCATGGAACTTCACGAGTACGTCCGGTACGACGCGGTCGGTCTGCGCGGTCTCATGTCCACCGGTGAGGTGACGCCGGCCGAGGTCGAGGACGCCGCCCGGCGGGCCCTGGAAGCCGCGAACGCCGAGGTGAACGGCCTCGCGCTGCCGCTGTTCTCGCCCGCGCTCGACCACGCCCCGGACGGGCCGTTCGCCGGCGTGCCGTTCCTGCTCAAGGACAGCGGTCCGATGGCGGCCGGCGTCCCGTTCATGATGGGCAGCCGCGCCATCCAGCACGCGGTGGCCCGGCACGACAGCGACCTGATGCGCCGGTTCCGGGCCGCCGGTCTGGTCACCCTCGGACTGACCACGGTCCCCGAGATGCTGATCAGCTTCGCCACCGAGTCGGTCCGGTACGGAACGACCCGCAACCCGTGGGCGCCGGACCGGGGTGTCGGCGGCTCCAGCGGCGGCGCGGCGGCCCTCGTGGCGGCGGGGGCGGTGCCCCTGGCGCACGCCAACGACGGTGCCGGATCCATCCGGGTGCCCGCGTCGTGCTGCGGGCTGGTCGGCCTCAAGCCGAGCCGGGGCCGGGTCGGTTGCGGCCCCGACCTCGGCGAGCCGATGTTCGGGATGGCGTACGAGTTCGGGCTGACCCGCAGCGTCCGCGACACCGCGCACCTGCTCGACGCGGTGCAGGGTCCGGGCGTGGGCGACAAGTACACCGCGCCGCCGCCGCGCCGGCCCTACGCCGATGAGCTCGCGGCCGACCCGGGGCGGCTGCGGGTCGCGGTGTGCACGCGGGCGTGGTCGGGCGTGCCGGTGGACGCCGAGGTGGTGGCGGCGGCCGAGGCGACCGTCCGGCTGCTGGAGGCGATGGGGCACGAGGTGGTCGAGGCCGGCCCGGCGGTGGACTGGGAGGAAGCGGTGCTGGCCCTGCGGGCGGAACTGAACGCCATCGCGTCCATGTTCCTACTGGGTCCCCGGCCGCCGGACCCGCGCCTGCTGGAAGCGGTCTCGCGGCAGGCCATCGCCGAGGTGCGGGGCCTCAGCGCCCTGGACCTGATGGCCAGGCTGGACGCGCAGAACAGGGTGAGCAGATCGGTCGGCGCGTTCTTCACCGAATACGACCTGCTGGTGACGCCCACGCTGGCACAGCTACCGGCGCCGCACGGCACCCTGCGCTACGACGATCCCGACCACACGGTCGCCAGCTGGCTCGACACGCTGCTCGCCTACGGACCGTTCACCTCCGTCTTCAACGTCACCGGTCAGCCGGCCATGAGCCTGCCGCTCGGGCACAGCGCGGAGGGGCTGCCCGTCGGGGTGCAGCTCGTGGCCGGTTACGGCCGCGAGGATCTGCTGATCCGCGTCGCCGCCCGGCTCGAGGAGGCCGCGCCCTGGCAGGACCGGTCTCTAGGTCTTCGACTTCTCGAGGGGGGCGTCCGCCGGGGGTGACGGGCGGCGGCTGCGGCCTGCGCCGTGGGCCACCTTGCGGGCGTAGAGCTCGGCGTCGGCGTGCGCGTAGAGGGCGCCGAAGTCGTCGCCGTCGTCGCCCACCATCGCGGCGCCGACGCTGCAGGCGGTGCGTTCGGCGAGGGCCGCGCGCAGCGCCTCGGCGCGTTCCACCGGTGTCTCCCCGGGCCGCAGGCCGAGCAGCATCACGAACTCGTCCCCGCCGAGGCGGCCGACGAGGTCGCGGGGACGCCGGTGGGCGCGCAGGGTCCGCGCGACCCAGATCAGCAGCTCGTCGCCGGCCGCGTGGCCGTGCAGGTCGTTGACCTGCTTGAAGCCGTCCAGGTCGAAGATCAGTAGGGCCATCGGGCGGTGGTGGCGGCGCGCGGACGACCGCTCGGCCTCGAAGCGCTCGGTGAAGCCGCGCCGGTTCAGGCCGCCGGTGAGCGCGTCGAGCCGGGACAACCGGCTGAGCTGTCGCCGCTGCCGCGCGGCGATCCGGCCCTTGTGCCCACAGATCACCGACACCGCGAGGGCGCCGGCCAGGTGCATCACGACGTACCACGGGTTCGGGTCACCGACGAAGACCGCGATCGCCACATAACCGGCGACGATGACGGCCACTAGTGGTCGGCCGACGCTGGGCGTGGTCAGGGCGATGAGCGGCAGCGGTGCGAACAGCCCGAGTGCCAGGGTGGCGGTGGCTCCGCCGTCGAGGCAGACCACCGCGCCGGCGATGCCGAACTGCGTGACCCCGACGGCGAACATGACCGCGCCGCTGCGGCGGGACCGGCTCAGCGGACCGGCCAGCCAGAGCGTCCCCAGGCCGATCAGTCCCGCCACTGCCAGCAGCAGACCCATGCTGAGCCGGTGCGGATGACCCCCGGCGAACAGTGCCACGTAGAGCAGAGCGACGGCGGGGTCGAACAACCCGAGCCGGCCGGAGTCGGTGATTGCCCGCCGGCGCCGCTCGTGGCGGGAGACCTGGGGCGCCTCGGTGGGCGCGGCGGCGGCCCGGGCCCGGGCGACGGCCGCGGGCGGGGGCAGCTGCCGTACCCGGGAGGTCTTGTCCTCGTAAGCCCGCTCGTCGGCGCGCTGGCGCAACTCGGCGACGTCGGCCGCCTCGGCGGGGTAGCAGGCGAAGCCGATGCTGCCGGTCACGACGCCGTCCAGTGCCGCGCGCAGCCGCTCGGCCACGACGGCGGCGCCCTCGGCGTCGACGCCGCTGAGCACGGCCGCGAACTCGTCGCCGCCGAGGCGGCCGACGGCGTCGCGCGCCCGCAGCTGCGACGCCATGGTGCGCGCGGTCCAGGTCAGCAGTTCGTCGCCCGCCTGGTGGCCGTAGGTGTCGTTGACCTCCTTGAACCGGTCCAGGTCCAGCACGAGCAGGGCGACCGGCTCACCGGTGCGGTCGGCCTCGGCGAGCTCGGTGGTGAGGCGCTCGTCGAAGCCGCGCCGGTTGAGGCCGCCGGTCAGCGGGTCGGCCCGCGACAACTCGTCGAGGCGCCGCCGCAGCGACGCCATGGCGCCCGAGTAGCGCAGGCAGAGCACCGAGATCCCGCCGAAGGCCACGGTGTAGATCACCGCGTATCCCGGCGGTGAGGGGTCGCCGCCGATCGCGACGACCCAGTAGGCGACGCCTGTCAGCGCCGCGGCCGGCGCGAACGACCGTGGCGGCATCGAGACGGCGTACACCAGCAGGGCGAACGGAAGCAGCGCGCCGAGGGGGCCGGCCACCCCGCCGTCGAGCAGCCCGAGTGCGGCGTACCCGACGGTGTTGACCAGCAGCTGGGCGACGTGTAGCGGCATCCGGAGGCGGGCGCGGCCGATGGGTGCCGCCAGCCACATGCCGATCGCGCACAGCATGAGGAGGCCGACCGTCGCCGCCATCGCGGGACGGTGCCCGGCGGACCAGGTGGCGGCGATGTAGGGAACGGCCGGCATCGGGGTCAGCAGTGCCCAGACCGCGGCGCCGCGCGTCTGCCGCACCCGCCTTTCGGGTACGCCACGAGGATCCACCACGCTCGGCATCACCTCGGTTGCGCCCCCTCCTCGTCGCGTACCCCATCGGCGGGGGCGTCGGCAAGGTGAGGTTTCGAGGTCAGAGGTGGTGTGAGGATCTGCCCGGGACGCCGCGGCTCGGAGCTAACCTTGCCGGCATGCCGGATGATCACCAGGGACCACCGGCCGCGCCGTCCACCTGCCGCTTTCCGGTGCCGTGGACCCGCCTGGCGCCGGGATTCGCGCCCGGGCTGCTGATGCTGGTTCTCGGCCTGATCTATGCCGGGCGGCCCGCGCTGAGTTGGGACGAGGCCAGCACGGCCGACATCGTGCGACGCTCGCCGGGACAGATCTGGGACCTGATCCACCACGTCGACGCCGTCGTCGGGCCCTACTACTTCTTCCTGCACGCCTGGTCGCGGCTGGCGGGCACCTCGGAGACCGCCCTGCGCCTGCCCTCCATCGTCGCCATGGCCGTGGCGGTGGGGCTCGCCGGTGAACTCGGCCGCCGTCTGTTCACTCCCCTGGTCGGCCTGCTGGCGGGCCTGTTCCTCTGCCTCGTCCCGGACAACTCGCGGTTCGCGGCCGAGGCGCGCCCGTACGCCTTCACCTGTATGTTCTCGGTCCTTGCCCTGCTTCTGCTCCTGGGTGCGCTGGAGCGTCCACGGCCGCGCGGCTGGATCGCGTACGGAATTGCGGTCGTCCTGCTGGGGGCGAGCCACCTGATCGCGCTGACCACGCTCGCCGCCCACGCCGCCGTGGTGGCCTCCCACCGTCGGCGCGGAGACTCGCCGCGGGCTGTCTCCGCCTGGGCCGCGACGCTCGCCGTCTGCGCCGTGGTGCTGCTGCCCGTGGCGTGGCTGGGCGTGCGCCACCGCGCCGAGCAACTGACGTGGGTGGATCCGCTGACGCCGGACACCTTTCTGCGGGCGCCCTCCGAGATCGTCGGCGCCGCCAACCCGGCGTGGCTGCTGATCGGGCTGGCCGTCCTCGCGAGGTGGCGGCCCGCGGAGCCGGTGCGCCACCTGACCGTTCTCGCGCTGGCCCCACCGGTCGCGATCGCCGCCGTCTCGCTGTGGATCCCGCTCTGGGTGGCCCGCTACCTGATGGTGGTCCTGGCGCCGGTGGCGATCCTGGCCGCCGTGGCGGTGGTCGGCTCGGCCGGCCGGGCGGCGCGCGCGGGCCGCCGGGGGGCCGTCGCGCGGGTGGTCGCGATCGTCGTCCTGCTGGCGGTCACCGCGTATCCCGCGCACGCCCGGGTCCGTGGCAGCGCGGGGAAGAAAGGCCCCGACTACCGCAGCGTCGCCGCGATCGTCACCCGTCACCAGAGCCCCGGCGACGTCATCGTGTACGAGGCGCAGTCGCGAGCCATGCGAGCGGGCGTGGAGTACTACCTGCGCCGGCAGCCGTCCCGCCCCGGCGACGTGTTGCTGAGCCGCTCGGCCGCCGAGGCCGGCCAGCTCAGGGCCGACGAGTACCAGGACGCCGCGACGCACGTGGCGGGCCAGGACCGGGTGTGGCTCGTCGTCGGCGGCCACCCCGGCGACCCCACGACCGGCCAGCCCGCCCTGCGGAACCTGTTGCGCGAGCGGTACGAGCCCGTCCGCAGCTGGCAGCGGTCGGAGGTCACCGTCGTCCTCTTCCGGACGCGCCAGACGTAACGTTGCAGTCGCATTGCCAACGGCGTACCGTCGAATCCAATGCAGTTGTATTGGACCGGAGGTCGCAGTGCGCGTGGTGGTGTTGTCCGAGGCGTGCGCCGAGCGCGCCGAGCTGGTCGGCGGCAAGGCGGCGGGGCTGGGCCGGCTGATCGGGCAGGGAGAACGGGTGCCGCCCGGCTTCTGCGTCACCACCGAGGCCTACCGGCACGGGGAGATCCCGCGGGACGAAATCGCCGAGGCGTACGAGCGGCTGGGCGGCGGCCCGGTGGCGGTGCGGTCGAGCGCGACCGCCGAGGACCTCCCCGACGCGAGCTTCGCCGGCCAGCAGGACACCGTCCTCGACGTCGAGGGCCTCGACGAGGTGACGGCCGCCGTCGCGAAGTGCTGGGAGTCGCTGCACGGCGCCCGCGCCGCGGCCTACCGCGAGGCCCACGACATCGCGCACGCCGAGGTAGCCATGGCCGTCCTCCTGCAGCGCATGGTCCGTCCCGAGGTCGCCGGGGTGCTGTTCACCGCGAACCCGGTCACCGGACGCCGCACCGAGATGCTGGTCGACGCCGCCTCGGGGCTCGGCACGACCGTGGTCGACGGCACCGGCCCGGTGGACCACTACGTTCTCGACGACACCCCTCGCGACCCGACGGGCTGCCTCAGTCCGGCGCGGCTCGCGGAGCTGCGCGCGGTGGGTGATCGGCTCCAGGAGAAGTTGGGCGGCCCGCAGGACGTGGAGTGGGCCGTCGACCACGACGGCCTCCTGTGGCTGCTCCAGGCACGGCCGATCACCACGCTGTTTCCCCTTCCGCCGCCGACCACCAAACTCCTCCCCCGCGTGTACGTGGAGTTCGGGCACGTGCAGGGCATGCTGCGGCCGGTGACGCCCATGGGGATGGCCAACCTGCGGGCGCAGATCGTCGGAATGCTCGCCGCGCTGGGCGTCAAAGCGGACATCGTCGACATCGGCGGACGCCTCTACGGCGACCTCAGTGACCTCGCGCGGCACCGGACCGCCCGGCGCCGGCTCGTCAAGCTCATGGCCGTCGACTTCGGCCCGCGCGCCCAGGCCGTCATGGAGCACGTGCTGGCCGACCCCCGGTTCGCCCCGGGCAGCGGCGGCTCCGCCCGCCCGGGCGGGGCGGACGCGTCGGCGCTGCGCACGGCCGGCCGAGCGGTCGCCGGCATCCTCCGCGCGCTGGCCCGTCCCGAGAAGGCACGCCAGCGGCTGTTCGACGCCGTCGAGCGCATCCGCGTGGCCTCCGCCGGCTCCGACGCACCGATGACCACCGCCGAGCGGCTGAGCCACGCCGAGGCGCAGGACGCGACGGACAGCCCCGACGACATCGTCTGGCCCATCGTCGCCGGCATGCTCGCGGCCGCCCTCCCGGCCAAGCTGTTGGACGGCGTGGCGGCGCCCGGGGAGATCCACACCGTGCTGGGCGGGATGCCGCACAACGTCACCATCGAGATGGACCTCGCGTTGTGGCGGCTGGCCGAGAAGGCCGGCGGCCACCGGGAGCTGCTGCTCGGCACGCCACCGGGCGAGCTGGCCGCACGGTACGCCGACGGCACGCTGCCGGACATCGGGCTGGACGGGTTCCTCGAGGCGTACGGCCACCGGGGCGTCGCCGAGGTCGACCTCGGCGTGCCCCGCTGGGACGAGGATCCCACGCCGGTGCTCGCCATGATCGCGAACTACCTCCGCGTCACCGACGCGGACCAGGCACCCGACCGGCGCTTCGCCCACGCCGCCGCCACGGCCGAGGCCGGGCTGCGCGACCTCGCCGCCCGGGCCCGCCGCAGGCCGGTTCGCGGCCGGCTCGCCGTCTTCCTGCTGCGCCGGGCGCGATCGCTGGCGGGCCTGCGGGAGGCCGGCAAGTTCGCCGGGCTCTACCGGCTGCGGGAGGTGCGGCGGCACCTGCTGCACATCGGCGCCGACCTCGCCGGCTCCGGCCGGCTCGACCAGGCCGGCGACATCATGTTCCTGACCCTCGACGAGGTGCGGGCCGCCGTGCACGAGGGCGCCGACTGCCACGCCACCGCCGCCGCCCGCAAGGCGGTGCACCGGGCGGAGTCCCGCCGCCGGGCCGTGCCGGTCGGTCTGCTGTCCGACGGTACGGACATCGAGGCCGTCCTGCCCCCAAAGCCTGCCACCGACGGCGTACTCACCGGCGTGGGCGCCGCCGCGGGCCGGATCACCGGCCCGGCCCGGGTCGTGCACGACCCGGCGACCGCCCACGTGGAACCCGGCGAGATCCTCGTCGCCGCCACCACCGACCCCGGCTGGACGCCGCTGTTCCTCACCGCCGGCGGGCTCGTCACCGAGACCGGCGCGATCATGGCGCACGGCCCCACCGTGGCCCGCGAGTACGGCATCCCCGCGGTGATCAGCGTCCCCGGCGCGACCCGGAAGATCACCACCGGCCAGATCGTCACGGTCGACGGGGCGGCGGGAACCGTCGCCGTCGATGCGACGGCCCTGTGAAACCATCGACACCATGCCTAGGAAGGTCGACACCCATCAGCGGCGCACCCGGATCGCCGACGCCCTGATGCGGGTCGCCGCGGAGCAGGGACTCGAGGCCGTCAGTCTGCGCCACGTCGCCGCCGCGGCCGGTGTCTCGCCCGGGATGGTGCAGCACTACTTCCGCACCAAGGACGAGATGATGGGATTCGCGCTGGAGGTGGTCCGCGACCGCACCCAGGTACGGGTCACCGAGGCGCTCGCCCGGCTCGGCGTCGAACCGGAGCCACGGCTGCTGCTGCGTACGATGATCACCGCGATCCTGCCCCTCGACGCCGAGACCCGCGACGACGGGCGGGTGGCACTGGCGTTCCTCGCGTACACGGCGGTACGCCCGGCGGCCGCCTCGGCGCTGCGGGAGGACACCACGCAGATGACCGCGTTCATCGCCCGGCTCCTGCCCGGCCCGGGCGCCGAGCCCGCCGCGGCGGGGCTGCTGGCGCTGATGGAAGGCCTCGGTGTCTATCTGCTGGGCGGCCACTACACCACTGAACAGGCTCTGGCCGCCCTAGACGCCCAGCTCGACCGATTGTTCTCACCGAGGGCGTAGTAATGACTGTTTCCTTCATCGTCGCGGCGAGGCGCCGATAGTTCCAGCGTGGGGCGAGGCAAATTCGGGGCGAAGGGCGGGTCACGACTGTTCGTGGCGTACGCCGCCGCGAGCCTCGTGCCCGTCGCCGTGCTCGGCGCCGTGCTGGTGACCGGCTACCGCAACGACGCCGCCCGGCAGGCCGAGGAGCAGGGCCGCGCCCAGGCCGTCGTCATCGCCGAGATGGCGGTCGCCCCGGCGCTCGAGGAAGCCGACCTGACCGCCGGGCTCACCCAGACACAGCGGGAGCGGCTGCACGCCGCCACCGACTTCGCGATCTTCCACGGTTCCGTCGTGCGCCTGCGGCTGCGCAGCTTCAGCGGACAGGTGATCTTCTCCGACGACGGCTCCACCGCCGGGGGCATCCCGGTGGCGGACCCCGCCTTCCGGACCGCCGCCGTCGGCCAGACCGACGTCGCGGTCGTGCCCGACACCGAACGCGGCAACGGCGAGGTGATCCGGGTCCTGGAGCCGGTGGTCGCCAGCGCCTCCGGGCGGGCGATCGGGGTGCTGGAGCTCTACCTGCCGTACGAAAGCATCGCGGCGCAGCTGCGGGAGCAGATGCGGGTGACGTACTGGCGCCTCGCCGCGGGCCTGGTCGGGCTCTACCTGGTGCTGGCGCTGATCTCCTGGTCCACCACCCGCTCGCTGCGCCGCTACGCCGCCCAGCAGGAGCGCGAGGCGCTGCACGACGTCCTCACCGGGCTGCCCAACCGGGCTGCCTTCCGGCTGCGGGCCAAATCCGCCCTGGAGAACGCCCCGAAGCGCGGTGCGTTCGTGCTCGTCGACCTCAACCACTTCAAGGAGGTCAACGACACCCTCGGCCACCACGCCGGCGACGAGCTGCTGAAGGTGGTCGCCGGCCGGCTGGTGGCGGCGTTGCGTCCGGAGGACACCGTCACCCGCCTCGGCGGCGACGAGTTCGGCCTGATCCTGCCCGGAGTCGACCGCGACGAGGTTCTCGCGCTGCTCTCCGGCGCCCGCGCCCGCCTCACCGAGGAGATCGTGCTCGACGGCATCCCGCTGACCATCGAGGCAAGCTTCGGGGTGGCGCTCTACCCCGAGCACGGGGCCGCCGTCGAGGAACTGCTGCAGTGCGCCGACGCCGCCATGTACCAGGGCAAGCGCGGCACCCACGGCATCGTCGTCTACGCCGGCGGCGAGGTCGCGCACTCCACCCAGTGGCTGGTGGTGCAGGCCGAGCTGCGGCACGCCCTCGAACGCGACGAACTGGTCCTGCACTACCAGCCCAAGATCCGCCTGTCCGACGGGCAGATCTGCGGCGTGGAGGCGCTGGTCCGCTGGCAGCACCCGATGCGCGGGCTGCTCGCACCTGCCGACTTCCTGCCCGCCGCCGAGCAGTCCGGCCTGATCGAGCCGCTCACCGACTGGGTGCTGCGCCGCGCCCTCGCCGACCAGCGGGACTGGACCACCGCCGGACGGACCTGGCCCGTGGCGGTCAACGTCTCGGCCCGCAACCTCGACCAGCCGAACTTCGCCGACTCCGTCTCCGCGCTGCTCGCCGAATCCGGCACCCCGGAAGACATGCTGATGCTCGAGGTCACCGAGACGGCGCTGGCCGGCGACACCCCCGCCGCCCTGCGCGCCGTCGTCGACATCGTCGAGCACGGCATCGGCGTCGCCGTCGACGACTTCGGCGTCGGATACACCAGCCTCTCGCAGCTTCGGGCCATCCCCGTCTCCGAGATCAAGATCGACCGACTCTTCGTCGACGGCCTGTCCCGCAACCCGCAGAGCGAGGCGATCGTGCGCTCGGTGATCGAGCTGGCGCACGGCCTGGGCTGCTGGGTCACCGCCGAAGGTGTCGAGACCGAGGAGGTTCGGCACTGGCTCTACGACGCCGGCTGCGACGCCGCACAGGGCACGCTGCTCGGCTCCCCGCTGACCTGGAACGACCTGATCGAGACCACCACGGCCGACCGTACCCGGCGGGACATCCCCGCCGCGGCCGGCTCATGACAGGAGCACACTCGCGATGAGAAAGCTGACGAAGACCGGCCTGGCCCTGACCGGTGTCCTGCTGGCCCTGGCGGGGTGTGGCGGCGCCGACAAGTCCGCCGAGAACGGCAACGGCGGATCCAGCACCATCGAGATGGACCAGGCCCTGCACGACGCGCTGCCCCAGGAGATCCGCGACCGCGGCACCATCCGGCTGATCACCGACCCCGCCTACGCGCCGATGGAGTCGTACGGCCCGGACGGCCGCACCATCGTCGGCTTCGAGCCGGACCTCGCCGCCGCGCTCGGCACCGTGCTCGGCATCAAGATCGAGATGGTCGCCGGTGACGACTTCAGCACCTTCCTCAACGAGACCGTCAAGGGCACCTATGACGGGGTGCTGTCCTCCATGACCGACACCGCCGAGCGGGAGAAGGAGGCCGACTTCGTCAACTACTTCGCCGCCGGCACCTCGATCGTGGTGCAGCGGGGCAACCCGAGCGGCGTCACCGACCTCAAGGACATCTGCGGCAAGGTCGTCGCGGTCGAGAAGGCCACGGTCCAGGTCGACCTGCTGGAGCGCTCACAGCAGGGCTGCGGCACCAAGCCGATCATCGTGAAGACCTACAAGACCAACGCCGACGCGCTACTGCAGCTGCGCACCGGCCGGGCCGTGGCGGTCCTCAACGACTACCCGCCGGCCGTGCACCTCACCACCGACCAGCGCACCCGCGGCTTCTACCAGCTCGCCTCGACGGTCCAGTACGAGCCGGGCCTGTACGGCATCGCCGTCGCCAAGGGCAAGGGCCCGCTGCGCGACACCCTCCACGACGCCCTGGACCGGCTGATCCGCTCCGGCGCCTACGGCGAGCTGCTCGAACGCTGGGGCCTCACCAGCGGAGCGATGAGCGCGGCGTCGATCAACGCGGCCGGCGGCGGCTTCACGACCGGCTGACGCCCACGGGCGGCGCTCGCGTCGTGGGCCGGGCGGCGTGCGTAGACTCGGCGGGTGTCGCCCCCGGCTCCGCTGCTGCTCGTCCTCGACGGAAACAGCCTGTTGCACCGCGCCTACCACGCCGGTGCGGTCGACGGTCTGCTCGACTCCTCCGGCCGGCCGGTGTGGGCGCTGCGCGGACTCGTCGGATTCATCGCGCGGGCCGCGGCCTACCTGCGGCCCGACGCGCTGATCGTCGGCTTCGACTGCCCCGACGACTCCGCGCGCCGAGCTGACTACGCCGGCTACAAGGCCCACCGCCCGGAAAAGCCCGCCGACCTCAGCGAACAGATCGCCGGCGCGCCCGACCTGCTCACCGCCGCCGGGGTACGCAGCATCGTCCCGCCCGCCTGGGAGGCCGACGACGTGCTCGCCAGCGCGGCGGCGCACGCCCGCGGCCACGGCTGGCGCTCGGTGCTGATGACCAGCGACCGCGACGCCTTCGCCCTCATCGACGAGACCACCTCGGTGCTGCGCGTCCGCAACGGCGGCTTCGACGAGGCTGTGCTGGTCGACGCCGCCGGCCTCCCCGAGCTCTGCGGCGTGGAACCATGGCAGTACCGCGACTTCGCCGCGCTCCGCGGCGACCCCTCCGACAACCTGCCCGGCGTCCGCGGCTTCGGCGAGGCCACCGCCGCCAAACTGCTCGCCGCCTTCGGCACGATCGACGGGGCGTGGACGGCGCTGGAGTCGGGCGCCGCGCACCTGATCCGCGAGGCCGTCGGCGACCGGGCCGCCGAACAGTTCGCCGCGCCCGGCGTCCGCGAGGTGATCGAGCGCAACCGGCGGCTCATGCGGATGCGCACCGACCTGGCCGTGCCCGGGCTCGACGAGGTGCGGCTGCCGCTGAGCCTGCCGGTGTTCCGGCGGGCCCTGCGCGAACGCGGCATCAATCTGGGACCGTCGCTGTGGGCGCTTACGGGCGGGGTCCCGCAACAGCGCCAGCCCCGCGACGAAGACCCGATTCCGGAGCTGCGGCCGTGGATCATCCGCAAGGGCATGACCGGGCGCCGCGACCCTACTCCGGGTCAGCTGTCGCTCTTCTAGGCCGCGGGCCTCCTACAAGGGCAACTCGATCTCCCACTGAGCGAACGGAGGATCCACCCGGTAGGTGTCGTCGCAGCATCTACGGATCCACTGCGCGGCGCGAAACTCCGCGTCGTCGTAGTTCGTCACCTTGCCCGCCTCATCGACGTCCAGGACATTGGCGAAAATGGCGAAGACCTGCTCAAGGCCTGATCCGTACGCCATGACGACGGGGCGGTAGTCGAAATCCTCCAGCAACTCCATGACGAGCGTCCCGTTGGCCAGGAAGAAGGCGAAGAAGCGAAGCGCTGATCGAACATCCTCGGGTAGTTGTGCCACGCTGCGATTCTGCCTGCTGACGTCGGATCGCTATCTTCTCGTGCATGACGGACGACGACCTCTCTTGGCCCACGGAGAAGTTGTCGGCCTTACGGCTGGGTCGGCGACTGGCAGTTGAGGTTCCGGCCTCGGATCCCGCGGTGGCCGATTGCTTGACTCGAGGAGAGCCGGATCGTATCGGCAAAGCCTCAGCGGAACGTCGGGACAGGAAGCGTCCGAGCGGGGTGCTCGTCGTTGAGCCATCGGCGGACCGCTGCGAAGTCTTCCTCGGTGAGGCCCTGGAACGGATCGACACGACGCAGCAACGCCCCGCCCGGATGGTGTGCCGCGACCCATCGCCGGTCGGTATCGGTCAGCTCGTCGTCGATCCAGGCGAACGGACCTCCACCTACCCACCGGATCAGGGCGTCTGTCTTCCAGTGCAGACCACGCGCGAGGTCCTCGGCGTCGTCGGGCCACTCGACGACGGGCAGTGGGGGCAATCCGAGCCGTGGTGAGACGACCTCATTCGCCTCCTGCCCCCAGGTCGTCGCCCAGACCAGCCCGCATCCCAGTTCCAGCAGCCGTCGCCCATCCTCCGGATTGATGCGATCAAGCAGAGGGTTGCCCGTGTCGTTCGCCAACGTCGGAGGAATCACCTGGCCCAGGGGGCGGGCTCTGAACGGGATCAGCGGACCGTCGACGTCGAGGAAGATGACGGGCTCGCCGGCCTGACCGGAGATCACGTGCGAACCCTACCGAACAGCAGGCGCTGCGCTCGTCTCCAGGCACAGGTGATCCCGCGGTAGGGCGGCCGACCCGCCGAATCCCTTGACGGGGAACCAGGCAACCACGGCAATCATGCCGGTGCCGGCGATCTGGGCGGCCATGATGCCCAACGGTGGAGCTGCTTGGTGGGACCTCTATCGAACGAGCTCGGCATCCAGGAGATCAGCTGCTTCGTCAAGGACGGCTGCGAACTCGTCCGCCGGGATCTTGGCAACGAAGACCTTGCCCAGGTCCTCGGGGAAGGGATGCTCCGCTCGCTGGTAAGCGAAAACGACCACTAGATCGTCACCGTCCAGATAGGCGTAGCTCGTCACGTTGTCGACGGTCGGACCCCAGTGCAGCAGCCAAAACTGCTCTCGAAAGTCTGTCTCGTTGTCCGCGTAGAGCAGCCGGAAGATCTCCTCCGGTGAACGTTCCGGGAACGGGCAAGGGCTGACGTCGCGGCGCCGTACCTGGGCCGCCGTGGACCGGAGGAAAGGGATGAAGGAAGGAAGGAAGGCGGTGTTGTCGTCCGTCGTCAGCCATTTGCCGCCGGCCCATAGATCGACGGTGCGCAGATCGCCGGTGGCCGGGTCGGGTGGCGGCGGCCAGACCTGGCCCACCTCTACAGCAAATCTGGCTCGGTCACCGAATTGTCGCGTCATAGGATCACCAAGGTAGCAACTCACATAGAGCGGGTCTTGCGCCGCTGCAGCTACGGTACGTCGCTGGCAGCGCCCACAATGGGCGGGGATGTCAGCGCGCCGAGGAGGGCGGACGATGGTATCGGGACGCGTACTGGTGATCGGTCTTGATCCAACCAGGTTGTCGGGGTGGGATCCCGAGCCGGTCGTCGCCGCGATCCGACGCGGCGAGGCGCGCTTCGCCGAACTCGGCATCGATGCCGACACGGTCCTGATCGCCGTCGACGACAATGCCGAGGAAACGATAGTCGAGGCGCTGACCCGCAGCGAGTACGCCTGTGTCGTGATCGGTGGCGGCATCCGCAAGCACGAGCCGTACCTCGAGTTCTTCGAGAAGCTGGTCAACCTCGTCCGGCTGCACGCGCCCGGCGCGGCCATCGCTTTCAACAGCTCCCCCGAGGACACCGCCGACGCCGCCCTGCGGGGGTTGCGGCAGCAGTGACCCCTGCCCGACCGCCGGGCAGAACGCCTTGACGTACTCGCCGAGCATCCCTTCGGCCTTCCGCTTCCGCTTCCGCTTCCGCTGGAGCCACGCCGCACGAGTCGCGACCGTATTCGCGTTTCGCAGCGGTGCGTCGGTAATCCCGACGCATCCAGTTCGGCAACCTTCGGTGGCGATCGCCTCGTCCCACCGCGGAACGGGCCACATGCGGCACTCGAGTGGCTAGGCTTGATCATCGTGGCGATTCCGACGCACCAGTCCGTACCTTCTCCACGGCGCCGTACGCTGCGGACGGTGTTGATCGTCGTCGGTGTTGTACTGGTGCTGTGCTGCGCGGGTGGGGTGACCGGAGGCTACTTTCTCTTCCGCGGGATACAGCAGGCAACCGGACCGGCTAGTCAGGCCACGGACGAGTTCGTCGCTGATCTGAAATCGGGCAACGCTGACGCCGCTTATGGTCGGCTCTGCGCCAGCACACGGAGCAAGTTCTCGCGCGAAACATTTGTTCAAGGGCTCAGTGGGCAGCCCCAGATTCGTAGCCACAAGATCGTGGGCGTGAACGTATCGAACCTCAACGGCCGAGTATCCGCAACCGTTACCGCGAAGCTAACTCTCGATACTGGATTTGTCGACCAGCACACGTTCGCACTTGTCAAGGAGTACGGACAGTGGAAAATGTGCGGGCAGCCGTACTAACGAGAACTACTACGCTACAGGTGCGAGATGATCAGCTCATGTTGATCCGCGCGACGAAGACGCTTCTGACGTAGCGATCATCCTGAGGCCGACGCATCCGGTCGGGACTCCCGCCTCGGATCGGGAAGGTCACGCAGGACGCGGGGTGCGGCGAAGTCGCGGTTGTCGATGACGATGTCGGCTCTTTCGGCCGGGCGGATCTCGGCCAGGTAAAGCTTCTCGCCGGGGAGGTAGTACGTGCGGTATCGCTCAGCCGCCGCTTCCGCGGAGTCCATCCACGCCTTGTCGCGATTCGTGCCGCGTTGCAGCACGTCCGCCAATTCGATGTGAAGGTAGACGGTCAAGTCCCAGTGTCGGGACAGTGCCGGCTTCTGCAGGAACGCGCCATCGACCACGAGGATCGCGTCGTCCGGGCTCAGGTGGACGCCGGAGTCGACAGGCAGGCGGCCGCTGAAGTCCATGACCTGGGTGCGGTAGCGGCGGTTGCCGTCCGGGCCGAGGGGGGGCGAGCAGCTCGGCCCGGATGGCGTCGGCGTCGTACATCTCGTGGTAGTAGCTCTCCGGCGAGCCGGCCGGATATCGCGTACGCAGGTCGACATGCCGTTTGAAGTGGTCGATCGTGACCCGGAGCACGGGCCGCGCCGTCTTCTGACGCAGGGTGACGGCCAACTCGTCGGCCAGGGTGGTTTTGCCGGACGCGGAGCCGGTATCGTGCGCACTCCGCGCCGGAGTTGGCGAATATCGTGCTTGACGTTCTGCTCTCTCATCCAAGTCGTTTCTGGCGTTCTTCATGGAATCGAAAGCCGAGGGCTCGGTCGTGTCGCCTCAGAAATTGAAGACGCCGCTTGTCGCGCGTTCCATGAGGCATGGGTTGGTGAATGTCTCGCTGTAGCTCGTCGGCGTGCCGCGCCAATATCCGTACGCGATGGCGGTCACCGGACGGTAGTCCATGGTGCACGGACCGCGGACGCCCTGGATGGCGTGGAAATCGCCGCCGGCGATTCGGAGCACATAGCAGGCCGCGACCGGGTCTGGATGCGTGCCACCGGCGGGGTCGCAGAGAAGTGTCGCCATACTGGTGGGTCCACCGAATTCCGGAACCACCGCGAGAATGAACGCGCTCGCCGACTGGCTTTCGACCGGACGGGCCTGGGCGGGTGTCGCGACGGTCAGCCCGGCCGCCGTCGCGGACAGGCAGGTCAGCGCAATACCGATTCGCCGGAAGGTGGTCATGAATTCCTCCTTGTAAGAGGGCGGCGAGACATCAGCGATCACTATCTACGCGGTAATCGCCGGACGCTCCGCACCAATCGACTCCACGCTATGACGCTGTTTCCTGCCGGTCAATTGCCGGGCCGGCGACCGTCGATATGAAATGACAAGGCGATATTACGGGCGGCTCTTCAATGCTCCACGCGACGAACGCGGCCGGCACCCACCCGGGCGACGCGGCGCGCTGGTGGCGTCGGGCACCGCACGGGATACGGCAGTACGGCGCGGATGGATGATCACGACGTAGGGATCATCACATCGGGTCACGTGTGTTCATGAAGCTTTAACAGCGGCCGGCTGCGGGACCAGCCCTCACGCGATCTTGGGGGCTAGGACAGCACCGGCATGTCAGCGACGCTCGTGCCGGGCTGCCAGGGCCAGCGATGGTACCGGTCCGGCCACACGATCTGCAGTGCCCGCACCGCGCTACCCGAGGCGGCGTAGAACTGCGCGGCAGCGGGCAGGTGGCGATCCGGCTCGCTCACGGCGACGAACTGGACCCGGTGTCCTTCGAGTACGTCGTCGGCGTGTTGTCCCGCTGCGTACGTACGGCGGCCGGCGATGATGTCAGCGGCGATCTCGTGCAGGACGGGCCGTGAGATGTCCGGGGGCAATCCGAACAAGATCAGCTCAGGGTGACCGTGGTCGGTCAGACCGATCGTGTACCAGCACGTTTCCAAGGGAGTCGGCTGCGGGACGAACTCCAGGTAGACGCCGAGGCGCTCGATGGTCTCGCCGATCTGGCGAAGCCCGGCGTCGCGCTGTCCGGCCGTCATCAGGATTGCCTCCCGCTCGCTGCGTTCTCCGCAAGACCGATTACCCGTAAAGAGAACACACACACGCGCGCTAAGACACCGTACGCAGGTCGAGGGTGTGTCGGACGAAGGTCTCCTGGCTGCCCGTCGACCAGCAGAGCACCCCGTTGCGCAGAAAAACCCCGCCCGCGTCCGGGCTGATCTCCACGGTGCTGCGGGTGAGCGTCTCGTGCACCAACAGCTGTGCGTTGCCGGTCAGCTCCGAGTTCGCCCCGATCCTGGCGAACACCTCGAAGCGGTCGAGCGGCGCCACGTCCACGATCTCGGTCGCCGCCGTGTCGCCGGCGATCTCGTGCCGGTCGCCGCCGTCCGGGCGCATCAGCTCGATGCGGGTGTAGCCGTCGGCGTCCAGGGACACGATCCTGCACCAGACCGCGCTGCACCCGATGGCGCCGTCGCGCGGCCGGGCCACCGCGACGTCCCGGCCCGAGACAAGATCACGCAGGGTACGGGCGCCGGCCGAGTCGGCCACCCCGTCGGTTATCCACGGCCAGGTCAGCAGCCGCCAGGTGCCGGCCATGGGGCGTACCTCGACCGGGCCGCCGCCCACCGCGACCGCTCGCACCTCGGTGACGCCCCCCGCGCCGGAGGCGACCCAGCGCAGCCGCCCGTCCGCGACGACGAGGTCGGTCTCCGACCGGTAGAACCGGGCCTCGCCGGTGTCGGCGGTGACCCGGTGCGGTGTCTGTCCGGCGCCCAGCCCCGACGCCCACAACTCCAGCCCGCCGTTGGTGCGCTCGAACCAGGCGAGCAAGTCACCCGTAACGGTGAGACTTTGGAAAGACGGGTTCCGCGCCGACGGCAGCGTCCGCAGCTGCCGCACCGAGCCGTCCGCGGCTCGGGCCAGCAGTCGCAGCGACTTGCCGTCGCGGCTCGCGGCGGTGCCGACCGAACTGCGCGCGTCGAGGAAGACACCCGGCTCGTATGCCGTCCCGTCGGCGAGGGCCGCCGGAAGGCTCGCGCGCTGGGCGTCCGGCCAGGCCAGGGCGGCGGGTGTCGGAGCGGTCCGCCGGCCCTGCGCGGCCGGCGGCACAGCGAGCAGCAGGGCACTCGCCGCCAGCGCGGCGACGAGTCCCACACCAGGCCGGATCCGACGGTCGCGCAGCACGCCCCGATGCTACTGCGCCGATAGGATTTCACCATCCGTAGCGCAATCGTGCGGGCCTTGGCTGTTCGGTAGTCTGGGGCGCGTGGGTGGTACTAACGCGCCCGACCACCAGCGGACGAGCTTGGCGGCGGATCTGGACGAACGGGGACTGCGGTTGAGCGCGCGAGAACGCGACGCCGACCTGCGGGACGCACGCGCCGAGGCGCGGGATCGCCTCGCCGATCACCGCGAGCGCGAAGCCGACGCCCGGGAACACCTCGCGGATCGCCGCGAGCGCGAAGCCGACGTCCGGCAAGACCTCGCGGACCGCCGCGAGCGCGAGGCCGACGCCCGTGACGATATGGCGGACCGCCGGGAACGTGACGCCGACGCCCGCGACGACCTGGCGGACCGCCGGGAACGCGAGGCCGACGCCCGCGAGGCCGCCGCCAACGAACGCGAACGCCTCCTCGATGAGGAGTCCGACCGGCGGGACGGTCGCACGGCCGACCCGATCGCCCGCTTCCGCGGTTCGCTCGAACGCACGACGGCGAAGACGAACCGCAGCAACGAGCTGTTGCACCGCTCCCGCGACGCGGTCCAGCGCGGCGCCGACCGCATGGACCGGCTCCGCCGCGACAGCCACGGCGGCACCACCGGTCCTGACGCTGACTGAGCGTCGCTACGAGGGACGTCCCCATCCCCGCGGGGAGGCCAGGACGCTTCGTCGCGGTGGCCGGCGCCACCGAGCTGCTCTTCGGGCTGCTGGATCCCGGGGCGGCTGGTGCGCCGGCGGGCAGCTTTGCGTCCGGCTTGAGAACCGGATGAGACGGCGTTGAGATTGCTAGTCGAATCTCGGGGCATGACTGTCGCTCACCTCATCGCCGTCCCTCCGTTCGTCGTCGCCGGACCCACCCAGCGGGCCTCCTCGTCGGGCCAGGCCGCTGTCGAGTTCACGGTGGTCATCCCGTTCCACAACCCCGGTGCGGCGCTGCGCCGCACGGTCGACCGCCTCGCGTCGACGCTGTACGCCCAGAACATCTCCTTCGACATGATCGCCGTCTCCGGCGGCTCGACCGACGGCTCCGAGCGCGCCCTCGAGGGCCTGTCCTGGATCCGGGTCATCGCCGACCGGGACCTGCAGGACAAGGGTGCCGCGCTCCAGGCGGGTCTCGTCGAGGCCGGCGGGTCCTGGGTCGGTGTCGTCGACGTCGACGCGGACGTCGATGTCGACCCGCACGAGCTCATCGAGTGTCTGCACCGCGCCCGCGACCGGGAGACCGTCCTCGTCTGATCCGACTGACACCGCACCCCGGCACGCACCGCGTGTCGGGGTTCAGTGCTGTCCGGCCGGCGACACCCCGCGCGGGCTTGCCGAGCTCTTGAAACCGGTCTGAGACTGCCTTGAGAGACGCTGCCGAACTAGGCGGCATGACCTTCACCGCGCCTGCCGTGCCAGCCATGCGCAACCTCCGGGAAGTTATCCACTCCCAGGCGATCCAGCCCACGTTCCAGCCGGTCGTGCGACTCGAGGACGGCGTCGTCAAGGCGTACGAGGCGCTGGCCCGGTTCGACAAAGCGCATTTTTCCAGCCCGGCGGACGCGTTCGCCGCGGCCACGGAGGCCGGCGTGGGCGTCGACCTGGAGCTGCTCGCCCTGGAGCGGGCCTTCGCCTACCTCGACGAGATGCCGAGCGGGGCCTGGCTGAGCGCCAACCTGTCGGTGGAGGCACTGCTGGACCCGCGCGTCTGCGAAACCCTCCTGGGACACGCGGCGCGCGGCATCGCCGTCGAGCTGACCGAGCACACCCAGGTGCACGACTACCCGGCGCTGGTGAAGGTGACCGAGCGGCTGCGCTCGGCCGGCATCCTGCTCGCGGTCGACGACGCCGGGGCCGGCTTCGCCAGCCTCAGCCACATCCTGCAGCTGCGCCCGGACATCATCAAGCTCGACATCACGCTCACCCGGGGCATCGACACGGACCCGGTACGCATGGCGCTGGCCCGCTCGCTGGTCGGATTCGCCGAGGACATCGGCGCCATGTTGATCGCCGAGGGTATCGAAACCGTCGCCGAGCACGAGAAACTGCGGACGCTGGGCGTCAAGTTGGGTCAGGGTTACTTCATGGCCCGTCCCGGACCGCTGCCGGCCCGTGCCGAGATCACCGCCGATGGAATCCTGATCGGCGGCGCCTGACCCGCGATCGTGCCCGGCGAAACCTTCGTTTCGGCGACGGCGCGACCGATAGGACTCGAAGCAACCCCCGTCGTTCCCGCAGAAAGTGGAGGTCCCGTGGCCAGGCCGCGCGCGCTCGTCGTCGAGGACTCACCCGAATTCATGCTGCTCTGCCAGCATCTGCTGGAGAAGGAAGGCTTCGACGTCGTCGTCGCCACCGACGGCAAGGGTGCGGTCGAACAGGCTCAGAAGGAAAAGCCGGACATCGCCATCCTCGACCTCGGCCTGCCCGACGTCGACGGCATCGAGGTGTGCCGGCAGATCCGGCAGTTCACCGACGCCTACATCGTCATGGTCACCGGCCGCACGGACGAGCTGGACAAGGTCGTGGGCCTGTCGGTGGGCGCCGACGACTACGTCACCAAGCCGTTCTCGCCGCGGGAACTCGCCGCCCGCATCCAGGCGATGCGCCGCCGCCCCCGCAACTCCGCGGCGGGCCAGAGCACGGCGATCCGCGAGTACGGCCTGCTGCGCATCGACCCCGACGTGCGCGAGGTGACCCTCGACGGGCAGGTTCTCGAGCTGACCAAGATCGAGTTCGGCATCCTGGACCTGCTCTCCTCCGCGCCGCGCCGCACGTTCACCCGCGGGCAGTTGCTCGAGGACGTCTGGGGCGACAACTGGTACGGCGACGACCACATCATCGACGTGCACGTCGGCAACCTGCGCAAGAAGCTGGGCGAGTCGGCCTCGTCACCGCGGCACATCCGGACCCTCCGCGGCGTCGGCTACCGTTTCGAGCCCTGAGCCGAGCCACACTTACCTCAAGACCCCACGCGCCGTTCGGCGCGTGGGTCTTTTTTGTAGCGGAGCGAAGACTCAGGCCGCGCGGTGGCGGGCCGGGTGCCGACGCGGGTAGCGGTGCGCGCCACCGGCCGACGCTCCGGCCAGCGCGGCCGTGCGACGCCGGGTCCAGACCACGAGGGCACCGACCGCCGCCGCGGCACCCACCCAGGGCGCGACATCCTGAAGTCCGCGTCCGGCGTCGGGGGGCGGCACCGAGCCGACCAGCGTACGCAGCACACCGGTCGGGGTCTCCCCCACGGCCAGCACGCTGGCGCCGGTCGAGAGCCGGCTGACCGCGCTGGCGGCGGACAGCACCGTGGTGTCCGGGGTCGAGGCGGGCGTGGGTGTCACGGCGGAGGTCAGGACCAGGACGCGCAGAGCGCCGGAGGCGTCGGTGAACACGGGCCGTTCCGGCTCGGAGCCCACGCGCAGGTTGACGGGCGAGCTGCCCTTGAAGCCCACCGCGTAGACGGCCAGCCCGTCGCCGGTGGCACCCGTCGGGGGCTGCCACTGCACGGTGAGGGCGTCGGCGGTGCCGCCGTACCCGGGTCCCTCGGCCAGCGCGGCACCCGGCGCGACCAGGGCGCCCACCAGCGAGGCGGCCGCGACGAGGCTGCCTGACCTGCGGGAAGGGCGAGGGTTCACGTATCACATAGTGCCACGCAAAAGGTGCAGAACGGCAGGGGGCGAACCGCTTCGCAACTTGCCTGGGGCTTGAAGACGGCTAGAGGTTGGATTGAGGTTGCGCTCCGAACTAGTCGGGCATGACCGCAACGCTGCTCACCGCCTCCGCTCCGACCACCGCCGCCGCGCCGATGTACAACGCGGCCCGGCTGTGGGCCCCGGCCGACCCGGCCGTCGAGCTGACCGTGGTCGTGCCGTTCTACAACCCCGGCGCGGCGCTGCGGCCCACCGTCGAGAAGCTGGTCTCGTGCCTCGCCGAGGAGCGGGTCTCCTACGAGGTCATCGCGGTCTCGGACGGCTCGACCGACGGCTCCGAGCGCACCCTCGCCGGCCTGCCGGGCGTGCGGGTCGTGGTCAGCCCGGTCAACCAGGGCAAGGGCGGCGCGCTGCACCTGGGCTTCTCCGCCGCGCGGGGCGCCTGGATCGGCTTCGTCGACGCGGACGGCGACATCGACCCGCGGCACCTCGCGGAGTACCTGCGGGTGGCCCGGGCGGGCGACCACGCCGGCGTGTACGCCGACAAGCGGCACGCCGCGTCGGGCAGCGCCTCCTCGCCGTTCCGCAAGCTCGTGTCGATGGTCTACTCGACGCTGGTGGCGCTGATGTTCGTGCTGGGCATGCGGGACACCCAGACCGGCTGCAAGGTCCTGCGCCGCGACGTGCTGGCCGAGCTGCTGCCCCGGCTGCGCGAGCGCCGCTTCGCCTTCGACCTGGAGTTCTTCGTCGCCGCCAAGGCGGCCGGGATCCGCGGGTTCGTCGGCGCGCCGGTGCGGCTCGAGGAGCGGATGGCCGGCTCGACGGTGGGTTCCTCGGCGATCCTGCGGACCATCCGCGACACGTTCGTCATCTTCGCTCGCCTGCACCTGACCGACCAGTACCGTCGGCCCGCGTCCGCCCCGATCGTGCTCCGTCCGGCGCCGACCGCCTGGACCTCGCAGCTGGCCGACGCCGCCTGACCGGTTCGCCCGGCGCGGGTTGCGGCGATCCGATCCCCTGCGGGTACGGCAGCGCCCACCAGCGCACCAGATCCTTGCGATGCTCCAGCAGCCCCACGACGAGCAGCACCAGCAGCGACAGCACCGACGCGATCAGCCCGATCCGCAACCACCGCCATGGCGTGTAGCTCACCGTCACCGCGGCGGCTCCGGCGTCGATCGCGACCGTCCCGGCCGCGGTCGGCGCGCTCGGCAGACCACCCGCCGACCAGCCCGGTGACCACTCCTCCGGGATCACCACCCAGCCCGGCGTGCCCGCCGCCACCTCCCAGGTCGTCGAGTCGGTCCGTCGGATCCCGCCCGACGCGGTGGACGGCAGCGGCGCCCGGTCCGCACCGCCTTCCAGCACCGTCTCGGTGCCCAGCGATCCCCGGCCGGCCACGGTGACCGCCTCGTCGTAACCGCCCGCACGCGCGGCGACCACCCGCCCGGTGCCGTCCACCTCGACGCGGTAGACGTCGAGCTGCGGCGTCCGCAACACCCGGCGCAGGTTGCGCTGCTTGTCGAGCCAGGCGTAGTCCTCGGCCTCGCGGTCGCGGGCCAGCACCACGTAGCGCACCCCGAGCGGCGCGACCATTCGGCCGAAGTCCCCGGCGCCGCCGGCGGCGACCAGGCGCTGCACGTACGCCATCCGCCGCGAGACCGAGTTGGTCTGCACCGGGCCCAGCTCGACGGCGTCGCTGCTGAGCACCGGGCGGCGGAAGAACGCCGCGGCCGGCGTCGCCACGGTCCGCGAGTCGGTGAAGCCGAACGGCTGGTAGAGGTGCCAGGGCAGGAAGAGCACGGCCTCGTCACCGTCGCCCATCATCCGATCGGCGGCGTACCACGCCTCGGGGTACCGGCTGATCTTCACGCTGCCGCCCAGGCCCCAGACCAGCGAGGGGGCGACGACCGCGAACACGCCGCCGACCGCCACCATCGCACCGGCCGCCGTGAGACGCACGGGCAGCGGTCGCGCGGCTCGGCACGCCGCGGCAAGCGCCTCCACGGTGACCCCGATGCCGACGGCGTACGCCAGCATGGTCAGCGCGACCCACTTCTGCTGCTCGCGCATCGCCTCGAACAGCGGCACGACGTCGAACGCCCACCGGTATGCCGGGGCGAGCGGGCCGTGTATGCCCGCGCCGAGCAGCAGGCCGACGACGGCCAGCAGTGCCAGCGGCTGCCCGGAGAGCGGGCCGCGGCGGCACAACCGGACCAGTCCCACGACCGCCGCCAGCAGCATCAGCGTGGCAGGGATGACGCCCAGGTCGATCGGGGGACTGCTGTCGGCGCCGCCGCGCCAGAAGCCTTGCAGCGAGACCAGCGTGGCGAGCATCCCGCCACGGCCCGCGTGCGGGGCGTACACCTCGAGGTCCTGGTTGCCGACGCGGACGGTGAGGATCGCGCTGAGGAGCACGGCGAGCGCGTACGCGTAGATGAATCCGGCACAGACGATCACCACGGCCGTACGGGCGAGGTCCCTGAGGGCCGGGCGCGGCAGCAGCGCGACCGCCAGCAGGCAGGCGCCGCCGAGCCAGGCGGCGTGCGGGCCGATCGCCATGGCCATCGCGAACCAGACCGCCGGCCGGATGGCGAACCAGGTGGCGCGGCGGCGGGCCCGCACGGCCGACGCGAGCAGCCAGCTCAGCAGGGCGACGGCGAGCAGGAAGGCGACGTGCCCGGCCTGGATGCGCTCGACGACGAACGGGTTGCAGCAGGCGAAGAGGGCCGCGGTGTGCCGACGCCACCGTCCCCCGGCGGCCAGCGCGGACACGCCGGAGGCCGCGATCGGGAAATAGCAGAGGACGACCAGCCAGCTGGTCGCGGCCGGGCCGACGGCCGAGCGTACGGCGTCGGTCAGCATCCGGTACGGCAGCGCGTCCAGTGCCGCCGGGTCGAGGCCGTAGAGCGCCGGGGTGATGGCCTGATGGGGACCGGCCACCCAGTCGAGCAGCACCAGGTAGCCGTCGCCGGTCCACGGCGCGACCACGGCCACGCCGACGATCAGGCCGAGGAGCCCGGATTCGGCGGCCAGCCGGGCCGCGCGCGGGTCGATGCCCGGCAGCCGCCGATGCCGGGGCGCGTAGGACGGCGCCCCGGCCCGGGTCGCACGGGAACGCTGGCCGCCCCGGTGGCGGGCGACGAGAGTCACCGCCGGCGGCGCCTCGGGCTGTGCGCCGCCTGCACCACCGCCGCCACCAGCGGCGCCAGGTTGTCCGCCGTGCCGCCGGACGTGTCCACGACGATCTCGGCGGACCGGGCAGGACGCTCGGCGACCAGTTCCCGGAACCGCTGCTGCTGGGCGGCCTGCTCGGCGTGGGAGCGCTCCGGCTTGCGGCGGTGGATGAGCTCGTCCGGCGCGTCGGGCAGCACCAGGATGTCGGGGGCGGGCACCAGGAGTTCGGCCACGCGCGCGGCGCGGGAGCCCGGCCACGGCGACTCGCGCAGGTCGTACACCCAGCGGTCGGCGATCACGACGCGGCGGCGGGCCACGGCCGGCGCGACGCTGCGCAGGTAGCGCCAGAGGTACTCCCCCGCGTAGAACCAGGCGGCGACGCGGCGCAGCGTGCGGTGGTCGTCCGGTGGCCCGTCCGAGGCCTCGGCCGCCGGCCGGACCTCGGCGGAAGGGGCGGTGGAGCCGACGTTCAGCATCCGGCGGACCAGGGCGACGCCCGGCAGGTTGCCGCGCGCCATGCCGAAGTAGGTCGCGCTCGTCGGCAGCCCGAAGGCGTGGAGCCGCTCGTGCAGCCCGTCGGCGACCGTCGACTTGCCCGAACCGTCCGTGCCCACCAGCGCCACGACGACGCCGCGTACCCGCAGGCCCAGCGGTCCGGCTGCCCCTGCGGCGGGCAGCACGCTGTGGCGCTGCGACCAGGTCGACCCGACGACGGCCGGCGCGAGGCTGCGGGCGACCAGGCGCAGCCGCGCCCTCAGCGGCAGGCGCGGGTCGGGTGCCGCGCCCTCGGCGACGGCGATGAGGTCGGCGGCGACGCGGGCGCCGAGCTGCCGGGTGAGGCGCCAGGCGAACTCCCGCCGGTGCCGCACATCGGCGGCTTCCCAGGCGTCCCGGGCCTCGGCGAGCCGTTCCGGGTCGGGAAGGCGGCCCCGCAGCACGGGGCGTACCAGCAGGTCGGCCGTTGCCGCCGCGCCGGTGAACCGGTGGGCGGCGGGGTCGGTGGTCGCCTGACCGGCGGGCACCAGCAGCACCGGGCCGACACACAGGTCACCGTGGGTGACATCAACCACGGCAGGCCCGGTGGTCGTCTCGATGGAGAGGCTCACGTGGCGTAGCCGCCGCGGATCGTGCGTCTCGGCCACCCGGGCCCCGGCGTACGTGCGGGCGAGCACGTCGACCGGGTCGCCGGGAGACGACGACGCGGCGTACCAGATGTCGAGGTCCTTGGGCCCGGTCTCGGCCGCCCAGCGCTCGGCGGCACCGGCCTCGCCCTGCCAGGCCCAGCGGTGCCCGGTGGCGTCGAGGGCTGCGGTGACCGCGGCCAGCAGCTCGGGACGGCTCGGCGGCCCGGGGCGTGACCCGTCGGCCGCGAGGTCTCGCGGCGGCTGTTCCGCACTGGTTTGCCAGTAATTGGTCATTTCACCCCGATTATGGCCCGGTCGGCGCACCCCGCGGGTCGACTTGCATGACGCAGACGTGCGGAAGAATCAGACAGGTCGAGGGCCGGACGGTCGATAGAGACCCTGTGACCTCCCTATCCCGTCGCATCGTGGGCCTCGCCGCCCGGGGCGCCGCGCCGATCGCCGTGGCGGTCGCCGTGCAGAGCGCCGGCAACCTCGCCTTCCACTCGGCGGTCGGGCGGCTGCTGGACCTCGGCTCCTACGGAGCACTGGGCGCCGTGCTCAGCGCCATGGTCATGCTCACCGTGCCGCTCGGCGCGCTCCAGACCGCCGCCTCCGCCCTGGTGGCCGAGCACGGCCTGACCTGGGAGACCGCCCGTCGCACGCTGCGCACGGTCACGATGTGGTCGCTGCCGCCCGCGCTGCTCGTGCTGTTCTGCGCGCCGCTGCTGCGTGACTACTTCCACCTGGCGTCGCTGGCCGAGGCGGTGCCGCTCGCGCCGTACCTGGTCGCGGCCGCCGTGGTGTCCGCCGCGCGCGGGCTGCTGCTCGGCGACCGTCAGGTGAGCGCGGTCGCCGCCACCTATCTCGTCTCCACCGTGGCTCGGCTCGCGCTGGGACTGGCCCTGGTCGTGCCGTTCGGCGTCGCTGGCGCCCTGGCCGGCACCGTGCTCTCGGAACTGGCGGCCCTGCTGGTCGCCGTCCCGCGGCTGCGGGGCTCGGTGGGGCACACCGGCGCGACCGGCCTGCGGCTCGGCGCCGTCGCGCACGCCGGGATCGCGGTGACCGGCCTGTTCCTGTTCTCCACCGCCGACCTACTGCTCGCGCGTCACCACCTGGGCGACGCCGCGTCGGGCTCGTACGTCGCCTCCGCGACCGTGGCCAAGACCGTCCTGGCCCTGCCCGCGGGCATCATGGCCGCGGTCTTCCCCCGATTGCTCGCCGCGGGGCCGACGCCCGGGCGGACCCGCGCCCTGCTCAGCGGCGGCCTCGCGGTGACCGGCCCGGCCGTGCTGGGCGCGGCCGTGGTCATCGCCCTGCCGTCGCTGGTGCTGGCGGTGCTCTTCGGCGACAAGTACGCCGACGCCGTGGGTCTGGTCCGCGCGCTGGCCTCGGTGGCCGCCCTGACCTCGTTCGTCACCGTGCTGACCCATGCCGCGCTGGCCCGCCGCTCGCGGCTCATCGCCGTCCCGTGGGTGGGTGCGGTGCTCGAGGTCGCGCTGATCGAGACCTGGCACGGCTCGGGCACGCAGATCGCGCTGTGCTCGGCCGCCGCCCTGGTGCCGACGCTGCTGGCGATGGTCGTGCTGGAGGGCCGGCGCTGGGCGCGGGCTCCGCGGGCGAACGCTCAAGTGGCACCGGCCGATGCCGATCCTTCCCGTACCGCCGCTACCGCGGCCTGATCCTCGGAGGCCCGACGTGCGCATTCTGGTGCTGAACTGGCGCGACCTGACCCACCCCGCCGCCGGCGGCGCGGAGGTCTACACCGAGCAGGTCCTGCGCCGCTGGGTGGCCGCCGGCCACGAGGTGACGCTGTTCGCCGCGGCCGTCGCCGGGCGCCCCGCCGCGGAGATCGTCGAAGGCTACCGAGTCGTCCGCGCCGGCAACCGGTTCACCGTCTATCGGGAGGCGCGGCGCTGGTGGCAGCGCTACGGCCGGGGCCGCTTCGACGTCGTGGTCGACGAGACCAACACGGTGCCGTTCCTCGCCCACGAGTGGGTCGACGACGGCGCCCGCACGATCGCGCTGGTGCACCAGACCTGCGAGGAGATCTGGCACCACAACGCCCCGCCGCTCATTGCCCACCTCGGCCGGCACCTGCTGGAGCCCGGCTGGCTGCGCCGACTGTCCGGCGCGCCGATCCTCGCGGTCTCCGACTCGACACGTGACGCGCTGGGCCGCTTCGGCGCCCGTGACGTCACCGTGGTGCCCGAGGGCTACGAGCCGCCCACCACCCTGCCCGAGGTCGCCAAGGAGCCGACGCCCACGGCGGTGTTCTGCGGCCGGATGGTCAGCTACAAGCGGCCCTGGGACGTGATCCAGGCCGTCCAGCTGGCCCGTCGGGACATCCCCGACCTGCGGCTGTGGATGGTCGGCGGCGGTCCGATGCTGGACCGGCTGCGCGCCGCGGCGCCCGAGGGTGTCGAGTTCCTCGGCCGGGTGTCGGAGGAGGACAAGCACGACCGGATGGCCCGTGCCCACGTCCACCTGGCGACCAGCGTCCGCGAGGGCTGGGGCCTGGTGGTCACCGAGGCCGCGGCCCTGGGAACCTCGACCATCGCGTACGACGTGCCGGGCCTGCGGGACTCGACGCGGGCCGCCGGCGGGGTCGTGTCGGAGCCGCGGCCCGAAGCGCTCGCTCGCCGGATCGTGGAGTTGCTGCCGGGCCTGACGACGGCCGCGACCGCGCCGCTGCCCTACGGCGGCGCCCACTCCTGGGACGATGTCGCCACCACGCTGCTCGAAGCGGTATCCACGCACGCCCGCGTTCCGGGCCGGGCGCGGACCGCCATGTCCCTGCCGCCCTCACCCGGCGCGACCGGACTGCCGCACGCGGCCTGATGGCACGCAAGGGGATGGCGAGGAAACCGGGCTTCGTGGCTGTCGCGACGTCGGCTCTGGCCGTCGCGGCCACCCTGGCCGGATGCACCTCCCCCTTGTCCTCGGGCCAACAGCTTTTCGATCACGCGGTCGTGGCCGACAGCGAGGTGAGGCTGGGCGACGCGGTCATGGCGTTCTTCATCGGGCCGCAGAGCTCTGAGATGTCCAACGCGCTCGGGACGGTGCAGAATCCGGGATATCTGGTTCTCGTCGACGCTGACGGCTCTTTCCGCACCGTGAAGACCAAGCACATGGACATGATGAGACCGGTCTGGTCCGACCATGGACTGCACTTCGCCGACGAAAGCAGCGACTACCATCTGACGGCGTCGGGGCTGACCAAAGCCGATAACCCCAAAGCCAGCGCGCAGAATCTGATGTTCGCGCTGCCGAACGGCGAATCCGTCGGCGTCTACAACGGCGGGCACGGCGACGACGGCGGCTACGACAACCAGGTCGCCGTCATGACCGACGGCGACACTCACCTGTTCCCCGTGCAGGGCAACTACTTCACCGGCGCCCGCTGCGACGGTCAAATCTTCGGGGTGGCCGAGAATCCCGGCAACCACAAGAGCCAGGCGCCCAAGCGGCCTGGCATGGTCTCCACGGTCGACGAGATCGCCAGCCCGCAGATGCTCGCGCGGCTGTACCCGGCGGACGACGGCGAAAAGGTCATCGGATGGCGCCCGCAGTTCGGCACCACGCCGACCGGTGAGGTTCCGTGCCACGAGGGCGTGGTCACCTTTCTGTCCTGGGACACCGACGCCGCCGGCCGCGAACAGCCGAACGTCGTCTCGTGGGACACCGCCACCGGCGACCATCAGGTACACCGTCTGACTTTCGACGACGCCACGCTCATCAATGACGCCGACATCGACTACGTCGAACAGGACTGGCAGGGCGACCGGCTGCACTGGGTCTATGCCGATGGCCGCGTCTTCTCCACGGATAGCAGGACGGGAAAGACCACCACTCTCTTCGACACCAAGCTCGGCACCGGCCCGGATCGCCCCATGCAAACGCTCCATGCGTTCTCCGACACCCAGCTACACACCCTCAGCACCACCCGCGAGGGCGAAGGCAGCCTGACCTACACCGTGTTCCACCGCGCGAACGGCGCAACCGCGCGCACAGTGTCCATCCCCATTCCCCATGCCGCCGTCCACGTCTCCTACCTGAACCTCTCGTACATGACGGTCCGCCCCGAAGTCTGAGAACCGAATCGGGTCTCGAATTAGATAAAAGCCTCATAATATGAAGAAGGGTGCCTACCCGGGCCCCGGCTTTGGAGGCTGCCCGATGACAACCGAGCCCGTGGTGTCGGTGATCGTTCCCGCCTACAACAGCGCGCCCCTGCTGCGCGACTTCCTCGGCGCCTGCCAGGCCTCGCGGTACCGCGACTTCGAGGTGATCATCAACGACGACCTGCGCTCGACGGACGACACCCAGGCGCTGGTCGAGAAGTTCCGGGCCGACGGCCTCGACGTGACGTATCTGCGGGAGAACCGCTCGATGGCCCAGGGCCGCAAGCGCGGCGCGGCCGAGGCGCGCGGGTCGATCCTGCTGCACCTCGACTCCGACATGAAGGTGACCCCCGGGCTGATCGGCGAGTGCGTCGAGCTGCTGTCCGGCGGCGGCTACGACGCCCTGGTCATCCCCGAGGAGTCGTTCGGAACCACGTTCTGGGCCCAGTGCAAGTGGCTGGAAAAGAAGATCTACAACGGGGTCGAGCAGATCGAGTCGCTGCGCTGCGTACGGCGCGAGGTCTACGACAAGCTCGGCGGCCACGACGAGCGGATGGTCTTCTCCGAGGACAAGGACTTCGACCTGCGGGTCCGCAAGGCCGGGTTCACGGTCGGCCGGACCCGCGGCTTTCTCTACCACAACGAGGGCGAGCTGCGGTTGCACAAGACCATGCGCAAGAAGCTCGGATACTCCGGCACCGCCGACCTCTTCGCCACCGAGCACCCCGAGGCGTTCCGGTGGCAGACCAACATCTTCAACCGCTTCGGCCTCTATCTGCGGAACTTCCCCTACGCCTTCTCGCATCCGCTGCTCTACGGCGGCCTGTGGGCGATGAAGGTCGGCGAGTTCGGCTTCGGCGCCGTCGGCCATCTGCGGCACCGGATAGCCGTGCGCAAGCTGGACCGCGGCGTCCACGGAGGTCGCGCATGACCCGGGTCGCGCATGTCATCGCCGAGTTCTCCGCCAAGGAGGCGATGGGCCGCACGGTCACCGAGATGGCCCAGCGGGTCCCCGGCGAGCACCACCTCATCACCACCCATGCGATCGACGGCCAGGACACATTCGCCGGCGTCCACGAGATCGGCGGCGCGTTGGAGACGTTCCCGCTCGGCCGCTCCACGGCGTTGCGGGACGCGCTCGACAAGATCCGGCCGGATCTGGTGCACCTGCACGCCGGCGCGCTCGGACCCTTCCTGGCGCTGCTGCCGGCGCTGCGCCCGTACCGCAAGCTGCTCACCGCGTACGCCTGGCCGATCCTGCCCAGCCCGAAGGCGTGGCGGCGGGCCACCGTGGCGGAGATGCGCGCCTCCAACGTGCTGCGGGCCCGGGTCTTCATCACCACGGTGCTGCCGGTCCCGCTCGCCGCCGCCGCGCTCCGCCGGGCCGGGATGACCACCGTGCTCACCCCCGATCCCCGGGTCGCCGACCGGCTCGGGCGCCGACGTGGCCTCAACGTCGTCCGCTTCGCCTCCGGGGCACCGGCCGACCCGCGCCGGGCGACGTTCGACTCCGAGCGGCCGACCATCGTCTTCGCCGGCCGCTCGGAGACCGTGCGCGGCCTGGACACCCTGCTGGCCGCGTTCCCCCGGGTCCGGGCGGCGGTACCCGGCGCACGGCTGCGGCTGCTGCTGATCCCCCGGCCGGAGCTGCCGCGGATCCTGGCCCGGGCCGGCGCGGCCGGCGAGGCCATCGAGGTGGTCACCGAGCCGGTGCCGGACCTGCTGGCCGAGCTGGCCGCCGCGCAGGTGGGAACCTGGCCGTTCAAGTTCGACTACACCACGTCGCCGCCGGCGATGGCGCTGGTCGAGGCGATGGCCGTCGGCCTGCCCGTGGTCGGCACCGACGTCGCCTGCGTCCGCGCGGTCCTCGACCACGGCGTGAACGGCCTGTCGGTGCCTCCGGACGACGCCCCGGCCCTGGCCGACGCGCTGATCACCCTGCTGCGCGACGAGGGGGCGTGGCAGCGCTACTCGGCGGCGGGACTGGAGTCCGCGACGCGCGGGATGGGGTGGGAACGGGTCGCCGAGAAGACCGCCGAGGCGTACGCCAGCGTCCTCAGTGGCAGGGCGTCTCACCCTGGTCGGTGACCGGGGCACCCACCCGGTGGAAGCCCCAGCTCCACGAATCCGGCTTCAGTTGCAGCTCCAGCACCCCGTGGTGGTCATAGTCGACGAACGCGCTGCCCGGCATGCCGCTGCGTGACCTCGACAGGCCCTTCTCGTCGCGGGTGTCGCCCGCCGTCCCCGGCTTGTAGTGGGCCTGCCCGCCGGTGCCGACGACGTACTGGCGCACGCCCAGCGGATCCGATCTCCCGTCCGGGTTCAGCGGCCCGAAACGCTCGTAGTGGGCCTCGTGGCCGGAGACGACCAGCTCCACCTGGTGGTCGTAGAGCGTCCGGAACAGCTCGGCGGTGCGCGGGTCGGGGCCGGCGATGCCGTTCGACCAGCGCGGGTGGTGCCAGGCGGCGATGACGCAGGCGCGGTCGTTGGCGGCCAGGTCGCTCTCGAGCCAGCTCTGCTGCGGCGAGCCCTTGCCGCACCCGCCGGCCACCGCCGAACAGTTGGAGTTGATCACCACGAGGTGCCAGCGGCCGATGTCCTGCGACCAGTAGCCCTTCGCGTCCTTGAAGCGGTCGCCGAAGTACGCGGTGAACGTGTTCGCGTCCTGCACCTTGTACTCCTGGTTGCCGATGACCGGCACGGTGCGGTTCAGCAGCCGGCCGTACGCCGGCCCGTAGACCGACCGGTACGCCTCGGCGGCCGGCAGCTCGTACTGGTAGTCACCGAGCCCGAGAAACACCTCGGGGTTCAGCGCGACCGCCAGGTCGGACGTCTCCTTGTGCTTGCAGTGGTCGTTCGCGCCGGTGGCGAAGTCCGGGTCGTCGGGGTCGCAGGCCATGTCGCCCACGGTGACCACCCGGATCGTGTCCGGGGCGGTCGAGCAGCGGCTGAGCAGCCACCCGAGCACCAGTGCCAGCACCACGAGCACCGCGAGCGTGGCGGACGTGCCGCGGCGACGCCGGGTGGTGCCGAACATCGCGGCCATCGGACGGGCGAGGGTGCGGATCATTTGCGCCCCCTCAGCAGCCGGCGCAGGCGCGGCCGGCGCGCCCAGAGCAGTTCGAGCCGATGCCGGCGGCGGTGCCGCATCGTCCACGCGCCGGGCCGGCCCGCGGGCAGCCGGACCGCGTACATGAAGATCAGCGAGGCGGCGACGGCGATCGGCAGCAGGTAGAGCGCGTACCGGGAGATCGTGGCGGGCGTGTAGCGCAGCGTCACCTTGCCGCCCTCGGGCACCAGCCAGCCGCCCATCCAGCCCTGCAGCGTCACCTTCTGGGCACCCGAGACGCCGGTGAGCATCCAGCCGGGCGCGGCGCTCTCGGCGAGCGCCACAGCGGTGGGTCCGGTCGTGGTGACCGTGCCGGTGAACTCGGCCGGATTCCGCTTCGTGAACTCCACCGAGGACTTCACCGCCGGCTCCTGCTGACGCACCATCACGATCGACGACGGGCTGGCGACGGGGCGCAGCCGGACGCCGCGGTACTCCACCTGCGACTGTTGCTGTCCCTTGAGGTCGCGCAGGCCGTACAGGTAGATGCGGGCCTCGACGGCGTTCGGGTCCGGCGGGAACAGCGCCTCGTAGGAGGTCCAGCCGCTCCACAGCGCCACGGTGGGCATGGTGCGGCACAGGTCGGGGCCGCGCAGGAACAGGCAGAACTTCGGGTTGCGCACCGCGACGCTGCGCGCCTGCATGGAGTACTCGTACAACGAGGACGCGCCCATGTCGTTGGCGAGCGAGCCGATGCAGGCCAGGTGCCGCACGGCCTTGAGCGTGTACGTGGTCTCGCCGTCCGCGCCGATCTGCGACTCGGCGTCCAGCCCGGCCTGCTCGGCGGTCTGGTCGTCGTAGCGGAAGCAGTCGTCCAGCGGTTCGAACGGCGAGAGGACCGAGCCGGCCAGGCCGCCCTCGACGCTCAGCTTGTGTTTGCCGGCGGTGAGATCGACCGAGACCTCCGGGACCGCGGGCGGGAAGACGGTCGGTGTCGCCACCGCCTCGAGCGCGTCGATCCGCAGTCCCCGGTACTCGGCGACGGTCTTGGGCTTGAGTCGCTCGCCGACGTCGGCGCGCAGGATGACGTGCAGCTCACGGGAGATGCTGTCCATCGTCACCACGCGTTCGTACGAGGTCCAGTTGTCGTCCAGCACCGGCCGGGCGGCCAGCTCACACCCGGACGAGCCGACCTGGAACAGGCAGACCTGCGGGCGGGCGCCGGTGACGTGCCGGTACTGGAACTTCACCCGGTAGCTCTCGCCCGGCTTGGCGTCGCTGACCACGACCTTCGTGCAGGCGGCGTGGTCGGCGGCGGTGAGTCGCACGACGCGGTTGCTTCCGGTGCCGGTGATCGTCTGCTGGAACCCGAGCTCCTTCCACGGCCGGGGCTCGTAGTTGTTGCAGTCGAACACCGGGGCGTAGTCGCTGACCTTGGCCGCCTTCCTGGACGCGGCGAGCAGGGTCAGCTTGGTGGCGGAGCCGACCTGCACCGAGGCCGCGGTGCCGGGCCCGTCGAGGGAGACGGTCCGGTTGCCGTTGCGGACGGCGAGGATCTTGCGACCGGCCGGGACCGGCACCGACAGGGCGGGGCGGCGCGACACCGCCTTGCCGTCGACCTTCACGACCGTGCGGTCCTCCAGCAGCAGGCGCGACTTCGCGGCGTCGAGCCGCGGCGTGAGCACCGCGGCCGCGCGGGCGCGCTGGGCGAGCGTGTACCGCCCGGCCGCCACGTCGACGGTCGTCACCGCCGGACCCTTGTCCACCGCGGGCACCGGCCAGTGCACGACGTCCGGCGTGCCCGTGACGGTGTCGTCCACCTGCGGGCTCATCGCGAACGGCGTGGTGTCCTTGCGGGCGGCGATCGCGGTGCGGGTGTCGACCGTGCCGATCACCGCCGCGCCCGCGTCCGCGCGGGCCGGGGCGTCCAGCACCCGGTCGTACGTCCGCATGGTCGGGCTGACGCCGTCGTCGAACTTCCACATCTGCAACATGCCGTCGAAGTCCAGCTCGGCGCCGGGCACCCGGGCCATGGCGGCGGCGAGGACCCGGTCGTCGGCGAAGTAGCGGTTCGGCAGGCCCCGCACCAGGTCGTGGCGCACGATGACCCGGCTCGCGCCGATGGCCTGCAGGAGCTTGGGCACCGGCGTCAGGTCCCCGGCGAGCAACCCCGCCTCGATCGCCTTGACGTCGGCGCTGAAGCCGGCCACGTCGCCGAAGTAGCCGTCCGGCTTGGGCTGGATGACGGGATGCTCGATGAGCAGGTTGGCGATGCTGTCCACGCCGAAGAAGCCCCACGTCGTGGGCATCTGGTAGTAGTCGTCCAGGGGCAGCACGAGCACCTTGCCGGGCCGCGGGTCGGCGTCGATGTGGTCGGCGATGTCCCACCACTCCTGCGCCACCCGCACGTGCGTGGACGGCTGCGTGGGCCGCTCGTCCGGCATCACCTCGCCGGTGTAGAGCGGGTACGGGTACGCGAGCACGAGCAGCAGCGGGGTGACCGACCCCGCGTACGCGAACCGCCTTGGCCAGCCCGGCATCTTCAGCCGGGGCATGGAACGCAGCTTGATCAGCATGCCTTCCACGGAGATGGCGAGCATGACGCCGAAGAAGGAGACCAGCAGCTGCCCGAGCTTGCTCATCGGTTCCCGGAACAGCCAGAATCCGGGCGCGTGCAGGTACAGGAACATGTTGATCTGGTTCAGCGGCGGGCGCAGGCCCTTGGCGAGGAACACGAACAGCAGTACCAGCCCGATGAGGCCGAACGCGACACGGCGCAGCCGGCGCGGTGCCACCAGCGGCGCGAGGAACACCAGCGCGGGCAGCAGGTAGCGGATCCAGATCCACCACGGCCGGTCCAGGTCGGTGGCGAACGGCAGGTACTGCGGGCGGAACCAGGCCCAGTTGGCCACCATGGTGAGCACGTTGGGCGGAATGTTGTTGATCTGCGACCACGACCAGTTCGTCGGGTCGGTGAAGGTCGCGTTGGCGGTGGCGCCACCGCCGCCGAGGTAGCTCTGGGCCAGCGGGATGAGCCAGTACGCGTTGAGCGCGAGGGCCCACGGCGTCGCGAAGACAAACCACTTCAGCAGGCGTACGGCCGGCTTACGCCCGAGCACCAGCAGGGCCAGCAGCGGCGTGCCGCCGACCGCCCACGCGTACGCCACCACCAGCATCGGCGGGTTGAACGAGAGGAACGACGTGGGCATGAGCGCGAAGCCGGCGATCGGCGTGGGGACCCGGCGGCCCTGCGCCACCCGGATCGCGATGCCGGTGATCAGCGCGACCGAACCCACCGAGATGATGTTGAGCGGGTTCGGCAGCCGGGTGAGGAAGAAGCCGTTGAGCAGGCCGAAGGCCCCGGCCGCGACGATCGCCGCGTGGCTGCGCACGAAGGCGCCGGCGAGGTAGGCGACGCCGAACCCGACCAGGCCGTAGATGCAGGTGTAGAAGAGCCACTGCGCGGAGTACTCGGTGAGCCCGACGGCCTTGCAGAGCCAGATGAGGACGAACTCGAAGCCCCGGGCGATGGTGTAGCCGGCCGAGCCGGTGCCGGTGGTCTGGTGGTTCCACGCCCAGGTGGCCTCGGGCGCCCAGCCCCGCCGGATGTAGGCGCCCATGTCGCCCGAGGCGATGAACGTGCCGGTGCGGAACCACTGGCTGACGACCAGCGCGTTGAGCGCCAGCACGATCAGGTAGGGCCGCGAGCTGAGCCAGGCGGCGCGGTTCGGCTTGGGCAGCGACCAGGAGGCGGGGTTCAGCAGGCGCTCGACGCGCATGTCATCCTCCCCGGTCCGGCCGCCGCGCACCCCGGCCGGGCCCGCTCTCGCCGAACAGATCGGCCACCACCGCGCCGCCCTGAGTCACGGATAGCGGCCTGCCCCGCTAGCCGCCGGGTTCTCCGTCACGCCGCAGACCGATCATCCCGAGCGACACCGCGACCACGGAGAGGCACAGACCGACGAGTACGGCGTGAAACACCAGGTCGGTGTGCCCGAGCGCGTGCGCCGGCCCGCAGGCGGCGAAGATCGCGACGGCGAGCGCCAGCGGCGGGCGCCACAACCGGTCGGCCAGCTCGGGCAGGTCGACCGGGCGGCGGTGCTGCGCCGGCGGCCGCGAGGGCAGATCGGCCGGCACGGGCGCCGCGGGAGCC
Source organism: Actinoplanes sp. NPDC051346 (assembly GCF_040682215.1). Taxonomy (NCBI): domain Bacteria; kingdom Bacillati; phylum Actinomycetota; class Actinomycetes; order Micromonosporales; family Micromonosporaceae; genus Actinoplanes; species Actinoplanes sp. NPDC051346. Next base: position 40,050 of record NZ_JBFBAJ010000017.1, on the reverse strand, counting down.
ACAGGGGCAACGGTGGGCACGGACGCCGATGGGGCCGAAGGGGCCACAGGGGCCGGGACGGGTGCGGGCGCCGGAGCTACCTTCAGATCGAGCGACACGTGCGGCTCCCGGCGTCGGCGTACAGGACCCGGACAGGGCCCATAACCTCCCCATCGGCCGAGCGCCCCGCGGGCCTGAGCTGGTTCAAGGTTCGCTCAGGCGACGGGCAAGGTTGGCTCCAGCGCATTCCCTACGGGTCCGCGGTGCCGCATCGTAAGGACATGCGCACCCTCACCTCCTCCGCTCGCGGCACTCTCGTCGTCCTCCTGACGGTGCTCGGCCTCGCGGCGGTCCTGCTGGCCTCGGCCACCGGGGCCGAGGCTGCCAGCACGAAGGGCATGGACAAGCTCGTGCTGACCTGGGTCGAGGACGGCACGCAGCTGCAGGTGGAGGGTGAGGCGTACCGGCCGAAGGCCGTCGTGAACCTGCGGCTCGGCAGCGACCCGATCCAGCAGGCGCGCGCCGACGAGAACGGCCGCGTGCGGGTCACGGTGCCGCAGTCTCTCATCACCGCCGGCCAGTCCGGCGCGAGCATCATCGTCGCGGGCCGGTCGGTCTCCGGCGCCTCCCGGGTGCTGATCTCCGCGGTGCCGCCGCGGGCGGCGGTGCGCGGCCCGGTGGACGTGCTCCCCTGGTCGATCGCCGGGCTCGCGGTCCTCGGCCTGGCGCTCGGCGCCCTGCACCGCCGCCGGCCGCGCCGGGCGGCCGCCGCCGCCGCGACCGGCGTCCCGCAGGCCCCGGCCGGTTACCGGTCGCGGCACGCCATCGCCTGAGCCGGCCGCCGTTCGGCCGGTGAAACCCGACTGCACCCCAACGCAGACCCCGTAGCCCCCGCGCTTACGCAGCCTGGGTGAACGGACTCGACCACCCGAGTCCCGCTCCCCCGAAAGGTCAGCGCATGGGATTTACGGCGCGCACGCTGGTCGAGGCTGTTCCCGGTCCGGCGGCGATCGTGGATCCGGACGGCCGCGTCCTGGTCGCCAACGGGCGATGGTCACGGCCGGACGGCGGCGGAGCGTACCCCGTCGAGGGTGCGATGCTGACACCCGAGACCGGTTGCCCGGCCCACCACCAGCTTCCGGCGGTGGTGCAGCGGATGACGCCCCAGGCGGCGCCGGCCGTGCTCCCCTGCCGGTGCGACAAGGCGGAGTGCACGGTACGGGTCACGCACCTCGAGAGTGACTGCGGCGCGCACCGGCGACTGATCACCGTCGAGCGGGTGGCCGCGCCTCTCGGCGGCGACCCGGCGTCCGACGGCGACCGGGTGGCACAGGCCAAGTCGCAGTTCCTGGCCCTGCTCGGCCACGAGATCCGTACGCCGGTCACCACCGTGGTCGCCACGGTGGACCTGTTGCGCGCCCAGCCGTTGCAGCAGGGCGTCCGCGAGGTCGTCGACAGCGTGCACCGCTCGGTGCACTCCCTCAAGGCGCTGACCGACGACCTGCTCGACCTGGCCCGCCTGGAGACCGGCAGCCTGCGCGTGGAACGGCAGCCGGTCGCGCTGCGGCCCGTGCTGGAAGGCATCGTGGAGCCGCTGCAACAGCAGGCCCGCCGCAAGGGCATCCTGCTGCTGGCCGCGCCCGCGCCGGACCTGCCCGCGGCGGTGCTCGGCGACATCCACCGGCTGCGTCAGGTGCTGACCTGCGTGGTCGGCAACGCGGTCAAGTTCACCGACTCCGGCGAGGTCATCGTGACCGCCGCCCGCGACGGCGACGACTCGTACGTGATCACCGTCTCCGACACCGGGCCGGGCATCGGCGAGCGGGACCGGCAGCGGATCTTCGCGCCGTTCGTGCAGACCGACTCCTCGGCGGCGCGCCGCCACGAGGGCGCCGGCCTGGGCCTCGCGCTGGCCTCGCGCCTCGTGCAGTGCATGGGCGGCACGATCGACGTCCAGTCCAAGCCGGACGAGGGCTCGCACTTCCTGATCCGGCTCCCGCTCAAGGCCGCCACCGAGCAGCCGGCCACGAACCTGCCGCTGCCGCTGACCCGCCGCCGGGTCGCCGTCGTCGCGCCCTCGCCGCGCTCGACCCTGGCCCTTTCCTGGCTGCTGACCAGCGCGGGCGCCGAGCCGGTGCCGGCGCGCCTCGAGGACGTGGCGAAGCGCATCCCGGACGTCGACACGGTGCTGTGGTGCGACGACTCGCACGACCCCGAGTCCGTACGCCGCGCCGACGCGGTCATCGAGGTGCTCGGGCCCAAGGGACGCGCGCTGATGATCAGCACGACCGACCCGCGGACCGGCATCGTGCGCAAGCCCGGCGTCCTCACCGCCCCGCTGGTGCTCGGCCGGCTCGTGGCGGCGCTCAACCTGGAGCGTACGGGCGTGCGCGGCGCGCCGGTCACGGTGCCGCCGCTGGGCGGCGGCCGGGTGCTGCTCGCCGAGGACAACGACGTCAACCGTACGGTGTTCCGTCGCATGATCGAGCTGCTGGGCGTCGAGTGCGACGCCGTGGCCGACGGCGGCGCCGCGGTCGACGCGCTCCTCGGTGAGACCTCCTACGACGTGGTGCTGATGGACCTGCAGATGCCCCGCGTCGACGGGCTCGAGGCGACCCGACGGGTCCGCGCCGCCGGCAAGGGCACGCCGATCCTCGCGCTGACCGCGACCGCCCTGCACGGCGACCGGGAACGCTGCCTCGAGGCCGGCATGGACGGGCACCTGAGCAAGCCGATCACGCTGCCCGAGCTGCGCGCCGCGCTGGAACCGTATCTGTCGGCCATGCCGGAGGAACCGGAGAAGCCCGCCGAGTCCGTCGACGACGTGGCCGACGTGGACGCTCCGGACCTGAGCAAGCTGCGTGACCTGGAGGAGCAGCTCGAGGACCGGGCGCTGGTCGTGACCACCGTCAACACGTTCCTGTCGCAGCTCGACGGGCGCCGCTCGGCGCTGGCCGAGGCGCTGCGCAAGCAGGACCACGACGCGCTGCGTGCGACCGCGCACACACTCAAGTCCTCCAGCGCGCTGCTCGGCGCCGACCCGCTCGCCGAGGCGTGCGCCGAGGTCGAACGCAACGCCATCGCCGGCACCAGCGAGAAGGACCTGACCGCGCTGGTCGCCGAGGTGGAGAGCGCGGTCGCGGGCGCGATCCGGGTGATGTCCGGCTACCTCGCCGCCGACGAGAGGGTCGACAGTGCCGGACACCGCTGACCTGCCGAAGCAGCATTCCCCCACCGACGCGACCCGGGACGGTACCCCCATGCGACTCGAGTCCTCCCGTGCCCGGCGATGGTCCCTACGCCGGCGCCGGATCGGCCGGTCCCCCCGCTGGTACGTGGTCTCCGCGACCGCACGCCGGAACGACCTGTACGCCGAGCTGGACCGCGAACGCCGCCGCGCGGCCGAGCTCGAGCGCCGGGTCAGCGAGCTGAGCCGGTCCGTGCAGGACCTCGAGGCCTTCTCCCGGGAGATCAGCCACGACCTCAAGGCGCCGCTGGCCGGCATCTGCGGGTACGCCCAGCTGCTCACCCATCTCGACGTCGGCTATCCGCGACCGGTGGACTACGACGACTTCGTGGCGGAGATCAACCGTGGCACCGACCGGATGCGCCGGCTGATCGACGACGTGCTGGCGTACTCGACCGTGCGCGGCGCGCGCCTGCACCTGACGACGATCGACCTGAACGCGCTGATCGACGACGTGGTCGCGGACCGCGCCGTGGATTTGCCCCGTCCGGGCGCGGCGCCGCGACCGGCGCCGCAGATCACCTGGGAGCGGCTGCCCGCGGTCCGCGGCGACCACGGAATGCTGCGGCGGGTGCTGGAGAACCTGTTGGGTAACGCGCTCAAGTACGTGCGTCCCGGCGAGCCCGCCCAGGTGCACATCTCGTCGCGTACCGGCCCGGACGGGTTCGTACGCACCGAGGTGACCGACCGGGGCGTCGGCATCCCCGACGGGCAGCACGAGGCGATCTTCGGGGAGCTACACCGGGCCCATCCGGACGCGTACCCGGGCACGGGCCTCGGCCTGACCATCTGCCGCCGCATCGTGCAGCGGCTCGGTGGCGCCATCGGCGCCGACCCGCAGTTCCGCGGTGGCGCGCGGATCTGGTTCACCCTGCCCACGGCCGGCAACGACGCCGCCGCCGGTGCCGGACAGCTCCCCGTAGCCGCCGACGCGGCGCGCTGATCCCCCACAATCCCCCGCGGCCGGTCACCGGTCGTGAACTTGAGGTTCCCCAGAGGTGTTCTTGAGATCGGCTTGAGGTTGAGAGCCGATCTGACACCCGTAGGAGCTCGACCTGAGAAGAGGCATGATGGACGTGAGGCGACTGCTCACCGCGGTGAGCGCCGGACTGGTGGGCATGGCGGTGACCGCTGTCGCCACACCCACCATCGCGAGCGCCGCGCTGCCTGCCCCGGGCGGCTTTACGGTGGCTCGGTCCGCCGCTGACGTACGCAAGATCGACGTCAGCTGGAAGATCGTCCCCGGCGCCGACCACTACGTGGTCGACTCCGTCGCGGGCAATGTGGAGACCGTGGTCAACCTGCCCGGCGCGACGCTGAACCACACCGTGGACGCGGCCGACGTGTGCAGCCCGTACAAGGTGCGCATCGGCACCGCCGACAACACCGGGGCGGTCACGAACACCTCGTTCTGGACGATCAAGTCCCTGGCACCGGACTACGTGGCCGGTCAGGTCGTCAGCCGCGAGGGAGACGGCAGCATCCTCACCTCGTCCTGGAAGCCCCCGACGTGGCAGGGCTACAGCCCGGTCACCGGCTACCGCGTGGTGCTGACCCGCTACTCCGACGGCGTGGTGCTCTACGACAAGACCAGCACGGACCTGTCGTTCCGCTACACCGGCGCCGACCCGGCGCGCGTCTACACCCTCAAGGTGACCCCGGAGAACGAGTTCGGCGCCTGCGCCACCTCCAAGCCGATGTTCGACCGGTACCGCCCGAACGACCCGACCAACCTGGTCGTCGAGCGTCGCGCCGACGCGCCCGGCACCGTCGAGCTGGTCTGGAAGGCGCCCGCCTCCGGCGTGGCCCCCACCTACTACCAGGTCGGCTACGGCGAGACCGCGATCAGCAAGCTGGTCAAGGTCGACGTGCCGACCACCTCGCTGACGCTGCCGCTCGACGTGGCCAAGAAGTGGATGATCGAGGTCAAGGCGTACAACCAGAACGGCGGCAGCAACGCGGTCGCCGGTTCCGTGCCGGTGTTCGTGCCGCTGGTGACCCTGCCGGTCCCGGCGCCCACGGTCTCCAGCGTGGCGTCGCCGACCCCCTCGGCCAGCACCGCCGCCCCGGAGACGAGCAGCGCGCCGTCGACCGGCCAGGGCACCACCCCGAGCAGCCCGGCGACCGACGCGGGCGCCGAGACGAAGACGACCACGACCACGGTGAGCACCGGCTCCGACCGTACGCCGCCGACCATCACGGCTTCGCTGTCCACGACGTCGACCAACGGCTACTTCAAGTCGCCGGTGACGATCCACTTCACCTGCGTCGACGCCGGTGGCCCCGTCGCGGACTGCCCGGCGGACATCACCGCGAAGAACGACGGCGCCAACCAGCGCTTCTCCGGCACCGCCGTGGACGCCGCGGGCAACACCGCCACGCTCACGCTGACGCTGGCCGTCGACCAAACGCCGCCGACGGTCTCCTCGACCGTCAAGGGCGACAAGAACGCCGCCGGCTGGTTCAGGACCCCGGTGTCGGTCCAGTACACCTGCACCGACACCGTCTCGGGTGTCAACACGCTCGCCGTCTGCCCGATCGACGCCACCGTCAACGTCGACGGTATCCGCCACACCGTCACCGGTACGGCGACCGACAAGGCCGGCAACTCCGCGACCGACACGGTGACCGTCAACCTCGACCAGGTCGCCCCGGTCATCACCGCCTCTGTCGTCGGTGACGTGAACGCCGACGGCTGGTACACGACCGCCCCGACCATCCACTACACCTGCGCCGACACGCTCTCCGGCATCGCCGACTGCCCCGAGGACCGCAAGGTCACCGAGGACGGCGTGGGCCAGGAGATCGTCGGCAAGGCCGTGGACAAGGCCGGCAACGTCGCCACCGCGACGGTCAAGCTCAACGTGGACCTGACCGCCCCGTCGATCACCGCGACGGTGACCGGCGACGTCAACGCCGAGGGCTGGTACACCACCATGCCGGTCGTGCACTTCACCTGCACCGACGCCCACGCCGGCGTGCGGAACTGCCCCGCCGACGTCACGATGCGTGAGGACGGCACCGACCAGCGGGTCACGGGCACCGCGATGGACAAGGCCGGCAACACCGCCACCGCGGTCGTCGCGGTGAACGTGGACCGCGTGGCTCCGAAGATCACCGCCACGGTGATCGGCGACCAGAGCGACCAGGGCTGGTTCCGCTCCTCCCCGACCGTCCACTTCACCTGCGCCGACGAGCGCTCCGGCATGGTGGCCTGCCCCGAGGACCAGGAGATCGTCACGGACGGCGGCGAGCAGACCGTGATCGGCACCGCGACCGACAAGGCCGGCAACACCGCCACCGCCCGGGTCACGGTCAGCGTCGACCAGACCGCCCCGGCGATCACCGCCGAGGTTCTCGGCGAGGCCAACGCCGACGGCTGGTACCGCACCGCCCCGGTCGTCCACTTCACCTGCACCGACGAGGGCTCCGGCATCGTCGACTGCCCGAACGACACCCCGGTGATCGCCAACGGCACGGGCAAGATCGTGATGGGTACGACGACCGACCGGGCCGGCAACACCTCAACCGCTTCGGTCACGGTGAGCGTCGACCAGGACGCCCCCGTCATCACGGCAGCCGTGGTGGAGACGCCCAGCGCGGACGGCTGGTTCAACAGCGCCCCGACCGTGCACTTCACCTGCGCCGACGAGCGTTCCGGCCTGGTCGAGTGCCCGGCGGACGTGACCGTGACCACCAACGGCGTCGGCCAGAGGATCAGCGGCACGGCGACCGACAAGGCCGGCAACACCGCCACCGCCCAGGTGAGCGTCAACGTCGACCTGGTCTCCCCCGAGGTGACCGCCACCGTCGACGGCGTCAAGAACGCCGCCGGCTGGTACCGCAGCGCCCCGACCGTGCGCTACGCCTGCACCGACACGGGCTCGGCGGTGGCCTCCTGCCCGGCCCCCGCGACGGTCACCACCGAGGGCGCCGAGATCAGCGTTCCCGGTACCGCCTCCGACAAGGCCGGCAACACGACCACCAACACGCTGAGCCTCAACGTCGACAAGACCGCCCCGGTGGTCACGGTGCTCGGCGCGGTCAACGGCAAGGTGTACGGCGCCGAGGCCACCCCGCTCGTGTCGTGCCGCACGACCGACCAGGGCTCGGGCGTCGCCACCCAGGCGAAGGTCACCCACACCAGCACCGAGCGCGGTCTGCACACGGTGATCTGCTCGGGTGGCGTCGACAAGGCGGGCAACACGTCGCCGGCGGTCACCGTCAAGTACACCGTCGAGCCGACGGTGGCCTGGCTGATGGCCCTCACCCAGCAGTACCTCGGCGCCAACGCGACCGACTCGGTCCTGCGGGACTTCGACCGGGCCCTGGACAAGCGTCACTTCGCGCTCTACGTGGCGAAGGTCGTGGTCTCGTCGGTGGGCAAGAAGCCGCTGCTGACCTCGGCGGAAGCCTCGACGCTGATCTACTGGGCGTTCGTCCTGGACATGCGGAACTAGAAGAACAGCACCGCCGAGGCGGGGCCGGAGCTCTCACGAGCCCCGGCCCCGCTTTGCGCGTCGTGTCTGTGGTTGACTGCTCTCAGGCCGGCCTCCCCGGTCCGGACAAGGACGGGATGCGGTGGACGTCACGATCGACTCACGCGCGGAAGCCACGGTGCGCCTGGCCGTCACCGGCGAGATCGACATGGCCACCGTCGACGAGCTCGCCCGGGCGCTGCACGAGGCGATGACCCGTCCCGGCGTCACCGAGGTCGTCGCCGACCTCGCCGCGGTCACCTTCTGCGACTCGTCCGGCATCGCGGCGTTCGACCGTGCGTACGCGGAGGGCCAGCACCGCGGGATCGTCTTTCGCATCAGCGACCCTCAGCCCGCGGTGCGCCGGGTGCTCGAGCTCACGGGCATGCTGGACACCCTCATCGGCATCGAGGAACCGCCCGGATAACCTCTCAGCGAGGAGAGGGGGCTCCGGTGGCCGATGCCGACGACGTGCGCCGACTGGCGCTGGCGCTGCCGCATACCGTCGAGATCGACAGTGACGGCTTCGACTTCCGGGTGGCGAACAAGGGATTCGTCTGGTCGTATCCCGAACGGAGGCCGGGCAAGCCGCGCGTCATCCGTACCGATATCGCGGTGCTCTATGTCGGCGACGAGGCCGAGAAGCAGGCGCTGCTGCTCGGCGAACCCGACCTGTTCTTCACCACGCCGGGCTATGACGGCCTGCCCCTGGTGATGCTGCGCCTGCCGCGGGTCGACGTGGGACGGCTGCGGGAACTCGTGACGGACGCGTGGCAGATGCGCGCGCCCCAGGAGTTGGTCGCCGACCTCGAGGACGCCGGTTGAAAAGAGCCGGGAACCTCGAGGCGCGCTCCAGCGACCAACGACCGTGTCACGAACCCTGAGGAAGACAATGCCGACCATGACCCGCCGCGCCCGTACCGGTGCCGGGCTGACCCTCTCCGCCGTCCTGGCCGCCACCGCCCTGGCCGGTTGCGGCGGCAAGGACGCCGCCGCACCCGTCGCCGCCGGCCCGACGAGCGCCGCGGCCGTGACCGGCCTGGTGATCCGGGATCCGTGGGTCAAGGCCGCCGACAAGGGCATGACCGCCGCGTTCGCCATCCTGGTCAACGACAGCGACGCCGACATCACCGTACGCGGCGCCACCTCGACCGCGTCGCCGATCGAGCTGCACACCATGGCGATGAAGGACGGCAAGATGGTGATGCAGCCCAAGCAGGGCGGTTTCGTCGTCAAGGCCCGTACCACCCACCAGCTCGCCCCCGGCGGCGACCACCTGATGCTGATGAAGCCGGCGGCGGCGATCAAGCCCGGCGACGAGGTGTCGTTCACGCTCGAGCTGTCCACCGGCAAGCCGGTGACGTTCACCGCGATCGCCAAGCCGTTCGCCGGCGCCGGCGAGAGCTACGACCCGGGCATGAAGATGCCCCCGGCGAGCGCCCACCCGTGACCCTCAGCCGACGCAACCTGCTGGCCGGCGGCTCCGTCGCCGGTCTCAGCGCGGCGGCCGGCGCTGCCGTCGGCGCCGCCGCGATCGGCAGACCACCCGTCGCGGCGGCTCCGGCGGCGGCCGGCTTCGGCACGGAAACCGTCGCGTTCCACGGCCCCCGCCAGGCGGGTGTGGCCAACGAGCCGCCCGCGCACGCCGCCTTCGTCGCCTTCACCCTCGCCGCCGGCACGGATCGGCGGACGCTGGGCCGGATGATGCGACTGCTGTCCGACGACGCGGCCCGGCTCACCCGCGGCGAGCCCGCGCTGGGCGACACCGACGCGACGCTGGCCGGGCTCCCGTCCCGGCTGACGGTCACGTTCGGCTTCGGACCCGGCCTCTACCGCGCGGCAGGCCTCGACGACCGGCGCCCGCCGTCGGTGGCCGACCTGCCGCCGCTGCGCATCGACCGGCTGGAGCGGCGCTGGAGCGGCGGTGACCTGCTCGTGCAGATCTGCGCCGACGACCCGATGACCGTCACCCACACCCAGCGGATGCTCATCAAGGACGCCCGGCCGTTCGCCGCCGTCCGCTGGGTGCAGCGCGGCTTCCGCAACACCCCCGGGGTGCAGCCGGCCGGCTTCACCCAGCGCAACGTGCTCGGCCAACTGGACGGCACGGCCAACCCGCGCGGCGCCGAGCTGGACACGGCGGTGTGGGCACCGGACGGCGGCACCACCCTCGTGGTGCGCCGCATCCGCGCGGAGATCGAGACGTGGGACCTGCTCAGCACGGTCGACAAGGAGGCCGCCGTCGGCCGGCGCCTGGCCACCGGGGCGCCGCTGACCGGGCAGAACGAGCACGACGAGCCCGACTTCGCCGCGCTGGACCCGGCCGGGCTGCCGGTCATACCGGACTTCTCGCATGTCACCCGGGCCCGCGTCACCGATCCCGCGCTGAAGATCCTGCGCCGGCCGTACAACTACGACGACCCGCCGAACGCGGCGGGACATCCCGACAGTGGCCTGATCTTCGCCTCGTTCCAGGCCGACGTCACCCGCCAGTTCCTGCCCATCCAGCGTCGCCTAGCCGAGAAGGACTTGTTGAACCAATGGATCACACCGATCGGATCCGCAGTCTTCGCCGTTCCGCCCGGCTGCGCCGAGGGCGGCTGGATCGGCGACCGGCTGCTCGGCTGAGCGCCCTGCTCCTGGCCGTGGCCGCCGCCGCACTGACCGTGCTGGCGCCCGGCGCTCCGGCGTGGGCGCACAACGCGCTGGCCGAGGCCACGCCCGCCAAGAACGCGGTGGTCAAGAAGTCCCCCGCGACGGTCAAGCTGCGGTTCCTGGAGAAGCTCAGCCCCGACTACACCACCATCACCGTCTCGGACGCCGACAAGAAGCCGGTCACCGCGTCCGAGCCGAAGGTCGACGGCGCCACGGCGTCCGTCACGCTGACGAAGCCGCTGGCCAACGGCAAGTACACGGTCGCCTACCGGGTGGTCTCCCACGACGGCCACACCGTGCAGGGCTCGTACGACTTCACGGTGAAGGACCCCGCCGCGGCGACCACGGCACCGTCCGCCCTCCCCTCGACGCCGCCCGCCGCCGCGTCGTCGGCGGTAGCGGCGCCCGCGACCAGCAGCGCCGTCGCCATCGAGAAGAAGGCCTCGGAGAGCTCGATGTCGGGCGCCGCGGTGGCCGGAATCGTCGCCGCCGTCCTGGTCGCGGTCGGTGCCGTGGTCTTCCTGGTGCGCCGCCGCACCCGCTGAGGCTCCTTTTGCCAGGTCGTCCCTCAGGTCATCACAGGTTCCTGACAGGTCCGCCGCCGACGGTAGGGGTGAACCCACACCACACGGAGGTTGCCTTGAAGCGATCCACGAAACTGACGACCGTCGCGGCCGGCGTGGCCATGGCCGGCACTGCCGGCATCCTCGGCCTGACCCTTGCCGTGCCCGCCCTGGCGGAGACCGGACCCGCGTCGCCCTCGACGTCGGCCTCGGGACCGGCGGCGGCGCCGGCCGACGACGCCGACCGCGAGGCCGAGCGGGCGAAGCGCCAGGAGGAGTTCGCGGCCGCGCTCGCCACCGAGCTCGGCGTCGACAAGGCCAAGGTCGCCGCCGCGTTGGAGAAGGTGCGGGCCGCCGAGCAGACCAAGGCGAAGGCGAACCGTACGGCGGAACTCAAGACCCGCCTCGACACCGCGGTCTCCGAGGGCAAGCTCACCGCCGACGAGGCGGCCGCCATCCTCAAGGCCGCCGAGAACGGCGTCCTGGCCCAGGGCGGCAAGGGCGGCGGACCCGGTGGCCCCGGCGGTTTCGGTGGCCCCGGCGGCGGGCCCGGTCGCGGCGGCCGCTGAGCCGACTCCCCCGGCCCGGGCCGCGGCCCGGGCCGGGACCGCTCGTGTGACGCGTTACCCCGCGCTATCCGGGTGTACTGGGCAGCCGCACGGTGACGGCGGTGCCGCACGGCTGCTCCGGGCTCAGGGTGATGGTGCCCTGGTGATGCTCGACCACGGCCCGGCACAGCGCCAGCCCGAGCCCGTTGCCCGCAATCCCGCTGTGCCGCACGTTGTCGCCGCGGTAGAGCCGGCGGAACAGGGCGGGGCGATTCTCCCCGGGCAGGCCGATGCCCGTGTCGGTGATCCTCAGCACGACGGCCTCGTCATCCCCCGCCAGCTGCACGGTGACGGTGGAATCGCCATGACTGAACTTGACCGCGTTGTCGAGCAGGTTGTCGACCACCTGGCGCAACCGGCCCAGGTCACCGATGACGGTCACCGCCGGCGCGAGATTCGTTTCGACGGTGATCCCACGCTCGGCCGCGGGACCACGCGCGGCGACGACGGCGGTCTCGACCAGCTCCGTCAGGTCGACGCGGCCACTCAGCAGGGAAAGATGGCCGCCGTCGAGCGCGGCCAGATCCAGCAGCTGGTCGATGAGGGACCGCAGCCGGCGGCTGTTGCGGTCCACGACCTCGGCCAGGCCGCGCAGGTCCGGACTCAGCTCCGGCGCCTCGGCGATCATCTCGATGTAGGCGCCGATCGAGGTCAGCGGCGTCCGCAACTCGTGCCCGACCAGCGCGATGTACTCGTCCGTGGCGGCCGCCAGGTGATGCTCGAGATCGTCGGCCCGGTGCTGCTGCAGGTGCGCGCCGACGCTGCCGGCGACGCCGGTCAGCAGCACCGCCAGGGCCGGCTCCGGCTCCTGCGGGTCGTAGGAGAAGAAGGTCAGGACCCCGGTGATGTGCTCACCGCTGCGCACCGGCACGGCACCCGCCGCCCGGAACCGGCTCCCCGCGACCACCTCCGGCAGGATCGGCGCGTCCTCGGCATGGATGTCCGGCACCCACACGAGCTCGCCCCGCTGCCAGCAGAGTCCGGCCAGGCCCTGACCCCGGGCGATACTGGCCGGCACCGGCAGCGACTGCTCGTTGGGGCCGGTGTAGGTGGCCTCGACCCGGAGCCGGCCGGTGACCGGATCGACCAGCCACAGCCGTACGTATCGCCAGCCCAGCGTGCCGCCGACCGTCCGGACGACCTCCTGATGGGCCTCCGCGGCGCTCCTGCTCTCCGCCAGGGCCTTGAGCACTTCGGTCGTGCACGCCTGGTAGAGGCGGGATTTGTACTCCACTGTGATGTCGTGAATCGCGGCGACCGCCCCGACCACCTCGCCGTCCTCGTCACGCACCGGCCTCGCGTTGATGGTCAGCCAGCGGGGATGGCCCCGGCGGTCGTTCGCCAGGAGACCGGCATGCTCGACCACCTCGCCGGCCAGCGCCCGCGTCATCGGCAGATCATCGGCATGCAGCGGAGACCCGTCATGGTGCCGCAGCGCGAAGCGCTCCGGCCATTCCTTCAACGGGACGTCGGCGCTGTCCCCGCCGAAGAACCCGCGCACCACGGAATTCAACATGATCATCCGGCCGGTGGTGTCGCAGGCGGTCAACCCGGTGTCGGCGCTCTGCAGCAGGGCCTCCACGAAGACCGGTTCCATCGCCGGAGCCTGCAACAGCGGCGGGTGGTCGCTCTCCGGAGCCGGGACCGCATCCAGAAAAGGGGTCAACGCCGACGACAACTGTTGCAGGGTGAAAGGCTTGTGGACCACCGCCGTCGCGCCACTCTCCCGCAACCGCCGCTCATCGGTCATCGACAGCGCGGTCACCAGGACGATCGGCACATTGGCGAAAACGGGATCCCGGTGCAGTGCCCGGCACAGCTGCAAGCCATCCATCTCGGGCATGTCCACATCCGCGACCACCAGGTCAGGCCGACGATGCGCCGCCGCGACCAGCGCGGCCCGGCCGTCGTCGGCGACCGTGACATCGTGGCCGAGCCGACGGATCACCCCGGCGATCAGCCGCTGATGATCCTGGTCGTCCTCAGCAACCAGCACCGACGCCATGCCTCCACCCTAAGCGTGAGGAAAGGCATAGAAGAGCTATAACGGCCACTTCGCGCTATGGTACGGACGCAGCACAGCGCCCTTCCCACGCGGCCGGCACGGCATCCACCGCCCGGTTTCGTCCCCACGTGCCCCCTCTGCCCGGGTCACGCCGGGCTGGTGCCAGCTTCACGCGGGCGCGCCCTTTTGTCGGCGTGGTTGTCAGCGTGCGGCGGCCCCCGGCGCGTGGTCCTTCACGCCGCTCGGCGCCGCACCTTTCACCCGGCCCGCGGTCTTTCGCCCGCCTCTCACCCGCCTTCGACCCCGGCGCGCGGTCTCGTTCCCGCCTCCCGGGCCGCCCTTCACCCGGGACCACCTTCATCTACGTCCGGCCCAGGTTGTGGCGTCCTTTACTCGCCTGCGGTCCGGCACGCTTCAGCCGTGCCCGGTCCCGGCGCGGCCTTTCACCCGCCTCCGGCCCGGCGCATTTCACCCGCGTCTGGGCCGACGCCTTTCACCCACGTCCCGGCCGACGCCTTTCACCCACGTCCCGGCCGACGCCTTTCACCCACGTCCCGGCCGACGCCTTTCACCCACGTCCCGGCCGACGCCTTTCACCCACGTCC
>NZ_JBFBAJ010000017.1:23096-25817 GCF_040682215.1 Actinoplanes sp. NPDC051346 | reverse complement strand
CACGTCCGGGCCCACGCTTTCACCCGCGTCCGGGCCGGCGCGGCCTCTCCCGTGTCCGGTCCCGGCGCGGCCTTTCAGTCGGATCCGGTCCCGGCGCGCGGCGCCGGTCGACGGGAAAAGCTAAAACCCGGTTCCCGCCACCGGAGGTCGATGGCGGGAACCGGGCTGTCCCCCAGCAAGGTCAGAGGTCGGGCGACGGGGTGTAGACGTCGCAGCGGCGTCCACTCTCGGCCGTGGCCACGGTCGGGCCGACGCAGAGCCGCAGCGGCGGCTTCGCGCCACCGAACAGATACGACGATCGGGCCTGGAAGTCGGTCGCTCCCGGACCGCACAGGTGCGTCAGCGTGGGCCAGATAATCTCGTCGGCGGGGCCGTTGGCGGCGAGTTGGACGACGGCGCATCCGTTGCGACCGTTCGTCGTGAGCGTGCCACGGACCGCCACCGGCGGCACCGGCCGCTCCGGAATGCTCATCACGAGTTCATACGACCCGGTCGCGGCGGCACGCCCGACGGCCAACTGGAAGTCGGAGTCACCTACGGCCCCGGCCGGCGACGCGCCCGCGGCCCCTACGATTGCCGCCGCGGCGCCGATGGTGAGGGCGCGAATGGCGATAGACGTCATCGTCTGCTCCTGAAATGGTCCGATCCTTCGATGGCTCAGCGCACGAGGAGGGTGTAGTTGGGCGCAACGCCGGTGCGGCACCGGAACGACATCCACACCCGGTGTTCGACCCCGTCGGCTCCCACTTGCTCGCACTCGGCCCGCGGATTGGAAACCTGGTTGTAGATCGCGGTGTACACCTGCTTCTCGGTCGCATACCGCTCCGTCCGCGGGACGAAGGTAATGATCAGATCGTCACCGGCGAAGCCGGAACGAACCCGCGTAGCGCTCCACAGGCCAGCCGCCTGCCCCTCGGCCCCAATCACGGCGGCGCGGCCGAAGCCGTAGGTGCCCAGCAGGTCGGTGGTCTCACCCGGCGCGCTCTGAGCGGCGCCAGGTGCGAGCAGGTCGGTGATCTCACCCGGCGCGGCCTGAGCGGCGCTGGGCGCGAGCAGGACGGCGGCGGTCGCGACCAGAACGGCGCTTCGCATTTTCTCGGCATCCTTCGAAAATTGGCCACGAGGGTCTCCCGCAGCACGGCTATTGGACCTCGGGAGGATTTCTCCCGGGCAGCGGAAATGACGCTACTGGGCGATTGCGGCACTCGATGAAAGCAAGCTCGCACCAAGTGAAGAAGAAGCTGTTAAACCCTTAACGAATGTTCAGCCATCTGGTGGCGAGGGTCGCGAAATCGACTATTCGCGATACATAAGGCCACGTCAACGGCCCGAGCATCGATATGACCGGCGCAGACAGCAAACAGGTGCGGGGCGGAGGGTGCACGGACACGCAGTCTGCGCAGGACAGCCGACGCGCGGACAGCGCGGGCAAGCGTGACCAACACGAGCAGCACGGCACGGGCCACGCGGCACACCGGCAGAGCGGCACACCGGCAGCACGGCACCGGCAACTCGGCGCACGGGCACAGACAACACGCGCAGAAGGCAGTGAGCGGTGGCAGCGGACAAGGGCAGCGGCAGCACGCAAGGGGGCAGGGGCGCGGGGAGCGGCAGCGGCAACGGGCAGCGGCAGCGGCAACGGGCAGCGGCAGGGACAACGGGCAGCGGGCAGCGGGCAGCGGGCAGCGGGTAACGAGGGCAGCCGGGCAACGAGGGGCACAGCAGCGAAGAGAGATGCCGGGAGGGCGCAGTCGGCGGCGCTAAGCGCAACCGCGGCTCGCCACCCACCGGGGGCGGCGGGCGCCCCGATGCATCATGCAGACCAACCGCAAAGCCCTCTACTACCGGACCGATGAGCCAACCCTGAATGCAGCGAGGGGTTCTCGGCAACGCCCGCCGAGAACCCCCGCCACGGTCACCGGCAGATCTGAGCCGTCTTGATGGTCGTGGTCAGCGCCGGGGCGCCGTCCACTGGTGCCGGGTCTTCCGGGGTCGGGGCCACTCCCCCGGCCGCCACCCGGTCGACCGTCTCCAGTCCGGCCTGCTCCATAGCGCCGAAGATCGTGTAGTTCGGCCGCAGGGCGGAGTCCGCGTAGACCAGGAAGAACTGGCTGCCGTTGGTGTCCGGGCCGGCGTTGGCCATGGCCAGCACGCCGCGGGCGTAGACGCGGCGTTCGCCGGTCGGGTCGGTCGGGGCCGGCGGCAGGTCGGTGGGCAACTCATCCTTGTAGCGGTAGCCGGGGCCACCCGACCCTGTTCCGCTCGGGTCGCCGCACTGCAACACCTTGAGCGTCGGGTACGCCGTCAGCCGGTGACAGATCGTCCGGTGGTAGAACCGGTGCCGGACCAGATGCAGGAAGCTCTGCACCGTGCACGGCGCCTCGGCGCGGTCGAGCACCAGCGGGATCGGTCCCAGGTTGGTCTGCAGCAGCACCTCGACGGTGCCACGGCTCGGCGTGCGCCGGGGGTCGGGTGGCAGCGGCACGGGCCGGGACGCGGGCTCGTCGGGCGTCGGCGTGTAAGCGCAGGGACCGTCGGTGGGTTCCGTCGGATCCGCACTCCCGGCCCTGATCGGCGCGGCACCGGAGACGCCGCCCACGGCGACTGGTGCCGCACCAGAGACACCGCCCACGGCGACTGGTGCCGCACCAGAGACACCGCCCACGGCGACTGGTGCCGCACCAGAGACACCGCCCACGGCGACTGGTGTCGCACCAGAGT